>CAIUPH010000037.1 GCA_903901015.1 Candidatus Bathyarchaeota archaeon | reverse complement strand
TCAGGTATACATAGCTTTGGACGAGCTGAAACAAACACGTGAATATGGTTGCCATGATGAACTTTAGCAGCCAGCAGTTGGAAGCCGTGATTAGTAGCAATCGTCTTAAGTACCTTCAGCAGCCTTAACCTCAACTGAGCCCAAAAGTACCTTGCGCCGGTATTTAGTGGCCCAGAGTGGTAGTTAGCGTGGTAAGCACACGATCTTGCTTTGTCCAGGTCTATCACCTCCCTATCCAGTGGTGACAAACCTATCGTTTTGGTAGAACGAATAGAACTACGTCTAAGTGGTGGTGGACGCATTCATCCTGCCGCTAACGCGGCAGGTATTCTGCTAGGTTTTTTATAAAAAAAAGTAACCTATTGATTACGCCGACTCGCATTCAAATCAGAGTTCTCCATTTGTTCTCACCTCTTCATCCCACGAAACTTAACACCGATAAAAATCCCACACCAACTTAACAGAACCCAAATTTGGCATCAAGATTCTCTTATTGATTTAGATTGGATTGTTTTTCATGTTTAGAAACTTTGGAGAAACAGAAGTTTGCTGAGACTCTGAACCTTAAGGAGAAAAACACAAATGCAATTCACTACAACTGTTATTAGTTTTTCCAGAGCCTACTCAGCCCCTATCATTTCTCCATTTACTGTTTGTTATTTTTTATAGACTAAAAAAGGGGAAAGATAATTTTTGTTGTGCTATTTTTATGCGTGTTTCCTTAGCAGAAGTAGACCGACCACGGCTATTGCAATTATTATTGCGATTACTCCAATTGCCATGAAGGTCATTAAGTTCGCATTAGTTGCAACGTCCGCTAAAGGTGCTGCTGTTGGTGCCTGTGTTGCTGCTGCGGGGTCAACTGCAAAGCTGGTTTCTGAAGATGATGGCCAGTAGGATTCGGAGCCTGCAAAGGTAGCAATAACTGTGTACTTGCCTGCGATGTCAGGAGTCCACTGGTAGCTGAATGCACCGCTTGAGTCACTGGTGGTTGTGCCGATGGGTCTTGTGTTGTTATTAGAGTCAATTACAGCAAGGTTCACTGTAACTCCAGTAGCATCTGTTGGCTTTGGTTTTTGCATGTAGATATACTCCATCCACGCGCTTTGGCTTGCGTCTGAAACTGCTGGGACACCGTTGGGGAAGCGTGCTGCTTGCGCGTTTTGTGTTGTGCCCATAGAAGTGTCAGTTACTGTACCGCGTATAACTAAGCCTGATCCTTGTACGATGTCAGCCATTGGTGCTTCTACTGTTAGAGCGCTAGTTCCTTTGCCGTAAGTGTAGATTTGCCCGTCGTAGGGGTTGTAGACTGTTAAGAAGCCATCTGCGATTGGTCCGCAGGTTCCGCTCATCATGTTACCCCATCCAAAGATGCTCCAGAGTTCTTCGCCTGTTGTTGCGTTTATGCAGTGTAACAGTGAACCTTTGTACATTGGCGAGTTGGGGGAGTGTTCATTACCGACTAGGTAGATTTTTCCATCTGCGATTGATTCGACGAATTCAGGGTAGTAGCCGTAGGGTGTTTCGAGTCCTGATGATGTGCTGTTGCCTGCGCCGCCGTTGCCAAAAGTCCATTTTAATTCGCCTGTTTTATCGTCCCAACAGTAGAGTAAGCCGCTGAAAGCGCATGAGTAGAGTTTGCCGTCTTGACAGAAGGGTGTGTACCAAATCATGTAGTTCCAGTCAACAGATGGTGTGGCAGGTGGATAGGATGGCCCCCAGAGGTATTTTCCGTCAACTAAGCTGTAGCCCCAGTTCGCAAAAGACTCTTTGTCTGAGAAGACAAACACGCCGTTTGCTGGGTCCCATGCTGATAGGAAGCGGGTGTTGTTGTTTGGTGCTTGCGGGTAGGATTGTGTCCATAGCACTTGTCCGAGTGTTTGTGGGTCGAGGCTGATGGCTGTTATGTTGGCTGGGTCGGTGGTTATGGTTGCGCCTGAGTCGCCGACGTGTCCGCCAAATGTTCCTTGAGTGCAGAGCAGCATGTTACCTAAGTTAACGAGGGGAACTAAGCCTCTGCCTCCTGTGCCGATGCTCCATCCTGTGCCGGCTAGGTTCACTGTAACGTTCCAGTCGTATGCAGACGAAGCGGGTGCTGTGTATCCTTCTGCGCTTAGTACGGTGCTGTTTACCCATGTTGTTCCGTTCCAGTTAGTGTTTGTTCCCAAAGAACTATAGTTGAAGGGGCAGTTGCCGGGTATGCTACCTGAGTACCAGCCTGTTGGGCTCAAGTTTGCTCCAGTGATGGTGCCAAAGACGTCAGAGGAATTCCATTGTGCAAGAAAGTATTTGCCGCCTTGGTAGGTAAGCATATATTTGAGGTATTCGCCTGAGGGTCCTGCGACGTTGGTTCCGCTTGGAATGTTGGAGATGTTCATATTTGTCAGGTAGCCTGTGCGCGGGTCATATCCTCGCCATATAGTGCCCAGTCCGGTGACTGTTTGTGTTGCGACGAGTAAGCCGTTGGGCAAGACTCCGTGTTGGTTTGGTCCGTCGTACGAGTACAAGTAGCCGAAGGATGGGACAAGTGAGACTCCGGTTGCGGTTGCATTAATGCGCCAGAGTTCTTTTCCGGTGCGTAAGTCCACTGCGAGGTAGTCTCCTCCTGTGCCTGCGTTGCCTAAGGGTTCTTGGTAGAATAGTGTGCCCTGCATGATTATGGGGTTGCCGAAACGTGGGTTGTATGATAAGCCTTCGTAGAAACTTTCACCTGTAATTTGGGTGTCATTTCCCCCGACGACTCCGCCGTACTGTAGAGGTTTAGTCCACATGATGTGGGCGCTGTTTGGCGCTATGCCGTCGGTTTGTTGTCCACCGATGTAGGCTGCGCCGGCGCCAATAACATAGGGTGAACCAAGCCAGTTTGAAGCAACACTGTACCAGTAGGTGTTTTGGTCTTCAATGGGGCGAGTCCAGTACTCTGTTGGTAAGGGGTAGCTGTCGATTGCCTTGGGCAACTGTTCTGTTTGGACTGTTAAGTATTGTGTTCTGCTGCTGGCTAAGTATGTGTCGTTTTGGTAGGTGCCACTCCATGTGTAGGTTTGCTGGGGATAGTTGAATGTGAAGGTGTAATTACCTACTTGGTCTGGAGTGTAACGGTAGAATTGGACGCCTGTGGGGTCACTTATGACAGCCCAATGTTGAGTTTCTGTTTGGCCGTTTGGTTTTGTGATTGCCAAAGAGTAGTCGTGTCTTCTGATGTCGTTGCCTAAAGCAGAGCTGGGTATAGCGCAGTCCACCCACATGCAAACATCGACTGTTTGACCGACACCTACTGGATTAGGTGCAACGCTGAGATAGGCATAAGAAACAATGGTCCATCCAGGTAGCGGATGAGCATCAATAGTTAGAAGTGTAGCACTCATTGAAATTGTTAGAAGTAAAACAATCATAATAGCCATAGATTTATTTTTTAGTTTTTGCATTTTTCTTTTCCTCAAATTTTGTATTGAGCAAGAAGCATAAGAGCCCCTGCTTAACCAAGCCCTATTCGATTCTATTTCTTTATAACACTTTTGCCAAACAGCAGAAATACACTTGAAACACCAAACAATAAAACATGCAAAAAGCAGCCTGAATTAGACAAAATAATACCCTAACTATGGATTTCAAAGGTGCTTGTTTTTCGTTGTTTTATTTGTTTGTTTTTCATGTTTAGAAACTTTGGAGAAACAGAAGTTTGCTGAGACTCTGAACCTTAAGGAGAAAAACACAAATGCAAATGCTCTATACCATTGCTGTGAATTTTAACCAGAGCCTACTCAGCCCCTATCATTTCTCCATTTATTGTTTATTTTTGACTAAAAAAGGGGAAAGATAATTTTTGTTTGTGTTGCTTTTAAGGTCGCTTTCTGAGCACTAAAAGTGCTAGTATAGCTCCGACTATGGCGATTGCAACAATGATACCGGCAACTGCTGAGACAAAGTATTGATCAACGGTTGATTGCTGTGGTGCTTGTGTTGGAGCTGGTGTTGGTGCTGCGGGGTCAACTGCGAAGCTGGTTTCTGCGGATGATTGCCAGTATCCTTTGGTTCCGTCGAATGTTACATAAACTTTGTAGGAACCTGAAATATTGGGTGTCCAAGTTAGGCTGTAATATCCTTTGCTGTCTGTAGTTGTTGTGCCGAGGTTTTGGTAGTTACCGTTTGCGTCTAAGGCGATAACGTTTACATTAACGCCTGTGAAGTTCGCTGGTATTGGTTGTTGCTCGTAAACGTAAGCCATCCAATCTTGCATGCTGCTGTCAGCACAAGCTGGAACACCTGCTGGAAAGCGTCCTTGTAGCTCTGTGGTCTGTAAACCTACAGAAACATCGTTGACTGTACCTTCAATAACTACGCTGCCGCCAAGTGTTGAACTCTTAGGTCCAACTGTGACTGCAGTTTCGCTAGGTCCCTTGCCGAGGGTGTAGATTCGTGAGTCGTAGCTGTTGAAGAAATTGCTGTAGCCGTCTGCTATGGCAAAGCTGCCAGCGCCAAATTCGCCTGTGGCTGCTGTAAGTGTGTAAATTTCGCTTCCGTCAGATGCGTTAATTGCTCGTGTTAATGCGCCTTTGTAGATTGGTGTTTCCAAAGTGTGCTCTGTATCGATTGTGTAGATGACTCCGTTGTTAAGGGTGCTACCGCTAATAGCTTTGACGAAGGTTGGGTAGTGACCTGGAACTTCTGAGCCGCTGTAAGTGGTGTTGCCTGAACCGCCGTTACCATATGTCCACAGTACATTGCCAGTTGCCATATCATAGCAGTACAATATACCAGCATATGCGCTGGAGTAGCATCTGCCAAAAGCAACGACGTTATTTAGCGCGCCGGATCCAGTGCTGCCGTAGTAGTCAAGTGCTGGTTGTGGGTCACTCAGTTTAATGAATGCGCCTGTCCGCATGTTAAAGAATGCGAATTGTGATGTTTGTCTGTAGGATTCACAGAAGTAACCAGATTGGTCTGCGCCTGCAAATGAAACTGTTGTAATGTTGCCATATACTGGATCAATTGCTGGCTGAACAGTGTTCCACCATAGTACTGAGCCGATTGCGCCTTTAGATGCGTTGAGGTTAACTGCAAAGTAATTGTATGGGAGGTTGCCGGTCGGTGCTAGTGAGGATGGGTACGAGCCGTTTCTGCATAGTAACATGTCACCATAGAATGCTGCAACTATAGCTGGTGATCCTGCTTGGTTGTTGCGCCAAGGTATTGTGACGTTTTGTGTTGTGGGGTTTAGCAACTCATAAAAAAAGCTTCGGCTACAATTAACTTGAGTTACCGTGGTTGTTACAGGTGTTAGTGTCGTTATTGCTTGGCCGCCAACATATGTTATTGATGATACGTTTGAGGTTATCGTGATGGGACCTGACTGAAGGGTGCGTTCCTGCATACTTCCTGTTTGCCAGAATCTACTTGAGTTCCATAGGCACAAGTAATAGTCTTGAGGTTGAGTGCCAGTTGCATTATTGTAGAATATGTATTTCATCACTTCTCCATTCGGGCCTACTACGTTTGTACCAGATGGCACTGCAGAAGTGTTGAATACGCTAGTTCCCGTGGCTGCATCGTATACTTGACCAAAGTTGCTTGTGCACAGATATGCTGGTCTAACTCCGTGGAAGTCAGGGTTTTCCATGTCTTGAACGTAGGCAAAGGATAATGTGGCTACATCGGATCGTCTCCAGATTTCCTGTCCATTGGATAGATTAACGCAGACTGTTTGTCCAGCAGTTCCTGTAGATTCAAACGGTTCTTTGTAAATGAGCATTCCAGCTACTATTATCGGGTTGGTGTATCTTTGAGAGTATGCAGTGCCTTCGAACCACGTGTTTCCTAGGATTACAAGGTTGTTTCCTCCAGCTACGCCTCCAGGTTGACCGATGGTCTTAGTCCACATGATGTGCGACGTTAAAGAACCGACGGAATCACCTGAGAAGACTCGCATGTTTGGTCCAGTTGAGCCACCGTAACCTGGCATGCCGCTACCTAACCAGTTTGACGAAACCTGATACCAAGCTACGTTTTCGCCAAAGATTGGCCGTGTCCAGAATTCAGTTGGAAGCGGAGGATAAGCAATTTCCAATATTGGCTCCTGCTGTACGGTTAGAGTCGTTGTTGCACTACTAGCCATGTAAGTGTCGTTAATGTATGCAGAGGTAGACAAATGTGAGTAGTCGTTAACATTTTGACCTGGGAATATGAACGTCAAGTTGTATTTGCCGACCTCAGTAGGGACAAATGATGTGCCCTGATTGGATGTAGTGTCTTGGACAGTGGCGAAATTTTGTTCTGTCACTTCGCCGCTGGGCGCTGTGATGACGAGCTTGAAGTTATGGAATCTATAGTCATTGACCATAGTTGTATCAGCGTATGTTGGTGTCACAAACAAGTATATTGATGCCTTCTGACCGACGCCTATTGGATCAGTTGCGACATATATGTGGGCAAACGTTGGAATTTGCCATGCAGGTAGGTGTGCTTTTGCGGGAGATATTAACATCGTTGAAGCTCCTATTGAAACTAATAGAATTATTGCAATCGTAATAGCCATAGATTTATTTTTTAGTTTTTGCATGTTTTTTTCTTTTCCTCAAAATTTGTGTATTGAGCAAGAAGCATAAGATCCCCCGCTCAACCAAGCCTTATTTGACTCTATTTCTTTATAACACTTTGCCAAACAGCAGAAATACACTTGAAACACCAAACAATAAAACATGCTAAAAAGTATCCTAAATTAGACAAAATAAAATAATAAAATAAACTAACTTGGGATTCCAAAGGGGTTTATTTCTCGTTGTTTTTGCTTGTTTGTTCGCAATATTTTATGAAGACGTCGCCTACCCTATGCAGATTTAAGACACCTCTTCATTTAACAGAACCTCCAAAATTGCATCCTTCAAAGCATCAACATCGCCAGAAGACACAAGAATCGCTGAAGCACCATCAGATACGAGTTCTCTAATTTCAGGCAAATCTGAAGCTACAATAGGGCACCCATACCCACATGCTAAGTGAAATACGCCACTTGTACCAGGCGCAGCATTGTACGGTAAAACAACTACTGCCGCTTTCCTAAAAACGGAACCCAACTTCTCCTGTGGGATGTACCCTAAAAATTGCACACTTGGAATATTCATCTTGATAAATTCCTCAAGATAATTAGGAAAATTTGGGTGATTCGAACCAGCAACTACCAGTTTGAAGTCCCCATTTTCTTTGCTGATTTTTTCGAAAGCCTCTAACATTAATGGAAGCCCCTTGTGTGGACCCATATGACCAAAAAGAAGTATCGCTTTTTCTTTAGTCACATTTCTTGTTAACGCAGTATCAACTGAAGCGCCATGGGGTATGTAGTAAACTCCTCTATGACCATAGCGTTTCTTCAAAACCTCACTATAGGAATGGACAAGCACTACTACACTTTGAGCTGAAAGAATAAGCTTAGTTGCCATAAGAATGCCAATTCTATTTATCAAACTTGACTTAACATGAAATTTTTCCAAATCCGTCACTTCTGCTAACGTGTGAACACCAGCAACTACTCGAAAGCCGAGAAGACGGCATAGTAAAATCAAAGATAAACCAGTAACGTTAGTAAGTTTGTTTTTTCTGAAACTCTGGAAAGACACATTAAAATGAACAACATCAGGTCTCAACTTTAAAATGTAGAACATAACGCTTAAAATTGAAAATAAACTCTAATAAGTTTAACGCAAAGACCTTTGACTGCATCTGAGCGTATTTTGAATCGTTACCGTTTCCCCGAGGAAATAGCCAGGAAGTCCATTAGACTGGCTTTTGACACTTTGAAACACCTTAAGATTATTTAGTTGCCAAACAAAGAAAAAAAGAATGTAGAAATAGCAACTCCTTTTTCTAAGCTTTCCAAGTGCTGAGAGCTAATTTTAGCTCTAAATGTGACTTGGCGTATTCTTCGAGGGTTTTTCCGTATAGGGTTGCGTCTACGGCTTGGCGCATGGCTTTGGCGCCTGCGACTGTGCCGTCTGGGTGTCCGTGGATGCCGCCGCCTGCTTGGATGACGAAGTCGTTGCCAAAAGTCTCCATCAATGCGGGCACCAGCCGGGGATGCAAGCCGCCTGATGCAACGGGCAACACAGGCTTCAAGCCGCCCATTTTGGATTTGCATGCGTCGATGTTTTCGAGCACTTCCGCTTTGGTCTCCGACATCTTCCCCACCACTGTGCCCACATGGAGTTGGTCCACGCCAATGATTCTTGCGACGGTGGCGATGGGTTTCATGGCTATCCCATGCACTTGGCTCTTGGTAAACGCCGCATGCCCAGCGCGGTGAGCATGTATAACCAGTTTGAAGTCTTGGTCCCGAAGCGTCTGCAACGCCGACCACCCGCAGGTCAAGATGTCCACCATGACGTATTCGCCGCCCTGATCCACGACAGATTGGGCGCGTTTAAGCATAAGGTTTGTTTCAGCGGTGATGTTTACCATGTAGACTTTGCGTTCGTTGGTTTCGTCTTGGGCTTTGTCGCGGCTCTCAAGCGTCGCCACCAAACGCTCCTCAAACGGGTTGAAGCTCTGGCTGCTTAGGTTCTCGTCGTCTTTCACGATGTCGCAGCCGCCCAGCCAAGCGTCGTAAGCGACTTTAGCGTGGTCCTTGGTTTCCAATCCCAGTTTAGGCTTAATGATTGTCCCCACGAGAGGACGTTTGGGGACTTTTAGGAGTCTGCGAATTCCAGCGATGCCAAACGCTGGTCCCTTGAAGCTTTCTGCAAGATTTTTTGGGAATTCTATGTCGAGGAGCCGCAGGTTTCTGAGTGCTTTTAATCCGAAGACGTTGCCTGCCACACTGCTCAAGATGTTGGGCATGTTCGAGGGCTCAAAAAGTTCCGTGGGATACGCGATTTTGACCACGCTGCCCTCTATGCTGTAGACATGCGCCGCCAACCGTTTCACGTACGGCTTCTCGGTCGTGAGTTCTGTCCATGTGCCAACGGAGCTTTCCGCCGCCACCGCGCCCGCAGCTTCTTTGAGGCTGATGCCTTCAGGTTCAACAATAAAAGTACAGGTTAAATCGGTTTCTTTAGGTTTGTAAGTTAAATTGACGAAGTCAAGATATTTCAAAGCAAAGCTCCTCACTGATAGACTCATCTGCTTTGCCTTAAAATCTTTAACTATTCCCAACTCATTCAGTTATTTGTCGTGTTTAGATGGAACTCAGCGTTGAAACCTTAATGATATCCACAGGCGGCAGCCGAATCGCCCTGCTCAGCGAAGAAAGCGCCAACCTACTTGGTGTGCACAGCTCCGACAGAATAAAAATCACCTGTAACACCCAGGAAATGATTGCCATCGCCAACATCGCCGACTATTTTCCCTCAAACCGCATCGGGCTCTACCGAGAAACTGTCTCTGCGCTTGGGGTTAAAGAGGGTGAGACGGTTAAGGTGCTGTTGGCTTCGCTTCCAGAATCACTCTTCAACATCCGCGCCAAGCTGCATGGGGAACGCTTGCGTGAGCAGGACCTTGTGGCTATCGTGAAGGATGTGGTTGAACGCCATTTGAGCACGGTTGAAATCGCCGCGTTCCTCACCGCGCTTAGCATTCACGGGCTTAGCACGGGCGAAACCGAGGCGTTGTCGCGGGCGATGATTTCCACGGGCAAAACAATCGATTTCGGTCCAGGACCCATTCTTGACAAACACAGCGTCGGCGGAATCCCTGGCGACAAAACCAGCATGCTCGTCGTGCCCATCGTGGCAGCAGCTGGATTCACCATACCCAAAACTTCGTCGCGCGCCATCACTTCCCCCGCTGGCACCTCAGACCGAGTGGAAACGCTCTGCCCAGTTAACTTATCCATCGGAGAAATCAAGGAAGTCGTCGCTAAAACCAACGGGTGCCTCGTGTGGGGCGGCTCATTGGAGCTTGCGCCAGCCGATGATTTGTTCATCCAAGTTGAGTACCCCTTGGGAATTGACCCTATGCTTTTGCCTTCGATTCTGAGCAAGAAAAAAGCCGTCGGAGCAACCCACGTCGTCATCGACATTCCCACGGGCATGGGCGCAAAAATCAAGACGCGCACAGAAGCCTACACTTTAGCGTCGGATTTCGTGGATTTGGGCAAGCGCCTTGGCTTAAAAATCCAGTGCGCATTGACGTTTGGGGAGCAGCCGTTGGGATGCGGCATCGGACCCGCGTTGGAAGCACGCGAGGCATTGACGACGCTTATGGGCGGAGGTCCTCCTGATTTGCGCGAGAAAGCCGTCAGCCTCGCAGGCATGCTGTTTGAAATGACAGGCGTTGAAGATGGACGCGCGTTGGCGCAGGATATGATTGATTCAGGAAAAGCAATGGCTAAGATGCGGGAAATCATCGCGGCTCAGGGCGGCAACCCAGCGGTTAAACCTGAAGATTTGCCCGTTGGACCAGAAAGCGCCGAGTTGCATTCTGAGCATGCGGGCAAGGTTCTCTGGCTAAGCACCGACGACATCGTACGCATAGCCCGCGAAGCAGGCTGCCCAAAAGAAAAAGGCGCAGGAGTAATCTTGCATGCTAAACTAGGCGACACCGTGCATAAAGACGGTGTACTGCTTGAGGTCTACGCGGAACGAGCCAGCAAACTGGAATCCGCGTTGGCGCTGGCAAAGCAGCTCTCGCCGATTGTTCTTAGCAAGAAACCTGAGGAAAAAATGATTCTGGACAGGGTTCCCGAGCAAGCGTCGCACGAGAAAACATTCATGCTAGACAGGTAACCTTACTTTGTGATTGCGCCGCCTATGAAGCCGCCGATTGCCCCAAGCACTGTAATGGCGACGAGAACTATTACGCCTAGAACTATCCCTGCTAAGCCGCCGAACAGAAAGCCCAAAACGCCATGCCTTATGGTTTCAACAACGATTAAGTGCAGAAACGCAAGGATAGCAATTATTATGGCGCTGGCGAATCCAGAGAGGAAACCCGACATGGTTCCGCCCAAGATGCCCCTGGCTATGAGCCCACCGATTATTCCGCCCAGAAGCGCACCCAAGAGGTAGCCTACTCCAGGATAGATTATGCTTATGACTATAGTCACTATGAATCCTACAAGAGCGCCAAATCCGATGCTACCCAAAACATTCACCGATACCTGATATATGGAGGAACAGAAAAAATAAAGCTTCCCCCCAAAAAAAAGCTGTTGCTTAACGTTGAACTTCATAGCTTTCTTGGCGTAACATACGTTACTTATAAAAGATTGATGCACAAGTCTCTTTATAAAATTAGGTTGAAGGGCTTATCTAGGGCTTGGCGCAAAAATGGCGGGTACCGTCTTTACAATCCTTAAGAAAATATTCAGTGTAGCGTTGATTTTCAATGCGCTCATCACACTATCAGTGGTTTCAGGATTAATTTTCAGCTTCTACAAATCTTATCCATACTGGCATCCCTTCGCACCCTACCTGCTCGATGGGAACCTGCTTTGGTTTGCGATTGCAGCGGCAGCAATTAACATTTTTCCAGCAGCATGCATTGGACGAGCACTACATACGGGGAGGTTCCTGTTCCACCACTACGTCTACGGGTTTTTAGTGCTTTTAATCGGTTCATTGCTCATCGTGTTCTTTACATCCATGCCTTTCCTCTACCTTTTCCTGTACAATTCAGGCGACGTAGTAGTTAATGCTGGGCGCTTCTTGGTTTTGGCTGGGTTAGCACTACTGCTGGATGATTTGCCCGATGTTTCAGAACGAATCGAATCCAGCTTGAACTGGGTAAAAACTAAAGCGTGCCAAGCGAAAAGAGTCCTCCATGTCTTGCAGTTGGTGACGGGTTTGGGATCACTCTATCTTCTAGCGGCTGTCTCACTCCACACTATCATGAACCCTGAACGGGCCTTCTACAATTCCTTCTCGCTCGGAGGATTGCTGGTAACAACCATCACATCTTTGGCATGCGTCAAGAAGAAAATGTGGCTAAAAATTGAGCCGCCCGTTTGCGATTAATGCTTTTGCTTAATGATTTCTTTTCCGATGGCTTCCAACTGTTCGCGAGGGATTATTCTTGGGCTCCTGTAGCTTGTTATGTAGTTCGCCAGTTGGGGGAGCTTGAGGACTGGAACAGAAGGATTGTTAACATGCAGGACAACATGATTATTCGTGAAAACAACTGTCCCCTCGACCCAGATGACCAGCACCCGAAAACTGGGGTTGCCGTCGATTATCTGCTTGATTCTGGCTGCGTTACGTTTCACCTGTCGACTTGGACTGCCTGAAAAACTGCGTTTGCCCATCCGCTGCCACTCATCGCCGCTGCAGGAGATGCTGCCGTTCCAATTCTTGGTTTCTAAAACGAAGACGCCATTGGGACCCAAGACAACGTGGTCGATGTCTCCGCCGCCTTCACGCAGGTACAAGTCGTTTAGGAGGTAGTAGTCGTCGTTTAGGCTGTTCATTAATCGCTTGGCGACTTGTTTTTCTCCTTCCCAACCGCCGCTGTAGATTCGATATTTATGGAGGTAAAAATAGAAGACGATGAGCGGTGCAATCGCGAGAATTAAGCCTGCTTCCTCCAAAATGTCCACTTGCAACGAGACTGCCACGCGCAGGACTAAGGCAAAAAGGATGGCACCGAATAAGAATAGGAACAGGGCTGCTTTGGCAAGGTTTTTTCGCACTTGATTCTTAAGGTAGCTGCTTGAGCCCTTGAGTTTTCGCATACAACTAAATGTTTGGGTTCGTAACTATATTACCCTATAGCCACGTAGTCTGTAACTGAACTGCATCAGCAATCATTTATATTACTAACATTCAAACAGGGCGGGCATGACCTCGGAAACTGCGACTGAAAAAATTGCCCACAGCAGACTCCTTCTTCCTGTGTTGATGCTTTCAGTCTTTTCCGTCTGGCTAATAACAGTAACTTTCCAACTGCTTCTAATCGACATAGCAAAAACTTTCCAAATTCAAGTTGGCACCGCAAGCATGGTGGCTGCTGTAGGCTCCATCTCTGGCGTAGCTTTCGGGCTTTCTGCCTATCAAAGTGGGAAACATCCGCGAGCAAAGTCTAACTGACATTTGGCGCAACTCAAAAGTCCTCAACACCCTGCGGCAACGGCAAAATCTGAAGGGAAAATGCGGAGCCTGCAAATACCGAGAAAGCTGCGGTGGATGCAGAGGCAGAGCATACGCATGCACGGCCGACTACTTGGAAACGGACCCAGTTTGCCTGAGAGACTTGATGATTGAGGAGAAGGTGTCTCTTGCCGACGTTAAGCGGTTTGGATGATGCGTGGGGTAAACGAGGGTTATCAAAGTTTAATGTTCCCATTTTTTAACCTATTTGGATCCTAATATCATATCATTGCAGAAACGATAGAGGGTAGGTCATTAACGCTATTTTCCACACTTAATAAATTAGCGAAATTGCAAAAGCCGCCGTAGCTTCACCGAAATTCAGAATATGCTGCGGTTTGTAATCGGGAAATTAAACAAGTTGAAACCCTAAAAAACATGAAAACTCTTAAATTATACAGTTCCCAACAGAATTGGCAAGGTCCCCTTAATGTCTTCAAACACTAACAAGCTTGAAATCCAAAGCTATGACGAAAACACAAAAATGTTCATTGTAAAATCACCTTCAGGCAACGTAGTACAGATTCAAGACACGTTTGCTGAAATGTTCGGGCTTTGGGCAGGACGAGTTTTGATTACCGCTCAAAACGAAAAATGGGCACAAATCGCCGCAAGCCTAACAATAGGCTTTGCCACAAGCGTAATTGAAGCAACAGCGGAAGCAGCAATCGAACGAGCCGTTCCAGCAGACCAGACACCTGACAAACGACCCGGTGTACTAATCCAAATTTATAATCGTGACCGCTTCGAACTCAAACACCAGCTTATGCAGCGTATCGGGCAATGTACCCTGACTTGTCCAACAACTGCAGCATTCAACGGTTTAACAGGCAAACGCACCCTTAACGTCGGCAGCAGCCTAAGATACTTCGGCGACGGCTTCCAGAAGAAAGCCATGGTCGGCGGAAGAAAATGCTGGAAACTTCCCGTGATGGAAGGCAACTTCATCGTCGAAGACGGCTTCGGCGCGATGGAGGCAGTTGCAGGCGGCAACTTTATGATTTTCTCAAAAGATCAACTCTCAGGACTTAAAGCGGCTGAAGCAGCAGCAGACGCAATCCGCGCAAATGCCCCTGACGTAATCATGCAGTTTCCAGGCGGAGTTTGTCGCGCAGGAAGCAAAGCTGGCTCATTAAAATACAAACTGAAAGCTTCAACTAATCATCCATACTGCCCAACCTTGCGTACCCTTGTGCCTGACTCTGTTGTTCCAGAAGGCGTAACTTGCGTTTACGAAATTGTCATGAACGGCTTAACACTTGACGCAGTTAAAAACGGCATGAAAGTAGGTGTAACAGCAGCTGCCGGTGTTCCAGGCGTAGTGAAGATTTCGTCTGGCAACTACGGTGGAAAACTGGGTCCTTTCAAGGCTTACCTCAGAGAAGCCATTGGAGCACCCATGCCAGAACCTGCAGCGGCGCCGCCAGCAAAACCAAAAGCCTAAGCTTCCGTTTTTTAAGTCGGAACTTTTATTTGACTCCTTTTAACGTTAGTTATCAAGTCAATCGTTTACAGTGAAGATAATTTGAGTACCGCGAAAAAGTCGTCCCTTGAACTATTCAGGCTGAGAAAAACCCTCAATACACTGGCTAACAAAGAGGGCAGCCACACCGAACTCATCACAGTCTACGTTCCGCCAGGCAAACAAATCAGCGACGCCCTCAACCTTTTGCGCAACGAATACGGAACCGCCAGCAACATCAAATCCAACGTCACCCGAAAAAACGTCCTCGACGCCATCACAAAGGCACAGCAGAAACTCAAACTCTTCAAAGACCCAGGCGAAAAAGGCATAGTGGTTTTTACAGGCGCCTTGCTTGGGCAAGGAGATGCACCTGGAACCGAACGCATGGAAGCATACGTTATCGTTCCGCCTGAACCCATCAAGATTTTCCTGTACCGTTGCGATTCACGTTTCCACACTGAGTACTTGCAGGATATGCTTCGGGAGAAAGAAAGTTACGGTATCCTGCTGGTGGATGCCAACAACGCTACAATTGCCACGTTGCAGGGAAAAAGGCTGCAGATTGTGAGGCAGATGCATTCGGGTGTTGCAGGCAAAACTAAGGCAGGTGGACAGTCAGCTAGGCGTTACGAGCGGCTCCGTGACATGCAGCTTAACGAGTACTTTACCCGCGTTGGCGCACATGCCAATGACACTTTTCTGCCGATTGAAAACTTGAAAGGCATCATACTCGGTGGACCTGGACCGACAAAGTACGATTTTGAGAAAGGCGACTACATCAACTACCAACTTAAAAATAAGATTCTTGACGTAATCGACACCGCTTACGTGGAGGAACAGGGTGTTAAGGAAATTGTGGATAAGGCGCCTGAAATCATGCGTAAAGTCCGCTATATCGAAGAAAAAGAGGTTATGCAGAAATTCCTCTATGAAGTCGGCCACGACACAGGAATGATAACTTACGGTGAAGCCGAAGTGCGGCGTTTGCTGCAGAACGGTGCGGTTCGGACGATGCTAATGTCGGAGGAACTGGATTTGGTTCGCGTCACCGTCAAATGCGGCGCCTGCGGCTACGAAGAACAGCACACCGTTAAAGGCAAGGATGTGGCGGACTTCGAGAAGGGCTTAGTTGGAAAACCCTGTGCAGCCTGCAAAGCGCCATCTTTTACCATAGTTGACAAGAAAGATGTGGTTGATGATTTAGCTGAACTGGCTGAACTCGGAAACACCGATGTCGAGGTTATTTCAGGCGAAACTGAAGAGGGACAGATGCTTAAGAACGCTTTCGGCGGCATCGCAGCCATACTGAGGTTCAAACAACAGAGTTAAAACTTGAGTTAACTGTACGCTTTTTCTCTAGTGCCTACGTAATGGATCATTATGGTTTTTTGTTTCCATAGAATGTCGTAGACGATTCTTATTGAGCCTACTCGGATTCTATAGACGTTATCATAGCCTTTTAATTTGCAAATATCTACCTTTTTGAATGGTATCGGATCATTCTTTAGAAGTAATATTGCTTCTTTTATATGGCGTTTCTGCTCTGGGCCTATTTTGGCGAGGTTCCTTAGGGCTTTCCTCTTAATTTTGATTGTGAACATTCCATTCAGCCTAAGGTCTGCATCAGTTCTTTTTCGTCTGCGACTTCATCTTTCTCTTCTATGGCTTTCTTTTCTTCTTTAGTCGCTTCTTCCACAGGGACAAGCTTGTCGACTAACTCTTTGTAGAGAAGCTTGATTTCCTGCAGTTCGTCACGAATGTCTTCCAAAACTTTTGTGTTACTCAACCGTAAAGCCCCAATAAGATGCTTATGCGCTTTTGCATTTATGCATATTGGAAGTTTCCAAATTAAATTCAAAACACCGTTCACGGCAGTATGTTGAGTTATGTGTATCATGTAAAAATCGGGAAGAGAATTATTCGGGAAAAGACTGTTGCCCACGATTACCACCCATGTGAAGAAAGCAATTACAGAAGAATGAGGAAATATTTGGGTTGCGAATTGGGGTAAGGTGAGGGTTAAGCCCTCTTTCTTTGTTATTGAATACTACTCTGGTTTTTTGGGTTATAAAGGGATATTCCGATTTTCGATATACCCCATTTTACTTCTGGCTTTGCGGTTTAGGCCAAGATCGCCCCGCCCCTTGTTCGCTGCTTGGGACCGAAAAATGCATCTGCACAAGCATCCAGTTGTCCCCTTGCTTCACTAAAACCCCTGTTAAACGACCAAGCATCACAAAACTATCTACATGAACTTTCCCGTGAAAAGTGATATCCGCCGTAAACCAAGAAACAGAATCCGCCGTTGAAACAGCGACGTTTGAAAGTTCAACTGATGCTGAATCCGACTGTTCCCAATCCCTGCGAAGGATTTTTGCAAACCCATTTACGCCAACGCTTTTCTCGTCTGCACCTGAACCGATAAGCCGAATGTCGGGGTCAGGTGCCCAGAATGCTAAGACGCCGTTGAGGTCTCTTTTGGCGTAGGCTTCAAACATTCCCCTTAAAGTTAATGTTACTTCTTCGCATGTTTTTTGGTCTGCTTTCATTTGGTTTTCACGAAGAAGCGTTTGGGGATTTTGCTTTTAAGTTTTATGAAGTTATATCGAGTTTAAAAGTTGTTCAGCCTGGCTTTTAGTCATGTCTTTTACGAATATTTGTTTCTGCTTGGACGTGGCGCCCGAGGCAATCTCAACCTTTGTATGGAAAAGCTTGGTTAATTCCTTCATTATTTCCTTGTTTACCTTTCCCTTCACGGGTTCCTCAGTGGAAAAAACGATTATCTCGCTGCCGTCGAGTTCTATCTTGAATTTTGGGGAGTTGGGTTTAACAAAAATGGTGAAGACTACGCCGTCTTTGGTTTCGACGACGCTCATGGAGGTATGCACTCGGAATTACATGCCGATTGCGCTTTATCCGGGTGAAGTGCCCAGCTGAATTTGTTGCGCAGAGTCTGCGGGTAGAATTTTTCGATGTCGAACTTGACTTTCTTGGCCCACTTAACGTAAGCAGTTGGGTCGATGTAGGATTTTAGCGATGTGCCCAAATTGTATTCTTTGGTCAGCTTGGTCAGTTGAATGTCCATTTTCGCCCGCGCTATTCTGGTTTCAAGGGTCTCGGTTTTTTTGCCCGCGGCTTTTTTGGCTTTGAGTTGTTGTTCGAGGTTTTTGAGGTTCTCTTCTTTTTGTGCTACGCGCTGGTCGAAGGTTGGGGGAACTTTGCGTTTGTGGTTTGCGACTTCGGCAACTTTGAAGTTTGCCATTTTCGCTGCGAACTGCTTCTTGTATTCTGGGTCGTCTTTGGTTACTCCGCTTTTTTCGAGTTCTTCCTTGACGGTTTTTGTGCAACGCCAAGTACGGAACACTTTAGCGGTTAGTTTGGGCATTTTCTCCGAGAGGAAACGGCTGACTTTTTTAGAATCGATGCCTTGAAAGAGGTATTCTTTGGTTGTATCCTTGGAGAATTCTTGGATGTTCCGAATCACCGACGGCTGCGCCTTGTACTCTTTTACCCATCTGACGCTGTCTTTGCCTAAGAAGTCAAAGTGGAGTGTGTCGCCCACGATTTTTATGTGTTCGGGGCGAAGGGTGATGGCGCCTACTGTGTCTGCTTCATCGGGGTCTTTTTCGTCTCCAACCCTCATGTTAGGCACCAGAATCAGCCATGAAACCGTCGCGACCTTGCGTCTTTCCACGTCTTTAGAATCCATGTTCCTGAGGATGTGCCCTTCAATCTGGTTGATTTGTTTGCCCAGAGTTTCGGCTTTCTGGAATTTCTCTTTCTCGCGGTTCTGCTTGAGAAAAGCGGTGTCGCTGAACCAGACGTATTTAATTTTGCCCGTGAGTTTGTCTTCCCACTTTGCCACGTACATTTTGCTGGGCTCCCAAACAATATCTTTCCAATTGCCTTTCGGACGTGGGACCAAAAGCTTTCCATCTTTGTCTTTGGGCAAGTTGAGGATTATGTCTTCTTCTTTTGGTCCATCCTTCCATTTTCCCCGTTGTGGATGGTCGCCGCGCCCAGCGAAAAGGCACGATGGCTCAGAGGTCCAGTTAGCTAACTCCAGCTTCTGTCCATCCACCATAGCGTAACCGTATTTTTCTTTGAATTCTAAACGTTTAACTTTGTGTTCTTCCGCCTGCTGCTTTTTCACTTCTTTGGTTATGGCTTCTTTGGCGGCTTTTTCCTGTTGGATAAAATTTTTGATTTCTGTGAAGTTGATTTCCCTGTTTAACGCGGGGTCATCTACGTTGGCGAGGTATTTTGATGTAAACGCATCTAAGAAGGCTTCTTTGGGGTTCTCCTCTTTTAGTCGACCCAGAAACTCTTTCATAAAGTTTCTTATAAAAACCGTGTCAGGCGGTGCAATGGTGGTGGATAGGTTTCTACGTTCCCAAGCCACTGCCATCGGCTCTGTTTTTTCGGTGAGTTTAACGGTTTTTCCCTGGATTTTCACGGTGAAACCTTTGTAATCGTAGGCTGGAACGAATATGCCGTTGTGCTGTAGACTATTCATAACGTGTTTCAATCAGTTAACCTCGGTTTGCGGCAAAGTTTTCTTCCTTTGCAATTATTGCTCGCACATGGCTTTTTAGGTTTCGTTGCCTGTTGGGGGCTTTGCCTTTTGACAGGTGTCTAAAGATTTAGAGTTTTAACCGAAAAAACGCTGTTTATCGGGAAAAAGTGTTTTCTGCCGTTTAGCCGCCCTGTCACTTTGCAGTTTCTTGTAAACTAGCTCCACATCCTTTCGTTCAACATAGCCTTTGTGTGGACGAAAACCTCCTGAGAAGCCGCCGGGAATGTGCATGAGTTCATGAATTAACGTTCGCTCCTTATCCTCAGGGGACATTCTGTCGAAGATTTCAGAGATAACCTCGATGGTGTAGGATGGCGGAAGGTTCAGAACGCCCTGCCAAATCTTGCCCAGCCCATGGATTCTTGCGATTGTACGCCGAGCCTTGGAGCCTTTGCTTCGCACACAATAAACGAATTGCGGCACCACATGGAAGAATTCGCATTCTTCCGCTAACTGGTCAACTTGCTGTTTGATTTCTGGAGCCTCAAAATACTTTATCGGCAACGCATCCCTCTCCCTGTATCCATGTGATATGTTGTTTGGGTTAAAAAGTTAAGTGCTTTTCCGCAGGATTTTCTCAAGTTCCATCCAAAAGGTAGCTGCGAAGGATACTCCGATTACAAGCGGCCAATCTATAGGATGCAAGCTTGTAATCTGCAATGCAGCTTGAACCGGAGGCAGAGCGGTGGCTGCAATCAAAGTTACGAAGACGAGCAGTGCCCACAGAAGCATAATTTTGTTGGACAGTAATCCTTCCTTTATGAGGGGTTCTTGGTCCGAGCGGAAGTTTAGGGCGAGGAAAATGTGGCCGAACATCCACGTCGCAAATGCAATGGTTCTCGCGTAGTTAACGTCATGGGTTGTGTACCATGCGAACAGGAAAGTTGCGGTGACCGCTACAAAGAGGCTCAATGCGCCGAGGAACAGGGTTTTTAGCATGGGTTTGTTGAGGAATTTCTCTTTTGGGTCGATTGGCGGCTTCTGCATGGAGCCTGCTTCTTCGGGTTCAGCTACGAAGGTGGCGGAGGCAGCTAAATCCATGAAGAGTTCAAGCACTATGATTTGGATTGGGGCAAAAGGCAGGGGAATGCCGAGGATGATTGGGACGAGGAATATAGAGACCAATGCAACTTTGCATGCAAGGTAGTAGCGGACGCCTTTGCGCAGGTTGCCGAACAGTTTGCGTCCTTCCTTAACGGCGGTCTCTATGGTGGCAAAGTTGTCATCGGTCAAAATCATGCTGGCGGCTTCTTTGGCAACGTCGGTTCCACGTATGCCCATCGCGATGCCGATGTGGGCTTCCTTTAGCGCTGGTGCATCATTGATTCCGTCCCCCGTAACCGCTACGACTTCACCGTTCTCTTTAAGCAGCCGAACCAACCGCAGCTTATCCTCAGGAGTCACCCTTGCAAATACAAACGTGTGCTTCAGGGCTTCTTTCAAGTCGGCGTCCGTCATCTTTGCGATTTCGCTGCCCGTTAAAACTTTGGCGTTGTTTATCCCGACTTGGCTCGCGATTGCCCTCGCCGTTTCAGGATGGTCACCTGTAATCATGATTACTTTGATTCCTGCGTTTTGGCAGGTTTTGATGGCGCCCCAGACTTCTCTACGCGGCGGGTCGATGAAGCCGATTATGCCGACGAAAACGAAGTCTTTTTCTACGCTATCTTTTGCAGCGTCAGCGGTTAATCGATGGTACCCAAAAGCCAAAAGGCGTTCGCCGGCGTGAGCCATCTGCGCTATAGTGCTGAAAACTTCGACTTTTATGGCGTCGTTTAGCGGTGTCTCTTCTCCGCGGAGTAGGATTCTGCTGGAGTTTTCAAGGATTTTCTCTGGTGCACCGCTGGATAGGGCAATCTGGGAGCTGCCGTATTGGTAAACGTATGTGGCGAGTTTGCGTGTGACGTCGAAGCTTAATTCGTCTGTTAGAATCCAGTCTTTCGATAGAGTTTGGGTGTCTATGCCGCTCTGTTTTAGGCGCTGCTGGATTGCCTGCGCCATAGGATTACCCAGCATAGCGGCTGATGATGCTCCGCGGATGGCGTCGCTTGCCAAAAAAACGGTCTTCAACGCGGCTTTCTCATTCTCTTTAAACTCACCAGAAGAGCGACCCACACCGTCAAAGTAGAAGTGCTCAACCCTCATCGTGTTCTCGGTAATCGTCCCCGTCTTGTCGGTGGCTATGACGGTTACGGTTCCCAAAGTTTCTGCAGCTCTCAAACGCTTCACGATGGCGCCCTTCTTTGACAGCGCATAACTTCCCACGCCCAAAACCATCGTGATGATTATAGGTAGTTCCTCTGGGATAACGACAAACGCCAACGATAACCCGTAAAGCACGGCTTCGGCGGGGCTGGGTTGCAAACCCCTAACGTAACTCAGAACTGGGATTAGAATGGCGAAGAATAGGGCAACCCAAACCAGCGTTTTGGAGAGCTGCTTCATTGCAAGTTGGAGCGCGGTTTTGGGTTCTTTGGCGGCTTTTGTAATGCCTGCGACTCTGCCAAGCTCAGAGTTCACGCCCGTCGCAGTCACCGCTGCATTTGCTCTTCCCCGAGTGATTACGGTTCCCGAGAAAACCATGTTGGTCTGGTCGGTGATTCTGGTTTCGCTGGGCAGTGCTGCCGTGGCGTCTTTGGCGGCTGGGAACGATTCGCCAGTCAACGACGACTCATCCACTTCTAACCCGTAGGCCTCCAAAAGTCTGGCGTCGGCTGGAACACGCTGCCCAACCTTCAAAAGCAAGATGTCGCCTGGAACCAAAAATGCTGTTTCAACTTCTGTGGGTTGCCCGTTCCTGAGCACAAGTGCCGTTGGAGGCGCCAATTGCCTAAGCGCGGAGATGGAGCGTTTAGCCCTGTATTCGTTCCAGACTTCGGCAAGGACAAGGATGATTATGATTACGATGATTGTTAAGGCGTCGGTTAAGCTGCCAAGGATGCTGTAGAGGACTCCGACGGCGATGAGCAGCAGAATCATGGGCTCCGTGATTTCCTCGCGCAGAATCCCAAGGAAACGAATTTCATGCTCCTCCACGAGGCTGTTTTTGCCGTATTTGCCGAGCCGCGCCGCTACCTCTTGGTCGTTTAATCCCCGCTCGGGGTCAACGCCAAGTGAATGAACCAGTTCCTGCGGATCTTTTGATTGCGGTTGACTCATCGGCAGCACCTAAACATAATTGGGTTAGCGAGTTACTTGCGAAAGAACCATGCCCTAAAAAGCTTGCGCAGTCAATGACTAATATTTTATAAAATTGGAGCCTTCGGCGGGATTTGGACCCGCGACCACTAACCTTAGCGGGTGGGCATTGCCTTGGAATGTGAAGTGTTTGTTTACCAGTCGGCTAGCTCTAATCCCTTTACGCATTTGAAGTGTTTGTCACGTGTCAGGATAGTTTCGCCGTTTACTTTAGCGATTGCCGCTATTAACAAATCAAATTCACCCATTAGACGCCCAGTTTTCATCATTTCGCGGTATAGGACAGATGCTTCATGGGTAGCCTGTAATGTTAACTCCAGAATCTCGATGTTGGATAATAAATCTTGAATCTTGGTCAAGTTCCGCTCGGGTCTTGATGACACGTCTGCTCCCTTGAATAGCTCGTAAGCTGAGATTATTGTGGTAGCGACTCGGGCGTTTTTTTCTTCTAGATCCTGCATTGCTTTGTATGCATCTTTTTTTCCCTGCATTAAAGCGATGAGCATGTCTGTGTCAAGAATCAAGCTACAGGTCGACCTGCCGTGAACGTGATTGTTCTCTATCCTTCATGATTTGTGCAAGCACTTCGTCTGCGTCGTTCCCTGCCCAGGTACCAGCGAACTCGAGTAGCGATTTCTTTTTTTTCTCCTTCGAAACCCTCAGGACTACGTCTGAAAATGATTCTCCAGGTTTCTTCATGCCTTTTAGGGTTTCGTAGGCTTTTTCGGAGAGGGAAATGACTTTTGTCATGCAAAATACTATGTACATATGCATATATATGCATAGCTTTCAGGCTAAAACTAACAACAAAATAAAAATCCTAAGCAAGTTGGAGCCTTCGGCGGGATTTGGACCCGCGACCATTACCTTACCAAGGTAACGCCCCACCGGACTAGGCTACGAAGGCAAATTTATGTTCTTCTCAGAAACAACATGCGGTACTAAATAAAGAGCTTACGGTTACAGCGCACATTGCAGCAACGAAGAACTCAACAAAACGCAATCTTGAACCAAAATTGCTTGAGCACAAGTCAAACTCACTAACATACCCCACAACCACAACCCAACAAACCAACATACTTGTGAAGCAAAAACCCCTCACACCACAACCAAACAGCAAACAAAACACAACCCAAACCCAAAAACCAACAAATTCTACAATCGAAAAGAAGTGACATAGCAATTCGCCACAACCACACAAAACAGAAAAAACTAATGGCAAATAAATATTAAAGCAACCTAACCTATTTCACACTGCGCAAAATATGTGCAGGGGTCTCCAAGCCAGGTCAACGGAGTAGGGCTTAGGACCCTATCGCGTAGGCGTTCGTGGGTTC
>CAIUPH010000036.1 GCA_903901015.1 Candidatus Bathyarchaeota archaeon | reverse complement strand
ATCGTCCTCCAGCACCAGAGGCAGTACAGTTAAGGTGGTCAAACCGGCAGCCACTCTCTCACTCATGCTGGTACAACTAAGTGGGGCAGGTCACTCTGTTTCAGCTGGCAATTCTAACATTTTTATAGCAGGCAAGGAACCACCTGCGACACCTTCAAGATCACCATACATCCCTATTGTATTACGAATAACCGCTTCTATTTGTTTTGCTCGTTTGGTCCATATCCGTTCCATTGCATCTTTTTCATTTTGAAGCTCTTCTCTCATATTCCGGAATGCTTGTACAATCGCCTCAACTCTTCCTTTAAACTCCGGCCCCGTTACATAGCCGTAAATAAGCTCGGCCTTTTCCTGTTTCCCTGTTTGCATCTCTCGTTCACGGGCTACTTGAATAAGGAGCATTCTTAAGGCTGTAGCCAAATACATTGCGGACGGAATATCGGTGAGCCACACACCATCTACCTGTCGAAAGTGATGGAAACCTCTAGGCAGAGTCTCAGAGACAAGAATAGCCATTACCGCTTTAGATTCAATTTGATCCGTCTTAAGTTTCTCAAGCCACGAATCACTGAAAGTTTTTGTCCTTTTGATTTCCCATATAATTTTCCCGCAATCACGCCCGGCTTGAGTTTTTACCATTTGAAGAACATCGCCTCCCCTAACACCTTTCCCGACGGGCTCGATTTCATCAAACGGAAACTCTTTTTTCAATAAACCTTCAAGTTCTAATTCCAAAACCTCTCCCTGAGCTTGTTGTGACCCCTGCTCAGCCTTTCGCCTGAGATCATCGATTTGCTTTCGCATATCGGCAAGCTGTTTGTCTTTTTCCGCATCTTTCAACCGATGCTGATCTTCTACTTCAATAGCGGCCGACTCTTTTATCTTCTGCCTTTCTTCATCAAGCCGACGGGTTACTTCAAGCTCCAGAGATGCATTTTTCTCCTCAAGCTCTCTTTGCTTTTTCCGAAGCTCAAGTTCTTTTTGCTCAAAGGTTTTAAGCTTAATATTTTTTTCTTCGATTTGAGACTTTAAGTCCGAGAGTTCCAAGCCCAGAGCTTCTTTGGCCTGCTGCCCCGCTCTTTCTTCCAACATTTTCTTTTCAGCTAAAAGCTTTTTTTCATACGCCGTTTTCTGGACTTGTAATTCTGAAGATTGTTTCTCTTTAAGCTCATAAATTTCATTAAGATGCTTTTGCTGAAGTCGGGCTTCAATGTCATGGGAGAGGGCTTCTGTTAGCTCGATTTCTGCGCCGCATTTAGGACATTTTATAGACTCTGTAGCCATTTTGTTGACCTCACATTGTTGACGCATAGTATACGCACGCCATGCCATCTAGCGATAATAATATGATTTGGAATGTTCTCACTATGCATAAATAGCGACAACTTCAATCTGCCTTCTTAGAAGCTTCTGAAAAATCAATGTCAGGAAACGCTTGCTGCAAATTAGCGGGCGGGATGCTAAAGTTAGTTGAAACTTTGTGAAAAAAGAGGCAGGGTTCTCTCTTCAGAACAAACAACCGAGCTGCTGAAACAGCTCAAAGGAGAAGAACCCATGCCCT
>CAIUPH010000035.1 GCA_903901015.1 Candidatus Bathyarchaeota archaeon | reverse complement strand
ACTTCGTATGCCCAACCCACCCACAGTACCGAACTAAAGTCTACGAATACCTCGACCGCATATCCAAAGAAGACATCGCGGGCGTCACCTTAAACCTCTATCACTTCGCCGACGAAGGCTACTGCACATGCCCAAGATGCATCAAAGAGCAGGCAAAAAGCGGCTTAAGCTGGACGGAATGGCGAGCAAAAACAGTAACGGAATTCCTAAAAGAAGCCAAAACCCACACGAAAGGGACATTTGCAGTTGAAATGTTCCCTGATCCAGTTCTAGCTAAGGAACGGTTCGGAATAGATCTTGGCGCAATCGCCGAATTGGTTGATTATTTCCATGTGCCTTTGTCGTCTCGGGATTACTTCACAAACTATTGGGTTGACACTATTGTTCGAGACTTCGTTGCAACTCTCAAGAAGCCAGTGGTTGTAGAGTTAAGCTCCGAGTTGCCGACTGACGAAAAACTCGATGCTTTGCTCAAAACAGTTTCGTACATTTCCAGGCATAACCTCCAAGCGGTGCTGCTTCTTGTCCACGACTCAGAAAACGCACGTCAAATCGCCCAGTTCGCTGTCCACAACAGTGATTTTCGCGAATGGCTCGACACCTACGAATTCACTAAGATGAAGCAGATAGTTGATAGCTGGGCAAAAATTTATTGATGAACTCAACCAAAATTTCATGCTTTTGAGACACTATTTTTTCAGTTTAGTCCTGTATTCCTTTAACCGCTCCATATCTAAATCCGCCGACAAAACCGAATCCTCAGGCGCATCCGTAACTTCACCCAATATTCCCCATGGCGCGATGATTGCGCTTCTGCCGCCCCTCATGTTCGAGCAGACGTTGCCGACTTTTAAGATGAACATGCCGTGGTCCCTTGCGATGCCCTCGGTGAGCGGGTGCCCCTTAACTGTTGGGTGGGTTCCCATAGCTGCAACAGGTAAAGAAACGATTTCAGCGCCGAGCGCCGCGATTTTTTTCATAAGCGACGGGTCAAAGGTGTCAGCGCACACAATCATGCCGAGCTTGCCTAAATCCGTGTCCACAACAAGCGGCTGGGTTCCTTTGGCGACGCCTGCTTCAACTTCAGCTTTTATCGGGTTTATTTTCTTGTATTTTGCTAATAATTGACCGTTTCTCCACAGAGTGCTGGTGTTGTAATACTTGCCGGTGTCTTCTTGGAGCACTGTACCGCCTAACAGATAGATGTCGCCGATGGTTTTGGAGGCTTCTTTCAGGAAACGGAGCGTTTTGGTGCAGGTTTCCTGCGAAATTTTTTTGGCGTCTGTGAAGTCGCCCATGCAGTTGGGTACGGTGAAGTATTCGGGCAGTGCGATTAGGGCTGGTTTTTCTTTGGCAGCTTTTTGGACGGCGTTTTTGGCTGCTGTGAGGTTGTCTTCTAGTGTGTTCCGTATTTTCATGTGGAGTATGCTGATTTTCATGTTTGTGTACCTCTGTTGTATGTTATGTTTTTTGTTTTTGAGCATTTAAACATAGTTGATTGGGGCAAAAATCCAGCAATTAATGGACGTGTGGTCGATTGTTCAGCATTAATCTTGGTTTCAGCACAGATGTTTACTATTTGACGCCTTTTATATGCATACGGATAAACTTAAATACTGGCTGAACGACAAGCACTATAAAGTGAGGGATAGAAATGACGCTCAATGAATCAGAAGTTAGCAAACTCCTACCCGAAGTAAGAACCTTAGTAAACAAATGTGTCAAAAGAAATATGGCAGAAAGCTTCCTCTTTTCCGCCGGAACCGACACCCAAATAATCGCCTACGAAGCCGTAAAATACAAACCCGACATCCCATGCTTAACCTTAGCCTTCAAAGGCGGAACTCCAAAAGACACCGAATACGTAACCAAAATGGTTAAACTCCTAAACCTAAAACAAGAAACCTACCAGTTCGGACGCGAAGAAGTACTCAAATTTTACCCCAAAGTCGTAGAAGCACTCAAAAAATACGATCCCATGGAAATCAGAAACAGCTTACCCGTTTACATCGGCTTAACCCTTCTAAAAGAAAAAGGACATAAAACCGTTTTCACAGGCGACGCGTTAGACGAGCTTTTCGGCTACCCATGGCAATTCCACTTAACAGAAGCTGAATTCGCTAAGAAACAGGAAGAAATGTGGGCAGAAATGGGCTTCTCTTCACTGTCGATGGCTGCATCTCTTGGAATGACCATTAAAGCACCTTACATGGACCCAGAGTTCATGACTTGGGCAAAGAAGCTACCGATCAAATACAAGATAAGCATGTTCAACGGCGTAAAATACAGTAAGTGGATTCTGCGCAAAGCCTACGAAGACGTCATACCCAAAGACATTATTTGGAGGCCAAAAGCACCATTGGAAGCTGGAACAGGAACAGAATCGCTCAGGACACACTTTGAGGACTTCATCACAGACGAGGAATTCCAAAAGAAGAAAGCCGCAATCAAAAAAGCAGACGACGTCGAAATTCAAGACAAAGAACAACTGCTTTACTACGAGACTTTCCGCAAGAAATTCGGCAAACCAAAAGACGTGTTCCCAAAGGTCGAAGGCGCAATACAATGCCCCAAATGCAAGAGCTACATCAAAACTAAAATCCAGTTCTGCAAAACCTGTGGAGCTTACCCCATCTAATCTTTTCTTCTTTTTTTGTAAACCTCTTGTATGCAACGTTAATTTTGGGAAAGACTTAATTCTCTATTATAGGTACATGTGAAAAACAACAAGAGGCAAAAGTGTTTGGCTAGTCTCTCACAACTCAAAACTGCGATGGCAATATCTGTTTTCCTATCTGCCTTCATATTCGGGCTCCTCGTTTTCGTAATCGTTTTCTTTTTGCAACTAGACGTTTTCACTGGTTTGCTGATTGCTTTGGGCGGTTCCGCTCTCTTCATATTATTCCAGTACGCGGTTGGTCCAGCGATTGTTGCAGCAACCACAAAGTTGCAGTACCTTAAGCCTGGCGAGAACCCGTGGCTTGAATCAACAGTTAAAGAATTAGCCGACAAAAGCGGCATACCCATGCCCAGATTAGCCACTGTTCCAAACAGTACGCCCAATGCTTTCACGTTTGGCAGGACCTCCAGCAGTGCAACCTTAGCGGTCCACGACGGGCTCCTAAAGCAGCTAAATGAGGCTGAAATCAAGGGCGTGATTGCTCATGAGTTGGGTCACATTAAACATAAAGATTACATCGTCATGACTGTGCTCTCAGCCCTGCCGTTGATTGCTTACTTCATCGCGCAGGCAACGTTGTATGCGGGTGCTTTCAGCGGCGGACGCCGAAACAATAAAGATAATTCAGGAGCAGCTCTGGTCGCTATCGGCGTAATTGCCTTCATAGTCTACATAATTACATTCTTGATTGTTATGCGCCTTAGTAGACTGCGGGAACACTACGCCGACGCCTACTCGGCATATGTGACGGGTTCACCAAGAGACCTCGAGAGTGCCTTGGCAAAAATCACCTACGGCTTATCCATCTCGCCAAAAGCCCCCGAAGGAGCCCGAGCATTCTATATTGAAGATCCAGGTCAAGCAAAACTGGAAGTCCAGCAAATCATGGACAAAAAAGATGAGTATGATTTAGACCACAACGGCGTCTTGGACGAACGGGAACTGCAGTTAGCAATGGAGAAAGAATCTAAATCAACGTGGGTGCAGATGAACAGCCTCTTTGCAACTCATCCGCCAACGTTTAAGCGCATCTTGCTGCTGCGGGAAATCGAGCAGGAAATGGACACGGGCAAATACAGCAACGACAAAATGTACACCCACGTGTAACCGCAATCTTTTTTCGGTTAAAATGGTCGGAACCCAAGCGAAGACTAATATCTTTGCAAAACCGATTTACTATAAAACTCAAAAAGAGAACCTGAAATGGTAAATTATTGTCCAGAATGCGGCGGAGAAATCCAATACATCTCTTTGACTAAGCACTACGTCTGCAAAAGCTGCGGCTTAACGTGTACGGGGCAGGAACTCAATGATTTGCATGACAAGAACAGGCCAGCTGATGAAACTGCAGAGGAAGAACGCCAGAACCGCCGAAAAGAATACCTTAAATGGTACCTTAGTAAAAAATAAGGCTGTTCCCGAAAGGGAGTGAGCTTTCTCGTTAGCCTTGACTCTGCTTCTTGAATTTTTCAAAAAGCCGAGTTTATTTTATCTAACATAACGAAGCCGCAGCCGATTTGAACAATTACTACGCAAACGGTATAAAAGAAAATGACACTAACTCTAACCACCCAAGAGGAAACGGGCATGACAGTTAACATCGAAATAATATGCATAGGCAACGAACTGTTAATCGGCAAAGTAAAAGACACAAACGCACACTACCTCGCTAAACAAGCCACACAACTGGGCGCAAACGTCACAAGAGTAACCGTAATCCAAGACATAATCGAGGAAATCGCCAACGCCGCCAACGAAGCCATAGCCCGAAAACCACAGTTCATAATCACCACAGGCGGGTTAGGCCCCACCTTCGACGACAAAACCCTCCAAGGCATCGCTAAAGCATTAAACCGCAAACTAGAGGTCAACCCAAAAGCCCTCGAAGTAGTCAATCAAAAAACTTTAGAATACGCCAAGAAACGGGGTTTGCCCACAGAAATCGAGTTGACACCGCCCAGAGTTAAAATGGCAACGTTGCCCGAGGGAACCGAGGTTGTCAACAACCCAGTCGGAACTGCTCCAGGCGTCCGTGTTGCAGTGTGGGGAACGGTTTTGTTTTCTTTGCCAGGTGTGCCCGTGGAGACGGAAGCAATTTTTGATGAAACAATAGCCCCGTTGATTAAGCAGGCTGTGGGAAGCGGCGTTTTTTGTGAGCGAAGCATTTTCGCCGACAACATTTTTGAGTCCCGTTTGGCGCCCTTAATCGACAAAGTCATGAGCGATAATCAAGGTGTTTACATAAAGTCTCATCCCATCCGCACCGAAAATAAACCACACGTAGAACTCCACCTAACCATCAGTGAAAGCCAGGAACACAACCCAGCAGAAAAACTCCTTAAATCCGCCAAGGAACTTACCTGTTTAATCGAGGCGGCTGGTGGATCAGTCACGATTGCTTCTTGACGGTGATTTGGGAATAAACATTTAAGCAAAATCTCCCATTCGGAAATAAAAGCTGGCATTCAACTCACATGAAAACTAGTTACATTAGGGCATTAAGCGTCGCTGTGATTGCTATGATGGTTCTTTCTTTGGTGCCGCTTGGCAAGTCACAGGACCAATCACAAGGCTACAATAGCTCGTTTTTGCTGTTGAACAAGCCAGAGGGCGACGTAACCTACGAGTTAAACGTGACAATTCCCCAAGTCCTCTACCAGTACTACGCCACGCAAAACCACGCCCTCTACATTGACTCGGATTTTGAAAAGTTCGTAACTCCAAACGCGTTAAAACCCATAGCTGACAAACTCTGGCAAATCTACAACAACACCGAAGACTTCACCAACGGCGTCCTAATGCTCGTGCACCAGATAACCTACCGAGAAGTAATACCTGGAAAGTACCCTGTGGAAACCTTAGTTGCTGGCAACGGCGACTGTGACCTTTTCTCGGAAATTGCCGCTTCGATTCTGGAAGCTGGAGGAATCCCCGTTGTGCTCATACACTATCCCGCTCAGCAGCACATGGAAATTGGGGTGGACCTCGGGGGCGCTCCCAAAGAGGCAAGAGTGCAAGTTTACAGTGTCAATGTACAAAACGTTTCCTACTACATCGCGGAGTGCACGGGCAGCCAGTGGCGGGATGGCTGGCGCGTCGGCGAAACCCCGAGCGAATACCAGAATGTTTCATCCCAAGTTATAACGCTCGAAAACATGGATCAATCATCCGTCGGACAAGTTTCGGCAACTATACGAGAACTTGACCCCAGCACTTTGACGCTTCAAATTTCCCCTTCAATCATGCTTGACGGCGGCAGCGTAAAAATAAGCGGTCAGATTCTTCCGCAGACAGCAAACGAGAACGTATCTTTGCAAACGAAAATTAACGGCGGCGGCTGGACCCCCCTCGCCAACGTAACCACGCTTGCGGATGGGCGGTTCCAGTACAATTTGGCGCCTTCAACTGGAGGCACGGTTTCTGTTCAAGCCAGCTGGCTGGGAAACCGCCAGTACAACGGGGCAACAAGTGCCCAGGCCAGCGTCATCGTTATTCCAGCTTTCATCGCTGCGTTGATTGCTGCTTTAGTTCTGACTTTAATTGTAATGTTTGTGCTGGTTTTTGTCAAAATAAGGCATCGAAAACCTGAGCACATGCAGCCATCTGTGCAGCAGACGGAAACAATGCCGCCACCCATCATCAGTTCCTATTGACAAATTTTGAGTATTAATAAAATGGCGGATTTTCTACTGAAACAAATCAAAGAAAAAAAATTAAATTAGAAAAGGAAAAAAATTATGCTTTTTTGGTTTTCTCAAACTCTTTCTTGAGAAGCTCTGCTTTATCAGTTTTCTCCCATGGAAAATCAGCTTCTTCTCTGCCAAAGTGGCCGAAAGTTGCTGTTTTCTTGTAGATGGGTCTTAGCAGATCCAGTTGGTCGATGATTGCTTTGGGTCTCATGTCAAAGTATTTCTGGACTAACTCGAGGATTTTTTCGTCCGAAAGCTTGCCAGTTTCGAAGGTGTTTACGAGCACTGAGATTGGCTGAGCAATACCGATAGCGTAGGATATCTGGACTTCGCATTGGTCAGCTAAGCCTGAGGCAACCACGTTCTTGGCTATGTAGCGTGCCATGTAGCAGCCGCTGCGGTCAACTTTCGATGGGTCTTTGCCGCTGAAGCATCCGCCTCCGTGACTTCCAACTCCGCCGTATGTGTCGACGATGATTTTTCTGCCCGTTAAACCTGAATCTGCCAGTGTTCCGCCGATGACGAATCTGCCTGTTCCGTTGATGACGTATTTTATGTCTTCAGGTATCAAGTTTGCTGGAATAACGTATTTTATGACTTTTTCAACGATGTCTTTCTTTAATGTGGCATCGTCGCAGCAACCGTTGTTTTGGGCGGCAATAACCACGGTTTTGACGCATTTCGGTTTGCCATTGTCGTATTCGATTGTAACCTGCGATTTGCAGTCAGGGCGCAAATAGGGCATGAGCTTTGTTTTTCTGCATTCAGCTAGACGCTTAACCAGCTTGTGTGCAAGCATGATTGGAAGCGGCATGAGTTCCTTTGTCTCATTTGAAGCGTACCCGAAAACCATGCCTTGGTCTCCAGCTCCCTGCTCGTGACCTTTAGATTCGGTTACACCCATCGAAATGTCTGGGGACTGCGCAGTAAGTGAAACAAGGATACCGCAGGTTTCCCAGTCTAAGCCGTCTTTGGCGTTGTCAAACCCGATTTCTTTGAGAGTTTGGCGAACAACCTTTGGGATGTCTATGTATGTGCATGTGGTGATTTGACCCGTAATCATTACGGTGCCCTGCATGACGAGGGTTTCGCAGTCGACACGCGCTTTAGGGTCATGGGTGAATATTGCGTCTAAAACACTATCGGAGATTTGGTCTGCAACTTTATCTGGGTGACCTTCTCCGACTGACTCAGATGTAAACAAGTATTTTCCGGTTTTTTTCATAGGAGTCTCTTCCGTTCAGATGATAGGCATAGTAACCTGCCGTTTTTCTTAAAAGGTTTTCTGTTAAAAATATTCTGGAGGAAATGTCACTATGACGCATTTGCATAAACAATTTTAACCACCAAACCTACGAACAAAAGATGAAAAAACATGAAGTCGCCGGTATTTAGTGAGAATGCGCCAAAACCGATAGGTCCCTATAGCCAAGCGGTAGAGGCAGGAAAATTCTTGTTCGTTTCAGGACAACTGGCGATTGACCCCAAGGAGGGCAAAATACTCGCCAAAGACATCGCGGCGCAGACCCGCCAAGTTATGGAGAACATAAAAGCCATCTTGAAAGCAGCCGATTACAGCTTAAAAGACGTTGTTTCCTCCACTGTTTACCTGTCTTCTATGGCTTTGTTCGACGAGTTTAACCGCGAATACGCCAATTTCTTCGACGGGAATTTTCCCGCAAGAGCCGCAGTCGCCACAGACCTTAAGTCGGGTGCACTCGTTGAAGTTTCAGTTGTCGCCTACAAAGCGTAAGCGCGTGCTTTGATAAGTTATAAAAACCCAATGTGCGTTTAGTATTGCAGTGCACGATATGGCGCCATCCCTCAAGAAGTTCATGCAACAAATCGCTGGAAAAAAAGCACCCGGACCATCAACCACATTCACGATATTCCACGTATTCTACGCGCTGGAGCTTATGGCGCAGAAACCGTTGGGGCGAAATAAGCTGGCGGAGAAGCTCAGCGTCGGCGACGGTGCTGTGCGCACGATAATCAGCAGGCTCCGCGAGGCGGATTTGATTGAAACCTCAAAAGAAGGCTGCAACTTAACCAAAAAAGGCTTGGAGGTTTGGCGGCAGTTCGAAGAAATTTTTCCTAAACGCATGGAGATTCCCCGTTCTGAGCTGGCTGAATCCGAGTTTAACTTTGCTTTCCTGGTGAAGAACAGCGGCGTAAAGGTTGAGTCGGGTATTGACCAGCGCGACGCAGCCATAATCGCTGGCGCCCGCAAAGCGATAGTTATCGTTTTCAAAGGTGGGCATCTATGCATCGAATTCGTCAGCGACGCCATAGAAAAACAGTACCCTAAGGCGGCAAACGTGATTTTGGAGAAGTTGACGCCGCAGAACAACGACGTAATAATCATTGCCGGCGCCGACTCAACGTTGAAGGCGAAGCGGGGCGCATTCGCCGCCAGCTGGTCACTGATTCGCGGTTAAGTAGTGTATTTTTCTCCGTTGTTAAGAATGCGTTCAATCAATGTGTTAACGTTCACCATGCCCTCGTTGCTCTTTGCTGAAACAGGCATCAAATGAAACTGCATACCCAGCTTGGTGATAGCCTGCATCATGTTGCGGCTGAACAAGCGTTTGGTTCCTTCAAGCTTCTCCTCAATCGCATCTTCCAACGCACTGGTGTTCGCGGACCAATTTGCCATAGCTTGCACATCCTTTTTCGGGACTAAATCGCTCTTGGATAGCAGATGCACCTGCGGCTGGAAAAACCTGTTGTAAACCGCCGCCGCTAAGAACATGTTTGAAACGTAGTTGAGCGGGTTGATGCAGAAGACGGAGTCGAAGAGGTAAATGAGTGCTTTAGGCTCCTTGGTTAATTCGTCAACGATGTAGGGTCCGCTTGCGCGAAACGCAAAAAGTTCCATTTGCCCAGGCGTATCGACGAGGACGATGTCCGCGTGCGCTTCTTCGATGTCGCGGGTCAAATTCTCGATTTCATCCGCGATTAAGTCAGCAGCCATAATCATGGCGCCGTTGGGACCTAAACCGTACTTATCCATGATGTCGCCCACATCCACATAGTTGCGCACATCCACATCGGGTTGGTAGGGCAGCTTGAGCGCGCCAGGGTCCAAGTTGACGATGGCAACATCCTGCTTGCTCATCTTAAGCCACTCAGCATACGCCGCTGTAAAAAGTGATTTGCCGCTGCCGGCAGTTCCAATCATAAACGCTAAAGGCATGTTCAGTTCTCCGCTGTAGAGGTGAATTATGTGGGAATAATAACCTTTCTGCCAGCGGCAAAACATGGGTTTTCAACATACTAATGGGCTAGTTCTGGGTTAATACTGACCTACCCCTCTATCGTTTCAACATAGAACCACTAATAGGATCCAAATAGGTTCATGCCGTATCGACCCCTCTATAGGTCCTGTGCTTACCTTGGATATTAGGCTCCAAATATGCCAAAAACTCAAAACAATTAACATAAAAAAACCAACTTCTTTGCTGACTTAACTTTTGGTTAAGGGAGATTTCGGAGTTTCTTTTGATAAACAATTTAAGGTTACAGAGTTAACATGAAGGGTGGAGCAGCCGATTTGAAATTAACAAAACCCATTTTGCTCGTTGTTTGCGTGTCAGTTTTGCTGTTGGGCGTGAAACCCGCGTTGGGATGGAGCAACGGCGGTTACTCTGCCGACCCCGCGCACCCAGATTACGGAACCCACGATTGGATTGCCCAGCATGCGCTGGATTATTTACCTTCGCAGGAGAAGCAGTACATAACCGACAACCTCGCATCGTACCTCTACGGCACCGAACTACCCGACAACAATCAAGCATCAGACGGCATCGGCGACACCACAAAACACCACGTATACTATTCCGCTTCTGGAACCGTCACAGATAGTGCTTCGGCTCAAAGGGCAAGCGCAGAATACACTTTGGCGCTAAACTTCTTGAAGAACAAGGATTATGCGGATGCAGCGAAAACCGTGGGAACAATGACCCACTACATAGCGGATTTAGCTGTTTTTGGGCACGTGATGGGTTCATCTACGCCGTGGGGAACTGAAACCCACCACAGTGACTACGAAGATTACGTGGATGCACGAACCTCAAGTTACTCAGGCAGCTTCAACAGTTACCTATCATACGATGGCAGCCTCACTACTTTGACAGCAACAAATGCAGCCCTAAACATCGCTTACGACACCACTTTTGGTGGAAACAACCATTTAACCTGCGTCTGGATGGATACCAACTACAATTGGAAAGATCCCACGTTCAGCAACCGATGTGGACAATCCCTCAATTTGGCGGTTAACGACGTAGCAGATGTTCTGCATACGCTCTATCAGGAAGCCGCTCCCTCCGTCAGCTCAATTCCTACGACGTCAACGGCGCCAACGCAGACTTCGGTTCCAACAGCTGCCCCAACACTTACAGCGCCCGAGTTTTCAGCGGCGCAGGTTCTAACAATAGCCATGTTACTAGTCACGGCTGCAGTTATCGTTTACAAGAAGAACATGGCTCAAAAACGTTGAGTGATGGAGAAAGATAAAAGACAGCTCAACCCATAGTTAGT
>CAIUPH010000034.1 GCA_903901015.1 Candidatus Bathyarchaeota archaeon | reverse complement strand
GGTTTCTTTGACGAGCTTGATGGAAAGAATTAGGCTATTTTGAGGGCTCTGTAGCCGTTTTCTTTCTTTTGTTTATTTTTTGTTTTTGTGCTGTAGCTTTGTTGTACAGGTGTATAGTATTGTATAGTAAGACGTAATATTTAAATGGCTGTTTCTGACGATTACATATTACAAGTCTAAAAAAAGGCAGGAAAAAATAAAATGTTCTCATACAAAAAAATCAGGAAATTTAAGAAAAACGCAAAAGCCCTAAGCCCAGTCGTAGCATCAATCATCTTAATCGCCGTCACAGTCGCAGTCAGCGTCGTCGTCGCAGCATGGATGAGCGGAATGACCATCGGACTCATGGGAAGCGCAGAACAAGTATCAATCACAAACGTCGCATTCCCAGATGCCGGCACCATTCAAGTTCTAGTTCAGAACGCAGGCGGAACCCAAGGAATAATCAACAGCGCATTCATCAACGGATATGCAGCAACAACCTTTACAGCCACTCCAGTCACAAAAAGCGGCTCGGTAACGATAACATTTAACTCTGCCAACTTTACCGCAGGAGCCAATCCATTCCCGTTGATTGGAGGAACAAGCTATACAGTTAAACTAATCACTGCAAAAGGCACCTCAGTCATTTCAGCAGCAACAACATATAGCCCATAAACATCCAACCTTTAGAAGCATTAAAAACTTAGGGGTAAGGTGAAGCAAGCATTCACCCAACTTTCCTCTTTCTCTGTATAAAATTTAGGAGTAACAAAAATCATGGTAACACAAATCAAAGAATACACATCCGCACAGTCAATCGCCGAGGCATTGGACAAGCAGCTGTCTGAAACCAAAAGCGTTCTCGGCGAGTACCTGCGTAAACTCGATGAAATCCGCAGCTTAGCGGAAAAATCGAAAAAAGTCCGGGAAATCGTCTTGAAGCTCGCGGGCAAAAAAGCCCCAACAGAGAGCCAGAGCGAAATCACCGTGGGAACACTAAACATTGTTTTGGATGCTAACCCATTCCACGAGTTAACCGCCATAGAAGCCGTTGTGCGCAGTCACCAGGAACGGTTGCTGGTTTTGCAGAAGGTGCGTGAAGCCCTCAAATGGCTTGATCAACTTGGCGACACAGAAGGACTCAAGTACATCGTGCTGGAAGACGAAGGCATCCCAGAACGTATCTTATTCAAGATATCCTAACACCAAAGGAAAGGAGACTAAACGGTGACCGAAGCTCAATCTAACCCGCTTCAAACAATCATCGATGAATTCAAAAATCTTTGCCCAGAAACCACGAACGCATTGATATTCAAGGGCAACGGCCAAACCGTAGCCAACACACAAGCCACAAACCCCGACCAAACCAGAAAACTCATCCTTTCGTTTGGCAGTATCTCTTCGCAGGCAATATCCATCGGCGGAGTCAAAACCTTAACTATTCACGCAGCCGAAAATCAACTAAACATAACTGCAATGGGCAATTTTTATTTAGCAACGGTTTCTTCGCGGTCAGCTAACCAGGAAATTATGAAGTCTTTAACGCAGGTTGTGGTTCCAACGGTTGTTAAGCTAATGGACCAAATTGTGTCTGCGCCCAAAGAAGTCAAGCCTGAGCTGATTGAGCGTGAAGAACCAGTTTTGCACTCGACGCCAGAACCCACCGTCGAGCCTATTCCTGAACCCCAACCGCCCTATGAACCGTGCCTTCCAAAAACCCCCATCAACCAGTTCATGGTGGAAAAAATCTCGGGTTTACTCACCGCTACAGACACCGTGCGAATCGACGGCGACGTAATCACGCAGTGGAGCAGCCTCTATGGCGACAAACAAATCACGATGGTACAAATCGAGGCTTTAGACGGCAAAAAAACCATGTGCAAGTTTAAACCCATAAAAGACGCAAAATCCAACGGCAAAGGCGTCATCCAAATTCCCGAAAAAATTCTTCAAGCCCTCGGAACTGAAAAGGACAAGCTGGTAATGGTTAAGCCAGTGATCGAGTAATAGGAGAATGTGTTGATGCAGAAAACAACCGCTGAAATAGCAAATGAACCTGTCGAGAACGCACCGGTTATTTCGGCTGGAGACGACAAGTCTGGCTTCGCAAATTTAGCGGCGAGCTTAACTGAAATACGCAAACTCAAAGGCGTCAGCGGCTACATCCTCAGAAGCGACACCTCAGCCATAGTTGACCTGTCGGAACAGGATAAGATAATCGAGTACGCCATTTTGTCTTCTCAAATAGCTGAGTCAAGCCGCGAAATGGCAAAGCAATTCAACTTGACGGACATCGAGAGCGTTCTCGTGGAGGGCAAGAGCGTTAAAGTGCTCTGTATGAGTGTGGGCGAGAACAAAATCAGCGTTTTCATGGAGAAAACCGCCACGCACGACTGGATAATAAAAAGAATTCTCCTCTAAGCATGATGCATTTTTTTCATTACTGCTTTGTAACATGTTAACGACTTGAAAAAATGCTCTGCTGTCCTACAATCCCCCTTCACTTATCCAAAGGGCTAAACTTTGTTTTTCTCTTTATGCGAGAAAAAAAAGTTTTAAGGAAATCACAAGACTGCAAACAAAACAAGTTCTGCGGCGTTGCTGCAACGTTTTTCTGTTTCTGTTTCAATGTGAGATAACCATATTATCCATCACACGCTCTACATGCATCCATGTTGAAAGCGCCAAGGTGCCCTTATGAATCCATGTATCGCCTGGTTTTTTTTCCACAAGAACCCATGAACAGCACCACCTATTCCCACCGGCTTCCAACATACTAATATGCTTGTTTTGAACCAATACCAACCTACCCCCTATAGGTTTCAACATAGAACCACTAATAGGATCTGAGCCCTGTGCACAATTCAGTTTTGTATTTTCTTTACGGTTTAACTTTCCTAACGG
>CAIUPH010000033.1 GCA_903901015.1 Candidatus Bathyarchaeota archaeon | reverse complement strand
TGGCGAAACCATCAAACGCAAGACCATCGACAAAGACGTAGACGATTTTCCCGATGAATCAGTGAGGCTTAAAGGAAAGGCACTTCGTAAACTCGGAGACCAAGAATTCTTCTAAACAAAAAATTAAGTTAAAACAAAAATTTGCTCGTGTAAACACACGAGTTTCCCAATCTATTTCGATTTAACCCGTTTCACTACTGGTGGCTTAACCTTCTTTAGAATCCTGTAGCCGCAGATGATGCATTTGGTTTCTCCGCCACGTAGCTCTAGCTCTTCAGAGGGTACTTTTGAGCCGCATCTCATGCATTCATAAACAATTCCTGATTTTTCCATCGAGAACGCCTGTCCTACAAAGAAAAGCATTTTACTTTTAAACATTTCCAATACTTGGCGGTAATGAGGATGGTTACTTGAAGAAACGGCTTCGAGACAAGCTTTCAGAGGCTCTCCCGTCGGATGAACTGAGTAAAGTCTACAATTCCTTCGATGTGATAGGCGACATAGCCATCATCAAAATACCCAAAAGCAACCTTGCCAATGAGGGAGCAATCGCGAAACAAATTATGGCTTCCCAGAAAAACATTAAAACCGTCCTTACCCCCGCCACCCGCATCACAGGCGATTTTAGAGTCAGAGCGCTGAAGCTTTTGGCGGGCGAAAACAAAACGATAACTACCCAGAAGGAATCAGGCTGTAGCTTCAAAGTTGACGTTGAAAAATGCTACTTTTCGCCCAGACTCTCAGGTGAACACAGGCGCATTGCAAACCTCGTAAAGGGCGGCGAGACAGTTGTCAACATGTTTGCGGGGGTGGGCTGCTTTAGTATATTGATTGCTAAAACCCAGAGTAAAACAAAAGTTTACTCCATCGACGTTAACCCAGTCGCTGTGGGGTGCATGGAGGAAAACGTTAAAGTCAACCAGGTGAAAGAGTGCGTGTTTCCCCTTTTTGGCGACTCCAAAGACATCATCCAAGCCCTGTTGCAAGGCGTCGCCGACCGCGTACTCATGCCCCTGCCCGAAAAAGCCCTCGAATATCTCCCCTACGCGCTCATGGCGCTTAAAAAAACAGGCGGGTGGATTCACTACTACGACTTCCAGCATGCACCTGGAAAAGAAGACCCCGTGGAGAAAACCAAGCTAAAGGTTGCGGAAAAACTCGACTGCATGGGCGTCCGCTACGTCTTTGCAAATGCGCGAGTGATGCGCCCCACGGGTCCAAACTGGTACCAAACCGTCCTCGACATACAAGTCACAGCCTTACCAAGCAAGTTTTAATAACTCAACACCCAACTATCTTAAACCGTGGAATCCTCATGAAACGCAAACTAATGGACATCCTCGCTTGCCCAATCGACAAGTACCATCCTCTGGAACTTCACGTCTTCGAAGAAAAAGACGAAATAGTTGAAGGCTTAATCGTCTGCCCCAAATGCCTGCGCTGGTACCCCATACGCGACGAAATCCCCGAAATGCTGCCAGATGAACTGCGCAAAGAAGCTGAGGACCTGCCGTTTCTAAAGAAATGGAAGGAAAAAGCCCCCGCAAAAATTGTTTCGGAAGGCAAACCTTTCAACCTAAAATAAACTTTTTATCTTTTTATTTGTACTGCCCTGTTTTTAGCTGATGACTGCATAGCTGCGGTAGCTACTTCTAGCGCTCTCACGCCGTCTTCGCCTGTTACGAGGGGTTTCTTTTTCTCGACTATGCATTCGACGAAGTGCTGGAGTTCAGCTTTGAGGGGTTCTTGGAAGGGGTACCGTGGCTGAACCGTTTCTTTCTGCTGTTCAATCCAGAGGTCCTGGGTTATGTAGTCCAATCGCATTATGGCGTCGCTTCCCGTCACCGTTAACGTTCGGGTTTTGTAGGGTGTAAGCCAGTTGGATTCGATAAAAGCGCTTTTGCCGTCTTTGTAGGTTAGCATTATTTGGGCGTAGTCCTCGAATTTTTTGATTCTCATGCTGCCCATTTTGGCGTATACTGAAATCGGGTTCTCGCCAGAGATGAAATGCATGACGTCGATGTCGTGGATGGCGGTGTCTTTAACGACTCCTACGTCGCCGATGCGTTCGGGCCACTGCGAAACTCGTTTAGCGGTAGCGCAGACGAATTCCCCTATTTTTTTGTCCACAATAGACTGGCGAATAATTTGCAGTCCAGGAATAAACCTCATGAGGAAGCCAACGGTTAAGTGGAGGTTGTTTTCCTGTGCTGTCGCCACCAGTTTCTCGGCTTGCTGAGGCGTTGTTGCCATGGGTTTCTCGACTAAAACGTGTTTTCCAGCGTTTAGGGCTTTTTGGGCTTCTTGGGCTAGAATCGTTGACCATGTGCAGACGTTGACGGCTTCGATGGATTTGTCCTTAAGCATTTGGGCGCTGTCAGAGTATGCTTTTACGCCATACTGCGACGCCATGGCTTTTGCGCGTTCAGGGTTAACGTCGCATATTGCAACGAGTTCGGTTGAGGGAAGTTCGTTGTAGACTCGAGCATGGTTTTTTCCCCATTGCCCCGTCCCGATTACTGCTACGCCAAGTTTGTTCAAGTTTTATCAGTTCCTCTACCCAATCCACAGTATATGAAGCCTTCTGCCTCCACCTTTTTGGGTTCAAAAATCCCGATTAAATCCACGATAACCGCGGGCGCTTTCATGAGGGCTTTAAGTTTTTTCAGGTTCAAGTTTTTGAATTGCTCCTGCCCCGTCAAAATCACGATACAGTCGGTGCCTTCAACCGCCTCGTTGAGGTTAGTCTTCACGATGCGCCATTCCTGCGGACCCATCTTTGACACGGGGTCGTA
>CAIUPH010000032.1 GCA_903901015.1 Candidatus Bathyarchaeota archaeon | reverse complement strand
TATTTCGTCGCCTGGCTTGATTTCGGTTAGTTTGCCGTTGGGGATGGCGAGCTGGAGTTTCTTGGTTGAGGCGGCGTCCGCGATTACGAGGCAGTCAGTGGCTTTCTGGACTTCCGTGATTAAACGTTGGTCGAGGTGGTCATAGTGTTCATGGGTTATCAAGATGGCGTCTACGTTCTGGAGGCTTTTGGGTTTAACATCCACGGGGTCGATGACAAGCGTTTTAGACGGCGTTTTCAGGAGTATTCCAGCGTAGCTGTTGAGCCAAACGAAGAGTATGCTGTTTTTCTCCGGCGTTTTCTGGATGGACAAAGACTTGATTCCTCAAGAAACACTATGCAGGGGCATTTTAAAGAAGTTATGCATCGCGTAATTTTCAAAATGTTAATGGCTTGGAAAATTGCCAATACTAACCTACACCCTAAGTTGCTGCCTACCCCTCTATGGTTTGTGCATAGAACCTCTAATAGGATCCAAATAGGTCCGTTCGCCACCTACCCTCTATAGGTTTCTGCATCGATATGATATTTGGATCCTAATAGGTTGGTAAACAGCAAGACGTGCATAAAAAATCTGGTGATTCCGTTTGGCTAAGAATTTTTCTCTGGACGCTTCGGATTTGGCTTGATTTGGGCAGCGGATTGGTGTTTCTAATTAACTTTAAATATTTGCAAATACTTCGCTATTTACAGAGACTTATGGCACCAAACTGCACAGTATCCTCACCGCTAAGCCAAAGCCAAAAAGACATCTGGCAACTAATCAGCACAGGCCTCTCCATAACAAAAATCGCCGAAAAACTCAAAACCACCCGTCAATACGTCAACCAAACCCGAATGATGGCAGAAGCCAAACTCTCAACCACACTCCTCGACGTCGCACAAGTCAACGATTTGCAAGTAACCAAACTCAACCCCAAACAAGCCATCCTCCTCGGCTACCACCCAGCCCTAAAGAAGAAAGCCATCATCACTTACACCACCAGCCACGGACTCAAAGTCTGGTATTGGCACGACAACCCCGAAGAAGTAACCGACAACGCCTACCTAAACCAAACACGCCAATACCTCATAGACATCGCCAAAGAAAGAGGCATAGAAATCCCAGACGCCGACAAAATTCACCCAGCTAAACTGGCACACATGATTTTCACCAAACTAATCCCCGAGCTGAAAGTATGACTGTGAAAAGAACCCTGCAAAGTCGAATTCGAGGTTGGTTCCCACAGGAACCGCACATGATGAGCACGAGATTTAAAGCGGAATACGAGAACAAACGGCAACCTCCGATAATTCCGCCAGAATACAACGTAAGCGCAACAAAAACTAATGCAGCAATTGGAATTTTCTTGATAATCTTCTTTGGGTATATGACTTATGCTTCATATAGTATTGCAAGAAACCCGACTTTAACACTCCAAGTTTTTGCTTGGATAATTGCTAGCTTAGCAGTTGGCGCGATTTCAAGCATAATGTTTGCACAAAACCAATTTAATCGGCTTTCAAAAGATTACCAAGTCCGTACAAATAGAAAAGACATAGCTTTATTGGTTATTCCAACATTTTTGCTCTTTGTTTTTTGTTTTGCTTTAGGAGCGTCCACGTTTTCGATTTCAGCTCTTACCTGAGGAATTTCCCTTGAAATATCAAGAATTGTTTTGTTCGTGGCTTTTGAAAAAAGAGTAAATATGCGGGTAATGCAGAGTTGGTCTGGAAATGGTTATTTTCTTATTCCAAAAGCGCCAGAAAGCAACGTTAACCGCACAGTAATTAACATCAAAAGAAAGATGGACCCGAAATCTCCCGATTTGAAAACATGAACGAAAAGAATAGTTTAGAATCGCGTATTAGAGGTTGGCTCCCAAAAAACCCAGCGCTCCCTATGGTGCCATCCAACGTCAATTTTGAAGTAGACCAGCGAAACTTGCCGCTCAGAAAGAAAACAGACTCGTTAGGCTGGGCGATGGTTTTTCTTGCATTACTTTTCTTGTTTATTCCAATTGTTTATTCAATTTTGTATTTTCCAGGAGGATATTCCATTTGGATTAGTGCTACAGGGATTTTAGGCGCGTCTTTAGTTTTTATTTTCGTTTTCTATCAGAATCGCAGACTAAACCGAATGAGAAACAAGATAAATTTCAATTAAGCTGCGCCAGATTTCTGAAATGCTTTTAATTTTTAGTCCACATTTGATAAGGCTTAATAGTTTCTTGCGCCGACTACATGGATAATCAGTGATTTGGCATGGTTGATGTTTGGTTACCCTACGGAAAAACCGACGTATGCGTCCGAGTTCCAGCCCGAAACCTGCTGGGCACCATAGAGCCTAAAGAGCAGCCTGCCGCAGCAGATGCGAAAGCTGAGGTTGAACGGGCGCTAAAGGAACCCTTCGGCTCCAAACGCCTATGCGAACTTGTTAAGCCAGAGTGCAAGGTTGCAGTCGTTGTGGATGTCGCGACGCATAAAACGCCAAGCGAAATCATGCTTTTGCCGCTTCTT
>CAIUPH010000031.1 GCA_903901015.1 Candidatus Bathyarchaeota archaeon | reverse complement strand
TCACAGCCGAAAGCATCGTTTGCACATCCTTCTCCGCTGATTCGCCGACCAAAACAACGTTAAAGGTTGGTTCCAACACAAATTCCAAGCCCACCAGCATAAACGTGTGCCCAAGCGGCTGACTACTAACTTCTTCGGAGAATGCCTTTAGCAGTTTTGCTGCATAAGTCTCGAACGCGGGTTCTCCGCTTAACTGTGCCAAACGCAGCAGATTGTAGAGTGCAACAGAATTTCCTGAGGGTGCTGCTCCATCGTAAGTCTGTTTTAGCCGTGGCACTGATTCATCCGCGTTTTTTTCGGTGAAGAAGAAGCCGCCGGTTTTTTCGTCCCAAAACTGCTCTATCATCGATTTAGTTAATTCAACGGAGGTTTGCAGGTATTTTTCGTCAAAGCCAGCTTCGTAGAGCTCAATAAGCCCGAATACCACAAAAGCGTAGTCGTCTAAAAACCCTAAAACAGCTCTCTCCCCTTTGGCGTATCGATGGTAAATTTTGCCGTCTTGTGTCTTCATTTCGTCTATGATAAAATCGGCTGTTTTGGTTGCCGCTTGAAGATACTTTGGTTCCATTAGAATTTGGCTTGCCCGCGATAGCGCAGCTACCATTAAGCCGTTCCAATCCGAGAGGATTTTATCGTCTTTTGCGGGATGAACCCTTTTTTCTCTGGCTTCAAAGAGAGCATTTCTTATTCTTCTAAGCCTAACTATGAGTTCATCCATTGTTAGGTTAACTTCCGAGGCTAATTGTTCTAGGGGCGCTGCAAAGTGAAGTATGTTTTTGCCATTGTTGCCCTTCGGAGTCTCGTAATAGTTGCCTTCGCTCTTAACTTCAAAGAGCTTAACCGCTAAATCCACATCTTCCGAGCGCACCGTCTGCTCAATTTCCTTTTGCGTCCAAAGGTAAAACTTGCCCTCTTCACCTTCACTGTCAGCATCTTCCGCCGAGTAAAAGCCACCATGCACCTCAGCTAAATCCCTTAGAACGTAATCCAATGTTTCTTTGGCGGTTAACTTGAATTTAGCCGCGCCCGACGCCTGGTAAGCTTCCAAATAAGCCAATACGAGGAGAGCTTGGTCATAGAGCATTTTTTCGAAGTGAGGTACCAACCACTGCGCATCGGTGGAGTAGCGGTGAAACCCAAAACCGACCTGGTCAAATAATCCGCCCAGTCGCATGGCACGCAGGGTTTTTTCAATCATCATCCACGCGTTCTTCTCTTTAGTTCGGTTCCAATATCTTAATAGGAAAATCAGATTGTGGGGTGAGGGAAATTTGGGGGCTCTTCCGAACCCGCCGTTTTCGGGGTCAAAACGCAGAAAAAGCTGCTCATACGTGTTGTCGAGTGTGGTTTTGTCGAGTTGGTTTTGGGTTTGCTCTTCCAGCGGGATGGTTATTTGCTCTTTGATTTCTTTTCCGATTGATTCCATCTCGTCTTTTCTGGTTCTCCAGATTTCAGAAATTTGGGGTACGAGGCTAAGCATCCCAACTGTGCCGTAGCGGTTGTCTTTGGGTATGTAGCTGGCGACGAAGAAGGGGTTTTTGTCGGGTGTCATTATAACGTTGAGGGGCCAGCCGCAGTTTCGTCCCATGGCTTGGCAAACCGCCATGTAAGCGGCGTCGAGGTCTGGGCGTTCTTCTCTGTCGACTTTAATGGAGACAAAAGTCTGGTTCATAAGTTCTGCCACTTGTTCGTCTTCGAAGCATTCTTTCTCCATAACGTGGCACCAGTGGCAGGTTGAGTAACCTATGGATACAAAAACGGGTTTATCCTCCGCTTTAGCCTTCAAAAAAGCCTCTGCGCTCCATGGATACCAGTCGACGGGGTTGTAGGCGTGCTGGAGCAGATAGGGGCTTTTTTCTTTGATAAGGCGGTTTGGTTTTCTCTGGGGTTGAGTTGTGTTTGCCAAAAAAGTAGTCTCCTGTTAAACATTAAACGCGGTGCGCTTTATTAGTTGTTAACCAAAAAAGGCGGTTTGCCTTTTTGGCTGCGCTAGTACCTTATGCTTAGGTAAAGCAGCACCGACAAAGCCGCACACTCGAAGAGTCCAGGCAGAAAGGCGAATGGTCCAAGACCGTACGCCCTGAAACTGAACAATCCCACAACGAACGGGTGGGACGATACGTCTTTGAGTAGGAAAGCTAACGCGAAAATTATCAGCCCAATCGTGAAGGGGGAGCGAGTTTTATTGTAGATGCTAACATATGTTAACAGCACCATTACGAGCAATGCAATGTTTACCGTTGAAATAATCGTGAACGCCAAGTAGAAGTATTCGAAGTCGCCTGGAACAAAGCCGCTTGGCGGCGGAGCATGGCGAATCTGGAAAGCTGGGTCATGCAAAAAGACCAGTGCCCAAAGAGCCGTTACAACAGCAACTATAGCCAATACGGTGAGGATTATTCCGACTTTTAATCTGGTGCTCATTTGTTTCTCCAACTTAGTGTGCTCCTTTTTCTACTTTTTCCCGATTTTACTCATAATCTCCTCAAACATGACGTAGTTGTCTTCCATAACTTGAGATAGAAAATACGTTGCGCCGTACCTATCTCCGACAGAAGTTATGATTTTGTTCTTCTCCAAGACTTCAAGGTGATGCCGCATCGTTTTATAATCCATCTTAAGCTGGGTTGCGAGTTGATTTGCGTTCTGCGGAGTTTCTTTCAGCGACAAAATTATTTTTGCACGGGTAGGTCCACCTCTGGTTCCTGCAATCAGCCATCCTAGCAGGTATTTTAGCGAACGCGCATTTCCAGACATTTTCGGTCTCCGTGCAGTTGAGGATTCTTCTCCAAGTTAACCTGACTGAAGTTATAAATGTGTCCTTTCAGCCTCCAGCCACCCCTGTTTTGGCTGTAAATTGGGCGTTAATTTGGGTGTAATCCTGAAAAACCCCTTAATAACATGTCGAGCAACCGTGTTTTGAGCATAGGAGGTGAAATGAAAGATATGGATACAAGAACAAAAGCCTTAGCGCTACTTTCAGTCGTCCTCATCGCAGCAATTGCAGGTTCATTTTTCTATGTAACGCAACTAACTAAAGCTGACCCGACAACTTCGGTTGCAGCGGACCAACAGACTACGCCTTCTGCGACTTCATCCGTGAGCATAACAGACAACGGACCCAACGGCTTCGGCATTGGACACATGATGGGCGACCAACCCCGATTAGGAATGGACCAACGAGGCTCCGAGCGCGGCTGCCAAGGATTCGATGGCGCAGGCGCAATTCAGGTAAGCAGCGACTTCACCGCGAACGTGACTAACATCGCCAAGAACGACAGTGACGTACAGAACCTGCTAAGTCAAGGCTACAACATAACCTCCATCCGCCCAGTAATCAGCACAACCATCGACGGCAACGGTAACGTTGTGACTAAAGCTTCAACCGCAGACTTAACACTCATAGGCACAAACGCACGTGCATTCGTGGTAGTTGACTTAACTCAAGCAAAAGTAACCAAAATCGTGAACTTCACCGTCACTGAAATCGACAAGTAAACCACCAAATTTTTCTTTTTTTTTATATTCCTTTTCTTTTTTCTGTTCGTTTTAATTTTCTTTACTCAGGGTTGGTTCATTGGGTGTTGTCTAATTAGGGTTAGATTTGGGGTGAATTTTGAAATATTATTTAATAACACATCGGGGTAAACCTCGAACGGCAACCAAGAAGGGATTTGAGAAAACGGAAAAGGCCATAAGCCCAATAACTGCCCAATCTAATTCCCCTTCAAGTCTCTTTTTGGCTGCCAAAAAATAATCACGTAGGTAACACAACATGGGTATAATCAACAGAGCAATACGAAACATTTCACGAAGAAAAATCCGCGCATCACTGGTAATAATTGCTTTAGCTTTTTCCATGGCAATCTTGGTTTCGATTCCAGCAGGAGTCGTGGCTAACCAGAAGTCCGCGAACGATTTAGCTAACAACCTGAGCAACACCATAGGTCAAACAGGCGAAACCATCAATCAAACGTTAAACCAAATTGACTGCAGTTTAGCACCTAGTTTTTCAGGTTTCGGCTTCAGAGCGGCAGATGCAGGTACTTTTACGCCTGGTCAGGGTGGTATTGGCGGCACCCGAAGCGGGGGTTTTGACCCCAACCAGTTTGGAGGCGGCACTGTCGGCGGTCAGTTTGGCGGCGGTCCCTTCGGTGGAGGAGAGGCAAGCCCCATGAACCAAACCCTGTACAATGACATTAACAACTCTATCTCGGGCGTTGCGGCTGTTGAGCCCATACTGCAAGCTTCAGAAGGAAGCAACGAAACAGTGTCGATGTTCGGGCGAACGTTCACTCGCCAGTTAACCTCGTACACAATCGAGGGAATACCATTAACCTCCGACCTTATCGATAACTATCCGGTGCTGTCGACAAACGTCACAGCTGGAAGAAACCTGAAGGCTGGCGACAGCGGAGTAGTTCTTTTAAGCGAGAATAACTCGGCGTATTTCGGCGTTGGCGTCGGCGATACGGTTTCAATTCTCGGACAAGGCTTTACAGTTGTAGGCATCCATGGTACCTCGTCTGCTTCAGACCGGTTAGTGCTGTACATGAACCTGTCTGACGCGCAGGCAGTGACAAACAACACCGGGTACATAACGAGCCTTCGAGTGTTCACGCAGACCAGCGATTTGGTAACGCAAGTATCCACCGCGATAAGTACCCTGCATCCAGAGCTCACGGTTACGACAGGTCAAGAACGCTTAACCCAGCTTGACTCTCTCCAGTCAACCTACAACACAGCATTGGAGAGCGCGCAGGCTTCAATCGGGCAGACACAGACAACTGCCCTGGAAGAAATCATCGTGGTAGTGGCGGCAACCAGTCTCATAGTGCTGTTCGTTATGCTCTACACGGTGAGGGAACGCACCAAAGAAATCGGCACCCTCAAAGCAATCGGCTTCAGCAACTCATCCGTGATGGGGCAGTTCCTGCTTGAAGGCGTCTTGCTGAGTGTAATCGCAGGCGCAGTCGGCATCGCAATCGGCACATTAGCGGCGCCGACGCTTTCGGCTCTTCTGCTTCCGAGCGTAAACCTGTTCGGAGTTACAGGAGTGCGGGTCGCAAGTAATGTGGCGTCAACAGCCGTGGTATCTGTGAACTTGGAGATTGTCCTGTTAGCGTTCGGTGCTTCAGTTGCACTTGGCGCATTGGGCAGCTTGTATCCCGCGTGGAGAGCAGCAAAAATTAGACCCGCAGAGGCGATGAAATATGAGTAAACCAGTATTGCAGATAGAAAACCTCAGCAAAAATTACATGCTGGGCAAACGAGAAGTTTCAGCATTAAAAAACCTCAACTTAACCGTGAACGCCGGCGAATTCGTAGCCATCATGGGACCATCGGGCTCGGGCAAAACCACGTTGCTAAACGTCATCGGCTGCATCGATAAACCCACCAGCGGACAAGTGCTCCTCGACGGCATCGACGTGGGCAAAATGCCTGAAAACCAACTCTACAAGATACGCCGCGACAAAATGGGCTTCGTATTCCAAACCTTCAACCTGCTGCCCTACCTTAACGCACGGGAAAACGTAGAGTTACCCATGGAGGGCAAGGGCAAGTCGAAGGCGGAGCAGCGTAAGCGGGCGAGCGAGTTGTTGGCGATGGTTGGGTTGTCGGGGCGGGAGGGGCACCGTCCTCAGCGCCTCAGCGCCGGTGAGCAGCAGCGCGTTGCCATCGCGCGTGCGCTCGCAAACAACCCCGCATTCATCCTCGCAGATGAACCCACGGGCAACTTGGACAGCCAGAACAAGGCGGAAATCATAAAGCTCCTCGCTAACCTCAACCTGTCGCAGGGCACCACAATCATCATGGTTACACACGACAGCCAAGCCGCAAACCACACCGAACGCATGCTGCTGCTTAAAGATGGAAAAATCGTCAAAGAAAAAGCAGGCTTGCACCTAGCGAAGAAGAACAACAAATGCCCAAACTGCGGCAGCTCAGTGCAGCGAACCGACGAGGTCTGTCCATCCTGCAAGAAACCCATCTTCCAAACTGAAGAGCTCTTCTCCACCTAAAGTGAGGCTTCTTTTTTGATGGAGCCACCGTCTTCTTCTCTTCCTTCTGCGCCCAAAAAAAATAGGCGTTTTTCAGCCGTCATGGTTAGGCGCGGGTTTGGCGTTTGGGTTTGTTGTTTGCGGGTGAGAGATGGGTTGAACTTTGCGAATGGGCCATGCGAGAAACCCGACTTCATTGGTAATCTGCTTTCGTTGTTTGCAAAGAAATTCAGCAATTCAATAGTTTGAGGAACCTATTTGGATCCGAGAGGTGTGCATAATTTTAAATCTAGTTAGTGCCTTCTTGTCTTCATGGACGCCTGTGAACTCATCAGGCTTGTCATCAACAAAAAAATCGTTCCAACAGAGCCTAAAAGAGCGGGAAATCCAGGCTACGGATACCTCAAAGCCATCCGAGTGTTAGTCTACGCGAGACTAAAAGGACTCCAAAACGACACACGCATAATCTGCCACCTCAAAAAACACCCCTCAGACGCAGCAAAACTCGGCTTACATAGCATTCCCGACAGAACCACCATTGGAAGATGGTGGAGACGATACCTAACCGTTCTAGAAGAAGCCTTCCAAAAAACCGCCAAAATCATCCAAATGCTAGTACCGACAACACACCTGATCGCGGATTCAACACCATTAGTTGACCCCACGATATGGAAGCCAACTGAGGCTTTAGCAGCAGAGGACCCTTCAAAGGCTTCAAACTATGCGCAGTCGTCAACCAACTTGGATTACCCCTCAAAGCCATCGTCACACCAGGCAACCGTTTTGACTCCATTTTTCTGCCTAAACTTCTTGAGGATTTAGAGGCAAATTTTGTTTTAGCTGATGCCGGTTACTATTCGCTAAAGAGCATTAATGCTGTTAAAGACATTGGTGTAGTGCCCGTTATTGTCGTGAATCCTTGTAGAAAGGGTAAGAAGGGTAAGTTTTTAATGCAGAGTTTTTTGGAGGTATGTGTTACCTTGTGGAGTAGTTCAATAGTTATGTGAAGTATAATTTGCTATGTGATTGTTGTTGGGTTAGGCTAAGGGTTTGGTGGAGAAGTTTGCGATGGTTGTTGCTGGGTTTGTCTGCATGGTGGTTAATGTGGTTGAGGCTTTGTTTAGGATGATTTGAGCCTGAAGTGTGCAAGCAGGTACTGGGATTAGACCCAAATAACTTTGGAATTGGAGCCGTTCAAACACCAAACCATGGTTCAATCGGGTACAAATCCCAGGCTGCTCAACAGGTAGTTAGCTGATAAACTATAAAAAATTTAATTGTGCACACCCCTCGGATCCTATTAGAAACTCATTGCAGAAACCTATAGGGGGTAGGTCAGTATTGGCTCAAAACCATGCATTAGCATGTTGAAAAAACCTAAAGTTCCATTTATCCTAACTTTGCAGGCGTTATTGTTATTTGGTAAAGATGCGGCCAGCCTTTGCCCGTTACGTATAGGCTGCTGGTTTGCTGGTCGTATGCGATGCCGTTTAAAACGTCGTCTGTGCCTTTTGGCTGGTAGATTCCCGTTAGGTCTATCCAACCCGTGACTGCGCCTGTCTTTGGGTTTATGATGGCGATTTTTTGTTGTTGCCAGATGTTGGCGTAGATGCTTCCGTTGACGTACTCCAGTTCGTTGAGGTTCGTTATGGGTGTGGTGCCGTCGTGTACGCTTACTTGCCCGACTTTCTGGTAGGTAACTGGGTCGAGGAAGTACAGGTTGGAGGAGCCGTCGCTCATGACTAGTTCGCTGCCGTTGTAGGTTAAGCCCCAGCCCTGCGTGGAATATGTGAAGTTGCCCGTTAAAGCCAGTGTTTGTTTGTTGTAGATGAAACCTGTTTTTTCCTGCCAAGTCAACTGGATAAGCGCGTTGTTGACGGCTGTTAAGCCTTCGCCAAAGTATTGGCTTGGCAATGAAACCTTTTGCTGAACTGCTCCGTCTTCGAGGTTGACGCGGCGCAGAGAAGATGAGCCGTATTCACCTGTGCTCTCGTAGAGCGAACCGTTGGTGAAGACTAAGCCTTCGGTGAAGGCGGAGGTGTCATGCGGATAAGTGTTGACCACATGGTAAGTGTAAATGGTCGCTACACCAGAATCCGTGGGTGATTGCCCAGCATTCAGCAGGACCAACCAAACTCCGCCTGCAACAAGAACCGCCGCCACCAAGAAGACGGCGGCTAAGGTAACTCTTCGCATAAAAACCAGAAACACCACCCCCACATATATGCGCAGCGATTAATCCATAAAAAACACATTGAGCGAAACACTTAAGTGCAGAGAAATCTAAGTTGTGTCTCAGACATTACAATAGGTGAAATCAATTGGCTGTTGAAGGTTTTTTCGAAAACAAAAAGGAACCAGTAGAAGCAAAAGTCG
>CAIUPH010000030.1 GCA_903901015.1 Candidatus Bathyarchaeota archaeon | reverse complement strand
TCACAGCCGAAAGCATCGTTTGCACATCCTTCTCCGCTGATTCGCCGACCAAAACAACGTTAAAGGTTGGTTCCAACACAAATTCCAAGCCCACCAGCATAAACGTGTGCCCAAGCGGCTGACTACTAACTTCTTCGGAGACTACCTTGAGCAGTTTTGATGCATAAGTCTCAAACGTTGGTTCCCCGGTTAAACGTGCCAAACGCAGCAGATTGTAGAGCGCCACAGAATTTCCTGAGGGTGCTGCTCCATCGTAAGTCTGTTTTAGCCGTGGCACTGATTCATCCGCGCTTTTTTCGGTAAAGAAGAAGCCGCCGTTTTTTTCGTCCCAAAACTGCTCAATCATCGATTTAGTTAATTCAATGGAGGCTTGCAGGTATTTCTCGTCAAAGCCAGCCTCGTAGAGCTCAATAAGCCCGAACACCACAAAAGCGTAGTCGTCCAAAAACCCTAAAACCGCCCTCTCCCCCTTAGCGTACCTATGGTAAAGTTTGCCATCTTGCGTCTTCATTTCACCTGTGATGAAATCCGCTGTTTTGGTTGCCGCTCGAAGATACTTTGGTTCCCCTAAAACTTGGCTTGCACGCGCCAGCGCAGCAACCATTAAGCCATTCCAATCCGATAGAATTTTGTCGTCCTTTGATGGATGGACCCTTTTTTCTCTGGCTTCAAAGAGGGCATTTCTTATTCTTCCAAGCCTAATTATGAGTTCATCAATTGTCAGGTTAGCTTCGGAGGCTAATTGTTCCAGCGGCACAGCAAAATGCAGTATGTTCTTGCCATTGTTGCCCTTCGGAGCCTCGTAATAGTTGCCTTCGCTCTTAACTTCAAAGAGCTTAACCGCTAAATCCCCATCCTTCATTGACAGCGCATCTTCAACTTCCTTTTTTGTCCAAAGATAAAACTTGCCCTCTTCACCTTCACTGTCAGCATCTTCCGCCGAGTAAAAACCGCCTTCAGCCGCGGCTAAATCCCTTAGAATGTAATCCAATGTTTCTTTGGCGGTTAACTTGAATTTAGCCGCGCCCGACGCCTGGTAAGCTTCCACATAAGCCAATACGAGGAGAGCTTGGTCATAGAGCATTTTTTCGAAGTGAGGCACCAGCCACTGCGCATCGGTGGAGTAGCGGTGAAAGCCAAAGCCGACTTGGTCAAAAAAGCCGCCCAGCCGCATGGCACGCAAGGTTTTCTCAACCATCATCCACGCGTTCTTCTCCTTTGTTCTGTTCCAGTATTTTAACAGGAAAAGCAGATTGTGCGGTGAGGGAAACTTTGGGGCTTTTCCGAACCCGCCGTTTTCCTGGTCAAAACGCAGAAAAAGCTGCCCATACGCGTCGTCAAGTGTGGTTCTGTCCAGTTGGCTGTGGGTTTGCTCTTCTATGGGGAGGGTTATTTGCTCTTTTATTTCTGTGCCGATTGATTCCATTTCGGCTTTTCTGGTTCTCCAGATTTCCACAATCTGGGGTACTAGGCTAAGCATTCCTACTGAGCCGTAGCGGTTGTCTTTGGGTATGTAGCTGGCGACGAAGAAGGGGTTTTTGTCGGGTGTCATTATGACGTTTAGGGGCCAGCCGCAGTTTCTGCCCATGGCTTGGCAAACAGCCATGTACGCGGCGTCGAGGTCTGGGCGTTCTTCTCTGTCGACTTTAATGGAGACAAAAGTCTGGTTCATAAGTTCTGCCACTTGTTCGTCTTCGAAGCATTCTTTCTCCATAACGTGGCACCAGTG
>CAIUPH010000029.1 GCA_903901015.1 Candidatus Bathyarchaeota archaeon | reverse complement strand
TGTGCATGTAGAAATGCAATGTCACCGTAGAATTACGCATCGCCCGCTTCTTCAACGCAAACATAAGAGGCAGTAAAAGTAAAAGATCGATGTAATAAGACGCGGGTGACATCTCCATTGCGGTAGGGGTTCGATGTAACGACTGCTCAACTTGCCAGGGGGTGTGGCTTCTATCCTCTGAGGTTGGACATAAGCAACCAATTTTTTTGAATCCCAAACGGGGTTAGGAACCGTACTTTAACTCATAAGCCCATCCCCAGCTTTGGAGCTCTTGCTTCTTTTTCGGGTAAATTGGGGCTAGGATCCCCCTCTTCAGCTGAAAAAGCAAGAAGAGACTCATACCCAAATGAGGTTAAGTCCGGTACGGCCCACCATCCACTCCTAAAGCAAAGTTATTAACCTCGAATGAGAAATATATTTAGTGATTTTTATTCATCGAAAAGCAGTGTTTTTTCTAGCAGGCATATTTCTGGTAGTGGCGTTAGTTGTGCCTCCAGTTCTTTTGATTTTAAATTCTGACCATGATCTGGACAATTTAATTGCAGCAGAAAACCCAAATGGATTGTAGACGAACGGCAACGTCACGATTTCCGACGAAATAGGAGAAAACAACAAGTCAACTAGGTGACTGCAGCGGTAATCGAGGAGGTGTTCGTTGCTTTATTCGCTGTAACCCTTTTCTACGGCATTAACCACCCGCATCCAGAACACTAAAACCCAAAGTCAACGGTCGTTTTCTGACTTAAACGAACTGTTACGGTAAGCTCCCAGCCTTCGACAGAAAAATTTTGTTTTTACGCAGATTCAGCCTATAAATAGAGGGGGTAGCTCGCATTGAGCAAGAGTTTTCTTTTTGGTTTGGATAAGGTTGGCGTGCAGTTTAGGGCAACTGCTTGTGGCGGCTTGCACAACCAGCCTGCAGCCCAAACCCTAAGCAGCTGACAAAACACAATTGACTGCACTGCCTGTTGGTTGTTGTGGTATAGGGACTTTTCTGTTACAACTACTGACCAAAAAAACAAGCACAAACAAATGCTGAGGCTAAAAATAGAGGGAGGGTAGGTCAACTGAGAGAGCCGCAAGTTGATGGTGTGTCGGTACAGTCACAAATCGTTAAAATCAGTTAACCCCCAAATGGTCTAGTGCAACTGACTCTTTTTTAGGAGGTGCAATTTATGCCTGAACAACAAATCAACATAACTGAGAAGTTACAGAAGATTGGTCAAACCGCGCAAGACTACAAAGACGCCATCGTCAACCAATTCAAAGATATGGAAGTAAACGTGAAAACCTGGAATTTCGCGGTTGGAAAGGTCGAAAAAGAATACGTCGTTGAAATAAACCTTAAGCTTGGCATCAAATCAAAAAAAGCTTAAGCAAACCTAAGGGTTAACCTGAATCCCCTTTCTTTCAAATATTATATCGGATTTTTTTATTTCTTTGCGATTTTTAAATATTTCTTGACAAAGGATTTTCTGGTCAGATAGCATAAACTAACTATTTTCGGTAAGAATGCTACGTTGCACCAAAACAGATAAAAACTTGGTTATGTATCATCACAACGAATTAACACAAGAGGATAAACACATGCCATCTGAAATTACTGATGTTGATAAATTCGTGGCCCTTAGCGCCAAAGCAAAACAGTGCCAAGTGAAAAGGCTCAAGGACACCGTGAAATTGAAGTTGCGCACACCCGGTCAACTGTTCACTTTAAAGATTGAGCCGCTGCGAGCAGACGAAATCATAAAGAAGCTGCAGTGCACAATAATAGAAACAGAAAAATAATTTTTTTCAACTTCACCTTTTGTATTTAGAACCCTTTTTCGAAGGGTAAATTCATTATTTTAGATTTTGACGTTTCCCATCAAATGTCTTTGTTTCCATACTTGTTGTGATGGGCAAAATCCGTAACATCTCGACGTACCCGAAGGTACCTTGTTGAGTCTACAGGATAACCCAGGCGGCACGCGTATGCGATCTTTAGCTTTTCAGGGATGCAAAGAATCTGTTTAACTTGTTTCTCCACTGGCTTGGAGGCGAAAGAACTTAGGACCTGCAGGCAGATTCCCAGAGATTCAGCCATAAGCCACATGTTTTCCATGACACAGCCCAGACTAATGAACCCTAATGCGTCGCCTTCAGATGCAGGCGCCCTCTTTTGAGGGTCATAAACCACGATTAGAAGGCAAGGGCTACCACGGATGGACTGCGTCAACGGCATAGGTGTGCTTTCACGGGCGACTTCTGCCATTTTTGATGGGTCCACCCATGCAGGTGGAAACATTGAACCTAAAATTCCCGTTTTCTTTTCAAGCAATTCTTTTTTTGTGAACGACAACTGCTCATAGTTCTCCCTGAGAAATTCCTCTGAAATCCGCGATTTGACGTTCCCAATTACCTCCATGACCTCAGGGTCATCGACCACGATTATATCGTAGTTTTGCATGTTGTGGGCTGCAGGCGACCATCGGCATGCATCTAAAATTTCCTTTAAATCTTCTTTAGAAACTTTTCTGTCGGGGTCAAAAGGCACCCTTGCCGATTGCCTGTCCTGGATTACACGGTGGACTTCATTCATCCTGATTCAACTCGGTTTCTAAAACTGCTAAAATGTACACGTTAACGTGGATTGCTTGCACAAAAGCCATAAAACTTACCCAGTCTGCCTTACCGCCTCTGGATATTTAAACATGCTTTTTTCCATTTTAGCAGGTTTGTATACGAAAGCATCTCCAAACACATTTTTGTGACCTGAGCTTTCTCTGAAACGCCAAAGATTGCTCGAAAATGAACGAAATAACCGAAAATGAACGAACCTTATATAATCATGCTTTTTACTTTAACTCAAAACTGAACTGTTGCATGCGATCTTCAGTTTAAAGAGTCAGTATGCGGCTTGGACAATCGGCAAACCCAAAAAACACTTCTTAAGGTGACTCTGGTAACAGAGGTTAATGCAAAAATTCACTGTTAAAGCGTTTTTGGGCGAGCGAAAACAGTAAGATAACACTATTTGAGAACTAATTCTCGCTTGTCTTCTCCTGTCACGAGATTTTCGGACAAGCGAACAGCTCTGAACGGTGTTTTTTGG
>CAIUPH010000028.1 GCA_903901015.1 Candidatus Bathyarchaeota archaeon | reverse complement strand
GTCTCCAGCTTTAGCGGCCTTTAGCGCCAGGGAGTATTCGTGGTCGGTGAATTTCTTTGTGAATTCGATATGGTCTGCTTCGGTGGGGCTGCTGCTGAAGCTGAAGTGCTTGCTAAGTTCCGTGTCGCCCATCCTTAGGGTCACATAGAGGAATTGCCCAGGCTTGTATTCCAACTCTGCGGGTCGGGGGAACCTGAAGCTTGTTGAGTCGTGTGTGCGCGGAATTATTTTTTGGAACTTGGTTTCGAACTTCATCAAAGCACCTTAAAAGCTACATTTAGATTAGTGACGTTTGCCATTAGAACTTTTTGGATTTAGAAGGTTTGGTTCTTCTGCCTAACATTTATGCGACTTCCCCGCTGGATACACAAAGAAAAATTAGTAAAACTGCAAAAGCCGAATTCACAAAAAAGTGGTTCTTCGCAAATCTGGCAAAGCAGCGTTCTCAAAAAATATTATTTGGCATCAAAACCATCCGATAACAGGTTTAAAACGTGACTGAACAAGAATTCATCCCTGAAAACAGAAGCTACTACGGAGGAATCTACACCTATCGCATGAACCAAAAACAGTCAGTAGCTAAAAAGAGCAAGCAAACACCAAGCAAATATGTGGAAGTGGAAAACTGGAAATTCCAAATTTTTATGGCTAAAAGAGCGGGCTTATCGGTCTTTTTAGCCCTTTCTAATCGAAGGCATTATCATTCTCGCGTTTTCGTTTGACAAGTGCAAGCATAGTCATTACTAGTAACATAGGTGCAATCAATAACCCTGAAAACTCTGGGACAGTAGGTGTTGGTGAAGGCGATGAGGATGGGTCTGCTATTAGAGAGGGAGTGTTTGTTGGGCTAGCGGGTTGTTGGGTTGGATTGGTTGTTGGGTTAGTAGGTGCTTGAGTAGAGGTTGTTGTTGGCTGCGTAGTGGTAGCTGTTGGAGTTGGTGAAGGACTAGGGCTTGGGGTTGGAGTGGCAGTCGGGGTAGGTGTTGGAGTTGGTGAAGGAGTTTGGGTTTGAGCTGCGGAGTTTAAGGAAAAGAGTATTGTACCATAATTGTAAGTGCCATAAGTGATTATGCTGTTGTTTGCTAGTATGTCGAGTGTCTGTTGAGTAGGATGCCCATATTGATTATTAATCCCAGCGCTGATAACAGCGTAAGTTGGGGTTACTGCATTTAGAAGTGCTTGAGAGGTACTAGTGCTACTTCCATGATGTCCTACTTTTAACAGTTGACTTTGAAGATTATACCCAGAAGATAGCATACTTTGTTCAGTATCAAATTGTGCATCTCCTGTCAAAAGCACACTTGTGTTGCCAACTTGAAGTTTCATAACAATGCTCTCAGCATTTATATCGCTGAATTGAAGTGGATTGGTTGGGCTTAAAACAGTGAAGTTTATTGTCGGTGACATCGCGTAGACTTGGCCTCTACTTGCTTGGGTTAAGTTATGTGCCAAAGCCAAAGTTTTCCAAGTATTGAATGTTTGGGTGGTGGTGTAGTTATACCCATTGTAGATGATATCCTGAATTGGTATTGTTGACTGCAAAATATGAATTAAGCCGCCTATGTGGTCTTCATGAGGATGGGTAGCAACCATTAAATCAATTTTTGTTACATGATAGGTATTCAAGTCATTTAGCACTGTAACACCTGCTTCAGTTGGTCCTCCGTCAATCAATATGTTCTTAGAGGGAGTCTTGACCAGAATTGAATCGCCCTGACCCACATCTAAAAAGTAAATGGTTACATTTTCTGGACTAGAAGTTGTTAAAACTACTGGTGGAATGGTTGCGGAACCAAATGACTGCAGATTAATTTGGAGAAGTACTATGAGTATCATTGAAGTAAGCACAAATAACAAAATTTTCTTCAACTATTACATCCGCTGTAGGTTAGAAGTCTTTGCTTAAGAATTTTTGGTAGCTACTTTATTGTGGTTTTAGTAAAATGGTTGATTTATCTGGCTCTTGTGATGCTTGCGACAAAATTATTGGGCTGAGGGGAAGAACCAAAAAAAACGTTAACAAAAAAATAAAAAAGAAAAGAAGAAAGGGATTGTTTTAGGCTTTTTTCTCGAGTTGTTTGCGTAGTTCTGCGTATGTTGCTTTGATGTCTTCGATGCTGCCTTCGTCTTCGATTGTGGATGTGTCGCCCATAGGTGCGCCAGTCAAGACTGCTTTGAGGAGTCTTCTCATGATTTTGCCGCTGCGGGTCTTTGGCAGTTTGTTGACGATGATGACGGCGTCTGGGGTTGCGATTGGACCGATGGTTGTGCGAACGTG
>CAIUPH010000027.1 GCA_903901015.1 Candidatus Bathyarchaeota archaeon | reverse complement strand
TTGAAAAAGAGTGAAGGCTTATAGCCGTCCATTCAAAAATGAATTAAGCGTAATCGAGAGGGCGAATTGAAGCTTGGCTTACATTACGGATTTCTATTTATTTTTAGCTTCAGTCCTATTGATTTCGCTCTCTGGAGTCCTGATGCCTGACTCTTGTTCGCGGTTACAATAAAGAAGGCGGCGAAGAACAAGTTTTCTGGGGCATTAATTGCGGTTGGACACGGGATTGTGGAGTTTCCGCTGATGGTCCTAATTTTCTTCATGATAAGCCAGTTCACGATTCCAAGCGTTGTAAAAAGCGGGGTCGGGATGGTCGGCGGTTTCCTCATGGTTGTCATGGGTATACAAGCGTTCAAAAGTTCCATTGAAACGTGACTCCGTTTTCACAGGCATCTACACCACCGCTGTCAACGCCGGGTTCATTCTCTGGTGGCTAACCATAGGGACCGCGTTAATTTTGAATGCACAGCTGTTTGGGCTTGCAGGGTTCACTGTTTTTGCGGGAGTTCACTGGTTAACCGACTTCTCATGGTACGTAGTTGTGGGTTTGCTGATTTTTAAGTCTCAGCGCTTCTGGTCAAACCGCACACGGATGGGAATTACGCTGTTCTGCGTCGCTGTCTTCATTGGTTTTGGAGTATGCTTTATGGGTTCGGCGTTGTGGACGCTTTTGGCATAGAATAATTGCGTTGGATTAATTCAAACCGCAAACATAATAAGTATAACTTACGAAAGAAGAAAGCAGTGAATAGAACATGCCGCAGTTTACCGTTAACCCAAGCAGAATTGATCCATACAAAAAATTCAAGTTCTTAGTCAAATGGGACAATAAAATCGTTGCCGGAGTCTCAAAAATGAGTCCCCTCAAACGAACTACCGACGTCATTACCCACCGAGAAGGAGGCGACGCAAACGTTGAACGAAAATCTCCAGGAAAAACCCATTATGACTCAATCGTTTTGGAGCGGGGCGTAACACATGATCCTGAGTTTGAAGCTTGGGCAAATTTGGTCTTCAACAAAGGCAGTGGCTCTATGTCGCTTAAGAATTTCCGCAAAGACATCGTCATCGAATTGCTTAATGAAGCGGGGGTTCCAGCGATTGTTTACAAGGTTTACAGGTGCTGGGTCTCGGAATACGTTGCCCTTCCCGAGTTGGATGCGGGGGAAAACGCAGTTGCCATTCAAAGCATAACCATCGAGCATGAAGGCTGGGAAAGAGACACCAGCGTGGCTGAACCAAAAGAAACATAGAACCGCCAAGGTAGACGCATTTGCCAAATCAACCCAGCATTAACAGAGGAACCTTAATTCTGCTTGCTCCAAACGCATCAGACGCAGCTATCTCCTCAAAAAATGTTTATTTTGTTTTCCAATACAACCCAGAAAAACTAATCCACACATTCAACCAAGGCTCACCATCTGCATTAGCCGCAAACACCTCAGACCAGCAAAGCCCAACCTCTGAGTTTTTCAACTTAACATTTGAACTTGACAGCGTAGATATCGATCCGCCTGCTCAAAATCAGAGTTCACCAGCTCTTGGGCTTCACCCATCCTTAGCTATGTTGGAGCTTATGATGCAGCCGCAAATGGTAGGTAAACAGACATATCAACCGATTGTTGTTTTCAAGTGGGGAGCAAAACGTTCAGTGCCAGTTCGCGTCATCAGCATGAATGTGGAGGAAAAATCTTTCGACATCACCTTAATCCCAAATAGGGCAACGGTTACCTTAACTTTAAGGGTACTTGATGC
>CAIUPH010000026.1 GCA_903901015.1 Candidatus Bathyarchaeota archaeon | reverse complement strand
TAGACCTTAGGCGCAATTTCTATTTTTATTGGTAAAAGACGATAAATTAGGCTTATTTTTTAGCCCAAAAGTAAAATTTTGGATCAGATCACTCTCGTAAGGATTCATCAGCATATTAACCTGAGATATCGCCCACTGTTAGATGCACTTATTTTTTCAGAAAAACAACTGCTCATAGGTGAACAGTTTACTCAACTACAAATGGCTCTCAAAAAAGCCTCTTCTATTCAGATCCCTAACAGGGCTAAACGTACCAGAATTCGACACCTTCTACACCCAGGCAAACGCCAAATACAAAGATTACGAAACACAAAGACTTGCACGAACAAACAGAAAACACAAAGTCGGCGCCGGATACCCCTTCAAACTATCTCTACAAGACAGGCTACTTATGTTTCTGGTCTACTACAGACTCTACATAACATCCACGCTAACCGGAGTTCTCTTCAATCTAGACCAGAGTAACGTGCTCAAAGACATCCATAAACTTGAACCCCTCGCCAAAGAAATCCTGCCTCTGCCCCAAAAGCTGCATGACAAAGCCAAGCGACTTCAAAACATAGAGGAAATTGAAGCACTGTTTCCAGAGTTCAAAGCTTTCATTGACGCCACGGAGCAGGAGATTCCAAGACCCAAGAACAAAATAAAGCGCAGGACGCACTACAGCGGGAAAAAGAAGAGGCACACTGTGAAGACTCAGTTAACGGTTAACTCTAAAGGCCTTATAATCCACAAGTCTTGTCATGTTAGGGGCAGCACGCATGACTACGCCCTCTATAAGCATAGTCATCCTAAGTTGCCAAGCAATGTTCGGTCGGGTTTTGATTTGGGCTACCTTGGAATATATGATGATTATCCCACTCTTAATTGTGTGTTGCCCATTAAGAAGAAAAATCCTGGTCGCGGGAAGGTTGGTGTGAAGGCGCCGGAGCTTTCGGTGGAGCAGAAAGCCTTCAATAGAGAACTTGCCAGCGAACGTGTGGTGGTTGAGCATACGAATAGTCGGGTGAAAAAGTTTCTGATTTGGGGCGGTGAATTTAGGAATCGAGCTAAACGTTATGATGTTATGACCGATATCGTGTCTGGGCTGATAAACTTTCGAATATTAGGGTCTTTAACTATCTGAGAAAGTTTCAGGGGCCGATAGAGAGTAAGGCAAATCTACATAGCCGAATAGCGCCTAAGGTCTAATTTACCAAAGGGCTAACTGAGCAAGACTTCATAGAAAACAAGATGGCTGTTAGAGCTATAAGTACGGATTTAATAATCATCGGGGAAGCAGTAGATAAGATTCCAATAAACGTCAAATACAATTATAGGCAGATTCCATGGCGAACATGGGAGCGGATGAAGGAAACACGAAACGAATTGGCACATGAATACTATAACGTTAAACCCGAAGTTTTATGGTCAATCATAAAACATGAGCTGCCACCCCTAAAACCCTTAATTAAAGAAATGCTGGAAACAGAAACCTAAAACCGCGACCATAGCAGGTAAATGCATCCGTGAAAGTAAACCCAGTTTAAAGATGAAGCACAAAAACGTGGCGTCTCAATCGAAGGCATCAGGAGCACATTTGAAAATGACCTAAACAAAGGATTACTCCATGGGATAATCGCATCAAACAACACTGAAGCAATCTGTTTTGAACCCAACGAAATTGAAGTTTTAATCACTGAGTTATCCAGCGGAAAAATTTCCCTGACAAACCTTGCAGAACAGCTAAACTTAACTCTCTGCCAGGTCCGCGCACTTCTGCAGCATTTACACGAGCAACAACCCACGAGATGTCGTGCTTGTTTTTCCAGGCAAGTTCAAAGTTGCCGATGCCGTGGCTAGAAAATTTAAAGGGTTCCTGTAGAAGGAATGAGGTAGTTAAGCGCTGTAGTCTCGTCCTTCAGGCTTTGCACTCGGGGGTTTTGCGCCTGCATCGGCGATCTGGGGCAGCGGAATCGGCGGCGGAATGTTCAGTGTCCTTGAAATCAAGACGGACTCGATAAAAACAACGTTGGATATTGACTGGATTATAATCTGCGCTGGCGGCTTTTTCTGTTCGTAGTCCTTGAGGACTTTGTCAACTTCGCCTTCCTCGCCGTTCACGTAGGCGTTGCCTTTGAGGCTTAACTGGGCGATGGAGGGATTATAAACAATTGACAAGACAAACGGCACTTCCAGGGTTTCATCCTGCTTCTTTTCCATCCCAACAACGTTGATGTTAGTGCTAATTTGGATGGGCGGAATCGGTTTCCGTACATCCCAGAAACGCTCGGCTGAGATGCTGGTTACAACTACGTTTACTCTAAGCATGATTGGTCAAAAAGAATAGTTGCAGTTGGAAGATTTAAAACTGCTTATTTGGGTTTGTAGCGCGTAAAGCCGCAGTGTCCGCATGTGTACCTGTCATGGTGGTCTGCGGTAAAGTATCCTGGTCCGCACCGTTCGCATGTTGGGCGTGTCCTGGAAACTTTGTCGCCTTCGGTTTTGTACATCGCATGGACGCCTTTTTCAACTTTGTGTTTTTTCTCGCGTTTCTTCTCTGCTTTCACAACTTTCGGTGTTGCTGAAGCTTCTGCTGGTGCAGCGGCGACTGATTTTGCCTCTTCCTTCTTTGCTGTTTCTTTTTTAGGGGCTGTTTTAACTGGCATTATGCTGGCACCTCTTTTGGTTTCTCAGGAGGACTGTTGCGTTTCCTGATGTATTCTGGCTCAACAAGTTTTGCTTGATTGACGGATTGGTAAACGTTAGCAACTCCAACGGTGATGCTGGTTCCGGTTTTTGTGTGCATTCTTTTAATGAAAACTAGGTCTTCGCCAAGCTGCATTTCTGTGGCTAGGGCTTTCTTAACCTGTAGTCTTGCAGGCGTTTTTTCTTTTGGACCCGAAGCAATGGTGAAACCTACTTCTTTCCGTTTCAGAAGCGGGTTACTCTTGGTTGTATCTATTTTGACTTGCATTATGTTCACTTAAGGCGTAAATTCAAACAGTGTTCTTCTTATTTAGCTTTTCGAAACTTTCATAGCTTTTAGGAACTCTTGAGCCCGAACTTTATTCTGGAGCGACACTTTAACGACTACGATTCCATAATGCGGCTGCCCATAGACCACAAGAGCGTTTTCTGGCGCGTAAAAGACTGCTATGAGCGTAAGCAAGTCTTCTTCGCCCTTGACAACTATGTGGGTGTGCTCACCGTTTTCCAAGGCTTTTTTTACTGCGGTCACTGCTTCCTGCGTGATTGTTCCCTGCGGGTTATCCACGTAAACCGTTTTATCCACCACCTGCTCTTCGGGCATAACCTGATCTCTAAGAGAAACATTGTCGATGATGGTTAACTGCGGATGAATGCTGTATTTGTGGAGGTTGCGGGAAACGACGTCTCCGACAGAAATTATCTTCGGCGGCTGCTCTTTTTCAACCAGGGCCTTCATTTTCGCCATCGTCTGTTCAGGTGTGCCTTCGATTAAGCTCCCGAAGGGCGTCTTAAGTTTTACCCGCAACTCAGGCGTTAATGCGTACGCTGTAGTCATCAATTGAACCTAAAATAGGAAATACTCGGTAGGTAAAGAAGCTACCGCGAAAAACAAAAACGGTTAACGCACTTTTAGTGCGTATCTGCCTTTCTCTTTGATGTTCATTGCTTTTGCGATTGCTGAAGTTTCAGGGTCAAACATTACGACTACGCCGCTGAAGTCTTCGCTGAAATTGCTGGATTTGCATTTTCCACATACGTTTTCTTTAGTTATGAAGTGGCAGTTTGTACATGCTTTTTCACTCATCTAAATCAATCCTCTTTAAGCTGCCTTTTCCGCGGTTTCAGCTGGCTTCTTTCCAGCTTCTTTGGGAGCTTGATCCATCTTTAGCCAGTCTAACTTGCCGAGGAACGGCTGTCTTGCGGTGACACCGATTTTTCCTGAGCTTCCGATTCTGCCCAGAGACACTGCGGTTATTCTGACGCGGACTTGGTCACCTGTGGTTAGTTTGCGTTTAGTTTCTTTTCCCAGAAGCACACCTTGCTTTTCGTCGTAGGAAATGTAGTCGTCCATGAGCTGCGAGACGTGCAGAAGTGCGTCGACGGGTCCGATGCGTACGAAAGCGCCGAAATCAGCGATTTCAACCACGTCGCCTTCCACGATTTCCTGGATTATCGGGTAGAATGCTAACAGGGAAAACTTTACTTTGTGGAATGTTGCGCCGTCGCCCGGGATTATTTTGCCGATTGGGCTTACTTCTATACCGGTAACTGCTATAACGTAGCCTAATTCTTCATCCACGATTCCTTCGTACTTCTGTTTTACTTGTTCGCGGCCTACTTTTTCAAGTGGCTTGCCGAAGGTGTCTGGTGGAATGCGAATAGTATCTTGAAGAGTAATTAGTTTAAACATTTAAGATATCATCCCGTCGATGTCTAGACGTGATTTTTGTCTCACATAAATCACTGGCACACTTATATCTCTTAGCTTCTTCTTTAATTGTCTATCGTTAGTGAATACGGGTGAATTCCAGTTTTTAGCCACCTTGACGATGGCGTCGTCTGTCGTTAACTTTTCATCGTTTTCAACAGGCACATACTTACATTTTTCAGCAAGACGCAACGCAAAAACGGCTTCCCTGCGAATCTTGGGCGAATCCTTAGCTGCGAGTAACTCAAGTTCACGCTTAACCGTCGAGAGCAACACACACTCTACACTGCGGTTTAACAAGCTCCGAACCTCTTCAAAAATGTCAATTTTAAATTCCAGAGGAACAAACAGTGCGTTGGAATCTAAAATTACCTTCAGAGTTTGGTTTTTTTTTGGCGATAAAGCCGACACTTTGTTTGCTCCTGATTTGTTAACGTTTATTTTTGTTGGCTTAAAACATTTTGTTTTAAATGCTGTAACAGTTTAGTATTACTTTAAATAGATAGAATAAATGATTTGAGCATAGCCAGGTGAATGTATTGATTCGCGAGAAATCATGCGGGGCAGTCCTATTTATCAAAAAAGCAGAGGAAACCAAGTATCTTCTACTCAACTATGCAGCGGGACACTGGGATTTCGTTAAAGGCAACGTTGAATCTGGCGAAACCGAGAAAGAAACCGTTCTAAGGGAACTCCAGGAAGAAACAGCCATAGTGAACGCGGCGTTCCTCGACGGATTCAAAGAAACCATCGCTTACTTCTACCGAAGACAAGGACAAACAGTCCATAAAGAAGTCGTGTTCTTCATAATGGAGTCGAAAACTGACAAAGTCACATTGTCGTTTGAGCACGTAGGCTACATCTGGCTTGATTATAAGCATGCTATGGAAAAACTAAACTTTAGAAACGCCAAAGACGTGCTGTTGAAAGCTCATGATTTCCTGAGCAAAAAAGGAATGGTAAAAGACTAGTTATTTTACGAGTCCGTACCCGATTAGTCTCCATCTTGCAGTTATCTTTCTGCTGATGGCAACTCTTGAGCCTGGCAACGCACAGATTGGCCTTGTCAACTTTACTTTTATTATATTCTGCTTTATCGAGATGACTTTGCCAACGTTTACCGCGGAGCCAACGTGCAGTAGCAGGGTTTCGTCAGGGTTGATTTTTTCAACCTTCAAAAGCTCCTTGGTTCCGACTGCCCGATCTAAAACATGTGTTTCCAAAGTGAGTTCGGTGAGTGTTGGGGGCAGTTGACCTGCTTTTCCAGCGATGCTTCCTGTTAAGCCGTCTGCTTTCGAGTAGGATGGGTCAAGGCAGGTTCGTACACCGACCAGTCCGCCGCATGTGGCTTCTTGGACGTCTTGGCTTCCTGCTTGGAGGCTGATTATTTCGCTGATTAAGGGGTCGTAGACTGTTTTGCCTTCTCGCTCAGACATTATGCCTGGGCGGATTTCTATTTCTTCTCCCACAGCAAATTTGCCCTGAGCTATGGTTCCTCCGATGATGCCGCCTTCCAACCCTTCGATGGTTGTTCCAGGCTTGTTGACGTCGAAGGAGCGTATGATGAACATCATTGGTTCCTTGGTTTCGTCCCTTTTAGGTGTAGGGATGATTGTTTGGATTGCGGTTAATAGAACGTCGATGTTTATCATGCGTTGGGCTGAAATGGGGATGATTGGTGCGTTTTCTGCTACGGTGCCTTTTATGAAGGTTTTTATTTCTTTGTAGCTTGCTAACGCCCTTTTCTCGTCTACAATGTCGATTTTGTTCTGGACAATAATGAGGTTCTTTATGCCGCTGACTTCCGCTGCTGCAAGGTGCTCCCTTGTCTGCGGTTGAGGACAAGGCTCATCAGCAGCAATAACCAAGATTGCGCCATCCATGATTGCAGCGCCCGAAAGCATCGTTGCCATCAACGCTTCGTGGCCTGGGGCATCAACGAAGCTTATGGCGCGGACGAATTCTGCTTCTGAATTACAGTTTTCACAGAAAGGTTTGATAGTGTAGTTTTTAGGGGGCTCACATTTTGGGCACTTGTAAATCGGCATGTCTGCGTAGCCGAGTTTTATGGTGATGCCTCGTTTGAGTTCTTCACTGTGTCGTGATGCCCAAGTTCCAGTTAACGCTTGAACCAAAGTTGTTTTTCCATGGTCTACATGTCCGATGGTGCCAATGTTGACTTCTGGCTGCTTAGGCAAGGCTTTACTAGTGTTACTCATAGGATTCTTCTTCTTTCCAATAAATACTGATAATTGAAGATTGAATAAATTAATGAAGTTTATAAGGTTTAAGCATGCACTCTGGCAAAACCGCTATTACTTCGCGGGCTGCTCAACCTTGGCTTCGGCTGGTTTAGCTGGTCTTTCAACAATTTTCAGGTTGAGTTGCGCTATTTCGTCCGTAATTATGTTTCCTCGGACAGTTTTGCGTCTTCTTTCGCCCTTCTTTGTTGCGTTAAAACCCACTCCGTCAGTGAGGACTACGCGTCTTCGTACTCCGCCATGGACGTTTCCAATCATGGGTACGCCGTCTTTGTCGGAGCCGCCAAGGATTTGTACTGTGTGTGCTGGTAGGTCAACTGCTGAGCCGTCGAGTGTTTCGCCCAGTCTTCTTCCTATGAAGGGGGCTGCGCGTGCTTCTTCGAGCTCTACAACTTTGGATGTTCCAGCTTGGGGATCGGAAACTATTACCTTAAACTTTGCCATGATTATCTCTCCAGCGGAGTATGAAATTGGGTGCTCTCTCTATTAAGGATTTATGAAAATTTTATCTCAAGCTAACTTTTAAGCAAGTTCAGATTTTCTAAGTAAAAGTTTTAATCTGTCCCTGAAGTGGTTTGTGGCTATGTGGCGGCTAGGGTTCTTCTTTCACGATATGGCGTTCGGGTTGCTGACGGTTTTCATACCGCTGTACGTCGTGGTTTTCCAAAACACCAGTATCTTAGGTGGACCGTTGCTAGCCTTAGGCGTTATGACTTCTTTAGCTATATTCTGCTCTATTCCCGCTTCGTTTCTCTGGGGGTACCTGTGCGATAAAACTCGCCATTACAAAGCGTTTATTCTTCTTTCTTTCGCTTCAATAACTGTAATTCTTTTTCTTATGGCGCTTCCGTTCGCTCAAAACTTAATCGTTTTCGTCGTCTTGTACGTTGTAATGCAGATGCTCCATGTGGCGCATGAATCACCGAAAAATGTGCTTGTAACCGAGCATTACAGCCGCAATGACTGGGAGAGCTCCTTTGGATTATACGAGGGAGTAACTGAAATCGGCTTCATCATTGGCTTAATTGCTGGAATGGTTTTGTTTGCGTCTGCGCTTAGTTTTTCAGCTCTATCGACCTACTCCTTCTTTTTATGTTGCGGTTTAAGTGCAGTAGCCTTTGTTTTCGCTGTGGCTTTCATCGCTGATCCATTGATGATTTTTGAAAGACGGTTAGTTGGCATAGAGAGGAAGCTTGATTTCACTAATCGAGGGTTTGAGGGCTCATCTAGATTAATGGATGGATTAAAGTGGGACGGTTCCCTTAAAGAAGACAGTTTTCTTGGGTTGGTTCTCGGGATAGTTCTGTTTTCTTTTGCCACCAGCCTATTTTTTACGCCGCTGCCAATATACCTTAAAGACCTCTTCGGCGGACAACAACAATACGTTTACCTCGCGTACATCCTAAATTCAGTCGGTGCAACAATAGGGTACTTCTTAATTCGCAGGCGCGCAAGAACGATGGACATAAAAAAACAAATGCCCCGATTCGTAATCCTGCGAAGTCTTCTGATATTTGCGTTGGTTGGCATCGTAGAGTTTGCCCTGTTTCCTAAAATTTTGGTTGGACTCCTGCTTGTTTTCATCGGCTTTGCCTATGCCATGTACTACATCCTGATGCTTTCTCTATCCATGGAAGTTATTCCTGAGGGTAAAGCGGGCTTTTTCGATGGACTCGTCGGTTTGGGCGCTGGCTTGGGTGCGTTCCTTGGACCTTTTCTTGCAAACAGCCTTAGCTTCGTTATATTGTTCGCAATCACCGCTGTAATCTTCTTGCTCGCTTTCATAACGCTGAAAATATTTTCACATTAAAATAAAAAAGAAAGTAGAATTGAGCTTTCGCTCGGGTTTTGGTTTATTCTGTGTGGACTCTGTATAAGTCTACGTCTTCGCGCATGCTTGGCGTCAATTCAAGGAAGTCTCGCACTGAACGTTCGATGTCTTTGGATTGTGTTACGTATCTGCCGACGATAAGTATGTCTGCGCCTAAATCTAGTGCTTCTTTGGCTGTTTCTGGGACTATTCCGCCTGCGACTGCGATTAGGAATTTCTTGTTGGGGAATGCTTGGCGTATGATTTTTATGCGTTCGAGCCCGCTGCTTCTGCCTGTTTCTTGGTCGATGCCTCTGTGTAAGATGACGACGTCTGGAAATTCTTTGATTGACTTCAATTTGGCAAGCACATCTTCCACGTTTAGCATGTCTATGACTGCGTAGATTCCAAGGCGTCTTGATTCTGAAACGGTTGCATCAAGTGTTTCTGCTGGCGCTAAGCCTGCTGCAACAACTGCGTCTGCTGTGTCTTCATAGGCGATGTCTACTTCAACTTTGCCAACGTCAAGCGTCTTTAAGTCTGCAATCATAAATTTGTCTCTGGCTATTTGGCGTAGTTCGTTGATGCCTCTTGTGCCGTAGCGTTTGATGAATGGTGTGCCGACTTCGATGATGATTCTGTCGCTTCCAGGCAACTGCTCTATCACCTTCTTTGCTCCTTCCATTGAGGGTGCATCGAGCGCTATTTGGAGGTATGGTGGTCTCCATAGGCGTGGAACTTTGAAGCCCATGATTGGATGCTTAGCGCGGTCTTTTTCGTAGATGATTTTTTCCAGTGTTGGGTATTTCTTGAGTGCACGTTTTAGAGCCATTTTTGTTGCGCCGTAGTTGTACTGGTATATCTTGCGGAAATCAGTTGCTTTTGGGTGAATGAAAACGCTGCAGATGATAACCCAGCTGTCTAGTTTGCTTGGTGGAATAACTCCTTCTTCGACTGAGTCAGCGATGGCTTTTGCGACTGCGGCTTGTGCTGGACCGAAAATTTTGCCGGTGTCCTCCATGTTTTTAACGGTGACTTTTGGCACGATTAATGTGTGTGGTTTAGGCGGCAGGTTTGGTCTGATTACTGCGAGTAGCGGTGTGTGTCCGGCGGATAGTTGTGTCATGCCGTTGGCGAATGCTTGACCGATGGGTCCGTTCTTGTCGCCTATCATCAAGTCAATGTGTGCAACTTCCATTCCTTCCCCAAGCAGCGATTCGCCGATTAGGTAGGTGGGTCCCGAATCGTCTTCAACATCGTCAGCGGTTGTCGGCATGCGGTCTGCGATTTCTTTGAAATCGACATTGAATTCCTTTAGCCATGAATAGAGTGTGTCCCTGTGAATGTCCATTTCTTTTGCTGTTCCGACGACTGTCGGTTTTGATGCTTTTCCTTTAGAACCAACTTCTTTTTTTGCGGCGTCTGTTAGCATTTTTACAAATATTTCGCGTGTTTCTGGCTTTTTAACGTCTATTCCCGACATTATATTATCCTCGGTCGCTCTTTGAGGCTTAGCTTGTATATAAAAATGTCGGAATAGCTGCAGAAGATTAAGGTTAACTAAAGATGTTTTAGGGCTAACTTGCTGTTTGGTGTTTGTTTTCTGGTGGCGACAACAATTATGTTTGGCGCGGAGCTGTCAGTAAATCTTTATATTTCAAAGCCTGTATTGAATGCCTAATTCGGCGAGGAAAAATTCAGTGTCTTGGACTGACTGGACGTTACTTGGCATATTCATCCTTGGTTTTCTACTGTTCCTCTACGGCGCCAACTACTACGACGCCGCTGTCGGTTACACTGGAATTTACCTTTTCGTCGGTTCAATCGCAGCCTACTTTATCATTTATCTCTACAAAGAATTGACCAAGAAAAAACCCGCTCAAAACCCGTAGAGACCGCTGTATTTTTTGGTCAGGTACTCAAGATACGGCTTTGAATCCAGTGTTGTTCCTGTTGCATGTTTGATTAGTTCTTCGGGGTCGTAGAGGTCGCCCATGCTGTGGATGTTTGTTTTTAGCCAGTTGTTGACGGGTTCAAGGTTTCCCAATGCAAGCTGCTTTTGCCAGTCGGGCAGGCTTTTGGTGATGGCGGCGGCTATTTGACCGCTGTAAATGTTGCCAAGAGCATAGCTTGGGAAGTAACCGTACAAACCGCTTGCCCAATGAGTATCCTGCATCACGCCTTCCGAGTCGTTCTCTACTTTCACACCAAGATAATCCATGTACTTCTGGTTCCAAACTTCAGGTAGCTCGCTGACTTTGATTTTGCCCGCGAAGAGGTCCCTTTCAAGTTCGAAGCGTATGATGATGTGTAGGCTGTAGGTGACTTCGTCTGCTTCGATTCTGATTTTGGAGCGTTCAACCTTATTGACGGCTTGGATAAATGGGTCCAGCTGGAGCTTGCCAAGGCTGGGTTCTGCCTGCTCGATTTTTGGCAGAAAACCCGTCCAGAACTCTTTGGAGCGCCCAATTATGTTCTCGTAGAACCGTGACTGAGATTCGTGGATGCCAAAGGAGCATGTTGAACCTACTGGTTGGTACATCCATTCAGGTTTGAGATGCTGCTCGTAGAGGGCGTGCCCTGTCTCATGGAGGACAGAGAACATTGAGCTGGTGAAGTTGTGGGGGTAGTAATGGGTGGTTATGCGTACGTCGTCGTAGTAGCCTGTGGTGAAGGGATGTTCGGTTTCGTCGACTCTTCCCCGCGCCGCCTGTGATGCGGTGTCGTAGCCGAGGGTTTGTGTTATGAGCTGAGTAATTTTGCGTTGGTTCTCAACTGGCACGGATTGGTTGAGGATTTTGGTGGAAGGCTTAGTTTGGCAAGTTTCGATTTTTTCAATCAACGGCTTTATGCCAGACAGCAACTGGCTAAATGTTTTAGTTATGGTTTCTGCGGGCATTTTTGGCTCAAAATTATCCAGCAGCGCCTCGTAGGGCGTCTTCTTGCCTTTAACTTTCATGAGAATATCTGCGGCTTGCTGGCTGAGGTCCAAAAGTTTTTGCAAGTCAGATTTGAAGAGTTTAAAGTTTTTCTGCACCTTCGCCTTCTTCCACGTATTGACTGTCACAGCTTCCTGCATGGCAAGGTCCCCGACGAGTTTCTCGGGCAACGCAGTCTGTTCACGGTAGGTTTTTTCGATGAGGTACAGGTTGCGTTTCTCCACTTGCCCCAGCGCTTTTGCATCCGCGCTTTTTTGGATGCTACTCAAGAGTTTTCCTATCTGCGGGTCAGTGCCCAGTTGATGATGGATGCGACTTAGCAGTGCAAGCTGTTGGCTGCGTTGTTCCACCGCGTTTGGCGGCATGTAAGTTTCCATGTCCCAGTTGATTATGCCTTCAGCCGTCGAAAGCACCACTGCATCCTTGGTTTTCGATAAAAGCTCCTTGTAAGCTAAAGCTATGTTACTTGTCAAAGTGATTCGTCCTCCATGTTTCATTGCAGGCGCCTTTTATTTACTGTTAGGTGTAAGTTGGTGAGCGGCAGTTTGACTGCATAACTTTTTATCCACAGCTAATAGATACAATCTTGAGGCAACAGCAAAATGAGTAACTTGGCGTCCAGTAAAGATTTAGCAGGCATCGGCGCAATCCTCTGCTTTATTCCACCCGTAAGCATAATCGGCATCATACTGGTTCTGATAGGCATGAAGGGGCTCTCAGAGCACTACAAAGACGACAGTATCTACCATAACGCGCTCATGGCTGTGCTCTTCGGAGTCATCGGGTTAGTAGCTCTCGCAGTAGGCTTCATAGCCGTAATCGTAACTGGCGTATCCAGCAGTTTAGCATTTGGAGCAGGCGGCGCCCTCTTCGGGTTGCTCTCGGGGGTTTTGCTCTTAATAATTATCTTCATATTCTTCGTGTTAATGGCGATGTACCTTAGGAAAGCCTTCAATTCGCTTGCCCAAAAATCAGGTGAACACCTCTTTGAAACCGCGGGAACATTGCTCTTCATCGGCGCCATACTGGTAATTGTGTTTGGCATTGGCTTGATAATAATGGTTATTGCCTGGATAATCGCTTTGATTGCGTTCTTCTCAATCAAGGTTCCAGTGCAGCCCTACATACAGCCATACCCCTATACCTACGCTCCTGCCCAGCCAGCGCCTACGATGCAGACGTCACGGTTCTGCCCCAACTGCGGCGCACCCGTCGACCCATACGCAACGTTTTGCCCCCGCTGCGGAAAACACCTTCCCCCACCCTAAACCATTTTTATTTTTCTTCGTTAAATTCGCGTTTTGTTGCTGCCTAACTGTAACCACATACGTTTAAGAGATTAACAGAGCCGCTTTAATCGTTGAAGTGCCTTGTATGCAAAGAAAACTATCAAGCGACAAACAAAAAAAACTCACGCCCCTACCTCAAGCGCCGCCGCTGCATGAAGAACCCCTACGTGGAATAGACCCGAGCAAAGTAACCTGTGAAATATGCGGAAGAGCTTTCGCAAACAAAGGTCAACTCAACCGGCACATGATAAGCGAGCATGAATCTGCCGAGGAAAAAGAGTAACAAAAAAGAAATAGCTGTTTTTGAACTTTTGAGTTTCTCCAATATATTCTCCTTCTTTAGCGTGCGGTTTATTGTTTCATGTGTTGCCGACCAATCGTAAATGTAATATAGTGATTTGGGAACAGAGTGGATTGGGATGTCGTTCACTTGAAAATTTCAATCAGCACCATGGGGTTCACAACTAAAATCCGCGATAACATACTTGCCATAAACAAAGCCAGCCTCAGACCATTCTATGAAGATTTGAAGGAAGCTGACTGCATAATCTGCAGCGGCTCAGGACGATCACTTTACTCTCTCAACGCCGCGGTGAGCCTGTTCACACTTAGCAAACCAGGTGCAAGAAACAAGGTGGTTTTGACTCCAGACGACCCTGGCTTTCCAGGAAAAAACATGTACGACGCCGCGGCAGACCTGGACAAACGCTTCAAAAAAACGCTCCTGCTCATGAATTCGGGCAGCGGCTCCTCCAACGACCCATTAGTTATGGCACAGGACTTAGCTATGTACATTGAAGAGAAAAAATCCAGCCGCTTCAGCATGGCGCTTTTAACCTCCAGTTCCGAATCACCCTTAGCCGAAATCACCCGACGGCACGGAAGCGTAATCCAGATTGAGGGGCGGGGAAAATCCAAGCCTTCTTCGGTGTATAGTGAAACGGGGATTATGGGTGACATTTTCGAGTTGGGCACGCTTGAACTTTTGAATATGATGATTGAAGCTATCTTTCGAAACCTTGAATCTGACGATGTCTTTAAATTGTGTGAGGACGAATTCGAAACCATCGGCGACATCATCGATGCGAACGTCGAGTCAGAAACCTACACTCGCGTCGTGGACATGCTGGAGAAGGGCACTAACGTTTTTCTCGGAGGCAGAGGAACCGCGAACCAGATTGCTAAGATGACGGGTATCAGGCTTTTCCATATAAAGAGTTTTCTTGGCGACAACGTTTTCATGGCGCGGGGCGTCAATACTCCGCGTCCAAGGGCGGGAGACCTTGAAATTCTGATTTCCTACTCGGGCGAATCCCGACCCATCTTGCTCTGGTGCGATGCCCTCAGAAAATACAGCGGCTCGGTGCTTGCTATCACGGGCTCAGAAAACTCCGCGCTCGCGAAGAAGTCAGACCTCCAAATAATCATCCCAGAAGACATACGACCGGGAATTCCGCGTCGTTTCTACACAAGAGCCGCATACGTTCTCAGCCCGCTGCCTGTTAAACTGGCGGAAAGATTGACTGAACGGGGCTTGAATTTGCCCGAATACATCCTCAGCTGGTACCATTCAATAACCGAGTAATAATACTGGAAAGGTTGAACGTTATGAAATCCGTTTCGCCGCAAAAATTCATCACAGAGATGGAAGGATGCATCAAAAAGGGAACCCGAATATCGACCCGCTAGAGCTAAAGAAAATGTGGGCGCCCACAACGCAAACTAAAAAATATAACAGTTTTTTTTAAAGGGATAAGTTGGTGCTCCGGCCGGGATTCGGACCCGGGTCGCCGACTCGAAAGGCCAGTATACTTGACCGGACTATACTACCGGAGCGCTTTTGATAGAAGCACCAACCAGAATGTTTTTTCCCTCGAATAAACCTTACCCTTCCAGAACCCTGCTTTTAGCTGGTTGGCTTGGCGGCTTTGAGTTTTTTTGGTGTAAACAGAAAAGCGGTTATTTGCTCGACCAGTTTAGTCTGGGTTGCCGCGGTTTTTTCGAGGTCTGCGATTCTTTTTTCGAGGTCGTTTGACATGATTTTGCCTTCGATGCGGTTTGCACTGCGGAACATGAGCAGCATCTTGAAAACCTCAGCAATCGCCCTCTGCAGTTCCTCGTCGCCTGCAGGTTTAATCCCCGCAACTACTGACAAAAGGTCAACGTAGTGTTCTTTGATTTTTAGTTCCGCGTTGACTGAAGGGTCAGTTGGAAACGGGATGCTAAGCGGCGTCTTCTTGGCAAGTTCAGCGGCGGTTGGGAAACGAATGGTTATGTCGCCCCTGATCCAGGAAGAAACAAACTCCGTGACGAAACGTCGCACGTCTGCTTCCGAGTAAAGCAGCGAAGAATCCTCTGGTTTTAGCATCTCAGGCTTCCTCTTGATTCGGACACTGATAATTTTCTTGTCGTCTGCGTTATCCCTGGACATTTAATTTCCCTTCAAAGCACGTTCTGTTTGTTTGCTTAAGTAACACCTAGTATTTAAGAAAAAGCGTATCGCACATTAAAACGAGATTTTTGCGGCGGAGGGAATCTTGCCCAGAATCTTCGCCGTTGCCTTCTCAACCTTTGCCCTGTCCGCTTCTGAGGTGTAGACGCGCAGGATGTTCATGAAGCCCTTGAGAGTTTCAAAAATCTTGGAACTCTCACTTAGCCGCTGCAACATTTTTTCGCCCGTTTGGGTTCTTGTGAACACGGGGATTTCCATGGATTCCATCAGGACAGCATGGTGGTAGGGCACAGATGGCACGGTGGGCACATCGATTATGACAGATTCAATGTTCACGTCTGCTTCCTTCGCGATTTCACTCTGAATCTGGCGCCTATACGATTCGCGTCCGAACAGGTTGGATATCATGGCGTCTTTTTCGTAGAAGGTGCGTTCATAAGCGCATTTGAGCATTCGGCGGTGCTCTAAATCTGCTATGATTCCTTTGGATTTTTCGCATTTTTTGAGTGCTGACCAAACCGTGTAGTCGTCAAGCGCAAGGTATTCTTCGGGTGTTTTGAAGGCGGTTAAGCCGAGTTCGCTGTTAGCTTTTTCCATGGCGCTTGCAAGCATGATTTGGGCTGCTCTGCCGACGCGGTGGAAATAGATGCTCTTGAACGATTCGATGCGGGCAATCATGAATGCTTCCAGTGCCGACAAAGCGCCGAGCTCAACTGCCAAGTTTTCGCCCAACACGTCGAGTGCATGTATGAGGCGGTAGACGTCGATGAAGCCGTATTCTGCGCCTGTGTGGTATGTGTCCCGCACGATGAAGTCCTGTTTATCCACGTCGACGGCGCTGCTTATGATTTGATCCAGAAAAGCTCTGCCCGGCTTGTGGAGTTTTCCAACGGCTAGCCCCGCGACTTCTTTGGGGTTGTAACCCATCTTGGAGAGTTTGTCAGCGACTTCGCTTTTCTCAACTATCCAAGAAGTGATATCTTCATGGGTTTTGTCAAGGTCTTTGATTAGTAAATGCTCAAAAACATGGGAAAACGGTCCGTGACCGACGTCGTGGAGCAACGCTGAAATCCTGCACATATCCACTTCCTCGTCGCTCACTATTCGGCTGATGTTTGGGTTCTCGAGAACTTCCCCCGCGAGGTACATGACTCCGAGGCAGTGTTCGAAGCGGGTGTGGTTGGCGCCTGGATAAACGTATTCGGATCCGGCAAGCTGGCGCAGATGCCTAAGACGCTGCATGGGGTATGAGTCGATAACGTTCTTTTCCGATTCAGTAATGTACACGTAGCCGTGTACGGGATCCTTGATTTCTCCCCAGTAAGCTTTAGGCACAGTGCAGCCTCACAGTTGTAAGCTATATTTAGGTAACTTCCATTAATGTGTAACGCATAGCAGCCGAGTTGACAAACATGGGCAAAAAGGGCATTTTCATCGTTATCGAAGGTTTAGATGGAAGCGGAAAAACCACTCAGGCAAAGCTGCTCGCGAAAAAACTCGAAAAAACCCACAATGTATTGTTGACTGCTGAGCCTAGTTGCGGTAAAACAGGTTCGTTTATCCGCGAAGACTGCCTCTACGAAGACAAACGCTTGCCAACTGAAGCTGAAGCATTGCTTTTCGCCGCCGACCGCATCGAACACATGTACAGCGAAGTGAAACCTGCTTTGGAAAATGGTAAACTGGTGATTTGCGACCGCTACATCTACTCGTCCTTGGCGTATCAAGGGAGCGGAGGTCTTAGTTTAGAATGGATAAAAACCATTAACGCCCGAGCACTTCAGCCCGACTTCAGCATCTTCATCGATGTGCCGCCTGAACGGGTGATTGAGCGTTTGCAGCGAAAGAAATCAGTGATGGAGACGTTGGAGACTCAGCAGAGGGTTCGGGAAGTTTACCTCAAGTACGTGGCGAAGGGCGAGCTTGTTCGAGTGGACGGTGACAGACCCAAGGAGGTTGTGGCTGAAGAGTTGCATGCCAAGGTTCTGGGTTTGCTCAAATCTGCCAAGGGTTTGTTGATTGATTAAAGGGTTTATAGGATTCTAATGGCTTGAAAAAACGCCAATACGACCTACCCCCGATAGGTTTGTGCAATGAGTTTCTATTGGCTCCAAATAGGTTCGTGAATATTGACCTCTCTATAGGTCCTGTGCAATGGTTGGATATTAGGATCCAAATATGCCTGGGAAAAAACGGATTCTTTAGAGCTTGCTCTTGGACTGCTCGAATAACTCGTTTATGTATTCGCCGACGGTTTTGTCGTGAGCTTTTGCTATCCGCTTCACTGCATCACTTATGCCCGTGGAGTACTGCACCGCTTTCTTGGGTTTATCCGCAATCGACGTGGGCAAACCAGCTTCCAGCGCCATCTTTCTCAGCACCAGTTTTCGCAATGTGTCAGGTTTACACTCGATTTTCAACTCAATTGGCAAACCAAGCGCAAACTCAGCCAAATCAAACGACCCAAACGGCACCCGCAACTCAACATCGTGGAAACCAGTGATTTTCAGGTCCCGCTCAAGGTTGCTCTCATGAATCCTCAAAACGTCGCCAAACATCGTTTTTCTAACCACTTCAACGCCGTCCTTGCAATATTCGGTGACGTACCGTTGGTAGCCGCCGAAGAGTTCGTCTGCGCCCTGACCAGCTAACACCACTTTAAAGTTGGCTTCCGCAGCTTTTTGAGATGCCCAGAAAAACGGCACCCCTATGCTTGCTTTAATCGGGTCGGGCTCCTCGATTAAATCCACAACTTGGGGCAACACCGCTTCCACGTCGGAGTCTTTGAACAAATCCACCTGCAAAGGCAAATCCAGCTGTTCAGCAGCACTAATTGCCTCTTCCGTTTCAGGTTGATTCTCCAAGCTTACATGCATCAAGTTGACTTTGACGCCGCATTTGTTGGCGAAAAAAGCTACTGTGCTGCTGTCTAAGCCTCCTGAAAACGCGACGGCGACCTCTTTTAAGCCATGCACCCGGCGCTTGATGGATTCTTCGAGGAGTACTTGAAGCTGTTTTGCAGCCTTATCCAACGTTATTTTCTCAGGTTCCAGGTAAGCTAAAGTTTTGACGGGTTTGAATTTGAAGCCTTCCTTGTTCACAAATCCCAAATTCCCCGGTGGAAACGACTTGGGAGTTTCTAATCCGAGTTTCCAGAGGGCTTTTTTGTTCGTGGCGAAGGCAGCGATGTCTCTGTTTTCGCCAAAATACAGCGGCTGAACGCCAATCGGGTCTCTTCCCGCGACAACCCAGCCGTTTTTAACCATGAATAACGCGTAATCGCCGTCTGCATGCTCCATGAGTGTTTGCAATGTGGCTTCGCAGTGCGATGGGTCTTTCGCTACCTGCTGGGTAACAGAGGATTCGGGTATGGATGAATAAATTCTGCCTTCAAACAGCAATGCCGCGTCATCCAGTTGCAGGTGATCGTAGTCGCTGGTTGACCTGGATTTTGAGGTAACGTAGCCTGCGGCGGCAGATGATTTTAAGCCCTGTTTCTTGATGATTTCAACGTTTTTTTCAAACACGCATTTCTTTGGGGTAATCAAGCCAAAATGCGAAGGCATCCATAAATCAAAAGAATTCAGCACGTCAAGAACTCGCTCAACCGTGCTATCGTCGTTCTTATCTACCATTGCAACAGTAACTCTCATCGTTCCACACCTAGACTAATTATCCTGTGTTAGTGTATTGGTAAAACATTAATGTTTAATCTGCATATCCCTCTTTGAGGTTACACAGTCTTGCCTATCCTTCCAATCGACACTGGTCGTTATGGTACGCCAGAAATGCTTAAAATCTTCGATGAAGAAACCCGCGTCCAAAAACTCTTGAATGTTGAAGCTGCGCTAGCGTTGGCACATGCTCAAGTGGGAAACATTCCATTGAAGGATGCGGAGAAAATCGCGTCGATGGCTTCAACAAAATACGTGAAGGTTGAGCGGGTGAAGGAGATTGAGAAGGAAATTAAACATGACATTGCCTCGTTGGTACGCGTGCTCAGTGAGGTTTGCGGGGAAAGCGGCGCCTACGTTCACCTCGGGGCAACGAGCTATGACATCGTGGACACAGCCAATGCTCTCCAACTCAAAGACGCGCTGGGCGTCATCGAGAAAAGGCTCGTTGAATTCAAGGTTATTTTGCAAAAACAAGCGCTTCTCCACAAAGATACCGTCATGATAGGGCGAACTCACGGGCAACACGCTTTACCCATCACGTTGGGCTTCAAGTTCGCCGTCTGGGGATACGAAATCAACAGGCACATAGAACGCATAGAAGAATGCAAAAAACGGGTTTTAGTCGGCAAAATAAGCGGCGCCGTCGGCACACAAGCAGGTTTGGGGGAGCACGCCGAGCAGATTCAGCAACTCGTCATGAAGCGGCTCGGACTCCAAGCGGCTGAAATCTCCACGCAAATCGTACAAAGAGACCGCTACGCAGAACTCATCTGCATCTACGCGTCAGTGGCTTCGTCACTTGAGAATTTCGCAACTGAAATCCGCGAGCTCCAGCGCCCCGAAATCGCCGAGCTCTTCGAGTCGTTTGAAGCAAAAAAACAAGTCGGCAGCTCCACAATGCCTCACAAGCAGAATCCTGAAACCTGCGAGCGCGTGTGCGGTTTAGCCCGAATCGTCCGCAGCCTCAGCACTCCAGCCTTGGAAGACATGGTTACATGGCACGAACGCGACTTAACCCAGTCCTCAGCCGAACGCTTCATCCTCCCAGAATCAAACATACTGCTCGACTACATCCTCAATCTTATGTGCAACATCGTCGCGAACCTGCGCGTTGACAGCGAACGCATGCTCGCTAACCTGTCGTTGACTCAGGGACGCGCAATGTCGGAGTCAGTGATGATGGCGCTGGCAAAGAAAGGCGTAAACAGGCAAGACGCCCACGAAATGCTAAGAAAACTAACCATCCAGAGCGCACTTGACAAAAAAGACTTCAAGCAGGTGCTCATGGAAGACAAATTCATGTGCAGCAAACTCAGCGAAAAAGAAATCGACCACGCACTCGACCCCAAAAACTACTTGGGCACCGCGGTTAAGCAAGCTGAGCGCTTTGCAAAGGGAGCTTAAAACTCAAACAAGCCTTTCTGCGGCGTTCCTTCAGGGGCTTTTCCTAAATCTGCCCATTCTTCTTTTTTGACGAAGCCGCCGACCTGCTCCTTGATTTTCTTGGCTAACCTTGGACCCACGGATGGCAGGTTGGTGAGTTCTTCTATCGAGGCGTGCTTGAGGTCTGGAATCGTTTGATATCCTGCGTTGAATATGATGCGCCCGCGGACTCTGCCAACGCCCTCCAACGCCACAATGGGCAACAGCTCCCTCTTGATGCCTTTGGAAACGCGTTCAACGAGTTCGTGGCTTAACGCTGGGACTTCCTTGTTTTTAGCTACAACAGGCGACAACTCGTCTATGGCGTGGAGGAGCCACTTGGCGGTTTCAACGGTTCGATATAGGTCTCCGGGCTGAACACTGAAGCGTTCGATGATTTTTTCCTCGGGCAACTCCTCTATCCAGTTGTTCATAACCATGGCGGTTTTGACTTCGCCTAGGAATTCTGCGTAGCCGATGTGGTCACGCAGTTGGTCTGGGGGGTCGGTGAATAATTCTTGCATGTGATTTTCAGTTTGAATGGTTAACTGCTCCATTTCACGCTGGTAGGGGCGCATTATCGGACCCATGTCGGGTGTATGCGAAACTAAATGCAGCAGACTGAACTCAGTTAGAATCGGGGGTTTACTCTGCAAGGCATCCCTGATGATTACGCCAGAGAGGGGGTCGATGTAGAGTTCGCTTATGCGCTTGCCGAATTTAGTGGCTAAGAGGCGGTTGCCTGCAACGCAGATCATGTCTTCTTCATCGAGGAAACGCAGGATTTTGTCTATGACGCTTTTGATGGCTTTCACGTCGAATTGGTAAGCGTAGAAGGTTTTTCCGAAAAACTCGTAGATACCCTGCTCTGTGTCTGCGTAGCCTGAAGCTATCGTTGAGAGCACGTGGGTGCGGATGATTTTTTCGACTGCGAGGCGGGACCAGATTTTCTCGGTTTTCGCCATCACATAGTTTTCCATGAGGAAGTCGGCTTCGTCGGCTGTTTTTGCGATGAGTACGGATTCGCCGAATTTGTCGTATTTTGGTCTTCCCGCCCGCCCTGCCATCTGCTTGTAATCCAGGACGCTTATGGGGTAGTTGCCAAGTCCAGCTTCGAAGCGGCGGTAATCTTGGATTATGACTGTGCGTGCGGGCAAGTTGACGCCCCATGCCAGCGTTGGGGTGGCGGTTAAAACCTTGATTTTTCGGTCTTTGAATGCGTCTTCGATTATTTTGCGGTGAGCCCCCGACAGCCCTGCATGGTGATATGCCGTGGCGCAGCGAACCAAATCGGCAAGTTCCTCGCTCAAACCTGTTCGTTCGCCTGCATCGAGGATTTTCTTAGCTTCTTCATCGAGAACCTTGCGTGTTTTCTCCTCTAACGAACGTTTAACCAGTTTTGAACCCGATTTCGGGTAAAGCGCCTTATCCATGTGAGTTGCAACGGTTTTAGCCGCTGAAACCGCGTTGCGCCGTGTGGAAGCAAAAATCAACGCTTGCCCACCGTTCTTGAGGGTGTCTAAAACCATGTTTATGATGGTAAAGTGGGTTTCTTGTTCCACCTTCCTTGAGGAACCATCTTTGTATTGGACTTCAGCTTGAAGCATGACGCCTTCTTTGAGATTTATGGGACGCCATTCGGTCACGATGTATTTGGCGTTGAGCCAACCTGCGATTTCATCCACGTTGTTGATGGTGGCGCTTAACGCTAAAATCTGGATAAGGGGGTTAACCTGCATGAGTCTTGCCAACACGATTTCTAAGGTTGGTCCGCGTCCGCCGTCGTTTAACAGGTGAATTTCGTCGGCAACAACCAACGAAATGGTGTCCATCCATTTGGCGCGGTGACGCAGCAGCGAGTCGGCTTTCTCGTTTGTAGTTATGATGACATCGTATCGTTCAAGCCAGTTGTCGGCGCTGTCAAAGTCGCCCGTGCTGATGCCCACCGAAACTTCTCTTCCATCTGGCTTTTTGATGGTGCAGTATTTTTTGAATTCCTCAAACTTCTCGCTTGCCAAAGCCCGCAACGGTGAGAGGTAGATGACTTTGCCCCCTCTCTCCAATACATGTTTGAGCGCGCAGAGCTCCGCAATCAACGTCTTGCCTGAAGCTGTCGGGCTGGCTAAAACGATGTTTTTGCCATCGAGCACTCCTGCCAGTATGCAGTCTTCCTGAGGCGGAAACAACTCGGATATTCCCAAGCCAAGCAGGACTTCTTTGACGGATTCGGGCACGGATAACTCTGCAATCTTCAAGGTATTCGCCAATAATTTGGTTGTTGGATAGTATGGTTTTGGATGGGTTATTAGAGTTTTTTTGTAACTTGAAGGTTTTTTCGCCCGATGTTTAACTCAGAAATTGAAAAAACAATGTTAAACTTCTGGGTCTGGAAAAAAAGAAAAATGAAGGGCTTAGACGGTTTGGTCGCGGATAGCGGCAAAAACCGCGTTGCTCATGATGCAGTCTATGCCGTTTTTGCAGTCCTGTTTTGTCTCGTAAACCTCGCTTGTTGCAACTAATTCGCCGTTGATTGCTTTGAATCTCCAGTAGAATTTGCCGTTCATTGTATTTCTTATTTCAAACATTGCAGCCGTATAACATCCCCAAGCGCCTCTATTTTCTTAAGTTCTATTTAAATTTAGTTTAATTCACAGCCATTTGTTTAGAAATTTGATATTCTTTCCATGTAAATCTTTAAACTACAATGGAGACACAGTTTTTCTGTTCAAATCTTTTTTTAAAGACAGAAATTAACTTTAGAAAAATGCGAGTTGGGAAGGCTTGCCGCGGTTAGGTTTTTTTACTTGAACTAGATACTAGCAAGGATAGAACGAGTTTATCTGTCCCAAAAAATTCAGGTAGGATACTGTATGGTTGAAAACGTAAAAGCGCTCCTCAAACTGCACGAGGGCATAAAACATGAGGTTTACTTAGACAACGAAAACTCCTGCATCGTCCCACAGGAAGTGGTGGATGCGATGCTGCCTTACTTCAACAAGACCGCCTACGGCAACCCCACGCTAACCCACAAACCCGGCTGGGAAGCGTTCGAAGTCATAATGAACAGCTTCAAAAAAATCAGCAAATACATAGGCGCCAAAAACCTTGAAGAAATCACTTTCACCCCAAGCGAAACCGAAGCCAACAACCAAGCCATAATGGGCTCATGCTTTGCACAGAAAGGCAAGGGCAAAAAAATCGTAATCTCAGAAATCGAACCCATCAACGTGCTCCAAGTAGCCGAGATGATGCAGAAATACGGTTTCACAACCCAGAAAATCCCAGTCAACAACGAAGGCTTCGTTAATCTGGAGAAACTCAAAGAAGCAGTCGACAGCGAAACCATACTGGTCAGCATCTCATCGGTAAACAACGAGGTCGGCACAATCCAGCCCATCAAGGAAGCCGTGGACATCGTTAAAGCCAAAAACCCACACGCCCTCTTCCACACCGACGCTTCAGACGCATACGGCAGAATCCCCTTAAACGTGCAGAACCTAAACGTGGACTTAGCCACCCTTAGCAGCTACAAGATTCAGGGTCCAAGAGGTATGGGCGCAATGTACCTTAAAAGCGGCATAAACATGGAGCGCATCCTCGAAGGGCAAATTGGCACACAAAAACTTTGGCCAGGCGTCGAAAACACCCCGTTAATCGTCGGCTTCACCAAGGCTTCCGAGCTTGCTTTCGAGAACTTTGAAGCAAACACCACCAAGATGCGAACGCTGCGCGACAAACTTGTCGACGGCATATTCAACGAGCTTGATGACTTGCGCTTTAACGGTCCAAAAGGCGACAAACGCTCTCCAGACAACGCAAACGTAAGCATACTCCGCGCAGAAGGCGAAGCATTAACAATCGAGCTGAGTCTTAGCGGCGTCTACGTTTCAAGCGGAAGCGCATGCAGCAGAAGACTTTTGCAGCCCAGCCACGTGCTCGTCGCTATCGGACGCCACTACAGTGAAGCACACGGCAGCATACTCATGAAAGTCACTCGCGCCCACACAGAAGAAGATATAGCTTACGTTCTGAAGGTTCTACCTACAGCTGTCAACCGTATCAGAGGGATAGTTGGCTCAACAGGAGTAGATTAAAAATGTCACGTATGCCCTTACCGTATAACCCAAAAATCATGGATTTATTCCGTAACCCAAAGAACCTTGGCAAAATGGAAGATGCCACAGTCGTCGCCGTTGCAGGAAACCCTGCCTGCGGAGACATGATAACTTTCTATTTGAAAATCAGCGACAAAGACATCATTGAGAAAGCGCAGTTTGAAAGCTACGGCTGCGCCGCCAACATCGCCACCTCCAGCATCGTCACTGAAATGATAAAGTGCATGAGTTTGGAAGCTGCGTGGAATGACATCACGTGGAAACGTGTGGTGGAGGAAATCGGCGGGTTACCTGACGTTAAATTCCACTGCGGAGTCCTCGCAGTCGGTGCCTTGAAACGTGCCATCCGACAGTATTTCACACAGAGAAATGTCGAAGCACCAAGCTGGCTGCCTAAAGAACACACATTCGAAGAAAAACAAGCATTAGAAGAGGAAGAACTGGCAAAGACACTCTCTAAGAGGCTAAAACCTGAGGCAGAAAAAAAATCATAGATGCCATAGCCCCACGACAAGACTTTCCAATCCTGAATCGGAAAATAAACGGCAGCCCCCTAATCTACTTTGACAACGCTGCAACCACCCAGAAACCACGCCAAGTCATCGACGCCGTAACGGACTTCTACGAAAACCACAACGGCAACGTCCACCGAGCCGTCCACACCCTCTCACTGGAAGCAACCGACCTCTACGAGACATCCCGCGAAACCATCGCTAAATTCATCAACGCCAAAAGCTCCAGCGAAGTCGTTTTTGTCAGGGGCACAACGGAAGCCATCAACTTGGTGGCTTATTCATGGGGACTAAGCAATCTTGGCAAGGGTGATGAGGTTCTGGTTTCGCTCATGGAGCACCACAGCAACATCGTTCCCTGGGAAATCACCGCCAAAATAAAGGGCTTCACAATCAAATACGCCAACGTCCACCCCGACGGCACACTGGACTACGACGACTTTGAAAGCAAAATCTCCAAAAAAACAAAGATAGCCTGCCTAAGCCATGTTTCAAACGTTACAGGCGTAATCAACGACGTTAAACGCATCGGCAAAGTAGCGCATGACAACGGCGCCTTGATGCTTGTCGACGGCGCCCAATCAATGCCCCACATGAAGGTCAACGTTCAAGATTTAGACATGGATTTTCTTGCTTTTTCAGGACACAAAATGCTCGCCCCCACAGGCATCGGAGTATTCTACGGCAAGAAAGAAGTGCTTGAAAAGATGCCTCCATTCATGGGCGGCGGCGAAATGATAAAGGAAGTCTCCGTTAGCCAAGGCCAATGCAGCGTCTCATGGAATGAGTTACCATGGAAATTTGAGGCTGGCACCCCGAACATCGGCGGCGCAATCGGCTTGGGAGCAGCTGTCAAGTACCTTGAAGCTTTAGGCATGGACAACGTTTTGAGCCATGAGAAAGAATTAACTAAGTACGCTTCCGAGCGCATGAAGGAATGCAGCAAAGTAACCGTTTACGGTCCAAGCGACCTTTCAAAGAAACTGGGAATCATACCCTTCGGCGTAAAAGGCTTGTCTTCGCACGACGTTGCATTGTTCTTCGACAACTACGGCGTCATGATGCGCAGCGGATACCACTGTGCTCAGCCGCTTCACGAGATTTTCAAGCTGGAATCCTCAGCCCGCGCAAGCTTCTACATCTACAACACGCAGCAAGAAGTGGACCGTTTCCTTGAAGTCTTGAAGGAGTTTGAGCAGCTCTAATGGCCACAGTCGACGATTACGTGTCTCGAATCGAGGGAACATGTGGGGCAGAAAGCGACGTTATAGTAGTGTTCAAGTACGAGAAGAAGGACGAGGCAATCTCCAACATCCTGAAAAAAGCCACCCTCAAGAACAAGATTGCTGGGATAATTTTCGAGTTAACCTTCCAAGGCCAATCATTCCGCGTATACTCCACGGGCAAAGCAATCTTTAGAGGAGTCAAGAACAAGCAGGAACTAAATGAGCTTTTAGTAGCTCTTCTGCTTTAGCAACTTCAATTTCGGTGTGGTTTAACTCGGTTTTTAGTTCGTTTCATCCAATTCAAGAATGAAACAAACGAAAACTGAACAGACAAAGGAAGAGCATCCCTCAACTTCCCCGAGTTTTGGGGGGGCCTCCAGTAACTCAATGGTTTATCCGCTTCATTGTAGGGATGCTTAAAAAAAACTGTCTTAATCTTCTCAACATCCTCAATCATGGGAGAACCCCATTTCTCAGAAAAATAAAGCTGACATCTGCTGTGAGTTCTCGAATTATTTTTCAGGAGAGCTTCATCGGATTTTATGGTCCGCGAGCCGAAATGGTAGAATCGGGCGCCGCCGTACTTGTAAGCTTTTTTTTCTGAAAGCAACAGCCGCGTGTACATGTCTACGTCTTCGCAGTATGACGGCGCAAAATTTTCGTCGAAGTTCCCCACATGGCTGAAAAAGTCGTGTTTAACCAGGAAACATGAATAATGCGGGTTCATGGTTATGTTCTCGTTTTCGGGGCACGACTCTAAGCTTGGTAGGTCTTCACATTCGGTGCCCGTCCACATTACGGCTTCAGGATGTTTCTGGGCAAAATCAACCAATCTGTCGATTGTGTTGCTTTTGAACACAATGTCCGTGTTGATTACCAAGATGTAATCGCATCCTGCCATATTGCCTTCTTCGATGCCCAGATTCCACGCGTGAGAAACGCTCTGTTTTCCCTCTGGATTAAGGATTCTGGTCTCGCTTGGTGGATGGCCGAAGACATAAACAAGCGGTTGAAAAGTGGGGTTAACGTAGTTTTCGCAGGGCACCCAAACGATTTCGTGTTTTGAAGAAACAATGGATTTAGTTGTCAAATCAAGGTATTTCTTGTGTTCTTCGTTGTTCACGTAAACTGGCGCTGTTACACCGATCTTCATCTGAACGCCGCCTCCACAGTATACAATGCCATAAACACCTTACCTATAAGTAAATTAATAAGTTCTGCCCTGAACCTTTTTCCAGTGGCCATTTATGATTTCCGGCTTCATGGTGCTGAAAAACGTCTTGAAAACTGGGTACCCTTTTGTGGAGTCGATAGCCGCATGTTTACCTGTATGCGATGAATTTTTAATCGGCGAGGGTTACTCGTCAGACGGCACTTTTGAAGTGGTTGAGAAAATCGCATCGTTAAACAAGAAAGTCAAGGTCATCAGGCAGCAATGGCCCAGCGAAAAAAAATACAGTGTCATCACAGAAGTAACCAACGTAATCAGAGCCAAATGCAGTTACGACTACATTTTTTCCATACAAGCAAACGAAATCATCCATGAAGACGACGTAGAATTCCTCAGAGCGCTCCCTGAAACACGCCCAGACGTTAACACTTTCAGTTTACCTTTTGTCCATCTAGTAAAGGACTACCGGTTCTACGAAGATTTCCGATTAAGATTCTCAAAAAACAATAAGGACATAGTCGCTGTGGTGGATGCGTGGACGCTTGGTCCAAGCAAATCATTCACAAAATCAGAAACCCGCAGAGGCCTCAGACACCCAAGAAGAATGCTACAGTACATTTATAAGGGCATCGAATGGACCTATGCCAATTCTATTTCATCTCCTTTGTCGAAGGCCATCTATCTTCCAAAGCCCATTTACAGATACTGGTCTCTTTTTCCCATCGATTATCTCGAAAAATGCCAAAAACACATTGACATGTTTGGTCTTGAAAACCTCAGAAAAGATATGGAAGCCCTCAAAAATCATTCAGATGACCCTGCGTCGTTCTGGAAAAAAGCTGCTGAGATACGCAGAAAAGAATTAGGTTTCAATTGCCCCACTGCTCTTGGAACAGTTGCATTGAATGAGCACCCAAGAATAGTCAGGGACTTAATCGCAGATGCTTCACTAAAAAATTACCATGTTAGAGACGAAGTTTTAGATTCAATTAGGGACCTTTAAGAAATAAAAGAGAATTGCCTTAATTTGCTTTTTCTAAAATTGGCTATTGTTTTTTCGAAAACAGTTTCCATGTTTTTTGCGTAGATTTCCCAAGATAAGTTTTCTTTGGTGTACTCGTAGGCGTTATTTCCTATTCTCCTTCGCAGGTCGGGGTCCGTTATCAACTTCTCAATTTTTGCAGCCATATTTTTAGTGTAAGGTTCCTCTATAACAAATCCGTTTTGACCCTCTTGAATAATCTCTGAAGACCCAGCTTCTCTCGAGACTAACACGGGTTTAGATGCCACCATAGCCTCTATGACTACTAATCCCCACGTTATCTGCGCCGGAAAAACAAATGCATCACATGCAGCATACACTTGTGCTAATTCCTCATCAGAGCAATTTTGCAAAAACAGAACCTTCTTGTCGACACCCAATTTTCTGCTTAAGGCCATAAGTTCATCTCTTGGACCTTGACCGACTAAAATCAACCTTACATTATCATGCTTTTTGGATAGATAATGCAGTGCAATCAATGAATCGCATTGCCGTTTGTCGCGTGCAATATTGCCTACTTGAAGAAGAACAAAACTGTTTTCGAGCCCATACTTTATCCGTAGTTCTTTACCTGACGCTTTAAGAAGCAATTCAGTGGTGACGCCGGGGCGAACTATTTTGGATGACCTGCCATAGGCTTTTTCGATGCGTCTGCTGTCAACTAAAGAAACTGAAACTATACTGTCAATGTAGTCAACGGCGATTTTATCGAATCCTTCGTATAGGGGCAGATTGATTTTTCCTAAACCTCTTCTTTGTTTTGGATCTGAATAGTAAAATGGCGGCTCGTTACAGTTCCAAACAATCGGAGCGTCCAGTTTTCTTTTAGCAAAGAATGCCGCCCACTGGGTTGGAGAATTCTGATTATTAATTACGTCGAAACCTTTAGGTATTTTTTTCCCCAGCGCAATCATGGACGGTAAATCGGATGTGTAGCCTTTGAATCTTCCAGCTAACCGTGAAGACAACGTTCTTTTTTGATTTATATTTTGGAACGAACCTGTGTCGGGGGTTTTTACCCTATTTATTGTGAGCTGTCGGGTCAGTTCAGGGTAGCAGTTATCATTGATTGCACATGTGAAAATTTCAACTTCATGCCCCATCCGTTCTAATTCTATAGCTAAGATTAGTAGCTGCCTTTCAGCGCCGCCACGCAAAGTAAGCGAAGGATGAAGCATCGCGATTCTCACTTATCAAGCCCTCTGCAACAAATAAGATAAAGATGCAGAAACTAAAGTAATAAAATTATCTCTCATAATGTCCAGCGGTTAATATCAACCGAGGATTTGATAAAACAATCGAGTACTCCCTCAAAAGACCCCCCCAGAAAAAACAGTAAACATTGACAGCAAGACTAAAACTTAACATACTAAACATATCTCTTATGCAGTAAAGAAGGGTGAAAAGTTGGCGAAAATAGGAGTAATTTGGAGAATGCTGACAGTTACTCGTAACCCTCTCGCCGTATTATCCTTGAAAAGGTCCAAGATCAGACGACCAGTCACTTTTAAGAACAAGTCAACTTATTGCCTGACATATCCTCAATATAGGGTATTTCGCGACAATTTCGCGTTTCTAAAGAAGTACATCGTAACACAATTAGACGACGATACGTTTAGAATAGTGGATGAAAGAAGCGACGTAACGTCTTCTTACGCAATATTACCCATGATTTTTGATTTAATGGCACCCTTTGCCGTTCACCAAGAAAACGGGTTATACCATTTAAAAAACAGTGAGATTGAACTATTTGGCTCCTTAGCAATATTATACTGCATCCAAGAAATACGAAGAGGCGACTATGTATGCGACTGTAAAGGTAAAGTCGTGCTAGATGTTGGAGGATTTGAAGGCGAATCAGCCGCTTATTTTTGGTCCAAGGGTGCAAAAAAAGTCATCATTTACGAACCCGTTGGGGAACACATAGAGGTAATCAAAAAAAATGTTGAGCTCAATCATATTGACGCTGAAATTCACAATTCCGGCATTGGAGATAAAGATGGAACAAAAATAATCCACTATGGCGAAAAAGATCCAGGCTTCGGACTTTTGGACGAAGGACCAAACCATATCGAAATAAAAATTACTGATGTTTCAAAAGTTATAGCTGAAAGTGGGGCAGAAATCGCAAAATTTGATTGTGAGGGTGCTGAAGAATGTTTAGCAAATGTTCCAGCCGAAATTTTGCAGAAAGTTGCTTACTATATGATTGAAGTTCATTCGCCCGAAATCAGACGAATTATCCTGAGGAAATTTGAGCAAGCTATCTTCAAAATAGATAGAGAGCGAGCTATATCTGAACAATACTCAATATTGGCCTTTAAAAGAACGTTTTAGCGTTCTTTCTAAAATGAACTGTTTTCAGAAAACGGATCCTTTTGCTGGAGGTAAGTCAACTCAAAATTATTTTGCCATCCTTAATCAGGTAGCGGAAAAATACCGCGAGCCTTCAATCGCAATTCTATAATACTGCCACTATAGCTTTGCTTTCGGCTCTAAAATTTCAAGTTTTCAGATTCTGTATCAAATTTGCTATACTGGTTGATATTTGCTCTTCAAAACTCTCAGGCTTTAGGACCGATATCTTGTCTCGCAGTTCCCCCTTTTTCTTGTTCCAAAGAGCATATTCATCAGTCGACTCTGCCAATCGGGCTATTTTTTCCTTTAAATCTTCAAAAGTGCTCCATCGAAATTCCTCGGGGATAAATTCTCCGCTTCCCCCGCTGTTATGAACGAGCGTTATGCATCCGCTTGCCAGCGCCTCCATCGGAGCAATGCCAAAATGTTCTCCTTCCATCAAGTGGCAGTAGATTCGCGAATCCTCAAAAAGCTTGATTAATTCTTCTTCAGGCAGGTTTGGTTTAACGGTGTAGTTGGTTGGTAGGTCTTTTGAAAAGTCCTCAAACCATGATTGCTCGCTATCTCTCAACAAACCGGCGCTTACAAATTCAAACTGGGGAAAGTCGACAGCTAATTTCTTCATTAGCTCATGCCGTTTCTGAGGAACCAAACGACCAACATACAATACTTGCTTGGCTCTCTGGTTTAACGGTTTATCAGACCAGAAACGCTCTTCAACAGGAGGATAAGCAACCACGGGATTTTGGATTCCGAACCTGCTCCAGTACTTTTCTGTCATGGCTTTAGTATAGTTGCTGTTGCAGAACACCAAGGCCAGTTTACCGATATCTTTTTCAAGCAACTTCTTGTATAGCCACAGGTACAATCTTTTGCTTCGTTTGGCGTGTTCGTAGTCATAGTGGATTTCGGGAAAGTGCACATAGGCAATGTTTTTTTTTGCTTTTTCTAAAAGTGTAGCTTCGAACGCTGAGAAGGTTTGTGTGCTAAACGTATAATCGTAATCGACAGTGGCTTTGTACTTTTTTAGAAGTTTTAGGATATTTTGGCGTCTTTTGTAAACGGATAATGGCGGGTTCGCTTCCACAGTGGCTCTGTTTCCTAGTGTGTGGACGGTTATCTTTTCGGGTAGTTTTTCACCCATGATTTCGCTGTAGCGAGTTTGGTCAAAATCAAACGCCAGCAACTCCACTTGGTGTCCTTGGGCGACGAGTGCTTTGATGATGTGATGGCATACGCGTTCGCCTCCGCCGTAAATGTCCATGTTTGGGTGAATAACCAGGAATTTTGCCATGTTACGTCGTCCTTTTTAGAATTGAGCGTTTAGGTTTAATCAAGATTTCCCTTAACGTCTAATGCTGTTACCTCTTGCTTGGAGGCTGTTTATTTGCGGCGTGCAAGTTTTAACCGCATCTTGTTCCTGCTGACCCAGTTAAATATGGGAATAATTGGGTCCTTTATGGACTGGGGCAACGCGTCTTTGAGTTCCTTATGCAAGCTCAAGCGTATAGCCACTCTTCCTTTTCCCGTGATTGGTATGTAGTAACGGGATATAGGGTACTTGACGAACCCGTTGTTTTCCTTGAACTTGTCGAGTGAAGGGTGGTTGCCTATTCTTCCGTACATGAGCCATCGGTTGCCGTTGGATGCGCAGACTTCAACCGCTTTTGCAATCATGGCGTTGTTTACGGATTTATCCCAGTGCTTCAGCATCGTGAGTATGTTTGAAACTATGGCTATGTCGTCACCGTAAAGTATTTGGATGAATCCGACAAGTTCATCACCTATGTTTGCCGCAATGAAGGTGGATGTTTTAGCTGCATACATGTTGCCCGTTACAGTTTCAAGCGATTCGCCGTAGTGGGAAAAAGCCCGGTCCTGCCGAATTGGGGTTTCATTATAGATTTTCCAAATGCCTTGAGCTAACTTGTCACTTGGGTCGACAACGGTAACGTTTACGCCGCTTTTCTCCGCTTTGCGCACCATGTTGCGCGTTTTCTTTCCGATTACACTCCACCAGCTTTCGCAGTCTTTTATTTCAAGCAACCCGATGTTGTCGTCGGTTCTTGACCAAGGGCTCGGCGGATTAGCGATGGGGCAACACCATTTCCGTTCAACAAAAGTAAAAATGTCCATATCCCTTGAGTCAAGCTTAAAAATCAAATCGTCGGTTGGCTTGACACTTTTTTCGTACTCTCGAAAGTCGCGAGCGATTCTAATTCCAACCCTCTCACTCACGCTTATCGTATCGAGTTCAGGGTCCACTTCCAAAACGCTTTTTAGTGATTCATAGAGCGCACCCCTTCGACTTCTTTTGCTCCCATGAAAGAGCCATTCAGGATGCATGGAAATGACAAAGCCGGCGTTAATCCAGTCTTTTGTTGCCTTTTGGGCATCATCTTTACTGGCGTGGAAGCACACGGCATCTAAACCGTATGTTTCGAAGTCATGGAACGATTTTAAAGGAAAATCGTTTGGTATCTTGGTTTGGCTTTCGGTTATTTTGCGACCCCAAAGGATTCTAGTGAATATTCGTTTAGTGCCATGAATGGTGTAGTTCTCTATTTTGCGGTTGGTTTCCTTTTCCAAAACTTTCCATTCTTTCATGGCGTCATTTGCCACATGAAGCGCTACCTCGTGCTTTTCTGGATTTAACAAATCAAGCAGGTTCTTGTCAGGGATAGTGTAGGGGGTAAAGAACCAGTAAGCCTTAACCTCTTTTGGCGATTCGTTAATCATCCTTGCAATGATGCGTGCGTTTTTCAGGTAGTCTTTGCTTTTTCTTTTTTTTATTCGCAGGGCTACATACAGAAAGCTTTTAGCCCTTGAGGGGTACGGATAGTCAACGTCGATTCTTAGCTTTATCATTGCTCGTTCAGTTGCCAACTAAGAAAACGCTGTTTTAGTTATAAACCCTCTGGGTTCCGCAAATCACACGTTTATGTTAAGAATAATTTGTCATCAAGAAGAGACCATTCTTCTGGCGAAACACTACATGGAAACCGATCTTCTCAAATTGCTCCCGAATATTTAGTCCATGAGCTTCAACAATGCAAGGTTTCAGTTCTTTGGCAGATGGAATCAAATCAATTTCATGCCCTTCAATATCACATTTAATGAAGTCATGGTCTAGCAAGAGATGTTTTGGAACGAAAAATTCGTTGATTAGTTCTATGTTTAGATTTAGATTTTGTTTATTTTGGAGAATTAGTTTTGCTCGCGTTGGGTCGGGTTCGACACAGATGACTTTTTTGGCTCCATGTTGAAGGTAGAAATAAGCTGTCTCACCACAGCAAGCGCCCAAATCCAAGACGGTCTTATTCTTCAATGGAAAGGGCGGCAAATAATATTTTTCAAATTGGTCAAGTTCCGAATAAATAATTGCTTTTCCCCATTCATCAAGGCATAGGGCAGCCACCATTTTCCCGATTCTTTTGGCGTACCTATATTTCCACAGCGGATACGAAACTGTTCCAACTTTTACAACGGGCAGATGTTTTCTCTCTGAAAACCCGAATTTGACTTCAATGGGTTCAGCTTTCAACTTCTCTTCTTTGCTCATACCAACATCGCCATAAACATAGTGTTACAAGTTTCCTCTTCATTCTTTTGAAAGTTCCTGTATTTGAGACCATATTTTATTTTGGAACGTTTCAGGATTAAGAACGGAAATTTTGCTCCATAGCAGTTGGCGGTTGCATTCCCAATTTGCACTTGCATTTTCATCTTCCATGAACCTGACAATCTTCTGCTGTAAGTCATCGTAGGTTTCCCATCTGAACTCGTCAGGGATAAACTCTTTCATGCCTCCACTGTTATGAACTATTGTAACACATCCGCTTGCTAAGCCTTCAACAGGGGCTATGCCGAAATGTTCTCCCTCCATCAAATGAACATAAATTCGGGAATCATGCAAAACTTTAAGCATCTCTGGTCCAGGCAAGTTTGTCTTAACAGAATAATTCGGCGGCAGATTTTCTGTGAATTTGCTAAACCATGCTTTTTCTGCATCGATTAATCCACCGACGCTTACAAACTCGTAGGCAGGTAAATCAGCAGCTAACCTTTTCATTATTTCATGTCTTTTTACTGGAATAAAGCGAGCAACATAGGTTACTCTTTTGCGGCGTTTTGCCAACGGCTTGTCAGACCAAAACGTCTCTAGGTTAACTGGGGGATAAACAACGATTGGCTCTTTTACACCATGGCTTGTCCAATAATGCATAATTTTTTCTTTAGTGTAGTTGCTATTACAAAAAACCAAATCCAGCTTATCTATGCCCTGCTCAACCCACCGCTTAAACAGCCATAGATAAAGCCGCCTCTTCAGCCCAGAGCGAGCGTAGTCGTAGTGTATTTCTGGGAAGTGAACGTAGGCTATGTTTTTTTTGGCTTTGTTTAAGAAAACTGGTTCAAATGGCGATGAAGATTGTGTGGAAAACAAATAATCGTATTCTAATTGGTTTTTGTATTTTTTTAGCAGTTTAACAAAGGCGCGGTGTCTTTTGTAGATGGTAAAGGGCGGCTCAATCTCAATGCGTTTGCCGAGTGAGTGGACAACAACTTCCTTGGGAAACTCTTCTCCGACAATATCGCGGTACTTGTTTGCTTCAAAATCAAAAGTCAACAATTCAACTTTTTGCCCGTGGGCAACTAGAGTTTTGATTACGTTGTGGCAGACGCGTTCGCCGCCACCGTAAATGTCAAGGTATGGGTGAACTACAAGGAAGGTTGCCAACTCAATTATGCCTCAATTCAGTGTGCGTTACATTTCCCTGTTGCAGTTTATGAAGTTTACCTGTAACCGCAGAAAGAAAGCTAAAGTAGCAAAATATATACGCCTGCATGGAAAGTGAGTAGTGGATTACATTTCGGTGAACAAAGAAAACATGACGCCAACTCAAAAGAAGCTTAAGGTTGTTTTTGCTGACCCACCATTTGGACGCGAATCCAAAGGCGAAGCCGTTACTGAATCGCCAAACCTTGGAATCCTCTATATAATCGGCTACGCAAAACCCCGCCTGCCAAACATAGAATTTTACTATCTTGAACCCTTCCTCTCCATGGAAGAGCACGTTGAAAAAGTCAGGGAAATTAAGCCTGACGTTTACGCCATTTCATTCACCACACCCCGAAGAGACTTATCGTTCGAGACAATCGCGAAAGTAAAGGAACTGAGGCTTGACATGCTTATGGTTGCAGGCGGCGCTCACCCAACCATCGACCCCCAGGACGTCCTCAAAAACACCCCAATTGAAATCTGCATCGTGGGCGAAGGTGAAGAAACCACCGCAGAATTACTCAAAAAAATCCAAGCTAAACAACCAGTAACCGACGTGGTCGGCACAGTTAACCTCCAAAAAAACAACGGCGTCCGACCGCTCCTAAAAGACATCGATTTTTTCCCAGCCTGGGACATGATAGACTTTGAAAACTACGACATAGCTGTCAGCAAAAAGAAACGCATGGCGTACCTGCTTCCAATCCGCGGCTGCCCAAACTACTGCACTTACTGCTCAAACCCCGTTTGGAAACTTGAAAAGCCCTGGGTTCGGCAGCGTTCACCAAAAAACATCGCGGAAGAAATCAACTACCTATATGGCAGAGGCATCCGGGAAATCTACCTGCGCTCAGACACTTTTAACGTTGACATCAAATGGTGCCTTGAAGTCTGCATTGAAATCGAGAAACTACATCTCAAGGGCATGACGTTCCAATGTAACCTGCGGGCAGACAAGTTAAACGATGAGTTATCCCAGAAACTAAGCGACATTCACGTATGGCTTGTCCACATCGGCCTTGAATCCGCAAACGACAGGGTCCTAAAAGGAATAGGCAAGAACGCAACGCAAGCCGACAACATCCGAACACTTGAGCTTCTGAAGAAATACGGAATCAAAGTCTACGGTTTCCTGATGCTCTACAACGCTTGGGAAGCAAACGGCAAACTCGAACATGAAACCCCACAAGAAGTCAACAACACCCTCGAGTTTGCGCGTAAATGCCTAAGCGAGAATCTAATCGAGTACATTTCCTGGTCCATAACTAACCCCATCATCGGCTCAAAACTTCATGACATCGCCAAAAAATTCGACATCGCAGCCTACAACGTTAAAATCGGCAACTGCATGCGGCTTCCCGACGTCAGCGAGCAGCAGATGGTTGAACATGTGAAGCAGGGCATGATTCTGCAACTCCTCAACGGTATCCAGAAAGGGATGATAACGAAGAAGAACAAGCGCGCCGCGCAAAAAGCCGCCAAAATCCTTAACATGTAACTTTTTCCCAGCGCATTTGAGGGTTGCGATAAACTATTTAACCCAAACGCGAACATTATGCCTATGCCATCCTGCTCCGACAAAGACATGAAAGTTGATTTTGTGGTGCCTTCAAGGGACGAAGCTAACCCGACCCTGATGCATCAGCTCAAGCACATGCCGTGCGCGGGGCAAATCATAAACACTCATGAGAAACCGCTGAGTACCGCACGCAAGAACGGGGTTCTGTCGGCTAAGACGGAGTGGGTGGCGATGGTCGATGACGACATGCTTTTGCCAGAGAACTGGCTCCTCTTAGTCAAGAGTGCGATTACGCCCAAGGTTGGCGCCATCGGCACAGTTGCAGTGCACAAGAACAAGCATGTTGCAGCCTACGAACGAGTCGTCGGAACCGTGTATAACCTGAGCAAATTGGATACTAACCCGCATATCAACAACATCATCATTCGACGGCAACTCATGGAAAACTATAACCCTCCGAAGCTTTTCTTCGGCGAAGACCAATACTTCAAACGCTACGTCCAAAAAACAGGTTACGTTTGGAAAGTTCTTCCTTTCCTGGGTGCAACACATTTGGGCACATCCAAAAACTACGTTACTATCGGCATATCCTATCGGCGTTACGGTCACTTTAAACTGTTTCAGCTATTTCGGCGGGTGGTTGCAAGGTTCATTTTTACGCCGTTTGCAGCGCTGGTAAACTTGAGTTTTGAAACCCTGTATTACTTAACGAAGCTCAACGTGGAATTCATCACTGGCTGGGCAAAAGAATTCGTCGCAGAAAAACTTTAGATGACCATTTTTCACGAACCTATTTGGATCCTATTAGTGGTTCTATGTTGAAACGATAGAGGGGTAGAGGGTCACTGGGGCAGGTCATTAGAGCAGCAGTTCTTTTCATCATTGCCTTATTGCCTGCCTAAAGAAAAAAAATTGCAGATGCTCTGCGCCGCCGTCGAACTTGTGTTTGCCTGTACAACCAGAACGCAAACCTAATTCCAATCCGAAGACAAAACACAATTTGCCGCTGCACCTGTTGGTTGTTGTGGTATAGGAAGTTTTCTGTTACAACTACTAACGAAGAAACAAAGAACCATCCGCCCCACAAAAATGAAGCGCACCGAAGCCCAGAAAACGCCTTAAATGATGCAGAAAACGTCTGCATAGTGTTTGTTCAGCATGGCTTTAATAGGAAAAACTTATATTGTTAGGTACGTTTTGTTGTTGTTCGCATTATTGGAGGTCACTTGATTTGTCAAATTCACAATCTGGCGGAGTACCTATTCTTGTTATGAGAGAAGGCGCAGATAGGAGCCGCGGAAGAGAAGCACAGCACAATAACATTACTGCTGCTAAAGTTATAGCTGAAAGCGTCCGAAGCGCGCTTGGCCCAAGAGGCATGGATAAGATGCTGGTTGACAGCTTCGGCGACGTCACAATTACGAGCGATGGACGAACAATCCTTGACGAGATGGATGTTCAGCATCCAGCTGCAAAGATGCTAGTCGAAGTTGCCAAAACCCAGGATAAAGAAGCAGGCGACGGAACCACATCCGCCGTGATTATTGCAGGCGAACTGTTGAGCCGAGCAGAAGATTTACTTGACAAAAACATTCATCCAACAGTCATAATCGACGGCTATCGAAAAGCCGCTGACAAAGCCCTCGAAACACTCGAGAAAATCGCCATATCAATCGACCTCAAATCAACCGATTACCTCAAAAAAGCAGCCTCAACCTCCATGGGCAGCAAAATCGTAGCCGAATACAAAGATTACCTCGCCGACATAGCTGTAAAAGCCATGTTGGCAGTTGCCGAGAAACAACCCGACGGCACCTTTAGAGCCGATGTGGACGATGTGAAAGTTGAGAAGAAAACCGGTGAATCCCTTAAAGAAACCAGTTTAATTTTCGGCATAGTTTTAGATAAAGAAATCGTGCATTCGGGCATGCCAAAACGCCTCGAAAAAGCCAAAATCGCGTTGCTCGATGCGTCATTGGAGAATGAGAAGCCAGAGATGGACGCGAAAATCAGCATCGAATCCCCAGAGCAGATTGAAGCGTTCCTTAAAGAAGAAGAAACCATGCTCAAGAACATGGTTGAAAAAGTCTTGGCTACAGGTGCCAACGTGGTCATCTGCCAAAAAGGCATAGATGATATGGCTCAGCATTTTCTCTCAAGAAAAGGCGTGATAGCGATTAGACGCGCCAAAAAATCCGATATGGAAAAACTCGCAAGAGCCACCGGTGCAAAAATCATAAGCAGCATCGACGCGCTCTCAGCTTCAGACCTTGGCTACGCAGCTTTGGTTGAAGAACGCAGAACTGGCGACGATAAGATGACGTACATTGAGGGCTGCAAGAACCCCAAATCCGTCACGCTTTTGATTAGGGGTGGAACGCAGCGGATGACTGCAGAAGCCGAACGCTCAATTCATGATGCGCTTTGCGTCGTTAAAGACCTCGTTGAGGAACCCAAAATCGTCGCGGGCGGGTCCGCTCCAGAGATGGAGATGGCAAGTGTCCTTAAACGGTATGCACAAACTGTGCAGGGACGTGAGCAACTTGCAATCATAGTGTTTGCGGAATCGCTTGAGATAATTGCGACGACGCTTGCGGAAAACGCGGGTTTGGATCCAGTTGATATTCTCTCAGAGTTACGGACTAGGCATCAGAAAGGAGAAACGTGGGCTGGCGTCGATGTTCTCGCAGGCAGTGTCGAAGACATGACAAAAATAAACGTCTACGAACCATTGGCAGTCAAGAAACAAATCATAAAGTCAGCAAACGAAGCAGCATCGATGATTCTTAAAATCGACGACGTCATAGCATCACAGAAAATGAAGTCGCCTCCAATGCCGCCAGGAGGAGGAATGCCTGGCGGAATGGGCATGGGCGGTATGGGTGGAATGCCCGGAGGAATGATGTAAAATGTCAGAACAAAAAATCATTGTAGGACCCCCAAAAATTACTCGCTTCGAGAAAGCACGAATAGTGGGCGCTCGTGCGCTTCAAATCTCGATGGGAGCACCAATCTTGGTTGATGCAGCTGAAAACACAAACCCAATCGACATTGCCCTCTCAGAGCTCGATGCAGGCGTATTGCCAATCACCATCCGAAGAACCCTGCCAGACGGAACCTTCCAAGATATACCCCTAAAATGGCTCTTTTAAACGCCATTCTTTTCTTTTAACCGCTTCGTTACCTGTTGGAAATGGAATTTAAGCCTATTTTACGCTTTTTTAAGCTATAAGTGCCTCTTTGGCGTTAGCCGTTGTAAGTTTTTCTATAGTGGTTGTTGCAAAAAACCCCTATACACAACAACAACCAACAGACTGGGCAGCGACTTGTGTTTTGGTTTCCACGTCAGAAAAAGCTGCTTTCTGATTGTACAAACCCACCACAAGCAGTGAGCCACGCAGTTTTAGGCAGCAAAAGAAAACAGCGAACAACACAATGCAACCGGGCACTAACATAGCCCATTCGGCAAACTCCGCCCACCAACACCAAACCAGCCGCCCCCTATAAGCAATTTTGCACTTCGAAAAGCATGATTCTAAAAAAGTTACATTAGGCTAAAGTAGTACTTTTGGGCTTGTATAACTTGGGCTAAAACATGACTACAAAAGAACTTGTAGTTACAAGAAAAGGACAAGTAACCATACCCATAAAACTGCACAGAAAATATGGGATAGACGAAAACAGCAGAGTCCAAATTGTCGAAGAAGACGGTAAAATCGTCATAAAAAACCTCCCAAGCTTCCTTGACTTGGCGGGAAGCGGCGCGGGAGAAGCAAACGTTGAAGAAGTTAAGAAAATGCTGGATGAAATGAGAGCAGAAGACGCCTGAAAGACGAACCTATGATACCGCTTAGCAATTAAAAGCGCCGAATTAAGAAGCAAACATCAAATGCCCATGGCGGACAGTGTAATAGCCACAACCGCCCAAATCAAAGAATGCCCGCTTTTTTCAGATGACGCTCACTTCAAAAACATCGACAACCTCAAGACCGTCTGGTGCAAATAAAAAAACGCACCTATAAACAGCGCCTTTTTTGTTGCACTTGACTCAGTGTCGCTGTAATTTGTTTCCAGTGGGCTCCTTGCCAGTAGATTTGGCCGCAGTTTGGGCATTTCCAAAATTTGTCGTAATATGTGTAGGTGTTTTTTTCCAGTTCGTTCTTGAGTTGTTCTTTGGGTGCCGCCACAAGTTTGGTGTTGCAGATTGGGCAGTGTGACTTATCCATGTCAATCTCTAACTGCAGGCTGTACCGTTTGGCGACTTCCGCAAGCCATTCGGGACCCGTTTTGCCTTCAACGTAGTAAGCATCCAATCCTTTGATGATGGCACGTTTGTACAGTTCCAAATCCCGCGTTAACAAAACCCGCTCCTCCGTCTTAGCGAGTTCCAAAAGCTCAGCATCATCAAAATCAACCGAATAAACAACATCGTGCCCTAACATTCGCAGCCAACGCGCCAGTTTCCCAAGCATAGCGTCAGCGAGAAACTTCAACCGATGCCTCTCCGCACCACAAACCCGCATCCGCCCTTAGCCGCGATTTCGCCCTCATCGAAAACCAGTTTGCCGTTCACGACGGTTTTTACTACTTTGCCCTGGACGTCCCAGCCGTCGTAGGGCGAATACTTGGCTTTGGACTTGAATTTGGAAGCGTCAATCTTGAATTTGCAGTTAAAATCCACGACGGTTAGGTCGGCGTTTTTGCCCTGTTCCAGGCGTCCGCGGTCGGTTAAGCCAAAAATTTCGGCGGGTTTCTCAGAGAGCAACTGTACCGCTCGGTCTATGGTTAATCGGTTCTTCCTCACCTGCGTCATCATTAAGGGCAATGTTGTTTCGAGTCCTGGCACGCCGACTTTTACATCCCAGACGCTACTGACTGATTTCTCGCTCAAAGCGTGGGGTGCATGATCTGAACCGATGGCGTCAACCGTGCCTTCTTCCAATCCTTTCCAGAGGGCTTCAACGTTGGTTTTGCTACGCAGAGGAGGCGCCATAATCGCAAGTTGCCCATGCTGTATCAAGTCGTCGCTCGATAGGAGCAGGTGGTTTGGGGTGACTTCACAGGTTACTTTTCCGCCAGATTTTTTTGCTTCTTTGATGGCGTTTAAGCCTTCCTCGGTTGAAACATGGCAGAAATGAAGGCGCATATCGGTTTGCTGACTTAGTTTTAGGAGGCGCTGGATTGCTTTCAGTTCGACTGCTTCCGTGTGTGCCCGCAGGAAGTCGGCAGTGCTTGTTTTTTTGGCTTGCTTGAGTTTTTCCTCATTAGCGGCCAATGATGCCTTGTCTTCGGCATGCACAGCCACTGGCACACCCAGTTTGGCAACTTCCTTGAACGCTTCTAAGATAGCTTCATCATCGTCGATGTTCAAGCCGCCAACTTGCAAACCCATAAAAAGCTTGAACCCAACCGCGCCCCCAGCAACAATATCCTCAAGTTCAGAGATTTTTCTGGGAAATTCAGAGTAAAACCCAACATTAACGAGAATTTTATTTTGTGCAGTTCGCATGCGGCTGCGCAGGGTTTGGGCGCTCATGGTGACTGGGTCGTTGTTTGGCATATCCAAAACAGTGGTGAATCCTCCTGCAGCTGCCGCGGCGGTTCCCGACGCAAAATCTTCCTTGTATGCCCTGCCCTCATCGCGTAGATGAACGTGCTCATCAATCAAGCCGGGCAGAACCAACAGGTTGTGGAGGTCGGTTTTCTCATCGGCTTGGGGCATCTGGGTTTCTTTGCCAATCTTGAAGATTTTTCCTTCTTCGACGGCAATGCTGCAGTCGACGATTTGCCAGAATAAGTAGGCTTTGGCGTTTGTGAAAACGGAATCAACTATCATGGCGGTTCACGAATGGAATAGCGGGCGGTTTGGTTAATTAAAGTTTATCAAGGGTTTGGTTTGACAATTGGTTTATCTATTTGGCGCAAAATTTGTTTGCGCTATTTTTCTTCTTCGAATTCCACGCGGCACTCTTCACAGATGTTTTGTCCGTTGCGTTCCTTGAGGTTTTCGTTGTAGGCGCTACATCGGTCGCAGTACCCTGACATGGGGACTTCTTCGTCTTCTTCGGTTTGAGCGGCACCCTCGATGCGTGATTTTTCAACCATTGTCTCTATAAGCTCAGGCATCACGCCAAGGATATCTTTGCTCGAGATTATTCCCAGAAGGTTACCCTTGTAGATTACGCCAAGACGCCTGATGTCAAGCCTTGTCATTCTTCTCGCGGCGTCGCTTATGGTTGCTTCAGGCTCTATGGTGACCAATGGGGTAGTCATGATTTCCTTGCCTTTTATGGTGTCTGGCTTGAGGTTTTTAGCTATGACCCTTAGGACTAAGTCGCGTTCAGTTATGATGCCGATAGATTTTCCTGCTTTGTTGGTGACTATTACGGCGCCTAAATTGTTCTTTTCCATGCTGACGGCAGCTTTGTTTGAAGTTTCGTCTTCGTCGATGGTGACGACTGGGCTGCTCATGATGTCTCGAACTAACATTTTTGTTCTTAATCCAATTTCAGCCATGGTTTAATTCACTTCACAATTAGGTTGCTCTACTTCAACATTAAAGACGCGCATGATTTAAGAGTTGCTTAAACCCGAAAAAACCGCGTCTGTGAAGTTTTATTAGCCCCCACGCGCTTAGTCCAAAGCCAGCGAGGAACACTTATGCTCAAAACAAACGTCGAAAAACTCATAAAAATCTCCGTCATGGGCGAAATCGCCAGCCCAACCATTCGTTCAGTCTACAATGTTTCAGCCACAGGCAAACCCTTAGTGCTTCCAGGCGTAGGCGGCATAACCTACAACCTGCGAGTGGGCGACCCGGCATGCGGTTGGGAAGCAGACCATGTAGAACCGGGCGTGAGCGTGGAAAACAAGGAGAACGATGCGCGGTCGGGGCAAGCAGCAAACACCGCTTTCAACGTTCTGTCATGCGTAGGCAACAGAGCCATAATAGCTACCGGCGACGGGAAAGGCACGGAAGGCATAGTCACCGGAAAACATGGCGGAATAGAACACGTGCTAATCGATTTTCCATCCGAGATTTTAGAGAAACTTTTGCTTGGCGACCGAATCCTCGTGAAAGCCTACGGTTTAGGCTTGAAACTTCTCGATTACCCAGACATAAAAGTACTCAACATGGATCCCGCTCTGCTTGAGGCATGGAACCCCAAACCCAGCGGCACCAAACTGGAAGTACCAGTTACCCACATTGTTCCAGCCGCGATTATGGGTTCAGGCTTGGGCGCAAACCAAGTTAACTCAGGCGACTACGACATTCAACTGTTCGATGAAACAGTGGTTGAACAGTACGGCTTGGAAAATTTGAGGCTTGGAGATTTAGTAGCCATCATCGATGCAGACCATTCTTTCGGCAGGATTTACCGTCAAGGCGCCGTTTCCGTGGGCGTGGTGGTTCATTCAAACTGCGTCACCGCGGGGCATGGTCCAGGAGTGACAACTTTGATGACTTCAAGCGAAGGCAAGATTGTTCCTCAACTAAATCCGAAAGCAAACATCGCTTCGCTTCTAAAAATACGGTCAGATATATAAGATAGTTAAGTCCATAAATGGCACATTAGGAAAGAAAGAGGTCAAAATAATGCCCGTTAAACGAAAAAGCCGAGGAAGATCAAAAGGAAACAAAGGCTCCAGTACTCTTGTTCAATGCGCAAACTGTGGTGCGTCGGTACCACGGGACAAGGCGAAACGCTCCACCCGCAGAGTATCCTTTGTTGAGCCTCAGTTAGCTAAAGAACTCAGGCAAAGCGGCACGTACTTAGCCTCTTGGGTAGACACAAAATACTACTGTATTTCATGTGCAGTTCACCGCGGCATCGTTAAGGTCCGCGCAGAAAACGAACGCCACTCCACAGGCTACAAACGAAGATACTAAGCGGCTAATCTGCTGCTTTTTCTTTTCATTTTTTAACTCTTAACTTTTAATGTTTTGTAAACATGCCAAGCTCTTTGTATGACTGTAAAGTTCGCAAGCACCGCCAAAACAGCTATTCCGTAGCCCAATGCGGGCAACCAGAAAAACGCAATTATCGAAACAACAGCTAAGATAAGCATCCGTTCGGCGCGTTCAGCAAGCCCAACTGACTCCATCTTTATTCCAACGGCTTCCGCTCTTGCACGAGTGTAACTGACCATGATAGAACCAGCAAGCGCCGTTAAGCCCCAAAGTACACCCCAAAAGGGTCCCCAAGCTGCGTTACTTAATCCAGCGACGATTATTGCTGCGTAGGCAGCGGCGTCAGCATACCTATCAAGCACCGAATCGAAGAATCCTCCGAACACGGTTGTTTGCTGGAAGGTTCGAGCTACTATGCCGTCCATGGTGTCGCAGAAGCCTGACGCCATAAGAAAAACCACCGCCACAATTAATAGCCAAGGCGACTTGGATGTGGTTGCCGCGTACGAAACCGCTGAGGCCAGCGCGAGGATAAAGCCGATTGCGCTGATTTTGTTGGGGGTTAAGCCTATTTTGTGTGCGGCGGTGGCTTGTGAAGTGAGCATTTGCTGGATTTGTTTTTTTAGTTTGGTGAGCAAGTGGTTTCTCAACTGGCAGGTGTTATTGCAGATTAGGGGGCGGCTGTAGAAAAGCCTTTCTTTGTTTATTGTTAAACATTTTTTGTTTACGGGTGGTTTTTCAATGGACTTATAAGGAAGAAACCGTATATTTTTGGAAGTGACGTTCTGCCGCGCAAAGCGCAAAACAGCAACGTTACACAAAGAAACATAGGAAGAAAACAAAATGACTCAAAACAACTCAGACGTTATCTTCGTGGGAAACAAACCTCCAATGAGCTATGTTCTGGCAATCATTACAAGTCTCTCTGCAGGAAACCTAAAAGAAATTACTTTGAAAGCAAGAGGACAAGCCATAACGACCGCTGTTGACGCAGCTGAAATCACAAGAAACCGTTTCATAAAAGACCTAAAAGTCAGCAAGATTGCCATCGGAACAGTCGAGATGCCCCCACGCGAGGGCGAAACTAAGTCCAGAATGGTTTCCACGATGGAGATAACTCTTACCAAAAAGTAAGACTGGGCAAACAATAGAATCCACATCCAAAACTTCTTCTATTTTTTAGTTACATCCAAAACGGTTTTATCGTAAAGTTAAATAGCCGATTTTGTTAGATAGAGAATTGCTACGTGAGAACATGTTAGATATCAAGCTTATCCGCGAGAACCCCGAACTTGTAAAAGCTAATTTGGCTAAACGCGGCAACCCCGATGTTCTGGGAATGCTGGAAGAATTAATCACCGTCGACAAAGCATGGCGTCTAAACTTAACTATGCTTAACGAGTTGCGCCACGACCGAAAACTCGTAACCATAGAAATCGCTAAACTCAAAAAAGCATGCAAAGAAGCCAACGCCGAATTCGCGAAAGCAGTAGAAATAGATGTAAAAATAAAAATTATCGAAAAACAAGTGGCTGAACAGGAACAAAAAACCCACGGTTTCCTCTTGAACCTACCAAACCTGCTAGATGACTCGGTTCCGCTGGGCAAGGACTCAAACGATAACGTGCAAGTGAAAACTTGGGGAACAATCCCAAAGTTTGATTTTGAAGTCAAAAACCACATTGACTTAGCGTTGAACCTTGGCCAAATCGACATGGAGCGGGCGGGAAAAATCTCGGGGTCACGGTTCTTCTACCTCAAACATGAAGTCGCAATGTTAGATTTGGCGCTTATGAGTTTCGCAATCGAGGAGCTTTCTAAAAAGGGCTACACTCCGGTTGTTCCGCCACTACTTATGAAACGTGAAGCGTATGAGGGAGTAACTTCGCTTGGCGACTTTGAAGAAGTCCTCTACAAAGTCGAGAACGAAGACCTGTACCTAATCGCGACTTCCGAGCATCCCATGGCGGCGATGCTCATGAACGAAACCCTCAAAGAACAAGACATGCCCGTTAAACTCGCAGGCATGAGTACATGTTTCCGCAAAGAAGCAGGAGCACATGGAAAAGATACACGCGGCATCTTCCGTACACATCAATTCAACAAAATCGAGCAGTTCATCTTCTGCAAACCTGAAGACTCAGCTAAACTCCATGAGGAACTCTTGGCGAACGCTGAGGCACTGTTGCAGGAAATCGGTTTAGCCTACCGCGTCGTTAACGTTTGTACGGGCGACATCGGAACCGTAGCGGCTAAAAAATACGACATTGAAGCCTGGATGCCCGCGCAGAACGGGTACCGCGAAGTGGTTTCATGCAGCAACTGCACCGACTACCAGGGCAGGCGACTGGGCATAAAGTACCGGGAAAAAGAAGGTGCAGCGCCAAAAGGTTTTGTCCACACTTTGAATTCGACGGCTATTGCCACTGGAAGAACCATCGTCGCGATTATAGAGAACAACCAGCAATCGGACGGAACGATAAATATTCCTCAAGCCCTACGCAAATACATGGGTGACAGAGAAAAAATAGGTAGAAAACTCTAAACCTTTTAATATTTCTATGAGAATGTTGTGGCACGTTTGGGGAAATAAAGTTGTCTGCCAAAACAAAACATGTACGCGATAAGTGGCGGGGCAAATCCTGGTATATGGTTACTGCGCCCTCGTTCTTCGGTAACATAGAGTTAGGTTCGATTCCTGCACAAGAAGAAAAATTAATGATCGGCAGAGTTGTTGAAGCAACCCTTTTTGATATTACAGGCGACTTTTCTCATCATTACTTGAAAATGTTCTTCCAAGTGAACGAGGTTGACGGAAAATCCGCCAAAACCCTCTTTAAAGGTCACGAGTACTCACGAGATTACCTACGCAGCTTAGTTAGAAGAAGAACCACCAAAGTTGATGGTTTATTCAACTTAACCACAAAAGACGGCTACAAACTCAGAATCTCTGTTTCAGCACTGACGCTTTCACGAATAAAGACTTCACAGGAAAAAATCATCCGCGTTATGATGACAAAAACCATCAAAGAAAAAGCCGCTGCATTAACACTCGACCAGTTCGTTCAAGAAATGGTTCTTGGCAAAATCGCTTCAGACATCTATAACCAAGCTAAACTCGTTGCACCGCTAAGACACGTCGGCATACGCAAATCCAAGCTAATTTCAGCACCAGCAAAACTGCCACAGGTACCAGCAGAAGCAGCACCAGAACCAGCAGCTGTTCCAGCCTAAACATTTCTTTCTTTTTTATTTTATTCTTTAACCGTAAACAGTTTTAGACACCTCACTTAACTATTTTCTAAACAGGAGACTAAGTTTTGACTAACGCTGGTGTGCACAAAAAAGGAACATTCAACGCCCAAGACGCAATCGACAACATCAAAAAAGACCCCAACTACCACAAAGCCGGTGCAATAGGCCTATTCATCGGTGTTGTCCGCGGCGAAACGCTTGATTCAGAGAAGGAAAGTGTACAGAAACTCACCATCGAGTCATATGAAGAAAAAGCCGATCAGGTGCTCAACAAAATAAGTGAGGAATTAACCCAGAACCCTGGAATAGTGAACGTGCAGATTCATCATTTACTGGGCGAATTCAACGTTGGCGAAGACTTGGTCTACGTGGCGGTTGCAGGGGCTCATCGAACAGACGTTTTTCCCGTCCTTCGCGAAGCGGTGGAGCGTTACAAGAGTGAAGTGCCAGTTTTCAAAAAAGAACACATAACAACCAAGAAAGGCTCCGCAAAGGAATACTGGGTTTCAGAAAAACACAATCGCTGATTGGATGTACCTGTTTTGATTACGGCTTTAGCGGGAGGAGTGGGCGCAGCCAGGTTCCTAACGGGTTTAACGAAGCTGGTTAAAGAAGAAGACCTCTCGGTTGTAGTAAACACTGGCGACGACATCGAACTTTTCGGTTTGCACATCTCGCCCGACGTTGACATCGTCACGTACACATTGGCAGGCATTGTCGATGAAGTGAAGGGTTGGGGCATCAGGGGCGACACTTTCCGATGCCTCGAAACGCTCAGAAAACACGGAGAAGACACGTGGTTTGGCTTGGGCGACAGGGATTTAGCAACTCACCTCTATAGAACTCAACGGTTAAAGCAAGGTTTCACGTTGACACAAATCACCAGTGAAATCTGCGATGTATTAGGTTTAGGCGTGAAGGTTTTGCCCATGTCCAACGACAAGTTTGAAACCAGAGTAAAAACCCGTGAAGGCTCAATGCATTTTGAAGAGTATTTTGTTCGAAGGCAAGCTAAAGACGAGATTTTAAGCGTGGAATTCGTCGGCGCAGCCACTGCGAAGCCTTCGCCTGGAGTTCTGGACGCAATACTGGATGCGGAGACGGTTGTCGTTTGCCCCAGTAATCCCGTCGTTAGCATCGGCACTATCCTTTCCGTTGATGGGGTGAGAGATGCGTTGAAGCGGACAAACGCAAGGGTCGTCGGTGTCAGCCCCATAGTTGCCGGTTTGCCCATTAAGGGTCCCGCGGATAAAATGCTGCGCAGTTTAGGCGTGGAAGTCTCTGCGTTTGGGGTTGCAGAGTTTTACAGTGACTTCCTCGATGCTTTTGTCATTGACACAAAGGATGCTGGGGCGAAGGGCAGACTTGAACAGCTTGGACTCGATGTGAAAGTGGCAAATACAGTTATGAAGAGTTTAGAAGATAAGGTTGCGTTGGCAAAGGTTGTCCTTCAACACTAAAATGTCAATATAGTCTAATGTGGTCTCTATAGATTATTTGGGCAACTCTAAATAGGGTAGTAGTGGGCAAGTATGTTTTAGCGTGCTGCGCCATGCAAACTAAAAACCCATAAAGCAGCGTGCAAAACCCGAAGCGGCATGGTGTACTTCAGTCATGTTTAATCGAGTTGTTGTTTGAGGGGAAAATGTTGAAACAAAAACTAAATGATGCAAAGCAAGTGAAAATTAAAAACGCTGAACTTTTTTACGATTGGCTCTTATCGATTGACGCCAGCTTAATCTAAAAAAGCGTTTTTAAGAAAGAACCATAACCAAAGAAGTTAGCGGTAAAAACCCTATTAAGAGAAGGGTTATATCTGCAAACAAGAATAAATGTTTAAACACAATGGAGATGCTGTGGGTGGAGAAAAAAAGTTACGATTGGTTTGAGCAAAGACGCAAAACCAGAGGATTAGAACTAGCTCACGATCAAATCACGAAGGCTTTTGACACGGTAACGTGGCTGAATAAAGCAACCAAAAGCTTCGCGGATAAGAACTTTAAAGAATCTAAAAAATACATTGAAAACCTCTACAAGGCAGAAGAGGAAGTTGATGCTCTGCGAACAGACGTTTTCATGGAGTTGTCGAAGGGTGCAGCACTGGTTGCAGATTACCGTGAAGACCTGCTTCACCTTGTCAAACGATTAGATACGCTGGCAGACCACACTAAAGACGCAGCCAGATGCCTCGAAATGCTCGCTGACGCCGACATTCCATCGGAACTAACAGAGAAAACCGTTTACATGACGGGTAAACTAGTGGAAACGGCTCAAACGCTTCGAAGCAGCATCGAGAAAATCTCATCCAACCCCACTGAAGCCATAAAAGAAGCCCAGCAAGTCGGCGAAATCGAACATGCAATCGACATTGAATACCTCAAAGCCAAAAGCCTATTCGTCAAGTACGGCGTAAACATAAACTGCGGCGCCATGGTAATATTCGATGACCTCATCGAGTTCATCGAGCAGGCTGCAGACATGTGCGCTGACACAGCAGACTACATTATAGTTCTCTCAAGCAGAGAATAACCCAAGCCTCTTTGATGGGCTTAACATTTTTGTTTTCTTTTCTCTCGTTAATTTGATTTTTCAACATGCATATGGCGCTGAAAAGGGCCAATAGGACCTACCCCTCTATCGTTTCAACATGGAACCTCTAATAGGATCCGAGCCCTGTGCACAATTCAGTTTTGTATTTTCTTCGCTGTTTAACTTTCCTGACGGACAACTTTATTGTAACAGAAAAAAAGCAACAAACCACCCAAAAACAGAATACAGCACACCCCTCAGATCCAAATATCATATCGATGCAGAACCCTAAAGAGGGGTAGGTCAGTATTGGCGTTTTCATAAGCCATTAAAAAGCTAAAAACATACTGGGGTATACGAAAGCATCAACAAAACAAAGGATAAAACAAAAGAAAGAAATTGGTTTATTTCAGCGGCACGTACATTGATGAACGTGATGCGCCGATACCAGGAGTTCCATGGCGGACTGGCTTGTTGGTGATTGCGAATTCGCCAAGGTAGTGCCCGATCATTTCAGGTTTTATGTCGACTGCAACGAATTCTTTGCCATTGTGGATTCCGATTTTTGCGCCCACCATCTCTGGCAGAATGATTAGGTCTCGGACGTGTGTTTTCAAGCTGAATTCTTTGCCTTCTTTTTGGGCTTCTTTGGCTTCGCGTAGTTTCTCGAGCAGGATGCGTTGTTCTGGTGTTAATCCGCGTTGTAGGCTTCTTCGTTGGCGTGAGGGAAGTATATTGATGAACTCATCCATGGACATAGCTGTTATGCTGTTGAGGTTGTGTCCACGGTAGCTAAATTCTTTCGGCATCTTTCAACATTCCTTAACTTGATTTTTTTTCTTTTATAGTTTCCTTAGCGGATTGCCCGTTTCTTCTTCTGTCCTGGGCCACGAGCAGCGATGAGTCCGACTTTCTGTCCTGGTGGAGCACCGTGCGAGGTTGTTGTGCATCTGCGAGAGCTGCGTTTGCTGCTTCCGAATGGGTGGCAAGCTGGAACCATTTTGCGACCACTTGTTCGTGGGTAAGTGTGTCCTTTTGCTTTCATCAAATGGAATTTCGCGCCTGCTTTCAGGAATGGCTTTTCGATTCTTCCTGAAGCGGAAATTACACCGACAGTTGATAGGCAGTAATCGTCAACGTAGCGTGTGCGTCCCGAAGGCAAACGAATCATGGTGCCTTGCGGTGTGTGACCGACTACGGTTGCGTATGCACCTGAAGACTTCGCCATCTTTCCTCCGTCGCCTGGACGAAGTTCAAGATCGCAAACGATCGTTCCTTCTGGAACTTTGCCCAGTGGGATAATGTTGCCTATTTCCGCTGGAGCTTTTCCGCCGTAGCAGATTTGTTGTCCAGTGAAAACGCCTTCAGGAACAACTGTGTAGATGGATAAGCCGTTCTCGAATTTGATCAGTGACAGCGGTGAACCACGGCCTGGGTCGTGAACGAGATCTGTGATTGTGCCCATTATTGAGGCTTCAAAGGATTGTTTAGGTGCTATTGCAGGGTACTTTGCTGGAGCAACACGTTTGTGTGTGTTGGCGCGGAAGTTTCTTCCACCGCGACCCCTTCTTTGAACACGAATTCGTTTTCCCATAAGTCATGCCTTCTAGTGTTAGAGTATTCCAAGTTTAATTGCAACGTCTGAAGCTTTGAATTCTGGTTTTAGCTTCACGAACGCTTTCTTTTCGCCCTGAGGAGTAATGAGCAGGTTGATTTTTTTAACTTTAACCTCATAGAGGGTTTCAACGGCGCGTTTAACGTCGGTTTTGCCTGCTTTGATGTTAACTATGAAAATTAGTTTGTTGTCTTTTTCAACCATTACGCTGGCGGATTCCGTCATCAACGGGAAAATAATTATGTCATTAATGTCCATTGCATTTATTCTCCATAGAGGGTGTTTAGTTTTTCGATTGCGCCGTTAGTCCAAACGGTTAATCTTCCTGCGTGTGTTCCCGGGGCTAACATTTCAGTGTTGAGGTTAGTGACGGTGGTTATTTGTACGCCTGGAAGGTTGCTGGCAGCGTTAACTAAGCTTTTTCCATCAACGACCACGATGAGTGGACCGATGGCTTGCTTCATTTTTCTGCCTCTGTGCTTGCCTTTGCCTGCGCGGACGCTGCGGCTGTCCCGTACTCGGGTTAAATCCTCAGCTATTCCAAGGTTTGCGAATGTGTTTTCGACTTCGCTTGCTTTTGTCAAGTTTTCAAATGCGTCTTCAACAATCAGTGGAAACTCTGTAACGTCACCGATTTTGTGTCCTCGGCTTGTTATGGTTTCTTTTTGCCCGGTTGCTGCGATGGCTGAAATTAAAGCTAATTTTGCTTCCTTCTTTGGAATCGCACGCACTATTTTCTTTTCGATTCTTGGCGGATGGGGCTGTCTTCCGCCAACGGTGGATGGAGCAAAAGCTGCTCTGCCCGCGCCGCTTTTCATGCGTGGAACTCTTGCGGTTGCGCTACCTGTTCCGCGTGATTCTGCGGTGGTTTTCTTTCCAGCCATTGGGTCTCTACCTTGAGGCTGGCGTCTGTTGGATTGGATGGCTAAGACGGCGCGTTTAATCACATCTGGTCGTAGGGGTGTAGAGAAAACAGTGGGAAGCGTAATTTTGCCTGTTGATTTGCCTTGCAAGTCAAAGATTTCTGCTGTTTTTTGTGCCATGGCTTAATTCACCTTATTTTCCTTGTGGGGACTCCAGTGATATATATGTTACTTGTGGTGGTGTTTCCGGTGTTTCGGTGGGTGGACGTGCTGGAACTCGGAGGCGTATTTGGCGTTTTTCTGTGCCGGGGATACTTCCTGAGAGTAGCATGTAGGGTCCGTTTACTTCGCCATATCGGATGAAGCCGCCTTTAACGGTGACTTCTTTGCCGTTTTTGCCGATTTTGAGTATGCGTTTGTTGAATTCGATGCGTTGGTGGTATCCCATTTGGCCTGCTCGTGGGATTGAGTACATGAGGTGGTGTGGATTCCAGGGGCCTAAAGTTGCGATACCTCGTTTGGTTTTTCTGCCTTTATGCTGTAGGCATGTTACTCCCCAACGTTTAACTGGACCTTGAAAACCTTTACCCACGGTGATTCCGCCGACGTCGATGTATTGTCCCTCTTTGAAGACCTCTTCAGGGGTTACGGTTTTGCCTAAAAGTTGTTTTGCGTACTCGAATTGCTGGGCGATTGTTCCGCCGCCGATTTGGATTTCGCTTGTTTCAGGTTTCTTCTTTGAGAGACTGGTTTGTGATGGTTGTGTGGCGGCGATGACTCGAACTATGTTTGTTTGTTCGAGGTTCTGCGAGAGTTTTTCGAGCATTGCTTCAGTGTTGAAGTTGTCTGGCAGAACTAGTTTCCGGTCTAGTATTGCTGGTGGGTCTTTCATCCAGGCTTCCGATATGTTTTGGAGCCCATATGGTGTTTTAGTGTAAGTCCGTATTCCACAGATGATTATCGGTGGAGTTTCAAGAATGGTTACTGCTCGCGCCACTTCTTTGCCAAAGTGGGGTGAACGTTTACGGTCTTCGATGGTGAAGACATAAGTCATGCCTGCTTTGTAGGCTGCTGAAAAACCTAGTAGTTTAGGAGATTCTGAATTTATTTTTGGCCAGTATCTTATCCGTGCTGTTGGTTTCTTCGCACGGTGCCTTGGCAAATAGGCTAATGAACCATGTTTTGGAGCATGAGTTTTACGATGTCCCATAGTACTTCCGCTTCGCGCCTTTACAAAATAGTAGGTTCAGTTATAAACGTTGCCGTCAAAAACGCAAAACGATGTGCAGACTATTGAATGTGCAAATCAGCTATTCCTAGTTTTTCCCTGTTGGCTCAAAGACTTTCGGGGGTGGCGTTGATTTGCAAACATCTACAGCCTTGTCATTTGCTGACAGCTACGAGACAGATTTTTCTAAAGTATTTGCTCCAAAAAAACCTATACGCAACAACCGACACAAAAGCGGAGCTGGTTACTTTAGTACAAAGCATGGAATAGATTGTCTGAATTATGAGATTGAAAAATTTTTGAGCTATTTAGTTTTTGGTGCCTCTTCATTTGAAACGGGCAAAAACGTGTTAATTCTTTTGGTGTTTTGATACTGGTTCTTTTTGACTTCTTGGGGTTTAAATTTAGTGAAGTCTGTTTTGTGTCTTACATCATTTACTTTTGATTTTTTTGTCGTCATTTCTTTCTACCTCTAAAGATTTTTGATTCGAAGAATTTGATTTCTCATCGAGCACGGAAACATTGTTTCCATTAATCCCTCATCTGACGCAGCAGTACATAAGCAGTTTTCGGTTTTTGTAACTCGGCAGGAGGGGGTTGCCTTTAGAGAACCCTGACCATCTGCGCTTTATTTTCTTTTTTAGACTCGTTAGCCATGATAGTTATGTTTAAGAGGGTAAGAATAGCATAAAGTAATACGTGATTAATGTATGGAGTCTGAAGTGGTAGTAACAAAGAAAGGTCAGACAACCATTCCCGTAAAGTTTCGTAGAAAGTTCAAGATTGAGGAAGGAACACGCTTAGAAGTCGTTGAAACACCGGAAGGAATCCTCTTCAAACCCAAAAAATCTATCTGGGATTTAATCGGCTCCGGTGCACCTTACGCGACTGTTGAAGAAATGAAAAAAGAACTAGACAAACTCAGGGAAGAAGATGTCTAAGCGGGTCTATGATACCAGATTTTTTATGGAGCTTTTTTATTCCAAAAATCTAGATATGCGCAAAAAGATAGAGATTGAAAAGATGAGACGTGAAAAATACGTTTCCTCTGTAGTAGTGCATGAACTTTACCGGTTAACGCTTTTACGTGAAGGGCGAGAAACGGCCAAATTAAGGATTTCACGACTGAAACAAAGTTTTAAGACTATTTCCGTTGATGAGGAAGTGGCACAGTTGTCTGCTGAGTTGCGGCAAAAATATCAGCTTTCTATGGGTGACAGTATGATAGCTGCAACGGCATCCATGTTAAACGCGGTTTGCGTTTCTGATGATCCTCATTTTAAGCAGATTAAAGAAATACACACGATATGGGTGTAGCGGTAGCGGCAAAGCAGGTTTTGCTGTGGCTACCTTCTGCTTTGATATGTGGTAAGGTTTCTGTATGGAGCATGCGAGTGTCCGACTGCATTTCGCGGTTCATTGATTCTTGTGAAGAAAAAAATAGGCTATACATACATTCACAAGGACACCGCGGCGTTTTCAACATGGAGCCATGCACACCGTGTGTAGAAAAATGATTATCTCACATTGAAACAGTTGCAGAAAAACGTTGCTAACACAAAATAGGACGCAGATGCCAAACAGTCTTGTGGCACCCTTAAAACCAACCCGCCCACATAAAGAGCGAAGACGAAAAACAAAGCCCAACCAGGTTTCGACACTGAAAACTCTTTTAGCCACCACAGCAAATCTATTGGCTGGAGCCGGGGTGGCGGAGTGGTTATCGCGCCAGCCTCGAGATCAAACAAAAGAGGGCTAAAGCCAGAAAATGGCAAGATAGCTGGTGGGCTTCGGCTCGCAGGGGTTCGAATCCCTTCCCCGGCGCCAATTTTAAAATTTGAATTGCCTTAATTCTCAACCGTGTTATTATGAAGTTCCAACAGTTTTGCTGCTACCTCAACGACTTCGGTGTCTTCGTTTTGGGCGGCTAAGCGCAGGTTCTCGATAACTGGCAGAAACGTCCGTTTCAGCAGGATGCAGGTTAAGTCGTTTACAATTTTTTTCTGGCGTTCATCCAACTCGCCCAGCAGGTTCAGTGCTTTGCCGAGTTCTCTTTGGCGGCTTCCTTCAACTCGTGAAAGCAACGTAGCAACAGTTTCGCCAACAGAGTTCGCCTTCACAGTATATTCGAGCGCCCTGAGTTCTTCGTCGACGATTCCTTGGGCTTCCTCCACGCTTTTTTGGCGTTCAGCCTTGTTGTGTTCAGCAATCGATGTTAAGTCGTCGATGTTGTAGAGCTTCACGTAGGGCAGCTCGCGGATGGCTTCTTCGACGTTGCGGGGGTTGGAAACATCGATTACGATAAGTTCTTTTTTGTTGTGACGTGCTGAGAGCAGCCAAGAAACAAGCTCTTTCGTTAGCAGGTAGTGGGGAGCAGAAGTTGAACAGAAGACCACGTCTGCGTCCACGAGAACTTCACCGAACTTGTCGAACATCACGGCTTTGCCGCCCAGTTCCTCAGCTAGCCGAAACGCTCTTTCGTAGGTTCTGTTCGCCACGAATATCGGGTTAAGGCAGCGTCGTGCCATGGCTTTAGCGATGAGTGTACCTGTTTCACCTGCACCCATCACGAGGATTTTCTTTTCTTTAAGGCTACCCAAAAGATTCTCCGCAAGTTCCACCGCTGCTGAACCAACGGACACCGCGCCTTTACTGAGTTTAGTTTCGCGTCTCACTCGCCTGCCCACGTTTACCGCCCGATTGAAGAGAAGACTAAGAACTGGACCCGATGCTTTGACTTTTTCAGCTTCAAGGTAAGCGTTCCAAACTTGGTTTATGACTTGATCTTCGCCTACAACCATGGATTCTAACCCGGAGGCAACCCGCAGCAGATGGTTTAGCGCCTCGCCGTTGACGCCCCACTCAACTGCTTTGCAGGCTTCCTCCGGGTCCGCTGATGCACGGTTCTCCAAGAGACCCACGGCTGACTTGACGGTTCTATCGCCATGTTCACTTACGAGGTACAGTTCCACGCGGTTACAAGTTTGAATGAGCACAGATTCCTGCACCCCATCGAGCGAGCGAATTTCGGCGTATGCGTCGGCTTTATCCTTAAAAGAAGCCGCTTCCAGCAGGGGCACACGTGCGGTTTTGTGGGTTATTCTTACGTTTATGATGTCGAGGGGTTTGGCGCCTGTGGGCACCGTCAAGTTAAGTCACCTATTTTTAGGGCTTTTGCGTTTTCCAAAGCTGCTTGCTGGAAAGAAAGCCAAGTGTCGCCTACGGTTTGTTGGAGCTCAGTGAGTACCGTAGCCAATTTTTCGCCTTTAATTGTCAGGTGATAAGTTTTGGGGGTTCTTCTTTGGAACACCAGTTTTTTGCTTCTCAGATGTTTTATGTTTCGGTAGATTACGCTTTTGGAGAAACCTGTTTTTTCCGCTAGTTGCCCAGCTGGAATTCCTTCCTGTGGGATTGCTTTATGTATTTTTCTTTCTGTGTCGTTAATGTTTTCTTTGTCGGGGCTTCGAATGGTTCTGAAAAAGAATACGTAGTCTCGCTGGGTGGGCGCGTTAATTAAGCAATCTGAGTTTAGCCGTCTTAGGGTTCGGGATACATTCTTGGGCAAAACAACTGTTTCTATCTGTTCAAAAGTTTTTGGTCCCGACAGCAGGTATTGCAAAACGGCTTCTTCATAGCATTCGGAGTGGGTGGGAAGTTTTTGGGCGTATTTGGGGAAGCAGCCGAGCAGGTTAGCTAGGCGGCTACCGAACAGGGTTAGGCTGTATTCGTCTTGCAATTCACTGACTAAATCCAAAGCGGTTAATGGAGGCAGGTATTCTTCGATTACTGCGTTTTGGTTGGCCAGGCACCCGGTTTTTTTTAGTTCAAGCTGCAACTGGTTTACCGAGTATCTGCCGTTTAACAAGACCTGCAGAATGACTAGGCGCGTGGGGTTTTTCAGCACGTTGAAGAGGTCTTTTACGTAGTCAGGGTTATCGAGGGTTTTCCTCAGGCAACGCAACTCGTTTTTTAGCCTGTGCACTTTGCATCTTGTTATGCATTCAAGGGGAGTTATGGGAGCGCAGCTTTTGCATTTTAGGTCAAGGGATTTTAACATTTCAAAAAAGTAGCCGCCGTTTTCAATTTTTTGGGTTTGTGTCAGGACAGTGGTCATTTTTTTCCTCTCCTACGTGGAGGTTCATTGTTCGGGAAGGATGAATTCCCGCCCGGTTTTTCTTCAAAAATCGTTTAGTTTCTTTAGACTAAAAGCGTTCTCGTCAAGGAATGTTGACTAAGCTTAGTCAAGGTTTCTTGACTAACATTTTTCAGCTGTACTACTGTGTAAACTGGCGTTCTGGACCCTAAATTTACCGCCAAAATCTATTGTTGCACCAAGAAAACTGGTTATTGGCAATCTGCGGTAGCTTCTGCAGATAGAACAAAGATTGCTTGCTAATGCCGACTATTTTGGTTAGGGCGTATTTACTTTAGAGCCTTAACGATGGAAACTCCAAGGTTCCTTGCGGCATCTATACCTTCCTTGTCGTTGAGGACGTCGCCTTTTTCTCTTCCGAGTGCAAAGACTCTTCCGCCGCTTGGTATCACTACTCTAGTGGCTGTTAGAAAGGTCAGCATTTGGTTGCAGGTACCCGACACACCAGACCTTCGAGCTACCGCAATAACGCCTCCCACCTTGCCAACGAAATCTGTTTTCTTTCGCGCCAAAGCTAAGAACCCTATGCGGTCGATAAACACTTTCATCTGAGCCGTAACTCCTTGGAAGTAGGATGGACTACCCAAGATGACGCCGTCTGCACCAGTGATTGCCTCGTAGAGGGTTTGCCCATCGTCTTTGATTGCACATTTCCCAGTTGAGAAGCAGCTCATGCAGGCGTTGCAAGGCGCAAGTTTGTAGTCAGAAAGACGGATTAAAGTTACTTCAGCGCCGCTGGATTTAGCTGCCTGTAGAGCCTCATTCAATATCAAATCGGTATTGCCGCCAACCCGCGGGCTACCGCTAACACCTAAAATACGCATTTCTTTCGTCTCCAAAATTTATTACCTGACTAGTTTATTTATAAATATTGCACAGAATCTGTGAGGATACTTCATTGAAACCAATTCGCGTTTACCTTGCTGGCCCAGAAGTCTTTCTTATTAACGCCAAAGAAATCGGTGAGCAAAAAAAAGCGGTGTGCAACAAATATGGTTTTGAAGGGGTTTTTCCATTAGACAATGAAGTGGATACCAAAAATAAGAGCCCGAAAGAACTGGGCTTGTGCATCAGTGAGGTGAACGAGGATTTGATTAAATCCTGCGACTTAGTCGTTGCGAACCTAACGCCGTTTAGAAGTCCAAGCGCCGATGTAGGAACGGCGTACGAAATCGGGTTCGCCCACGCAATAGGCAAAAAAGTGTTTGCCTACACCAACATTGCCGCACCGTTTACTGAGCGCACAGTCAAAGCCCTCGGCGGCAAAGTCAAACGCGACAGCGACGGAAAACTACGAGACACCCAAGGCATGTTCATCGAAGAAGTGGAGTTAACCGACAACCTGATGCTGGACGGCTGCATCCACGCGAGCACCAAGCGGTTAGTGGTTGAGGAAGCGCCTGCCGACCAGTTGTTCACTTACCTTGGCGGATTTGAAAAATGCCTCAGTGCTGCCAGAGAAATGATTAAGTCGGGATTAAACAATAAAAGTTAAGTCAACCTGTAAACGAGCGTACTAACAAGTAACTGTACCTCAAAGCCTATTTTTACTGAAAGCCCACAGTTGAGTGACCACGTATGGATCTTCAGTTTGGCGCTCACCCAACCTACTATGGATTATTCGGAGCAAACTTAACCACGCTACTGGTAGCAGTGGCGGTGCTTGGCGTTGCTTTATTTTTTAAAATAAGACGGAAAGAAACATGGCTGTTTGAGTTGGCTTTTCTGCTCTTTTTGTTAAGCTTCACCTTCGTTACGATACACGGCAGGCTGCTTCAATACGCATTTCCAATTTCCCTGCCCGAACAGCCTTTGATTGATAACAACTTGACGTTTAACTATGTCGTAACTAACGTGTTGGCTTACGCTGTTATCCCAGTTTTGGCAGTTTTCGGTTGGAATAGGAGGGTTTCTTTTGAGGAACTGGGTCTCAAAGTGAAGAATAGCAGAAGAACAGTTGAATACACTGGTTTGGGGTTACTTTTTGCGTCTGCAGTTTTTTTAGCGACGGAGTTCTTCTTCCATCAACAATGGGTTATCGGGTACACCACAAACGGCTTGATTATTTGGGTCGTGCTAGTCAACGTAGTTTCGGTCTTCTTGCAAACACTGTTTTTCTCGGGCATAATCTTCAACAGGTACGTTGGAAAAGTAAACGTTTTGCTGTTGGCTATAATTGGGGTTTTTGCGTTCCAAAGCTACGTTTCATCAAACTCGCTGCCATGGCAGGTCTGCAATATGCTGACGGTTGCAAGTAAACTGTTCGTCACTTGGAAGACTAAGAGCATCTACGGTGCCGTTCTGATTGCGGTTGCCACGGGTTTTATTGAACTTGCGCTGCAAATCCGATGAAAAAAAGCCCAAAGGATAGTTGCTGCAATCTTACAGTCACAAATGTTTTAAAACGCCACAAAACAAAGGCTTGTTCAGGTATTTTTATTGATAAATCTGTACAGAAGTATTTTGCCATGATTGCGCTCGGTCTCGAAGGCTCAGGGAACTCTATGCTGAAATGATAAAGTGGAAACAGAAACCCATGAACGGCGTAATCCTTGAGGAAGCTTACCAGGTGTTTGGCGAATGGGACTTTGCGATTCTGTTCCAAGCTGACACAAACGAGAATGCACTACATTTTGTGGGAGACATCGTGAAGCCCATTGAGGGTGTAGCTGCGACGTCTACGCTGCCGATTGCACCGATTAAGGATTACAGAAAACCGTAGAAAGCGGAAAAAATAATCCGCCATTCGTCATTTTTTATGGGTTGAAGTTGTAGGCGGTTTCGGTTACGGTGCCGTTTAGCAGGGTGCCCTGCCAAACGATAAAGTTTGCATTACTGGGCGTGTAGTAAGTCGCGTTTACAGTGTATACTGCGTTCGGTATGACTGGGTACTGGAGGGTTACTTTCCAAAAAGAGTTTCCAGCGGCTTGGTAGGTGTAGGTTTCTGAGCCTACAAGTCCCTCAGGTGTTGTTCTTCCGCCGCCCCAAGTGACGCTCTGCATGTAGGGTGTGGTTTCGTTGTGGTATGCTTGAATGAAAACGAGGGCTGTGTCTCTTGCTTGTTCCTGAGTGGAAAACGAGGCGGTGGCTATGTTGACTGCGTGACTTGTTTCAACGAAGACTCCACTGTATGTTCCGATCCAGCTAACGGTATCGGTTTGGGTGGAGTACGACACATTGATGCTGTACACTGGATTGGGAACGACTGGGTACTGTATTTGAACGTTCCAGTCTCCGCTGCTGCATTGGTATAGTTCTGAGCCTAGCAGGCCCGTGTCTTGTCTGCCGCCGGTCCATGCAGCACTAGTCATAAGCTGCACGGTGCCAGTATAGTTGGCGGCTACGTAAGCCATGGCTTGGTCACGAATTTGTTCGATCGAAAGGGCGACTGACGATTTGTTCTGGTCTTTAGTCTGGTTAGTGTAGTAAGTCAAACCGAGGTATCCGCCGGCAACCACGATGATGAGTACGACTGCTAATGCGACGAGTATGATTTTTTTCATTTTTTCACCTGTTCTTTGGTAGTTAGCGCTGAATACCTATATAGCGTCTTTGCTCGCGTTTGCAATCAAAATTTTGCTTAGTCACATTCGGTTTCGGTTCTGCTTAAGCTTCAGAGTTATCTTTTTTGCAGGATTAGCCAGGTGATAAATTTTTGATAACGGTTTTAATCAAATAGCCTTAAGAGAACAAAGCAGGCATCTCTAAACTGCTGATACATATGACCGCAGAATTCGCCACCCTCCACAAAATTCTCAAAGACCAAACCCGACAAACCATATTAAAATGCCTCAAGGACAAAGGGCCACTGCCCTACGTTGAACTGATGAAGTTGGGGCAGATTGAGAACACAGGCAGGGTCAATTACCATCTGAAGGCGCTCAGTGCATTGGTGGAGAAGCAAAGCGACGGAAGATACGGCTTGACTGAAAAGGGGCGACTGGCGCTTGATCTTCTTGATAATTTTTCGGAGAACGGAGTTCACAAAGGACGGCGGAAGAACACTTGGAAAAAAGTCGCTGCTATAATTGCCGTGGTCTGCATCGTGATTGCACCGGTTTCTGTGTATTGGTACAATGCTCAACTAACTGCTGAAAACGCGGCTAAACCAGTTGCCATTCCGTACAGCGGAGCCCTTATGGACATAACTGGTTCTAACAATTCAGATTGGAAGAGCGAACCCCATACCTATTATGTTTCAGTAAACTTCAACAACACAGGATTCCTGTATAACGCTGAAATCAACGTGCAGTACTTAGCAATGAATGGTTCATGGATAACTGTTTCCACTACCATGCCTTCACCTGTCAGCAGAGGCACCGGCACAGGAGTTTTCACTCAAAACTACCAGTACGTTCCAGGAACCAAGTGTGCAACGCCCTTGTATTTCCAACCTGGCGACGACCTATCAGTCATTAAGGTAGAAGTACACGGATACAGAAACCCTTAACCGTCAAACACATAGAAACAGTTCTCTCACAGCACCTCCTTGTGAAGAGGAAATTTGGTGGTCTGCTAAACTGAAAAACTCTTTAGCTCGAACTATCATTGAAACTTTGAGGTTTAGCCGTGAGTGAAGAAAGCGGAAAAACTGTTTACCGTTCCCACAACTACCCAGTCTACGCCGTGCTCTTTCTCCTCTTGCTAGTTGTGGTGGGGCTGATTTTCTTCGGCGTCATCAGTTTTGCCTTCGCAGACGTGGGTTTTAGCCCCTGGATGATAATCGTTATCTTGGCGGCTACTTTGCTCGGGAGCTTCATCATCATTCCACTGGTCAAGTTGAAGACGTCGGTTCAAGTGGTGAGGGAAGAATTCGTCGACTCTTTCGGAGTTACTTACCGTATTCCTCGATTCCAGCAGGGTTGCGCAGTAACCACACTCGCCGTAAACGTCGGAGGGGCGCTGATTCCGACAGCAGTCTCCATTTACCTACTCAGCAAAGCACCCTTCACGATAATGCTCTATTGCCTTGTGGGCGTTGCGGTTGTTGCTTTCATTACTCGTTTGGTTGCAAGACCAGTAAAGGGAGTCGGCATAGTTACACCTGCATTAATTCCGCCAATTACTGCAGCCGTAACAACTATCGTTCTCGCCCCAAGTTCAGCATTTGTAATAGCGTATGTTTCGGGGTCCTTGGCGCGTTAATAGGCGCTGACTTTCTAAACCTCCACAAAATCCCAAAACTCGGGGCGCCCATGGCAAGCATAGGCGGCGCAGGAACGTTCGAGGGAGTATTCTTAAGCGGTATAATCGCAGTTATACTTGCAGCACTTTAGAGTGTACGTATAGCTTACCGAAATAATTTTAGTTTATCGTGTATTGACAAAGGAGTTAATTGTTCTAAAGAAACAAATATCAAGCTACAGATTCCATTTGAAAGCTGATTCGAGGTCAAAAAAAAATAAATCCGAATTTTCAAGGGCTACATTGGGTGGAGCTAAGATAATATAACAAGTGGCGGCATGTGAACCCATTCGGTCTTAATTATGGCTAATTAGTCAAATAACGGTAAAAAATGCACCCTTCGGCAAGTTCTAACAGAAAGTTTGCGTTTGGAGATGTGATGGGTTTGCTGAGGCTCTGGACCAATTTGGGGAAAAGAGCGAATGCAAACGCCCTTTAGGCTATTGTTGTGAATTTAACCAGAGCCCACTCAGCCCCAACTTCTCTCCAACACGAATTTTTAAAAGGACTAAAAAAGGGGAAAGGTAGTTTTTGTTTTGTTTGCTTATGGTCGTTTTCTTAGCATCAATAGAGCCAGTACAATGGCTACTACGATAACTAAGACAAACAAGCCTGCGATTGCTGGAATGAAGTACGTGTCAGCGGTAGATGGTGGCATAGTGGGTTGTGGGGTTGGTGTTGCGACTTGCGGGTCAATTGCGAAAGCGGTCACTGCGTTGGATGGATAGTAAGATTCTGATCCGGCGAATGAAGCGGAGACTGCGTATTTGCCTTCGATGTCTGGTTTCCAGTTGAAGCTGTAGAAGCCGTTTGAGTCGCTTACTGCTGTGCCGATTTGTCTTGTGTTGTTGTTTGCGTCGGTTACGCTGATTACAACTGGTACGCCGACTGTGTCAGTTGGGCGTGGCTTTTGCATGTAAACGTATTCCATCCATGCTTTCTGGCTTGCATCTGAAACTGCGGGGACGCCGTTGGGGAATCGTGCTGCTTGGTCGTCCTGTTTTGTGCCTGAAGCTATGTCGGTTACTGTGCCTTCGATTATAACGCTGCTGCCGAGTGCCGACACTTTGGGTGATGCTGTCACTGATAGTTCGCTTGGGCCTTTGCCGACTGAGTATATTTGCATATCGTAGCAGTTAAGGTAAAGGAAGTACCCGTCTGCAGTGATATCGTACTGGCCGACATACATACCTGTGCCCCAGCCTGTCAGTGTCCAAAGTTCTGTTCCGTCTGTGGCGTTTATGGCGCGGTATCGTGAGTCTTTGTACCAAGGCGAGTTAGGCGAGTGCTCTGTGGTTCCTAAGATTACTTTGCCATCTGCAATTACGTCAACGAAGATGGGCATGTGTCCGTATGCTGTTCCGAGTCCTTCATAGGTGCTGTTGCCTGCGCCGCCGTTGCCATAAGTCCACTCCAGGTTGCCAGTTGCGTCGTTAATGCAGTAGAGTATTCCGTCGTAACCAGCGCAGTATAGGTTTCCGTAAGCACAAAGTGTGTCTTCTCTGACTGTGTCCCATTCCGCGACTGCTCTTTGGTTAGTCCATATTTGGCTGCCGTCAACTAAGCTGTAGCCCGTAAGTAGCAGTGTTTCTTTGTCTTCTGTGACAAATGTTCGTGCTTTATTGTCGACCGCGATTATCTGCCGTGTTTCATTGTTTGGTGCAATTGGGTAGGATTTTGTCCAAAGTACTCTTCCTGCTGTTGCTTGGTTAAGGCTTATTGCTGTGATGTTGTCGCCTGTTTCGAGTGTTCTTGGACCTGCTCCAAGGCTTCCCTGAATTGCAATCATTATATCGTTGAGGTAAGCATCTCTGTAGACGTTCCATACTGTTGATCCTCCAAGTGACGGAATTGAAACGTTCCAGTCATATGATGGGTTTGTGGACGTTGCTAGCGTTGATGACGTTATTGCCCAAGCGGTTCCGTTCCAGTTCCAAGCGTTGCCTGTGCCTGCTGAAGTTGTTGGTCTTGCCGGTGTTAATGGTACGTTTGCGTTAATTTGTCCAGAATACCAGCTTGTGGGGGTGAAAGCGTTATTCCAGCCTATTACGTCGGATGAATTCCATTGCGATAGATAGTACTGTGGGTTGGTTGCGGTTCCGCAGTTGGTTACGGTGTAAATGAGTTCTTCACCCTGTAAACCTGCGACTGATACTGCTGAACCTGTTGACGCGGCTAGGGTTGCGGCTTGTGTTGTGCCTGAAGGTACATAGGTGACGTTCATCGATGTGAGGACGCCTGTTCTTGGGTCATACCCGCGCCAAGCGGTAACACCGCCTGATAGAGTCTGTGTAGCAATCAGTAGACCGTTGGGCAATACTCCGTGTTGGTTACCTGAATCGAATGATGGCAGATAGCCAAAGGTTGGTACAAGAGAGACGCCTGTTGCGGATGCGTTTATGCGCCAGAGTTCTTCGCCTGTCCTAATGTTTACTGCTAAGTAGTCGCCGCCGCTACCGCCGTTACCGTATGGCTCTTGGTAATAGAGGTAGCCTTGCATCACTATTGCGTTGCTGAATCTGACGTTGTATGAGCCGCCCATGTAGTATGTTTCGCCTGCAACAAGTGTGTCATTGCCTCCGACGACTCCGCCGAATTGAATCTCTTTTGTCCACATTACGTGTGCGCTGTTTGGTGCTGTGCCGTCTTGTTGATATCTTCCGTAGCCTGCACCGCCAGTGACTGTCGCACCAGTACGTATCCATGGTACGTTTAGCCAGTTTGATGAGATAGAGAACCAGTATGTGTTTTGTCCTTCAATCGGGCGTGTCCAGTATTCGGTTGGAAGAGGATAAGTGTCCTTGGGCTGTGGTAGCTGTGTGTCAGTTACGCTAAGTGTGGTTGTTGCGTTAGCTGATGAAAAAACATCGCCTTGATAGGTTCCGGTCCAAGTGTATGTTTCGCCTGCATATTTGAAAAAGAGGCTGTAGTTACCGGTTTGGTCGGGGGTATATGAGAAATACTGAATCCCGGTTGTATCAGTGATTGTATTCCACGTTTCTGTGTCAACGTGGCCGTTAGGAGCAGTGATCGTTAATGTGTAGCCATGACGTCTGATGTCGTTTGTAAGTGCTGCACTTGGCATAGGAGTATCCACCCACATGTATACTTGAACGGTCTGCCCTACACCTACTGGCGATGGCGCAACGGTCACGTACGCAAAAGATGGAATATTCCATACGGGTGTGTGTGCATTGGTAGATGGCGCTAAGAATAATTGCATGCCGATTATCAGAATTATGACAAATGCAATCGTTGAAGCTGTTGTTTTCTTGCTATTAACAATTTGCAATTTTTCTTCTTCTCCTTAAAGTGTTTGTGCCTTTAAACTCGATGGTGAGGGCTAATAAGACTCACTCCTCTGTAGTGCATACAAAAAAATGTCATCTTTTTTGGATTACAGACAAGAATGCTCATGTGATTTTAACTAAAAAGCGAAAGAAAGACAGATAAGAAATAACGAAACTAATAATTGGTATGCCCCAATACGAAGAGTTTCGAGTCATATATGAAGTTACTTCGGCGATTCTATGCTTCACCCTTGTATGGTTCATGACCAAACCGTACCGTTTCACAAGAAAGGAGCAATATGTTGGCTTGCCTCTTGCCTTCGGCTTGCTTGGCGCATCCTACTTTTTCTCAGCCATAACTTATGCCCAACCTTCTTTTTTATCAGACGACCTCCTATGGGTCCAACTCATAGCAAGAACTTTTTCATTTATCTTCCTTGCAGCCACTTATTACTTTTCAAAGAAGACTTCCAAGAATAGCCAACTTTCATGGAATATTGCGTTCAGTCTAATCGCCGTCGCTATCATATCATCCGTTATAGCAATAATTTTCATGCCCCAATTTAACTTCGATAACTACCGGATCGCCTCATCATATGTTCGCATTTTCATAATTATTTCTCTTACCTACGTGATAATTAGTACAGTTAGGAGCCATTTAGCAAAGCCAGATTCAATATCGCTATTGACTCCTTTAGGCTACAGCCTGCTCGCAATAAGCCAGTACTCACTTATAATTTGGGCGACCGATGCAAGTATGGTTGCGTGGTGGGGGGCACTGGCACTTCGATTGAGTGGGTTGGCAATTTTCCTTTCCGTTGCATATTTAACATTTTATAAGTCACCGAAAAAGGAAACATAGAATGAAGACTTTACGACGAGATAGAATCACAATCTTGGGTGAGTTACTCTTAGTGCTAAACGACGAATCTAAAAACGATCGAATAGTACTAACGCGGGTTCAAATGAAAATTAATGTCTCGTATGACCGTTTAAAGAAATACATCGGCGACCTTAAAGATCTTGGATTGATTGATGACGAGACTTCACTGAGGCTTACTGAAAAAGGAAAACAATACCTGAAAGAGTATGAAAATGTCTTGACGTTCATAAAACACATGGGTCTAGCTTAAAGACAACAAAACGAATCGTACCCGAAACCTTTCAAAGCAAAGCTTCTTGCTAGCAGGGACCGAACCCATCCCCAGCGTCAACTTAAAAAAAGTGAGTATTCCGAAGAAGCATAAAAGAGGGGTTTGCTGAGGCTCTGGATCCAATTAAGGAGAAAAGAGCAATACAAACGCTCTACACGACAACTATGGCTAGTATTCGTGAATCCTAACCAGAGCCCACTCAGCCCCAACTTCTCTCCAACACGAATTCTTTTAAAGGACTAAAAAAGGGGAAAGATAGTTTTTGTTTTATTTTTTAAGGTCTCTTTCTAAGCAACAGGATTGCTAGTAAAGCACCGACTACGATGATTGCAACGAATAGACCTGCGATTGCTGGGACGAAGTATAAGTCAGCGCTTGTAGGTGCTTGTGTTGGCTGTGGTGTTGTTGTTGATGCTGCTGGGTCAACGCTGAATGCTGTTACAGCGTGTGATGGCCAGTAACTATTGGTTCCGTCAAAGTTCGCATAGACTGTATATGTGCCCGAAATATCAGGTGTCCACGTCACATGATAGGTTCCGCTTGAATCTGTAGTGGCATGGCCTATTTCTCGGTAATTGTTGTTTGCGTCTAATACACTGATTGTCACTGGAACGCCTGTGAAGTTTGTTGGAAGAGGATGTTGTTCGTAGACGTATTGCATCCAGTTGCCCATGCTTGCGTCAGAAGCCACTGGAACACCATTAGGGAATTTGGCTGTTTGCTCGTCTTGATTTGTTCCGGAAGAAATGTCTGTTACTTTTCCTGAGATTACCAGAGATTGACCAAAGGATAGTCCTGCTGATGGCGCGTTGACTGTTATTGCGCTTGGTCCTTGACCAACACAGTAAATTTGGTTGTCGTAGCCATTTAAGCTAACAGAGAAGCCGTCTGCGATGGCACCAGTTTCTAAAGCTGAACTTGGTGAGCCAGCTTCAGATGTGACTAGGTCGAGAGTCCAGAGTTCCTTGCCGTTTGTGGCGTTAATGGCGCGTTCTAATCCTCCTTTGTAGATTGGACTGTTAACAGTGTGTTCAGTGGTGGTTGTGTAGATTATTCCGTTACCGATAGCCATTATTGATGTTGGGTATGGACCTGGGACTTCAAAGCCGCTGTTTGTGGTGTTGCCTGTGCCGCCGTTACCGTAAGTCCACAGTAAATCACCGGTTTGTAGGTCATAGCAGGACATTACTCCTCCGAATCCGTCGTAGTAGAGTTTGTTGTAGGCGATTGCTGCGCCGTTTTCGTTTCCTCCGCTGTTGTAGCCTGAGTTGTAGTACATCAGTTGTTGTTGTGATTGGTCGCCTACTGGACCCCAAAGTTTGTCACCTGTATTCAAGTTGTAGCCGACAAACTGCATTGTTTCCTTGTAGAATTCGACGAAGACTCCGTTTGTTGGGTCACTGTTGGCTGGCCCACTGTAGCTGACGGTGATGTTGCCTGCTGGTGGCTGAAGTGTTTTGCTCCATATTATGTTGCCCACTGTTCCTGTTGAAGCATTTAGGTTTACTGCGTAGTACGTGTAGGGTGTTTGTGAGGTTCCTGATGGAGTCGTTCCGCTTCTGAGAAGCACTCTGTCGCCTGCCCAGCCTGCAACTATAGTTGGCACGGGTGTGATAGTGTTGAGCCATGATAGCGAAATGTTCCAGTCATAGGTGTAGAGTGAACTGCTTGAGTTTACAACGTTGCCATATATCACATAGTTATTGGTTGCGGGTAGATTCGGGTCGTTGCCTGCAGGCGCGGATATTGCTGGCTGCGTAACGCTTGCATACTGCGCTTGAGTGGTTGTTAAACTGGCGCCAGTAGTTGTTGAGTCGTTGTATAACGTTGGACTCGTAATGACTCCATTAGTCCATGGGTTCATCCATGTTTCCCAAATTCTGGATGAGTTCCACTCGCTCAGATACATCACTGGGTTAGTTGAGTTGCCGTTGTTTGTCAAGATAAGTTTTAGCTGTTCGCCATTTGGACCTACAACTGCTGTGCCGGTTGGAACTCCTGTAACGTTGAATAATGGGTCGCCTGTGTATGCGTCAAAGGCTCGAGCGAAGTTGGAAGTGAAGAGTATCGGAGGATAAGCACCATGCTGGTCAGGGTCTTCGAGGTCATAGACATAGCCAAAGGATAGAGCAGGTATTTGAGTGCTGGTCCATATGATTTTTCCTGTTCGCAAATCTTGGCAGACAGTTTTTCCAGTGGTTCCGCCTGTGAATGACACGGGCATTGTGTAGTATAGATAGCCGTTGATTATTATGGGGTTAGTGAACCGTGCGTTGTATGCTGACCCGTCGAAGTTTGTCACGCCAATATTTTGGTAACCATTGTTGCCGACCACTCCGCCCATGTCAATTGGGTATGTCCACATAACATGGTTAGTTTGTGGTCCTATTGCGTTACCTGGGGGATAATTGCATCCTGCTGCGCCTGTGCTATAGCCTGCTGAGCCTGTGCCTAGCCAGTTTGAGGATATCGAGTACCAGTAGACGTTTTCACCGTAAATTGGCCGGGTCCAATATTCAGTTGGAAGCGGTGGTTCTGGAATGCTTGAAATTTGGTCTTGTTGAACTGTGCATGTGCAGGTTGATGAACTAGGCAGATAAGTGTCGTTTATGTATGCTGAAGTTGGAAGAGAGTTGTCGGTGGTCAATGTCTGTCCTGGATATGTGAAATTAAAGCTGTAAGTGCCTACCGATGTGGGTGTGAAGGAGTAGAACATGTTTGAGGTGGTATCTGAAACGTACGGAAAGATTATTGTGTTGGATGTATCGTTTGGTGAAGTAATTGTGAGCGTGTAGTTTCGAAAACGATAATTGTTGGTAATCAGTTCGTTGTCGTAAGTGTTGGATAACCACATGTAAACGGTTGCGGTCTGACCAACACCTATAGGGTTAGGCACGACCTGCACGAAGGCAAATGTCGGAACCTGCCATACGGGTGTATGTGCATTAGTAGTTGGCAATAACATCATTGATGTTCCAATTGTAATTATCAGAAATATAGCAATTGCAAGAGCCGAAGTTTTGGTTTTTAATTTCATTTTTTTCTTCTCCTATTTTTGTAAGTTAGGCAATTGCAGAGAGGGCTAATAAGCCACACTCACCTATCGTGATGGCAAAGCAATATTCCCAAGGCGTACTTTCCCTGTCTATTGGCAGTATTGTACACTAAAACATCATCATTTGGCCCACTTGTAGTTCCTCAGCTAAAAGCACAAATGATTTTGCGGAAAATCTCCACTTGACAGAGGTTCAACTAGTTGCCATTGAAAAAAGAAAGGGAATAATTCTCAATCCTCATTCCAATTTCTACGCATTGTGAGTATCGTGAGGGTTTGCTGAGGCTCTGGACCAATTTGGAGAAAAGAGCGATGCAAACGCTCTTATGGCTATTGTTGTGAATTCTAACCAGAGCCCACTCAGCCCCCCACTGTTCTCCAACACGAATTTTTTAAAGGACTAAAAAAGGGGAAAGATAGTTTTTGGTTTGATTTGTTTATGGTCGTTTTCTGAGTATGAGCAATCCGACTACGGCTATTGCAATGATTATAGCGATCACGCCTACTGCCATGTACGTTATTAAATCTGATGTCGTTGCCAGGTTTGTTTGTGAAGTAGTTGGTGTTGGTGTTGCATGTACTGCAGATGCATAGAACGATGTTTCAGCAGATGATCCCCAGTAAGATTGTGAACCTGCAAATGTAGCGATTACTGTGTAGTTGCCTTGGATATCCGGCATCCATGTGTAGGTAAACATGCCGCTGGTATCGCTTGTCGTTGAGCCAATTTGCCTCAAGTTTCCATTGGAGTCGATAACGCTGAGAGTAATAGGTACACCGGTTGCGTCTGTTGGTTTTGGTTTCTGCATGTAGACATATTGCATCCATGCGCTTTGGCTTGCGTCGGAAACTGCGGGAACACCATTTGGAAAGTCTGCAGCTTGCTCGTTTTGCTTTGTGCCAGCGGAAATATCCATCACTGTACCTCTAATAACAATAGGCGAACCTACCTCTGTAACAGGATCAGGTGCTGTAACGGTTAATTGACTGGGTCCCATGCCAACGCTGTATATCTGATTGTCATAGTAATTGTAGTAAGCTAAGAAGCCGTCTGCAAGAAGAGATGTTGATGCACCTGCGCCTCCGTTTTGGCCAGCCATACCCATCATGCTCCAGATTTGTTGACCAGTTGTAGCATTAAGGCAGTATATCATTTCGTTTTTGTAGTATGGTGATTGAGCGCCGTTTCCATGCTGATTAGTGAATGCATAAACTTTTCCGTCTTGAATGCCAGCTATGAAGATCGGGAGAAGACCCCATGGTGAATTGAGTCCATCATTGGTGCTGTTGCCTGCGCCGCCGTTGCCAAAGGTCCAGAGTAGATTTCCATTAGCAGTGTCGTATGTATAAATGACTCCGCCGTATCCTTGGATGTAAATTTTGCCATAAGCGTCAACTGCCCATTGTCCTCCTCCTGATCCGCTGCCGAAGAATTGATAGCCATTTATCTGCGTTGTTGTTGTTGGGCCCCAGAGCAGGTTGCCATTGTCTAAACTGTAGCCATACCACTCCATAGTTTCTATATTGTACATAGTTATGACGCGGTTTGTCGGATCTACTGGTCCTAGTCTTTGTGTGTAGCTACCTAAGTTAGTGTTGCCTGTCATTATTTGGGGTGCTGTGTAGTTTTGTAGCCACATTAATTGCCCTACTGTGCCTTTGCTTTGATTCAGGTTCAATGCCCACATTGTGAACGGATTTGGAGTGTACTGAGCGCCTACGCTAGATAGTAAGCTGCTGCTTGTGCCAAATAGAACATCGCCTGGCAAAATTGCATATGGCGTTGGTGCACCTGGAGAAACCCCAGTTGGGTCAGTTGAGTTAATGGCAAGCCCATCTAAGTTTGTGGATATAGTCACGTTCCATTCGTATGCAGTGGATTTGCTTCCGTCAATTATCGATCCTACTGGTCTCCAGCCTGTACTTAAGTCAGCGGTTACTCCTCCGCCCGACACAGCGTCAGTCATGTTCCATAATGCTAACCATCCGTACTTCGCGGTGACATTGTAGTTAAGTACGTAGAGATCAATGTTGCCCATTGAATCATATGTAGTTGTTGCAGTTTGGGCTGTAGCGACATAACCTGTTTTTCCGTATGTTGTGATTGCAACTGAGGGAATGTTGGTTATGTTAAATATCCATGCTCCGTCGAATGCATTGTAATAAATCCATGTTGCGGTGGTTCCAACTGTGACTGGTTGTACTAGGTAGCCGCTAGGTATGGTTCCTGATTGATTAGGGTTAACGAAGTCGAGCAGTTGACCAAAGGTTGGGTTTATGTTTTGGTTTTGCCATTTTATTTCGCCAGTTCGCAGATCTACGCAGGTATAAGGTCCAGCATTCACGTATGTGTTGCCGCTTCCTCCAGCGGTTGTTGCGTCGCTCTCGGGCATTTTGTAGTAGAGGTATCCATTCATAACTATTGCATTATAGAATCTGCCTTCGTATGAACTGCCCGAATAGTAGCTCGCGCCATCCACGCCGGTGTTTAGTCCGCCGGTTACGCCGCCGAACTCTATTGGTCTTGTCCACATTATGTGAGCGCTACCGGGTGCTACTCCATCTTGCTGCCAAAGATTCATGGCGCCTTGCTGGAAAGTGCCTAAGTATGCGGATGAAAGCCAATTTGATGCAACAGTGTACCAATAGGTGTTTTGTCCCTCTATCGGGTGAGTCCAGTATTCAGTGGGGAGCGGATAACTGTTTATTGGCGCAGCTAATGCCTCTTGCTGTACGGTAAATGTTGTAGATGCGCTTCCAGGCAAGTAAACATCTCCGGCGTACGCGTTGATCGAAGCTACGGTTGCTGCTGCAAGTGCTACACTTGAAGTTACTTGTGCTAGAGTTGGGTATGTTTGTCCTCCGTAATTGAAAGTTGCCGTGTAAGTACCGACCTGAGTTGGCGTGAATGAAGTGGTTAGTTCGCCTCCTGTATTGTCGACGACGGCCCAATTTTGTGTTGTATTTTTTCCGTTAGGGTCTGTGATGATGAGAGCGTAGTTATCTTTTCTTATGTTATTGGTTTCTGCTGAGTTGGGCATTGGTTGAGCTGTCCATATGGAAATATAGACTGTTTGACCTACACCTGTTGGGTTGGGTTGAACGGCGACATATGCATGATCTTCAATAGTCCATCCTGGACTGTGAGCGGTAGTGCTTGGTATCAGTATCATTGATGCACTCATAGAAATCATAAGAATCAAAGCGATTATAAGGGTCATAATTTTATTCTTTTGCATTTTTCTTTTATTCTCCTATTTTAACGTTAAACGTCTAATCGAAAAACGCTAATAAGGGTCACTCACTTATCGTGAGTGTACACGAAAACAGGAATATTTTTTGGATCCATATAATTCCACCCTTCAAACAATCATGAAAAAGATATAAAGGAACGGCTCACCACAATAGAATAAAGTTATGTATGATCCAACTATTAGGACAGCAATTGAAGTCGTTTCAGCAATTCTGTGTTTTATTCTTTTACGGTTTATGATAAAGCCCTATAAACTCACTGGGGAGGGGCGATATCTTGGGTTGCCTCTTGGATTTGGTTTTCTTGGAGTATCATATATTATCGGGGCTTTAACATTTTCCGAGATAATTCTTTCGTTCAGGCAATTAGCATACCTTCAGCTTTTTGCTCGAACTTTTGCCTATTGCTTCTTAGTGGTGACATACTACTTTTCAAAAAAACCTTTGAAAAATTCCCGAATCAAATGGAACATAACCCTAAGTTTATTAATTGTCGCTCTTACTGCTTCAATTGTGCCATCAATTGTCATTCCAGAAATCGCAGCCAATAGTTATCAAGCTACTCAAGCATACGTTCGGATGTTTAACTTAATTTGCCTCCTCTATATTTCAATCCATACCCTCAGAAGCCATATAGAAAAACCAGACCCAACGACCATTTGGGTACCATTCGGTTTTATTCTACTGGGGATAAGCCAATATTCGTTACTAATTTGGGCAATTGATGGAAGCATATTTGCATTTAACGGAGCTTTGGTACTCCGTTTGATGGCTTTGACCGTTTTCCTTTTAGTTTCATATTTAACCTTTAGGAACCCAAGCAAAAAGGTCATTTAAATGAAAAAAATTCCTCGCAGGGATAAACTGAAAATCTACGGCGACCTTTTAATGATACTTAACAACCAATCTAAAACAGAAAAGATAATATTATCACAGGTTCAGATGCGAATGGGTGTGCCTTTCGACCGGTTGAAGAATTACATATCAGAACTTACGGACCTTGGTCTGATTGAAAATGAACATTCATTTAAGCTTACTGAAAAAGGCAGACAATATCTTATAGAGTATGCGAATGTTCTTGATTTTATGAGGCGCATGGGTCTTAGTTATCGATAGATTAACGCTTTAGAGAGCATTGGGCATGGAAATACGCGCGTACAATGAGGTCATCAACGTTTCAACGGTACTGATATTGTGGATAAAGGATCCATATTCCTTGCAAGCTAAATTTTCGAGTACCTTGACGACACAAAAATAACGATCTTTAGTTTACGTGACCGCTTAGCCTTAATTCAAAGAAACGGCAAATCACTACGTTAATTGTCTTTGTCTTTAGAATTAAATGTGTTAATATGAAGGGAATATATGAGAACTATTGACGTTTATCTTTATTAACTGACTATTTGCGCTTTCATGTTAGTTTGTGTCTATCATCCTTAAAATGCTTCTGAATGGTTCTGTTGAGTTTCTTACCCTATACATGAAAAGACGCATAGCTCTTTTGCGAATCCACTCAACCGTACCCTCAAAAGACAGCATGCCTTTAACGATAGAGTACCTAAGAAGCCTACGCCTCAAAACATCAAGAAGAGTACAGGCCAAAAAGACTATTGCGCGTGTATAAACGCCGCTTCGCCCGCCCTAAACCTATACTCCCCAAAACCTTAGCCCCCTTATAAAAATCCTCTATACGATGCCTCTCCAACCCGTGACCCAAAATCACCTCAACACTACAATCAACCAGATCAGTACACAGCAATGAGCATCCTTAGTATGCACCCTCACGTTAACAACGATTGACACATCACACCTATCTTTGGCATAAAAACATCCACTTTACAAGCTTGAAACAACTCGCCGTTAACAACTATGTCAGAAAAGCTTCCTTCAGAGGAATCGTGAGTTATTCTTTGAAATGCTGTGACTTGCTTGGTTGTTTTGAAAGAGTTTAAAAGCATGACGCGTGTCATATATGTTTTGAAGAGAATCCTATTGATAAAGAAACATTCAACCATCATCCTGATCGCGACAACAATTGTATTACTACTGCTCAACCCAATTGGATCTACCTTAGCTGACAATGCACCCAGCTTAGAAATCGGTAGTTTATCAGGTGCCAGCTACGTTTTTTCATACGCTCAACTTCTGGAGATGCCCAAAACCGTAGTGTACGCCGAGCTATATTGCGACGGCGCTTTATCAGCTTACGGCAATTGGAGCGGAGTGCTTCTTAGTTATCTCCTCACACAAGCGCAATCTACTCCTGAAGTTAATTCAATTCAATTTGTAGCCTCAGACGGGTATAGAGTCGCTATTCCTATTAATTTAGCAATGCAACCCCAAATAATTATAGCCTATGAAAAAGATGGCCAGCCACTCCCAGAAGGGCTTCGATTAATTATTCCAGACGCCAACGGCGGTGCTTGGATTGCAATGATAACTACTATAACGATGAGTACTTCAGGAGCTGATTACCCTGCAGGCGTAAGCGTTGAACTCCCAAAAGCAAATAATATGCCAACTCAAAGTTCTCCAACCCAAACTTCGCCTTCCAAGCAACAGGTCCCTCAACCACAAGCATCTACAGAAAACATTTCAAGTATCCAAGAGGTAACACCAGCAAATGTTACTCATCCTCTTCAGCCAGCAATAAATCCTCAAGTAACAAATAGAAGCTTAACCTATCAAACCATAATTCTGTACTTGATAGGGTTTACTTGCGCAATTTCGTTTACAGCAACAGTCTACGTGGCTCTCATGCACAAAAGAAAACAAACTTCAGAAACGAGCTAAACTTGTTTTAGAATTTGGGCTTAAGATCTTGCCATTTAGATTTAACTAATTTAAGTTTATGAATTAAAAGGTAGGAAATATTAGCCCATCATTACGGTTGGGTTAATGTCTTCTTCGTTTATGTGGTGCATTACGTGTATCGCTAAGCCTGTTGCCGCTCCCGCAGAGAGACCCACCAGCAAGTAAGTTAACCATTTGTAGCCGCCGATCAACCCAACAACGGCTAACGCGTCAAATCCCAGCGCCACGGCAAGGTAGCCGACGCACCACATTTTCACGCTCATACCGCGGGGTTTATTGATGCCTATACCACCGAGCATGCCCATCATGATTAGGAAACCGACTAAAGCGAAAAGCAGGTTGTAATCGAAAGTCATCTTGGTTCACCGATTTATGTTGGCTATGTTCCTTTTTGGGGTTAATTAGTTTATCGAATACGTCGCTTGTTTGAATATGTACTATTGCATATGCAGCTTGCATATCGCTAGCCTTTATTACTTCCAATTTGGAATCTGTAAGTTTCAAGAGCGTGGACAAATTAACAAACTTTGACGTTAGACAATGCCACAAGTGGGCTCAACTCTTAGTTAGCCGAAAACAGAAACTCAGCGACGCCCAAGTCGCCATTGCTAAGCAGGATTTTGATTCTGCCAAGAAACTGTTTAACCAGATTTTCAACGGTTTCATGGGCGACAAACAAGCTGACCCGGGCATGGCGGGTTCGCTTCTGTACCATATGGCTATGGTTTCAAAGATGGAGTCGGAAACCCAAGTGCTCCTCGACGAGCTCAACGTTAAAATGCCCAATGTGTCTGCGCAACTAAACAAGATTTACTGTGACTTCGAATCTGACGCTAAAGAACTCACTCAAGCAGTCGCCCCCCTCCCCATAGGTCTAAAAGAAGCAGCTACAAGCCCGAGATTGAGCGGCGAAGAAAAAATTGCTCTTTTCAACAAGTTAAATAAGGGAAACAAGAAAGTCAAAGCATTTTTAGACAGCAAAGACCCAAAAGCGGGACCATCTTTTGAGAAAATGTTTGATGAATGGGCGGAACAAGTCATTCGGATGCGTCTTATCCAAGAGTACGAAACAATCAAAGGATTACTTGTTACTGCTGAACTGGCTAAAACCTTGGGTTTGCCAACACTTGAAGCAGCCATGGCTAAGGTCCAGGATAAGTTCGGTCAAGAAACCGTCAGCATCGCCCTCGACGTTACACTCAAGGTGGGTATGCCCCGTGGAAAATTGCAGTCAGTCATGCTCAGCGACCACTTCATCAACATGACCATGAGCAACGACACGCTCGACGGCAACATGGAATTCCTGAATTGCCCAATCTATGGAAGCCACAAGTACGCCGCCGAAAAATACGGCGTAGACAGCAAAGTTTCAGGGCTGTTCTGTACCCATTTCTGTTTTGCCCACGCAAAAGCCATGCTCGACACAGTATTGCCGTTTCCGTTTACGCTCTGGCAACCCAAACTAATAGCAACACACGGCAACTGCGAATACTACCTTAAACTTGCATATTCACCAGAAGCCTCGAAGGCTGAACGGTTTGTTCCCCTGGTAATGTCGTGGAACGTTACCCGCGAATGCAATATGAAATGCAGCCACTGCTACATCAACGCCACCGAAAAGAAACTTGCCAACGAATTAACCACAGAAGAGGGAAAGAACCTCATGGACCAAATCCGCAAGGTAAGCAGCCCACTTTTGATTCTAAGCGGCGGAGAACCATTGTTGCGCCAAGACATCTATGAACTCATCGAGTACGGTTCATCCATCGGCTTAAAGATGGGTCTTGGAAGCAACGGAAGCCTCATCGACGACGCAGTCGCAGCCAAACTGAAAGGGGCGGGCATAACCACGGTTTCAATCAGTTTGGATTCCCACATTCCAGCGCAGCACGATGAGTTCCGAGGCGTGGTGGGCGCATGGGAAAAAGCCGTCAACGCATGCAAAGCCCTGAGGAAAAACAACATACTCGTCCAGGTAAACACAACGTTGACCCATGAGAACTACGACCAAATCGACGATATCATGTCGCTTGCAGAGGAAATCGGCGTAGAAAACTTCCACCTGTTCTTCCTTGTCCCAACAGGCCGCGGCATCAAACTAACCGACATCTCACCCCAAAAATACGAAGACATGATAACCAACACATTCGCAAAAGTCTCCAAGCACAAGCTAAACGTTAGACCCTCCTGTGCGCCACAGTTCATGCGCATCGCCAAAGGCATGGGTTTGGATATGAGGCAGTGGGTCCGCGGCTGCATGGCAGGCTTATACTATTGCCGCATATATCCCAACGGAGACGTAACCCCCTGCCCGTACCTGCCCGTCAAACTTGGGAACATTCGGGAAAAAAGCTTCAAAGAAATCTGGTTCAACTCGCCAGTGTTCAAGGCGCTACGGGACCCCAATTCACTAAAGGGCAAATGCGGCGCATGCGAATACAAAATACTTTGCGGCGGCTGCCGAGCACGCGCTTATGGACTTTCAAGCGACTTCATCGATTACTGCGGCGACCTCCATGAACCATCAGAGTTAAAAAATGATTACTTAACTGAGGACCCATGGTGCGTGTATCAACCAAAAACCTATTAAGCGATAGTTGTCTTTCAAAAACTTCAACAGGCAGTTAAAGCGGCTTTGGCAGCCCTCACAGCGTTTTCCGTGACTGTGGACCGCCAAAAATCTTGGAAGGCGCATCGCATGATTGGAGTCCACACCTCCCCAAATTTGACCAAAGCGGTTACGGCAGTAGCTCCAATTGACATCAGGAACCCGGTGATTTGCAACTTCTTTAACCTAAAAATGAACAGGCGTTAGGAGGCAGGCACGATTACACATGCGGGCCTCTCAAAAAGTTTCTTTGGAATGTTCAAGGAAACCGCACTCGCATGTCTCTTCGACATCGGCGGCTTAATCGCCGGCTTCACCATTGCATTGCAACTGGGTGTTTTTCAGTTCTCACCATGGGCGCTTGCCCTTTACCCCGCAGTAGTCAGCGTGAAAGGCGTCATCACAGGTTTACTTACGGGGCGCCTAAGCACCGCATTGCACCTTGGAACAGTTTACCCCAAGTTTTTTGGAAACACCAAGACGTTTTACAAGTTAATCGGGGCAATGATTGTTTTAACCCTGGCAACCAGCGCAACCATCAGCGCTATCGCGATAGTTTTCGGAAGCCTTTTCTGGGGCATATCTGTGGGTGATTTTCCAGCTATCTTAACCGTTATGGTAGCGACGCTGTCTTTGGGGCTTCTTATCACGTTGATAACCGTGAAATTCACTTTCATGTCCTTCAAAAGCAGCTTAGACCCAGACACCATCGTTTACCCAGCAATTTCAACGGTCGCTGACATCATCATCACATTCCTCTACATCGGGGTATTAAACCTGTATTTCTCGGGGGCAGTGGGCAAGTGGGCGATAATAATTTTCGGGCTCATCAACGTTTTCCTAGTCTTATTCATAATTCCACGAAATCTGCGGGACCCCGAATTCATAAAAATCATCAAAGAATCACTGCCAACCATGCTGCTAGTCGCGTTCATGGTCAACATAACTGGCACAGTTCTCAAGGGCATAAGCAGCATCGCAAACGCCAGCAGACAAGTCTACACCGTCTACCCAGCCATGATCGACATGATGGGCGACGTCGGGTTAGTCGTCGGTTCAGCAGCCACCACAAAACTCGCGCTGGGAGTGCTGGCGCCGTCTATGTCTTCGATTAAAAATCATGCTAAAAACATTTTTAGCGGTTGGACAGCTTCCCTTATGCTGTTTGTTGTGTTGGGCTTGTTGTCTTTGGCGTTAAACGGCGTGTTTACATTGCAGGCAGTTTCCAGTCTGCTGCTGATTCTTTTAGTTACCAACGTAATCGCTTTCAGCGCCATCACAATCGTAACCTATGGGATTTCGATATTGACGTTCAAAAGAGGCTTAGACCCAGACACCTTTGTTATCCCCGTGGGCAGTTCTTTAGCTGACGCCATCACAACCATCGCCCTGTTTATAGCCTTACTCTTAATAATTTAGCATTAAAACGCAATTAAAATATCCTAGAACCAACTATCTTAGATGTGGAGCATGCGTCAACTTTGCATAAATTTGAAAAAATAGTTTACAAACCCATTCCAGTCAGGGAACTTTTGCTGGAGATGAAGAATCTATCAGAGTTGATGATTGATTTAGCTTATTCAGCTGCCCTCTACAACGATAAAGACTTGGCAGAAGATGTTCTTGCATTGGAGAGCAGGGTTGATTCACTGTCTTATCTTTTAGACATGGAAATCATGGTTGCGGCAAGAGATGCCAAAGACGCAGAAGCGCTGATCGGGGTCTCGATTGTTGCGGGTTCCACGGATAAGATTTCGGACGCCGCCGCCGACATAGCTGCCATCGTAACCCGAAACATAGGCATTCACCCCATCATCGGGGAAATCTTCCAGAAAGTCGAAGAACGCCTCATGAAGGTAACGGTGAAGCCTAACTCGGAAATCGTTAAGAAAACCATCGGCGAACTCAATTTGGCAGCACGTATGGGCGTCGACATAATTGCCATCCGCAGAAACCACGATTGGACCCTCAACCCCAAAGAAACCGAAACCGTCTATCAAGGCGACATCCTCATCATGCGTGGAGCACCGTTTGGCATCGAGGAATTCAAGGGGTTGGCGGAAGGCAAACTTACCGCGCTTGACACTGAAAAACGCGCTAAATTCGAGGAAATAGTAACCAGGTTCGTAGAGCTCAAGGACACTTCGGAGTTGATGATGGATTTAGCCTACTCATCCCTTATGCTTAACAGTAAAGAGTTAGCTGAGGAAGTTGAGCGCCTCGAAGAACGCATGGACCAGCTGCACACAGATTTTGAGTTGCTCGCTTTAACCAGTGATTTCAAGAAGGAAGAAGCCTCGGGCTTTCTGGGTTTAATCAGGTTAGGTGTGGCAACTGAGAAGATTGCCGATGCCGCCGCAGAAATGGCTGAAGTGGTTCTGAGAGGAATTGAGCCTCATCCAATTTTGACGTTGACGATTAAAGAAGCGGAGGAAACCGTGGCGCAGGCTTGTGTCACTGCTGATTCGCCGCTTGTGGGCAAGTCTTTGAAGGAAGCGCGGGTGCATGAGGAGACGGGTATGTGGGTTTTAGTGATTAAGAGAAGCGATAACTCTGTGCGTCCTCGTGGTGACTCAAAGATTGTGGCGGGAGACGTTTTGATTGCTTCAGGCTACGCTGAAGGCGCCGACGCTTTAAAGAAACTGGCATCTCCAAATCAAACATGCAATTTAGAGTAGTTTGAAATCTGGAAACTTTAGTTCAGATTCATATATCATATTAGTCAGCGGCGCCTATTGAAAAGCAGAACCCAGCAAACTGGAACATGGGGGAACAAAAAAAGCGTTAACATGCCAAAACCCGTCTTGCAAAAAAAATTTTTCTGCCCCCCTTAAAACTTTGAACCTACAGCAAACCCCACCCGAACCCTATTTTGCCTGTCCTTACTGCCTCACAAAAATAAAAGCAAACCAACCTACCGAAGCAGTGCAAGTCTTCGAACAGCAGCTTCAAAAAACCCAGCCGAAAAGTTCCCAAGATGAAACCAAAAAGGAACAAGAAAAGAAAGACGAGAAATCAGCCGATTGCCGCCATCATCCGGGCTACTTGAGTGAGCGTTCTTCGAAAGAGCAGATTCCCGACGAATGCATGGTCTGCAAGGACATTGTTGAGTGCATGCTAAAGAAGATGCGTGAATAATAAGCGGTTAATTTTTTTGGTAAGCCTAATTCTTGATGGGTAAAAAATAATTAAAAAAATTGAAAAGGAGAATTATAAGAAAAGATTGAAGGTAATTACTTCTTTTTCTTTGGTACTGTCTTATCTTCGTTTGGAGCTGCTTCGGTTGTTTTCATCGGTTCTTCGGCTTTGGGTTCTTCTTTCTTGTCTTCGATTTCTGTTGTGATTTCTTCTATTGGTTTTGGCGGGGGTGTTGTTGCCATTGTCCAGCCGATCCATGCGCCTATGAACAGGATAGCTACGAAGGCTACAAATACCGGTACGGCAATGAGCCAGAATCGGACATCGGCGGTTGAACCTATGTTAAGCCAGGGTTGGATTAATTGTTGATAACCAAATAGCGCAACTAAGTAAACTAATGCAACAGCTACGCAAACGACTAGTATTGCTCCACCTATTCCTTGATCTTTGCTAACCATTTAGTGATTCACCACTTTATAGCCATGTATTCGCTTAGTCAATTTAAAGTTTGTCATGTTTTCCGAGCGCTCGATTGATTAGGTAGTGCCCATTTCCCAAGTTGAAAGGTATTTTTTCTGTTCAGCGGTTAGTTCATCGATTGTTACGTTCATCGATTTCAGTTTCAGCTCAGCGACTTTCTCGTCTATGTCTTTTGGAACAGTGTAAACTTTGGTTTCGAGTTTGGCTGTTTTAGCAATGTATTCAGAGCACAATGCTTGGTTTGCAAATGACATGTCCATGACTTCTGATGGGTGACCTTCGGCTGCGGCTAAGTTGACCAGTCTGCCTTCTGCGAGCAAGTAGAGTTTTCTGCCGTCTTTTAAGCTGTATTCCTCCATGTTGGGGCGCATTGTGCGTTTAGATTTAGATAGCGATTCCAAGTCTGGGATGTTGATTTCGACGTTGAAGTGGCCGCTGTTGCACATGATTGCACCGTCTTTCATTATTTGCAGGTGTTCTTTGCGTATAACACTGATGTCGCCTGTGGCTGTGGCGAATATGTCGCCGAGGGGTGCTGCTTCCGCCATTGTCATGACACGGTAGCCGTCCATGACTGCTTCCAAGGCGCGGGTTGGCTGAACCTCGGTTACGATGACGTTTGCGCCTAAGCCTTTTGCGCGCATAGCGATGCCTCTGCTGCACCAACCATATCCGCCGACGACAAAGTTTTTGCCGGCAAGCAATACTGAGGTTGCACGCATGATGCCGTCGATAGTGCTTTGGCCTGTTCCGTAGCGGTTGTCAAAGAGATATTTTGTGTATGCGTCGTTGACGGCTACGATTGGGTATTTGAGGCTACCATCCTGCTCCATGGCTTTCAATCGGACAACGCCAGTTGAGGTTTCTTCAGTTCCCCCTTTGATGTCTTTAATTTGTTTTTGGCGTTTGCTGTGAAGCATACCGACGACGTCTGCTCCGTCATCCATGGTTATGGTTGGTTTGAAATCGAGGACTTTGTCGATGCATTTGTAGTAGTCCTCTGTGTTTTGTCCTCTCCACGCAAAAACATGTACGCCACTGTCTGCTAAGGCTGCGGCGACGTCGTCTTGTGTGGATAAGGGGTTAGATCCGCAGAGTGCCACGTTGGCACCTCCAGCGATGAGTACTTTGATGAGAACTGCGGTTTCTTTGGTAACGTGAAGGCATGCAGCGATGGTTTGTCCTTTGAGTGGTTTTTCTTTTTCAAAACGGGTTTTAATGATTTTTAGAACAGGCATGTGTTTTTCTGCCCATTCAATCTGTAAGTGTCCTTGGGGTGCTAAACTTTTATCTTTAACTTGGAATTCTTCCATGAACGGTTCCTTCTTTTACGAGATTGTATATGTTCTCCTTATTTAGAATTTACCTACATTTACTAAGGTGTAAGGTATGGCGAGGGCTCTATTGAGCTGGAAAAAGTTTAATTATTCAATACCCAGACCTACATCTGTGAGGATGCAAAATGAAAGAACCCTTCGCCTCGTTTGTCAAAAAAGAATTAGAGCCAAGAACCCTGCTGATAACATGTGGATTGCCTGCAAGTTACAAGACAGAAACTGCTGAGGAAGTCTCCAAAATCAAGGGGTACCCGATTCTGCGCAGCGACTTAATCAGGCTTGAGGTGCTCAAGAACGAAGATATTTTCGACGCGAAGGTTGCGGGAAACATGAACAAGCGACTTTCGGTTTACGATGAAGTGTTCAAACGCGCCGACGAACTGACAGCGAAGGGTAAGGGCGGCTTAATCCTGGACGCCACATTTGTCACGCAGGACCTGCGCAGGCGTGCAGCCGAAATCGCGGCAAAAAACAAAATGACCTTCGTCATCCTGCAGACCAGTTGTCCCCAAGAAGTATCTCTTACGAGGATAAAGAAGCGAACCAAAGAAAAATACGAGTCAAACGCCCTAACCGAAGAAGCCTACCTCGCAAACAAGAACAAGTTTGAACCCGTAGACATAGAAGACCTCAAAAAGAAATATCCAACCCTCAAAGTCACCCACTTAACAGTCGACACCTGCCGCGACGAAACCGACCAGTGGTTCGTAGTCGGGATGGAGAAAAAATAACGGGCACCCGTTATGAAACTTGATTTACACATCCACTCGAACAGCTCCGACGGAAAATTCACCGTTGCAGAAATCATGAAGGAAGCCAAAGCTCGGAACATCGACTTTTTGGCAATCAGCGACCATGACTGCATCGGCTGCCAAACCCAAGCCGCCGCACAAGCCAAAAAAGCCGGCATCAGATACATCAGGGGTGTGGAGTTGAACGTGACTTTTTCGCATCCAAAGTTCCATGAGGGCAAGGCGGTTTCACTGGATTTTCTTGGCTACCAATTCGACCCCCACAACGAGGCGTTGAAGGGAAAGCTGGAGATAATGGCGAAGTATCGTGAGGAGCGGGCAGCAAAAATTCTCGACAACCTCAACACAGAATTCAAAAAAGAAAACATCGCCGCATTAACCAAGGACGATTTACGACAGATTGAAGAATCCGTCGACGGCACACTCGGCAGACCCCACATCGCCGACTACCTGGTCAAGAAGGGAATTGTTAAAACCCGTCAGGAAGCCTTCGACAAGTACCTCGTCAAATGCGACGTACCAAAATTCCCACTGTACCTTGAAGAAGCCTCGAAGCTCATCAGGGACGCTGGCGGAAAACTGGTTTTAGCACATCCCAACGACCCCCACGGAACCTCGCTGGCAGCCTTAACCAAAGTGCTCGCCGAACAAACGGAAATTGTTAAAGAAAAAATGCTGCCCTACATCGACGGCGTGGAATGCTGGCACTCCAGAAGCACACCAGAAACAACAGTCCATTACGTAGCATTCGCGAAAGCTCAAGGGTTAATGATGACTGGAGGAAGTGACTGCCACCAAAAACCAATCTTGATGGGCACCGTTGAGATTCCCAGTTGGGTAGCGGACCAATTCAAGTAAAGAAGTGGTTAGAGTTTTTTTGCGTATTCGTTTGCTAGTTTGAAGTAGGCTTTTGCTTCGGTGGTCGCTGATTCTTTTTCTTCGGGTTTTATGTTTGGGTCGTCGAGTCTGAAGCTAATTACTTTGCCGCGCACGTACGCTCTGTAGCACTTGTAGAAAGAAAGAAGCTGGGTCAGTTGCTGGTCCTTTGAATAAGCAAGGTAGCGGTCTATGAAGTAATCTGCGAGGTCAACTCGGTTCTGGAAGTCAAGGTCCATGGCTAAGAAGGCAGCGTCTGCAGCAACGTCGGAGTAGCGGAATCGGTCGTTGAATTCAATGGCGTCGAAGATGCAGATTTTGTCGGTTATGAAGATGTTTCCTGAATGGAGGTCGCCGTGGCAATCCCGGATGCGCTTATCAGTCATGCGGCTTTCGAAAAGCGGCTTGTTCTTCTCCATGAAAGCGTTGATTTTGGTTTGGATGAACTGGAATTCTGGCTGCGTAATGGTTTGGTCGATGTATTTTGTGGTTTGAGCAAAGTTTTCGTCCCAATTAGTCTTCACTATCTTGAGGGAGCCAAACTGGCTTATCTCCGCGTTCGTCTGCGCTATTGAATGGAATTCTGCAACTATCTGGGCTATCTCGCCGACTGTTTTCTTATCCACTTTGCCTTCTTTGAGCAGCGTGGTCATGATTCTTTCTTGGGGCAGTCGCTTCATCTTCAGTGCGTACTCAACGGTTTCGCCGTCGCCGTTTATCTTGATGTTGCCCGATTTGGTGAGTGGGACGACTTCGAGGTATATTTCTGGGCACAAGCGCCTGTTGAGTTCCAGTTCTTTTAGACAGAAAAACTTTCTTTTTTCGAGTGTGGAGAAGTCTAGGAACCCGAAGTTCACGGCTTTCTTCACCTTGTAAACATATTTTTCGGTTAGGAACACGAAGGATATGTGGGTTTGTATGAGCTCTATTTTGCCAGGGTTTTTTGGGTATGCGTCTGGCTTAAGCATTGCTTGGACTATTTGCTGTTGGTCCTGCATTTTCAATTCTCCTTGAGGCAGAGTAATCTTGTGGGGTGGCAACCAAATAAATATACGGGTCAGATTTACAGGCTAAACTGGGTTATGACGACTTAGCAATTAAGTTTTTATATTTGTTAAGTCGCTGTGAAAGGGGGACTATAAAGTGGAGAGCGAAACGCCAGAGAACCTAAAAAAAGAGCTCTTGAATAGGGGTTATCCTCAGAGTATAGTGGAAAAAATCGTTGCGCATTACACTAAAGGTTCGGAAAGCTACTAACGTAATCTAAGACTTTTTCCTTCTGCTCTTTTGAAATATGTTTTTCCCTATAGAGTGAATCGACGATTTCAGAGATTTTAGCTAAAGCATACACTTTGTAGCCGAGTTTTTCCAGTTTCTCTTTTCCACCCTGTTCACGGTTAACCACAACTAGCACGTGTACGACGTTTGCGCCAAGTTCTTGGAGCGGTTTTACGCCTTCGACTTTGGATAATCCTTCGCTTATGACGTCATCAAAGAAGAGTATGTTGTCACCTTTAGCTACGTCGGCGCCTGCAATTCTGCCTGTGACGCCGTAGGATTTGTCTTCTTTACGCACGATTACGCAGGGCAGGTTCAGATTGCAGGCGATGCTTGGAACGATTAAGGCGCCTTTGAGTTCGATGGAGGCTAACTTGTCGATTCTGTCGGCGGCACTTATCTGCCTGATTTTTTGTGCGGCGGCTTCAGCGATAACGCATAGTTGCTGTGGCGCGGCGAGGACGCGGGCGAGGTCAATGTAGTAGGGGCTTGTGACGCCCGACTTGATTTTAAAGGAACCAAATTTTAAGCAGCCTGAAAGGTAGAGGGCGTTTGCGACTTTATCGACGGTAATTGACATAGAGGTAACCTTGAATTGAATACCTGCTTGCAAATTTAACCCTTTACCAAAGAATAACTCTCAGTAAATAGTGAGAGGTAAAAAGTTAGAACGCGCGTTCATATTTGGATCCTATTAGAGGTTCTATGTTGAAACGAGAGAGGGGGTCGATAAACACACAAGCCTATTTGGATCCTAATATCCAACCAGTGCACAGGACCTATAGAAGGGTCTATGCGCCACGAACCATTTGGAGATTAGAAACTCATTGCAGAAACCTAAGAGGGTAGGCAAATCTTAAGGGCAGGTAGGTATTGGCATTTTCGCCTGTCATTAGCATGTTGAAAGGAGTGGAAATTAAACGACCAAGTCAGCCATGTCCACGCTGCCCTCGTAAATCTGCCTCAGAAAAGACACCGCTGCCAAAATCTGCGGCATCAAATCCACCGACGACTCTTTTGCGGCTTCCTCAACTTTGGAGCAGGTTGCATCGATTTTACCCCGCAGGTTACGCACAGCCTCAGCCAAAGAGATGTCTTTAGTTAAGAAAGCTTTGAGCGCTTGCTCGTTAGCATCGTAACATACGCATTGCAGGTCTATGAGGAGTTTACGCATTTCCTCGGATAGCTTAACTCCGTTGAGCGCTATTGTGCTTGAGGCTACTTGGACGCAGGCGTCGCCTATTCCTTCGATGAGGCTTGCGGCTAAACGGTAGTCCAGGCACTCGATAGGCGTGATTCCCGTCTTTTCGCTTAACCTTGGATTCTGAATAATCGTACGCAAAATCCTGACAAGCAAGAAATAGAATTTGTTGTTCTCCACATCCCGTTCAACTACGTTTTTGGCTAAGTCAATGTCGCCGTTGACGAAGGAGTTGGCGGCGTCGCGTATCATTCGGGCGGCGCTGGCGTTGTTGCGCTGCAATATTTTTTCGGGAGAAGTGAAGGGTTGCTGCTGCATCAGACATTGCAGTGCAATCATGGAAGTGGTTTCCTCCACAATCATTAGCCCTGCCAATGAGTCAGCGGTTACTTTAACCAGGTTTCTGACGTTTGAGTCGATACGGCTTTTTGCTTCAATTCGGATTTCATCGTAGCCTAGAAGGTAGTGCCCGACGATCTCGCGTCCCAAAAAGGGACCAACGTTCAAACATGCAACTCTTGGCTGCTGCTCAACATCGTACTTGGAATCGACAAAAAGTTTACCATCCGCGGTCATTTCCAAGTTGACTAAACTGCCTTTTTTTAAGGCATTTTTCTGCGCCCACTCCTTTGGCACACAAACAAAGAACGTACCTGTTGGCGTTTGCTGAACCTTGCGTAAATCACCCATAACGTTACCTCTGAGCAAGATATAAGGTATCTAAACTATTAGCCGCTTATATAAATTGGGTTGATTTACAATAACTTGATGCTGAATATACAATGAGCAAAGTCTCCATAAGAGCTGCGTGTACTCTTGAAAAGTTGAAAACGTGTCGGAACCAGTTTTCAATAAAACACTCAGCAAACAAAAAACAGTAAATAACTCCACAGCATAACTGCCTAACATAAAAAACCCATCACGGACCATGGTCAAGGCAAGAATTCGATGAGCGCGCAAGAAAAAATCCAAACAGCAATGCAAACAGCGTTCGCGGCAGGATACCAACTAAACAGCGAAGCATTCGAGTTTCTGATTCAAAACGCACAAACCAACGACCCCGTGACAATCATGAATTTGGCGCTTGAGCGAATCGAAACCTTACAGGACAAACCCATGTTCATCGAGAAAAGCTTCCTAGAAGCTTTGTCACAAGCAACCGTGTCTGCGCCACAAATCCAAGTGGCTGAACCGCAGTACAGACCTTCGCCCAGTATTCCACAGCCTCAATTGCAGCCACTTAAGGAATATCCAAGCTTAACCCAAACAGAATTCTATCCATACGCCAGAGATATACCGTCAGAACTCATTATCCTTGAAGACGCAACTGGAAAACTCACTTCAAACGGCACGTTGGATGAATATGTGCTTTATTTTCAGGACCGCTTCAAACGTATCGAAAAATTGCTAAGGCAAAGGATAGATGTTAAAGCGGCAACCCCAATCATAGAAGCCCTCAAATCGCCGCCGAAAACCAAGCTCAAAATCGTCTGTATGTTAACTGAGAAACGAGACTCAAAAAATAACACAATACTCTCAGTTGAGGATTTACATGGAAGCGCAACCATTATGGTTTCTAAAAATGCGCCTGAAGAAGTAAAGAAGAAAGCATTCACGCTTCTGCCCGACCAGGTGTTCTGTGCAGCGGTCGTTAAGACAAAAGGCGACCTGTTGATGGCTGAAGACATAATTTTTCCTGACGTAGGCAGGAAGGTGCCGCAGCGAGCGCAAGAACCAGTCTATGCGGTTCTCACATCCGACATTCATATTGGCAGCACGAAATTTACTAAAGAACCCTTCAAACGTTTCATCCTCTGGCTGATGGGCAAATATGGAACCCCGGAAATGCGTGAAATAGCCAGCCGCGTAAAATATCTCCTCATAGCCGGCGACATAGTTGACGGCATAGGAATCTATCCCGGCCAACAAAACGAATTAACTATACGTGACATTCATAAACAATACAATTTCGCCATCAAATATTTAGAAAAAATACCAGATTACATCGAAATCGTCCTGTCTCCAGGCAACCATGATGCCGCACGCAAATCCCTACCACAACCCGCTATACCAGAAGGGTACCTGACGGCGATTCAAGGCAAAAAGAACATTCACTCCGTCGGCAGCCCATGCCTACTCAGCCTTCACGGCGTAGAAGTACTCATGTACCATGGCAGAAGCTTAGACGACATAGTTTCAGTTATCCCCGGCATGGACCATCAGCACCCAGAAAAATCCATGCGTTTACTCATGCAGGGAAGGCATTTAGCACCCGTCTATGGAGGAAAAACCATGCTTTCCCCAGAAAACCGCGATTACCTAGTGATCGACAGGGTTCCAGATATTTTTCATGCAGGACATGTACATGTTAATGGGCTTTGCAATTACCGCGGAGTGCTCGTGGTGAATTCGGGCGGTTGGCAATCACAAACGGAATATATGGAAAAATTAGGGTTGGTTCCAACGCCGGGTTTTGTTCCGGTTGTGAACCTGCAAACGATGCATACGACTGTTCTAAATTTTAACGATGCTTAGGAGCCGCCAGTTGAGCCTTTATGTGATGCTGATGCTTGAGGTTTATACTCAATCAGCGGAGTAAAACGGTTGTCGCCGCCAAGAACATCCCTAATCAAGCTACGGGAAATCTCCAAACGTATCTTTTTGGTTCTGCCGTATCGACCCATGCTTACGACTTTAGCGTTCACAAGACCCATCGAATCAAGCTCATTAACTAGTGTGCCTAAACGTCGCTGTGTTAGAAGCCCAGCGCCCATTTCACCGCACAATTCATTATAAATATCATATATTTCCCCTGTTGAGGCGCTTGGCTTGTTCAGGTGGTAGACGCTTAACAGCACCAGTTTTGAGTGGAGAGTTAGGTTGTTGAGGGCTTCGACGACGCGGTTGTGTTCAATATGTTTCTCAGCCTGGCGAACATGTTCCTCAGTAATCGTCTTTGCACCTATACGTTCAGCCACTTCCCCAGCGACCCGCAACAAATCCAGAGCTCTCCTAGCATCTCCATGCTCTGCAGCTGCTAAAGCCGAGCAAATGCTCAACGCTGATTCGGATAACACACCATCTTGGAAAGACAACTTTGAGCGCTCAAGCAGTATGTTTCGAAGTTCACCGGCGTCGTATGGCCTGAAAACCAGCTCCTCTTCGCTAAGTGAGCTGAAGACGCGTGGGTCTAGGAATTCTTTTAGGCGCAGGTCGTTGGATATTCCGATTATGGCAACTTTGCTTTTGGTTAACGTTTCGTTTATCCTAGTGAGTTCATACATGAATGCGTCGCCGTGTTCCTTAATCAAAGCATCCACTTCATCCAAGACTATGATGAAGATTATTTTAGATTGATCCAGTCCCTGTCGGAACCTGTCGAAAACTTCCCCCACAGATAAACCTGTGAAAGGTACGGTTAAACCGACGCTTTGGCTTAGGGCGGCAAAAACTCTGTATTCGGAGCCAGTCATGCGGCAGTTGATGTAGCAGCATTTTACTTGTGCACCGTACTCTTTGGCTTTGGATTCCAGGTGACTGAGCACATATTTTGTTACGGCTGTTTTTCCAGTTCCAGTCTTGCCGTAGATGAAGATGTTTGAGCAACGTGAATCCCTTAGCACTGGCGCAACAGTTGCACCTAACTGGCGAATTTGGTCTTCTCGGTGTGGAAGCTTTTCTGGAAGGTAGTCATGTCTTAAGACCTCTCGGTCTTTGAAAAGTTTAGCTCCATTTACGAAGCTTTCGAATACATCGTCTAGTACGCTTGAGTTGCCCATTTCTACCCACACTTCTTCAGAGGTAACACCGTTACTTCTTATGGAACAGATAAAGGATCTAGTACAAAAAACTGGTCTTAGAACACAACAATCCTAAAAAACAATGAAAACAGCCGATAATAACCAAACAAAACGAGAGCACACACCCCAACGTTTCTGCTGGAGAAAAAAGCGAGTTGAACATATTTTCCTATATTTAATATATATAATAATATACTCTGATAGGTAAAATGATTTTTTATATATTAATGATTACTATCCAAGAAATTAGACAAACATTCTGCAATTATTTTTTTAGGCTCTCCTGACTTCTTTATGTCGCAAATACTTCGAGGGGAAACACAGGGGTGTGTCTCCAGATGATTTTCCATGGTAAATGACCTGAGAAAAAACCGATAGATGATTATTTTAATCGTAAGTTGTCTTCATCAAAACTAAAGTTTCCTCTCCAGTTTTTTCCAAACGATTTTTTGATTTTTTAGCTTCACAAAACTGTGAACACATGTGAAATAACATAGAATTTGTTGCTTCACAACAGCTCTTTTCCGATAAATCGTATTTTCCTTGTCTTTAACAAGTGAATAAGACACCCCTACACTTCTACTGGAAAAACAAATCTAAGGAGGAACTGAATTATTTCAGACGTTTCATTTACATGTGAAGCTGGTAATGATGAATCAACTTCAAATTTCGTCAATTACCATATTATAAGCTCAATACTGCCTTTTTTTATTGCCATGTTTCACCATAACAGCTATAAGGTGTGAAGTATAAAGTTGTGAACTACATTAGGTGTACATAAGTGCCGGCTCGTAAAATGCGCGTTGAGCTGTTCGATAGCGATGGTAATCGATATACTATTGCTTTCGAGGGTCAAGTGACCCGTGATAAAGCTTTGCGCCTTTTGGATTTGGTGGAGCTTTTGGGGAGTGCACCAGGCGAGAACCCGAATGCCAATATGGGAAATGCTTTACCGAACAAGGCTTTATCGCGTATTGAAAAGGTTCAACAGGTTATCCAGAAGAATTTTCCTTTAATTTGGTTCTCATCAAAAGACATCCAATCAATCTATGAACAGGAACTCAAAGAACCCGTTGGTCTGAGCACGGTTTCAACCTACCTTTCAAGAATGGCTACTAAAGGTATGCTGCTAAGAACCGGTGGACCAAACAACCTAAAATATAAAACGGCGCTTAACCTTTCTCAGGTAACATCCATAAAACAGCGCATAAAGTAGGCGTTGGCAAAACCTAAGTGATCTGATGCAGTTTGTTATTGCCTTTTCTTTGATGTATAAATTATGATGCGTTGCTTTCAGGTTTCTGCATCAGGCTCTCCATTTCCTTCTTGATGCTGTACCTGAAGGGAATCTTTTCCTCTTCCCGCTCCAGATAACCCTCTTCATAAAGCTTCTTCATCAACCGCGCCGTATGTTCCCTGCTCAAGTGCACTCTTTCTTTAATTTCTGGCGCGGTCTTGGCCCCTTCTTTAGACAGCATTTCCAACACGGCGATTTCTGTATCGGTTAGGGCGGCCATGGCTTTGTCACGTTTGATTAGTATCACGGGTTCATTTCGGATTTCAGCCGGGGCAGCGTTGAACTTCTGGATCTGTTCTTCGAAGGTGGTTATCTTTACTTTTAGAGTTTCTTGTGAAGCTTCAATGTCCTTGATTTTTAATTCTAAACCTGACAACCCTGATAGAATGCTGGTGTTGTTCTGTGAGAGTGTTTGTGAGATGGTTTGTGTGATGTCGCCGAGTTGTTGCTCGAACGGAGTTAGCCTCTTTTCCACTTTGTCTATCTTGTTTAGGCTGGTGTCTACTTTTGCAGAGTTTCCCTCCACTTTAAAGGATATTACTTCTAATCTGTCGGCTTCACGCTTAAGCTCACGGTTAAAACTCAGCACAATATCTTCCACAAAGTCCCTGGCTTTCTCATATTCTTTCTGCGCTTTACGTATCTGTCTATAATATTCAACTGAGGCTGCTGCTGTTGCTGCTAATAGAACGCCTATGATTACGGGTGTAAAGTCGAACGTGATATCATACCTCTGTGATTTATGCGTGATTTTAGCGGTTGCATCACACATCACAATAATTCCATGGACTTCTTAAGGTTTGTGGTCACATAATGCATGGTTACTATGACATCACACATCACAATTAATTATCATCTTATCTTGGACTTTTTATTATAAATCTAAAGCGCCATTATTTGAGCTTATTAATTGATATGGATTCTAAATTGAGCATATATTCGGGATGGTTTGGCAGTCCTAATTTGTTGCTAAAAAAGAAAGATTATACTGTGATTTGTGACGTCACAATGTCTCTTTTGATGGACTAGAAAGCCGTTTTAGGCTCGTTTCGAGCTCCTCTCTGATGATTTCTATGACTTTTAGATGGTCTTTTAGTTCTTCTTCCTTACCTGGGATTTCCTGGTGAGCCTCGACATATTCGTGCAGTTTATTGGCTATTTCGAGATACGGGTCAAGAGTTGTGCTCTCAAAAACACCCAAATACCCTAGTAATAGCACCGTATAGATCGATTTTATTACGTTATCACGGGACTGTTTTAAAGTCCTATTAAAGGAACCGCGGCTAATTTTAGCCTTAGTTAGCCTTAATGCGGCTTTATCGTCGTATTTTAGCTGTTTATCTGATAAATTTTCGGCTAAAACGTCTATTAAGAGTGTTTCGAGTTGCGTTTTTGTTAATTGGCTGTTTTTAGCCAGTATTTTTACTATGGGGTCATTTAATGCCCCATTTAACCATGCTTGTACGCCGTCTTTTAGCTTCAAAGTGCTGCTCTCTCCTATACTTCAAATGGATACGCTTTTGTATCCTGCGCCCTGTTTTTAAGTCTTCTCCAAGCGAAGCAGAGTCAATAACACAGGATATTGTGGCTGTATTAGCCCCTGAAATTGAAAATACGTCTATTACGCGCCAATTTAGCTGATTAGGTCACAATTAAGCATAGTTAACACAAAAACGGCTAAATTATTGATTATCCAGGACAGGTTTTAGTCGGAACTTTATACAAAAAGTGCACTTTTGCAATATCTCTAAAAGTCGGTCTCTGCTATTTTTGACAAGTTTATCAAAATAACACCCATTTTTTTCTTACTCTACCTTTTTTGAAACATAGTTTTTAGCGTAAATTCATAGATTTTTATATGGAAAAATGTCCGTGACGTCACCAATCACGAACGAAATCACCGTGATTTACCCATGAATCCATTGACATCACAGGTCTGTGATTCACTTGTGATGCGAAGGTACGGAGCATAATTTTTTGTGTGACACCTAAAGATTCTCTAAATATTCCTTCAATTTATCAAAAAGTTCAGGCCGCAGGTCCCGCAGGGTAGGAATGAACGTTTCAGCGGCCCTCAAATCGCCAAAATCTACTTCGCAGATCACAAAATCCTCTTCATCGTACTTTGCTTTAGCCAAAACATCTCCCGTTGGGCTAACTAAACGGCTTCCACCCCAAAACTGCAAACCATCTTGAACCCCAGCAAGATTAACATATGCTAGAAACGCCGTGTTTTCCAGTGCCCGAGCAGAAGTTAAGACTTCAAAGTAGCCTCTGCGTACTGCTGGTGATGCAGAAATGCAAATTATCAGTTGTGCACCCTTCAAACGTGTAAGTCTGTACACTTCGGGGAAGAAAACATCGTAGCAGATGGTTAATCCGATGTTTCCAAGGTCGGTTTGGAAGGCTGCTGGTTCGTAGCCTGGGCGAAAATACCTTTTTTCCTCAAACACGCTGTGAGTCGGCAAGTACATTTTGCGGTATTTGCCGATGAAGCCTTTGGGTCCAACGAGGACTGCAGTGTTGAAGACGGTGGCTTTGGTTTTCTCGCTCAGTTCAGGCATCCCAAAAATAATGTGCATCCCCGTCTTCTTAGCTAACGCCTCGATTTTCTGGGTTGAGGGTCCAGGAATGGTCTCAGCTAACTCGTAAACTTGATCCAACAAAACGTAGCCCGTCAGCGACATCTCGGGAAAAACGATTAAGTCTGCTCCCTGCTGCTTAGCTTTAAGCGTTAACTTTTCAATTTTCAGTAGATTCTCGATTTTGCTTTCGCGTTTGCTGCTTATCTGGGCGAGTGCAAGCTTAATCTTACTTTTCATACGTGTCCCCGTCAATACTTGTGTCTTGGAAGCCTAAAATCGTTTCCCACGGTTCTAAACCCAATTTTGGGGGCAAGGGGCATTCTGCGTTTGTGTTCGTTTGCGAGCCATCTGCTCTTTACATTGTCGACAAGCGTCTTCTCTATGCCCAATTGGTCGGCGACTTCTTCGGTTGCCATAAACCGTTCGAGCCCAAATAGGATAAGGTCCAACGTTTCATATTTGATTCCGAGTTCAGATTCCGCCAACTGATTAGGCCACAATGCAGGTGTAGATGGTTTTAGGGCGAGTTCTTTTGGTATTCCCAAGTGGATTGCGAGTTTGCGTACCTGCATTTTGTATAAATCCATGATTGGCGCGATGTCTGCTGCAGCGTCTCCCCACTTGGTAAAGTAACCCAACATCGTTTCTGACTTATCCGAGCTTCCGCAGACAATACGGTTTTGATTGTTGGCGTAGTAGTAGAGAAAAATCATCCTTGTTCTTGCCTTAACGTTTCCCTTGCAGAGCCTGTCGGATTGGTCAAACACTGGGATGGCGCCGTAAATTCCGTTTAGGGCAGCTGACATGTCACAGACTTGGGTTTCTAGGTGAAACTGGTCTGCAACAACCTTGGCGTCGTCAATGTCTTTCTGGTTAAAATTCTCTTTCTCTGGCAACATGAGACCGAGGACGTTTTCGCCTCCGATGGCAAGGCTTGACAACGCCGCGATGGTTGCGCTGTCGATTCCTCCGGAGAGCCCAAGCACGATTCCTTTTGACCCTGCGTTTTCAATGTATTCTTTTATGAAACGGCAGATTCTTGTTTGGGCTTCAGAAAAATCTATCTCAAGTAGGGAAGGCGTTAACTTCACTTGCTATCGCAGCCTCATAATTCATGGTTAGTAGGCAAGTATTTAAGGACAAGGATAAATATTAATGAACATTACCTGACGATTTAGAAGGTTGTTGTATTGGGGCGAAGAAGAAAAAAAGTTGTTCATATTCCAAAGAAACGGTTACCGAAGTTCTTCTCTTGCCCACAATGCGGAAAAGAAACCGTTAAAGTGGAACTCTTCAGAGAAGACGCACATTCCATTGCACAATGCAGTGCTTGTGGTCTAAAAGAGGAGTTTCCAGTTAAACCCGCACAAGGCGAAGTTGACGTTTACTGCATGCTCACCGACCGCGTCTACGGTCCCCAGAAAAGAACCCCCGTAACACCAGTCAAAAAAGAGTAACTGAAGGATAATCAGATGCCTGGGCCTATTGAAAGGTACTTGATTGAAAAAATAAAAACCGACGGCTCAATCCACATAACCCTCATAGACCCCGAAAAAGTTTCTGCCGCCGATGCTGCACGGATTGCTGAAAACTCCAAGAACAGCGGAACAACCGCCATAATGATCGGGGGATCAACTTTTGTTTCTGAAAACCACCTAAACGACGTGGTCAAAGCCATCAAATCTAAAATAGACCTCCCAACGATTCTTTTCCCAAACAACGTCACGGGCATAAGCCCCCACGCAGATGCAATATGGTTTATGTCCTTGTTAAACTCTGTCGATCCCTACTTTCTCATCGGTGCACAAATCCTGGGTGCACCACTCGTGAAGAAGTACGGTCTGGAACCGATTTCAATGGGATACATAATCGTTGGCGACGGTGGAACAGCTGGCATAGTTGGAAAAGCAATGGCGTTGCCTTACAACAAGCCTGAACTCGCTGCTTTCCACGCTCTAGCCGGTCAATATCTTGGCATGCGCTTCATCTATCTTGAAGGTGGTTCTGGCGCAGCAAATCCTGTGCCTCCCGAAATGATCCGTGCCGTTAAGCACCTTATCGATATTCCGCTCATTGTGGGCGGCGGCATTCGCACAAAGGAGCAGGCTTTAGCCGCGGCTTCCGCAGGTGCAGACATAATTGTCACTGGAAACGTCACAGAAGCCAATGATGCTAAGCAACGGGTTTCTGAAATCATCTGTGCCATCAAAAGCATCAAAGCGTAAATCTTCTCAACGTTTTAGTTTTTTTTAGAAAGCCAAAATAACCCATCACATCATATCTTGCGGGTGAGCCTCAAACTTGAACATCAGCAAGGGCTATCAAAACTACGTTAAAACAATGGAAAACGAGCTTAAGCGATTATACGCTATAAGCGACAGCGCCAGATCCAAGGGTCTTGACCCAGCCCTCAAAACTGAATGCATCATTGCACAGGACATTGCAGATTTGGTGGAAGGCTTGGTTGGACCCAAGGACGTTGCTCTCAGCATCCGAGAATTAAGCACAAAGATGTCACGAGAAGAAGTTGCGTTTAAGGTAGCCCAGCAGATTGCTCAAGGCAAATTTGCACAAACTGAACAAAAGCAAGAGCAACTAGCAGAACAAGCCATTCGGACTGCCCTTGCAATTTTCACTGAAGGCTTAACTGCCGCGCCAATTCAAGGTATCGCCCACGTTAAAATTAAACTGAATGCAGATAGAACCCAATACCTCGCTATCTACTTTGCTGGCCCCATCCGCTCTGCAGGCGGCACAGACCAAGCTTTAACGCTGGTCGTGGGCGATTACGTACGCAGGGAGTTGAACCTTGACAAGTACAAGCCAACCGAAGAAGAAGTCTCCCGCTTCGTAGAAGAATTAAGGCTGTATGAACGTTCGGTGGGGCGTTTTCAATATCATATTCCCGACGAAGAACTAAGAAAAGCCCTCAACCTGATTCCAGTTGAATGCACTGGAACCGAATCTGACCCCGTTGAAGTCTCTTCTTACCGTAACTTGGAGAGGGTTGAAACAAACCGTGTCCGGGGCGGCGCACTCCGGGTCGTTAACGACGGCATTGTGGGACGCGCACAGAAAGTTTATGTAATTATTGATAAGCTGGGTTTTGAAGGTTGGGAATGGCTCAAAAACTTTAAGAAGAAATCGGAAAAGAAATCCGGCGGCTTCATGGATGACGTTATTGCTGGTCGACCCATCTTCGCTTTTCCGTCGACACGCGGCGGTTTCAGGCTTAGGTATGGTAGGTCGCGGAACACTGGGCTTTCAGCCGTAGGGATTCATCCTGCGACGATGCTTGTAGTGGAGAGGTTCTTAGCCGCAGGCACACAAATGCGTTTGGAACTACCTGGCAAAGGTGGCGTCACGATGCCCGTTGACAGTATCGAAAAACCCGTGGTGCAACTCAAAGACGGCTCAGTGGTTCGGGTGTCGCTTGAAAACTTTGAAACCGTTAAAGGTAAGATCCAAAAAATCCTCTTCTTAGGCGACATGCTAATAGACTTTGGTGATTTCCTCTACTGCAACAAGGCGCTTCCACCATCTGGCTACGTGGAGGAATGGTGGGCTAAAGACCTGCAGATCGCTATTCAGGGGAAGTATGGTTCTGACTACCAGAAGGCTGCTGAAGCAGTAAACCTGTCTGTAGAGAAAATTGAAGGTTTCATAGCAGATCCATTTGTGAACAAGCCAACCGTCAAGGAAGCCGCTGCATTAAGTTGCCAGTTAGGTATCCCGCTTGCTCCCAACTGCCTCTTATTCTGGGGCAGCCTCTCCGACATGCAAGACGTCGAGGTGCTGAGGCAGTGGCTCACACCATGTGAAGTAACAATGGAAAGTGACTTTGCAGGCAAAATTGTGGGTGACGCTAACGATGCCGTGACGAGTTCATTGAGGAAAATCTTTGTTCCACACAAAATCATAGACGGCAAAATCGTGCTCACGGGTGAAGATGCAGCTTCCCTCGCATTCTCTCTTGGCTATGGAAAAACGCAGGCTGCTCAAGCGAGTTCTGTTTTGGAACTGTTGAGCATGCTCTCAGGAGTGCAGATTAAAGATAAAGCGCCAACCTACGTTGGAGGACGCATGGGCAGGCCAGAGAAAGCCAAGCACCGCGAAATGAAGCCATTAGTTCACGTATTATTCCCAGTCGGTCTGAAGGGTGGTTCACACCGCGACCTCGTGGAAGCGGCGAAGCAAGGACCATTTTTTGTTGAGTTAACAAAACGCAAGTGCCCCCTCTGCAAAAATTACACTTTAAAAATAAAATGTGATGCCTGCGGCTGCGAAACCGTACACGAGAACAGTTGTCCCCGATGCGGAAGACCCGTAAAGGATTCTGGATGCCCCACCTGTAAAACAGACGGCGTTATGTACCAGCGGCAACCGATTAACTTCAAAGACCTAATAGCTAACGCAAGCCTCTCCCTCGGATGTCAGTCGCCAAAAATGTTGCGCGGTGTTAAAGGCCTCACGAATCTGGATAAGACTCCGGAAATGATTGAAAAAGGCATCTTGCGTGCAAAGCATGGCTTATCCGTCTACAAGGATGGCACTATACGCTTTGATGCTACGAATGCGCCATTGACGCATATTACTCCTGTCGAAATCGGTGTGTCCATAGAAAAGATGCATCAAATGGGTTACTTAGCTGACACCCATGGTTTGCCATTAACTGATCCTAACCAAGTCTGCGAACTTAAGATCCAAGACGTCGTGATTCCCTGGCGAGCGGGCGAATACTTCCTTCAGATTGCCGCCTTCATAGACGACCTCTTAACGCGTGTCTACAAGCAACCTGCATTCTACAACGTTAAAAAACCTGAAGATTTAGTCGGGCACATAATCTTCGGGTTGGCGCCTCACACATGCGCTTGCATATTGGGCAGAGTAGTCGGTTTCACTGACCGCAACGTCATCTATGCTCATCCCGTTTGGCATTCGGCTAAACGCCGCGACTGCGACGGCGACGAAGACGCCATCATGCTTGGGCTAGATACGCTTCTTAATTTCTCCCGTGTATTCTTGCCCGCACAGATAGGCGGAATCATGGATGCCCCCATCCTGCTCATTCCCTTCGTGAACACTAAAGAAGTCCAGCGTCAAGCCCACGACTTCGATGTTAGCCAAACGTACCCGATTGAATTCTACAAGAAAACCATGGAGAAGTGTGATGCGCGACCAGCCAGCGCACTCATGGATGTAATCAGCCATAGACTAGGCACTGAAGCGCAGTACGAAGGCTTCCAGTACACCACCCCCTGCACAAACATTAACATGGGTAACGCTGACAGTTCTTACAAAGAATTCAAATCCATGATAGATAAACTCCACATGCAGCTGGAGTTGGGGGAGCGAATCGACGCCGTAGACGCCAGACGCGTAGCCTTGAAAGTTTTGAACACCCATTTAATGCGCGACATCGCTGGGAACCTGCGGGCCTTCTCAACTCAGGGCTTCAGATGTAAAAACTGCAACAAAAAATTCCGTCGATTGCCCCTCCAAGGCAAATGCCCATCCTGCAACGGAAAACTAACGCTTACCGTCTACCGCGGCGGCATCGAGAAGTACCTTGTAGCTGCTCAGGAACTTGTCGACAAGTACGGGCTCCCAAATTACTATACGCAGCGTATGGACCTGATTAAGGAAGAGATAGCCACGATGTTTGACAACAAAAAACCCAAGCAGGCTACGCTTTTCGATTTTAAGTAGACTAAAGCTTTTCAATGCAGGCGCACACAATATTTCACGGTGAAAGAGAGCATCAAACTAATCATTCATCCCAATGCTTACCTAAAAAACATCAGAAACGTACATTGCGGTCTGGTTGCCCGAACAAAAATTTTGGTTCTGCTCGAGCGGCAGGGGTTTGTGGCTTCTAAACTCGCCAAAGAATCCGCCCTATCCTACGGCGTCGTGATGCATCATCTTAGGCTGCTGACGAACGAAGGTATCGTCGAACGCAAGGGCAACGGGCGCTATGTTTGGTTGGCGACGGGTTTAGGTCAGAAGCGTTTGAGCTAAAATGTGCATTGGCACGGGTTAGCTTGGCATTTTGGGCATTTATTGGGGTACTTGCTCAAGGCGGCTTTTTCAAGGTCGATGCCCATGATGTTGGCAAGCGACGTCAGCCACGCGATGACGTCGGCAAATTCTTTCTCGGTGGCTTGCCGGTCAGATCCTTTCAGTTCGTCGCCAAGTTCATGGACTTCATCAACAAGCCAATTGAACGTTCCCTCGACGCCGCGTTGGCTGTCCCGCTCAAAATAAAGTTGCTTCATCATTTCTTGGAATTCGCGAATTTGCATTTGCAGTCACCTTAGAGGTGGTGGTGTTTTGGGTGGTTATAAAGTTTAAACTATGTTTGGTTGATGCTTCCGTATACAGAAAAACACAGACGTTATTATCACTTACTTTCAACATGTTAATGGCATGGAAAATCGCCAACAATGACCTACCCCTCTTAGGTTTCTGCATAGAACCTCTATTAGGCTCCAAATAGGCTGGTGCGTCATCGACCCCCCTCTATCATTTCTGCAATGATAAGATATTAGGATCCTAATAGGCTGGTGCAACTTTTCTGTCAAGGGTGTTCCTCTTCTCCAGTTTTTCAGGGTTGGGCGCAAGATTAATTAGTCCAGTGAAAGATTAGGCATATATTACGTTAACTTAGGATAGGGATGTTTGAATGAGTGGAAGGAAGAAAAAGAAAGATACTGGTCCAATGCCTGCTGCAAGTGCAGGTTTGCTTAGGTTCTTTGAGGAAGAGACCGAAGGCGTTAAAATCCGTCCTGAACTGCTAGTTGTTCTTGCAGTCTCAATGATAGTGATATCGGTTTTAGCAAGAATCTTCTTCCCAGCATAATTTTTATTTTTTTTATCGTCTCGGCGTCGTTGGATGCAGGACTTCTATTCGTTGAACAGAGTTTAGGTGCAGGAATAACTCGCTTCTTTCTTCTCGGCTTGCAACCTGCGGAATCGGCTGCGCGATAGTTGAGCGTAAAACGATTGCTTCCGCGTCAGAGAGCCAGATTCCCGACGGTTCATACGTAACTGCAGTTAAGGTTCCTTCAAAACCGTACGCGGGGTCTAGAATTACCCTGATTTTTTTGCCCACGTTTCTCTCCAGCATATGAAATATCGACGGGGGCAAGTCTTGGTCTGGCATAAGCTTAGCAAACTAATACAATTGTCGCTCTAAAGATAAAACAATATCCCTGCCAAAGCATGTTGGTTTTTGTGGCTGTGGTGGCGAGTTGGGGTTTGGCTGCACCTGTTTTTTGATTGTTTCATAACAAAACCTTCTCGTGTTAATTTTGTGTTATAGACAAAAGTGTATTTATTGACTCAGAGCGGGCGGCAGCAACTTAGCTAAATTTTAATAGGGCTACCCGATTCCATAGGAGCGAGAAACATGGCGCCAGATAATTCTCTTAACACTTCAATGGACAGTGCGAAGAAGCATTATTCCTCCATGTTCACTCTTCCATTCTTCAAAACGGCGTTTCTCGCGGTCGCAGCAACCTGCATCGTCGGCGTCAGCCTTACTGCCTTTGCCCGTTTCCCCTTAATCAGCAGCTTGGTTCTCGGCATTTCCCTTTTCGCCTTAACGTTCTTGGCGGATTCCGTCACAAGCAAGGTTGTTTTGAAGGGTGACCCGATTTTTTCGATGCGGCGAACTCTGGTGGTTTCCCTTGTCGGCTGGGGTTTGTGGCTGTTGTTCCTCGTGTTGGGCGTAGGTTTGGGTTTTGCGTTCGGGTGGCTGCTCTGGGCGAAGTTTTCTCTGTTAGGCTTCGCAGTCGTTGTAACTCTAAGATTTCTGGTGTTCAATGCAACCTCGTCCGCGGCTGCGTGGAGACGGTTGCTGTCAATTCTTCTTCAGCCTGCCCTCTGCATAGCGGCTTTCCTCGTGTTCTGGGTAAGCTATCCCACTGTTGTCACAGTCTCTTGGCAGGTTTACCTCTTCGTTGTTGCCGCGCCAATAGTCGGTTTCATCGCAGTCACCCTCTTGCTTTCCTCAATTGACCGTTTAGGAAAAGCAATGTATTCTCTGCCTGCACTGCCGTTGTTCCGCGCCTTCATCCTCAACTGGGTGGACAGCCAGAACGCTCCTCTCGAAAAGTACTTGGAGGAGATGGGTGCAGACGCAGACATTTCGGTGACGCTGCTAAAGTTTGACGCTTCCAAGCCCAAAGCCGCCATAATCGTTCCCCAGGTACATCCTGGGCCATTCAAGAACATTGGAAGCAGCCTCTTGCCTTCCCTTCTTAAGCGTGAAGTTGAAAAAGAATTCGGCAATGACGTCTGCGTTCCACTGGGGCTTCTTGGGCATGAATTAGACTTGGCTTCACAAGCCCAAAACTACAAGATAATTGCGCAGGTAATTGCATCTGCAAAGTTTGAACCTCAAGCCGCCTTAGCTTCACCCCTGGTCCGAGTCAGCGAAGGCACCGCGACGGCTTCTTGCCAAATCTTCGGCGACACAGCACTCCTCTCCTTTACACGTTCGCCTAAAACCACTGAAGACCTCCCTCAGGAGTTGGGGCGCATAGTTTCTGAGGAAGCAAAAAAGTTAGGACTCCAAAACGCATTGGTTGTCAACTGTCACAACTGCTTAACTAACATAGTTGATACGGCTGAGCATCTTGAAGAATTGCGAAGTGCGGCTTCTAAATGCCTCCGAGAAGCAGTTGCGTTGCCGACTAAACCTTTCAGCGTCGGTTCCCACACGGTTTTTCCCACAGAATTTACGCTTAAAGCAGGCATGGGGACGGGCGGAATCACAGCATTAGTCTTTCAAGTTGAACAACAGAAAACAGCTTACATAGTTATAGACGGCAACAATATGGTTCCTGATCTGCGAGAAAAAATTCTCGACAATTTAGCTGGCTTAGGCTTTGATGCATGCGAAGTTTTCACGACTGATACTCATGCGGTTACCGCTTCGATTACTGGAGGGCAGGGCTACCATCCCGTCGGTGAAGTCATGGACCAAACTCTGCTAATCCAGTACATTGGGGAAGCGGCAAAGAATGCGGAAGCAAACCTTGAAAGCTGCCGTGCTGGATGCCGAACCTTCATAGTGCCGCATGTTAGAGTAATTGGTGAAGAACGACTGAAATCTATAACAACCCTAGTGGACAAAGCGATTACGAAAGCAAAACACGTAGTTGCACCAATCTTTGGGGCAGAAGGATTAGTTCTGATTCTGCTCTTGCTGCTCTTTTAAATTATTTTTTGGCTGTTCGCCGCGGCTTCCGTTTTAGCTCTGTACCGCAGACCTGGCATTCCTTGCTTTTGGTGTTTGCGGGGTATTCTCGGTAGCAGGCGGGGCAGTACCGAATCCACTCCAGAAGCCGTTTGATTCCCAAGGTGGCAAGCGCCAAAAACCCGATTCCCATCTGGGTAGCGACGTTCTGGATTGAATAGTCGTCGGTGACGATTTGGGGTGTGTAGCCTTCACTTTTAAGTTGGAGAGCTAAAGCGAGAAGCTGCATATCCGTCTCCGATAGCTTGAATGAATCGCCGACTTTGCTGGCGGCTGCTTTAGCGGCGTTTGAGAATTCCTGCGTGGGCGTATTAACCTTTACTTTGCCGCTCTCAACCGCGCTTTCAAAACGCATCTTAACCATGGAGTTTCTGAGGATTTCCTCTTCAACCTTGGGAACCGTTACCTGTTCTGTGCCCTGCGAGAAAGGGTCAAACCCCGCTAAAAAAGCGGAAGTGTCAAGAACAATCACGGGTCTACATTGACCGGTGGGTTGGTTTGTCATTCTGTTCCCTTGAAGAGCAGCCTGTTACGTAATCTATCGTAGAAGCCAGTTTCGAAACGGATAAAAGAAGTTACATTCTTTGATTTTGCAATCTTCACCGAAGGCTCGTCTTCGGTTATGAGTTTTCGGTAGTTTCCATCGATTAAAACGTACATGTTGTTGGGTCTTAGTGCATTGAGTGTTATTTCGCAGTCGGCGGGAAGTACGAGCGAATGGAACACCGTAAGCGAACAGATGGGTGTGATGACGAAAGCATTCACTTCACTGTCCAATACCGGTCCGCCCGCAGAAAGAGAGTACCCCGTCGAACCCGTCGGTGTCGCAACTATTAATCCGTCGGCTTGGCACTTCAAAATCGGTTTATCGTCTTTGCGTATCTCTGCGTACAGTATCTTGGAGGGTTCCCCAGCAGAAATCACCACGTCGTTTAAAGCGTCGGGTATGTTTCCTTCGCCAGCGGTCACGCAGAGTTTGGCGCATTTTTCAATTTTATAATCGCCTTTCAAGATTCGCTCGATGGCTTCGATTGCGTTTTCAGGCTCCACTTCCGTTAGGAATCCTCTTACGCCCATGTTTACGGCTAAGATAGGCGGTTCGGGCTTGGGCACGTTTATGGCTGTTCGGAGGATGGTTCCGTCTCCGCCGATTGTGATTATGAAGTCGGTTTTCATTTCTGAGAGTGGAACAAACTCGTAATGGGCATTTACCTTGTCGCTTAAGCTGTCTTCTACGTAAACCTTCAAGCCCCTCTTGGCGAGGTAGTCCGCAAGCTTATCAGTTAGCTTCAAAGCTGCTTTCTGGTCGTAGCGGGCAACTAAACCCACGCTTTTGAACACTTTTCCACAACTCATTTACTACCGTAAACCTTAATCTATATATGCGTGTTGTTCAGAATTGCATTAATAGAAACTATACTGTGGTGAGCGTATGAGTAAACCGTGTGATGTTGGAGATTTACGCGTTGGCGGCTATATGTTGATCGAGGGTGAACCATGCCGCATAATGGACATTGCCAAATCTAAGCCTGGAAAACACGGGTCAGCTAAATTTAGAATAATCGCTATAGGCATTTTTGACGGGCAAAAAAGGCAATTCGTAAAACCCGTCGACTTAGGCGCAGAAGTCCCCCTAATCGACAAGAGAATGGGTCAAGTCTTTGCTATTACCCCTACAGGTGTTCAGATAATGGATCTTGAAACCTACGAGTACTTGGATGCGATATTCCCAGATGAGCCTGAATTGAAAGCTAAGCTTGTTGCTGGCGCAGAAATAGAGTATTGGGCAATCCTCGGAAAAGTAAAGATTGTTCGAGTAAAATAATCCATCAATTATTTTCTTGCTTTTGTTTTCTATCTTAACTTGAATAAATGACTCTATAAACTAGAAGATAGAGTTACGCAAGAGCACACTTTTTTTAGCTCCACCAGTTCCAGTCTAGCTTACTAAAGGTGATGTACATTGCTAACAGAATTACTCCCCAGCTAAGCGGAACGCTTGCAATTACCAAGATGAGGTTGTCTTTTGGCGGCAGATAAGTAAAAATCAGCCATAAGCTCAGAACAGCTAAGCCTACCAGAAGCAGGAAAAAAATCGATGCATGTATCACGCGTTCAGCAGTCAACGGTTTCACCAGTCGTATGGCTATTGTTCCTATGGTGTTAAAAGATTTTCTGTTAACATTTATGTTCTAGCTTGAAGCTTTTTGCTGTGAAGCCAATGATGCATGAAGAGCCGTCTGAATTGTGAAGAATATTTTAATGGGGAACTGAGGCTTCAAACAGCAGTCACCCTGTGTTGTGCAGGTTTTACGCTGTAATCTTTATTTAAAAGAACAATAGAATGTTTAACGCTGGAGACCTCTGATGGCAATAGACAAGTTAGGTTCCTCACTCACAGACGCCATAAAGAAACTTTTCAAAGCAGGCGCAGTGGACGAAGCCGCAGTGAAGGAACTGGTCCGAGACATCCAGCGCGCATTGCTCCAAGCAGACGTCAACGTGCAACTTGTCCTCCAAATCTCAAAAAACATAGAAGAACGCGCCCTAAAAGAAAAAGTTCCCCCGGGCGTTTCAAGACGTGAACACGTCATAAAAGTAGTCTACGAAGAACTAACCAGATTCGTCGGCGACAAACCTGTCCCACTTAAAGTTGAGCCTGGCAAAAAGAAAATCATCATGCTCGTCGGCATCCAAGGCTCAGGAAAAACCACCCACGCCGCCAAACTGGCACGGTACTTCCAGAAAAGAGGCATAAAAGTCGGCTTAATCTGCGCCGACACATATCGACCAGGCGCCTACAACCAGCTTCAGCAGCTGGCAACCCGAATAAACACTCCGTTCTTCGGCGACTTAAAACAGAAAGACCCAGTTAAAGTCGTTAAGGAAGGTCTAAAACAGTTTAGCGACAAAGAACTCATAATCGTTGATACCGCTGGCCGCCATAAGGAAGAGAAGGATTTAATCAAGGAAATGAAAGACCTTGAAAAACACATCAAACCTGACGAGGTAATCATGGTTATCGATGGCACCATCGGTCAGCAGGCACTTGCGCAGGCTAAAACTTTCCATGAAGCCACCCCTATCGGCGCCATTATCGTAACTAAACTCGACGGTTCCTCACGCGGCGGAGGCGCCCTATCCGCGGTTGCCGCGACGGGTGCACCCATAAAATTCATTGGTACAGGAGAAAAAATTGAAGACTTAGAAGCCTTGATCCCCTCACGATTCGTTGGGCGGCTTTTGGGCATGGGCGATTTAGAGACGCTTCTCGAAAAGGTGAAGGATGCGGAAATCAAGGTTCCCCAGAAGAAAGCCAAGGACATCATGAGCGGCAACTTCACGTTAACTGACATGTACGAGCAGTTCCAAGCGGTCAAAAAAATGGGGCCTTTCGGTAAAGTGCTCAAGATGATTCCCGGCATGTCTACCGATGTGCCTGAAGAGATGCTTAACTCTGCTGAAGGGCGATTGGACACGTGGGGTGTAATAATCCAGTCTATGACGCCTGCCGAGAAAGAGAATCCTAAGCTTTTGAATTCTTCAAGGGCAAGACGCATCGCGCGGGGTTCAGGAACCACCGAAAAGGAAGTCAAAGAACTCCTCAAGCAGTACGTTATGATGCGTAAGATGCTGAAGATGTTCAAGCACAACAAGAAGAAGCTGCCTTTCGGACTTGGCGGCGGCAAAGGAATGGGAATGCCCCCTGGCATGAAGTAGGCTGCACAGATGGATGTTCTAGAAAAAGCCTTCGAGATTCTCAGCAAATACCCGCTTTGCGACCACTGCTTGGGCAGACAGTTTGCGCTACTCGGTTACAGCATGGAGAACAACGTGCGTGGGCAAGCTTTGAAAGTCAGTTTAACCATGCAAGCCAACGACCTGACCGCAGAAAAAACCGCGGAGGGCGTGAAACGGCTCAAAGTTTTGGCAACTAACGGTTTCTCAAGGGAAGCCCAAGAAACACTAAAACACCTCAAGAAACGCCTCCCCACAAAAGACGTAGCCGAGAAATGCAGCTTATGCGACGGCACCTTTGAACTCATCGACAGCTTAACCCAGAAAGCCCTTGAAGCCATAGCATGCCATGAATTCTCGACTTTTCTGGTTGGGATTGAACTGCCCCACAAATTTGAGGAGCGGGAAGACGAGTTTAAAGCAGCCGTCAACGTCGGTTACGGCGAGAGTGTGAAGCATGAATTCGGCAGGCTACTGGGTAAATCACTGGGTAAACGCACGGGCAAAGTAGCAGACTACTTAATACCCGACATCGTCGTTGTCTTCAACCCTCTTCTTGAATCGGTTCGTCTTCAAGTTAACCCTCTTTTCGTTGCAGGCAGATACCGCAAGTTGGTGCGCACGATTCCCCAGTCAAGGTGGTATTGTTCAAACTGTCGAGGCAGAGGATGCGAGAAATGTGGCGGAACTGGTCAGTTGTACCCTGAATCGGTGGAGGAGTTGTCTTCTAAACAGCTGCTTGAAGCCACTGGAGGTGAAGAAGTGTTTTTCCACGCTTCGGGACGCGAAGACATCGATGCACGGATGCTTGGAAGCGGCAGACCTTTCGTTATTGAAATTTCCAAACCCAAAAAACGCTCTGTCGATTTGAAGCATATTGAAGCTCAAGTTAACGCTGATGCAATCGATAAAATCGAGGTTTCAGGTTTACGGTTTGCCACCAAAGATGTTGTTCGCCACCTCAAGAGCGGGGAAGGTGCACAGAAAGAATACAATCTGTTGGCTGAATTCGAAAAAGAATTGTCAGACGAAGACCTGCGCAACATAGAAAAGAAGTTCTCTGGCATATGCATCAAACAGCAGACGCCCCAGCGTGTTATGCATCGCCGGGCAGACTTAATCCGAGAAAAGTACATATATCAGGTTAAAGTTAAGAAGGTGTCGCTTAAGAGGGCTCTACTTGAAATTCATTGTCAAGGCGGGCTCTACGTTAAAGAATTGGTGTCTGGAGATGAAGGAAGAACAGTGCCGAACGTTTCGGATTTGCTCAACAACAGAGCGAAGACGCTTAAGCTTGACGTTCTAAACGTAATAATGGATGATAATTAAAGGTGAAGATTGAATGAGAGGTTCAAAAGGCTATTACACAGGTACTCGCAGCCTTTTAAAAAAGGCAACTCGCGACAAAGGCAAACCACACATTGGTAAGATACTCGAAGACTACGCTCCAGGTTCACAAGTAATCATAAAGATGGATTCTAGCACACAGAAGAGCATGCCTCACAAACGTTTCCACGGTAAAATCGGCGTCGTAGTCGAGAAACGCGGTCGAGGATACGTCGTAAGTGTTCCACAAGGCAACGCCATAAAAGAAATAATCACTCGCTCAGAACACCTTGAGCCTTACACGGGTAAGTGAGAGAAATGAGCAAGAGAGAAATAAGCGAAGTCCGCTTAACCCTTCCACAGGTTAAGAAGGTTCTGGAATCTATCGGCGAAGAAAACTTGGATCAATTCCAACGCCGAACACTCGATTACGTTAGCAAATTCGCTAAATGCAACCCAGATAAAGCTGAAGAACTCTTGCAAACACTCATGAAAGAATACGAAATCGACGAAGCTGAAGCCGTTCAAATAATCAACTGCATGCCAGAAACCGTCGACGAACTTCGGGTTTTCCTTGCAGGCGGACGCAAAATTATCGAAACCTCTAAACTTCACACGATTGTAGAGCTTTTAAACGAGAATCGAACGTTGAAGTAGAGGGAAACTACTAAGTATTTTTAAGCAGTAAGCGAGAATAGACTAGCTGACGGACTCAGTGACTGTTATGGAAAAGCGGTATGAAGAGCACGCTTACGTGTTAGATTTCCTTCAACACGGCAAGCCAGGATTTCGCCCCACAGGACGGGCAGGTTACCGAGCGGGCGCTTTAATTCAATGCGTTGGCGAAGAATTCTTTACTATATTGGAAGCTCTGGTGAAAGAGGAGTTGGTCCTTAAGCCAGGCGACCGTGTGTACGTTGGCAAAGACTCCCGTGAAGAAGTCACCTACATCATCGGACGCATCGGCTTCGAAGAGTTAACTGCTTCAGCAAAAGCAGAGCTTCCAAGCGTCATAAGCAAAATAGTGGCTAACCGCGAAAAATCGTTCGTTAACTTCTTCAACACTGCACGAGCCATCACGCCGCGTATGCACGCGTTGGAGTTGGTTCCAGGCATCGGCAAAAAGTACATGTGGCAAGTCATCAACCAACGTGAACATAAACCGTTTGAAAGCTTCGAGGACCTGCAGAAACGCACCGAACTACCGAACCCCACAAAACTGATTACTAAACGGGTTATGGAAGAGCTCGAGGGCGACAGCAAGTACCGGTTGTTCACGCGGGCACAGTAAGGCATACGCATGAGCCTTGAAGAAACAAAGCAGCTGCTTCAAACCCACCACATTTCCCCCAACAAACTTTTGGGGCAGAACTTCATGGTTGAGCCTTCGCTCTATCCGAAACTTTGCAGTTACGCAGCCCTAAGCGCTGAGGATGTGGTTTTGGATGCTGGCGCAGGCTTCGGTTGGTTAACGTGTTTTTTAGCTGGCAAATCCAAGAAGGTTGTTGCGGTTGAGAAGGACCCTCATGTTGCGATGGTGCTTCGTGAGCAAGTGAGGGATTTGGGCAACGTGGTTATCGTGGAGGGTGACGTGCTGAAGGAGACGTTGCCCCAATTCAACAAAGTCATAGCGATACCACCCTACTACCTGTCTTCGCATTTGGTTCTGTGGCTTATTGAAAGGAAAGTTGACTGTGCAGTTATGATTCTGCAGAAAGAATTCGTTACCCGACTCATTGCATCCGTGGGCAGCGAGGAATATGGTTGGCTAACTGTCGTCGCTGATCAAGGCGCAGAAATCAAGGTCTTGGATGCTGTGCCCAAAGACATGTTTTATCCGCAGCCCGAAGTCGACTCTGCAATCGTTACAATAAAACCTTGGAGCACTAAACCCTTCGAGGTGAAGGACCCAGCGTTTTTTGTGCAGATGACGAAGTGGCTCTTTACCCAGCGCAACAAAAAACTTGGCAAAGCAATCGCGCCGTTCCTTAGAAGCAGCTTCAAGTTAAGCAAACCGGACGCGGAGAAATTAGCTCTCAGCCTGCCGTTCCATGACAAACGCGCAAGGGAATTGTCGCCTAAAGATTTTGGAGCCATAGCAATTGCCCTCCCCAAATAAACGAGTGTACTTTGGCAGCTGCGCTTTCAACGTCTATGACGAGGTTTATGAGCCTGCTGAGGACTCGTTTCTACTCGCCGAGAATCTGGGCGTGAAAGAGGGCGAGCAGGTTTTGGATTTGGGCACTGGCTGCGGTGTGCTCGGGGTTTTGGCAGCAAAAAAAGGTGGGCACGTAGTTGCCGTCGACTTTAGTCCATATGCCATTCGATGCGCAAAGGAAAATTCCGCGTTCAATGGTGTGCGAGGCAAAATCGAGTTCTTGCAAGCCAGCCTGTTCACGGCTCTAAGCTCGAACGCAGTCTTTGACTTGATTCTGTTCAATGCACCCTACTTGCCGTCTGAAGAGGATGAGGCGGCGACGTGGATTGGGCGAACGTGGGCGGGAGGTGCCAGCGGACGCGATGTGGTTGACCGCTTCATTTCCCAAGCGCCATCACATCTGAAACCCAACGGCAGAGTGCTTTTAATGCAGTCCACGCTAACGGGCGTCGAGGAAACCATCCACAAATTCAGCGAACAAAGCTTCAACGCGGCTGTGAAAGCGTCGCAGAAGTTGCCTTTCTTTGAAACCTTAACCCTAATAGAAGCCAGCGCTGCCACGGAAAAAGAAACAATTTAAAGCCGAGCTAATTCAATACTATTCGGTATTAATTATGACACTGTGGTTTTACGTTAAAACAAATGAAGACCCCAAAGCCGTCGGCGAAGTGGTCTGCGCCTTCAACTTCATGCAGGGTCAGCATCCTGAAGACAAATACTCCTGGGTTATCGAAGTTGGGAAAGATGAGCCTGGTTACTGGGAAATCAAGGGTAAATATGCGGCGTTAAAAGATGTTACAACCATCTGCATTGTCTACCGCATCGGTGACTCTGTGGCGTTTGCTGAAATCGACGACGATTTATCACCGAACTTCATCGATCCACTTGTAACTAAGTACGGGCTGGACAACGTTAAATGGATGGTTATTCCCTCAAAAAGATAGTAAGCTTCAACGTAAGAAGCGTATCCCTTATTTTAGGCACCGTTCTTTAACAAGTTAATGCGCTGGGTTTCAGTCAATAACGACCTACCCCCTATAGGTTTCTGCAATGATATGATATTAGGATCCAAATAGGTTCGTGAACGCAGAGACCCCTCTATGGTTTGTGCATAGAACCACTATTAGGCTCCAAATATGATGGTGCCAAGTGGATTTGGATGCAATTAGAAAAAAACAGTTATTGTTTGTCGTATTTCTCGAATTCGTCATTCATGATGGCGAGTTCTATTCCCGCCTGCTTGAACATGTCGATGGTGTCGACGTCGGCGTGGTAGCGTTTCTCGCAGACTACCCGTTTGATTCCAGCGTTAATTATCATCATGGCGCAGGTTCGACACGGCGTCATCTTACAGAACAGTGTTGAACCTTCAAGTGGAATTCCAAACCTGGCCGCTTGAAGAATTGCGTTTTGCTCAGCATGCAATGTGCGCACGCAATGTTGGCTTACTTCGCCGTTGCCGTTGGTTACTTGGCGAATGTCATGTCCTGCTTCATCACAATGGGGCAGCCCTGCTGGGGAACCGACGTAGCCGGTGGTCATTATGCGTTTATCTTTCACGATTACGGCGCCGCATTTTCCGCGGTCACAGGTCGCCCGTGCAGCCACAGCTTCGCACATGTCTAAAAAGTACCTGTCCCAGTTGGGTCTTGGATTAGGGCTCACTTGTTATTCCTCTAGCAGTTTTAGAATCATAGTTCATTAATCGAATTAATAAATTGTATCTGCAGCCGCGCGGCTATTTTTCAACTATGTGGATTTCTCTGCCAATCATGTGGCGCTCATCCATCTCAACCAGTGAAGCCGCGGTGGTCACGCGGTCAAGTCCGCCTGCGCTGGCTGCGAACATTTCTTTTGTGAATGGATAAACCCGCTTGAAACCCATGTCTTCCAGTTTTTTGCCAATGGGCATCGTCACGGCTTGCCCCGAACGCGCCTTCATGTAAGGCGTAACAAGCACCAACCTGCCGCCAGGTCTAAGCGCTCTATACGCTTGTTCAACAAAACCAAAATACAAGGGCTCGAGCTTTTGAATGATTTTTTGCGCGTATGGCCCCGTTGGCACCTGGCGCAGCGCTGGACCCAAATCGGGTTCACAAACGATGCAGTCCACTGCTTCCTGCCCCATCTTCTCCACCAATCTACTAACGTCTCCCTGCAGAACCCGAAAATCCGCATCCGCCAGCCCATACTCTTGGGCTAACCACTCGAGGTTTTCGGTTGAAGCTTTAACACACCATGGGTTAACATCCATGCCTACAACAATTGCTTTCTCCATGAGTGCTTCTTGGAGAATCGTGCCGACGCCGCAGAACGGGTCGAGCAGAACTTTTCCCTGTTTGCACGCGGACAAGTTAACCATCATCCGAGCCAGCCTCGGCGGCATGCCGAAGATTTTTCGTTGGTTAGGTTTGTAGATGTCTCGTTTCTGGAATTCAAATGGGTTATGCACCGCCACTGTGACGGCAACCCAGGTTTCTGTTCTGCCGATGCAGAATAAAACTTCCGATTTGTTCTCAACAAGGTTCTTCTTGAGTACTTCAACATGGCTGAGCTGAGCCTGTTTTCGGTCGCTGCCAAAACCCATAAAATTCGCTTTCTTGCCTAAATCAGCCAGTTCGTCTTTGATGGCGCTTCCCACAAACCGTTGAATGCCGCTAGACGAAGTTCGCAGGGTGCTTTCGGTACAGTACACGCTGACGCCGAAGAGTATTTTCTCCGTTGACTTGGCCATTCCGTCGATTAAACCGCCAGCTGCCAAAGATTCGGTTAACTCTTTTTTGGCTTGCTTGTTTTTCTTGAGGAACGCTTCTTTGACGGTTTCAGTTGGGAACCTTGCTTTTACCTCGGCGATTTTGATGGTTCCGCCTAAATCCGCGATGGATGAAGCGTCGAACTCTTTTTCGAAGGACAGGGCGAAGAATTCTCCTGAGAAAAACTGGATTTCAAAGTTGATATCTCTGGCTTTAAAGTAGTCGGTTAGCTCCGCTAGCGAGAGCATCCAGTTTTTCCCTGAAATAAATATTTGAGTTGACATTCTGGAAAATCAAAAGTAAACTAAGTATATAAGTAGATGACCGCCAACTGCTAAAATAAGGCATCTTAAGTAAATAACTAAAGTTGAAAAATGCATTGGAAGTATCGTGGCTGATTTACAAATCGTTTAAATACCGCTGGAATGTGTAGGTTAAAAAGGGACGTTGCATGCACGCGAAAAATTACAGGCACGTTAAAAACCGCGCCTACACCAGAAAGAAATACATCAGAGGTTTTCCACCACCAAAAATCGTAAAGTTCAGCATGGGTGACATAAATGGAACTTTTGAACTTCAAGGTCAACTCATCGCTTTAGAAAGAGCCCAGATACGTCACTGCGCCTTAGAAGCTATGCGTGTGGCCACTAACCGCATTTTAATGGACAAACTCGTAAACGAATACTACATGGTTGTCCACCCGTACCCTCACATTATCCTAAGAGAAAACAAAATGATCTTCGGCGCTCACGCTGACCGTCTTCAACAGGGAATGAGACGTTCCTTTGGAACAGCAATCGGCACAGCCGCAAAAGTCGAAGTAGACCAACCACTCATGACAGTCAAAGTGAAAGCAGGCCAAGAAGTAGTTGCTAAAGAGTCTCTTAAACGAGGAAGCGCAAAACTTCCAATCCCATGCAAGATAGTTCTCACTAAAATCAAGGTTTCTCCAACAGTAGCCGAAGCGGCCGAAATAGAATCGCCCGAACCGGAGACGGAGACGACTTGAGCGCCAGAGAGAAAGAACTAGTTTTATGGTTTGATAACTTAAGAAACACTGACGTGTCCCTTGTTGGCGGCAAAAACGCCAGCCTCGGCGAAATGATTCATGCCGCATTGCCGGTTCCTTTTGGTTTTGCGGTCTCTGCTTTTTCATATGAACGGTATATTCAAGAGAAAAAAATCGCTGAGCAAATTTACAAAATCATCTCGGACACCGTTACAAACCCAAACGACCCCCGACAGTACGATGCTGCTTCTAAAAAAATCCGTGAACTTATGGAAAAAACTCCGATGCCTAAAGACATCGAAACCGCCATAAGAATCGCGTATGCAAGCCTAAACAAACGCTTTGACTTGAAAGATACGTTTGTAGCTGTGCGTTCAAGCGCAACCGCAGAAGACCTGCCAGACGCATCGTTTGCGGGTCAACAGGAAACCTACCTTAACGTTAAAGGAGCTGACGACCTCATAGAAAAAGTCGTCAAATGCTGGTCCAGCCTCTTCACGCCACGCGCCATCTTCTACCGCAACGAGAAAGGCTTCCCACACGAAAAAGTTTTTATCAGCGTCGGCGTCCAAAAGATGGTTAACTCCCGAGCAGCAGGAGTCATGTTCACCATTAACCCTGTTACAGGCAACCGTGATGAAATCGTAATCGAGGGCAACTTTGGTTTAGGCGAAACCGTGGTTTCAGGCGCCGTTAACCCCGACGACTTCGTAGTTGACAAGAGCTCACTGATAATTAAGGAGCGACGCATATCCAAAAAAACCGTCAAGTACATCCGCGACCCCAAAACAGGAAAAACCGTGCACCTTGACATCCCTGAAGACGAACAGAAAATCGTGTGCATAAGCGACATAGAGATAAACAAACTCACAGAACTTGCCAAACGAATCGAAAAACACTACGGAAAACCCATGGACATCGAATGGGCAATAGACCAAGACCTATCTTTCCCCGAAAACATGATGCTGGTTCAAGCTCGCCCAGAAACCGTTTTCGGCTCAAAAACAACGGAAGAAACTAAAATGGAAGAAAACAAAGCTCAAGACCTAAAAGTTATAGTTCGAGGAATCTCCGCTGGACGAAGAGGCTACGGTGTGGGCAAAGCAAAAGTCGTCCTCAACACTGAAGATGCTAACCGCGACATGTGCAAGGGCGACATACTCGTCACTGGCATGACTGACCCTGACTTCGTGCCCTTCATGAAGATGGCAAGCGCAATAGTTACCGACAAAGGCGGAATCACCTCCCATGCTGCAATCGTTAGCCGCGAACTCAACATTCCATGCGTCGTAGGCACCGAAAACGGCACACAAATAATGAAGACGGGAAAAGACTACACGGTGGATTCACGCAACGGAGTTATCTACGAAGGCATAATGGCGCAGGCAGTTCAACCAGCAAACGGCGCAGTAGCAATGCAAGTTGCAGAAGCCGCTCCAGTTACAGCCACAAAGATTTACATGAACCTCGGAACACCCGAGATGATTGAGCAATACAAGAACCTGCCCTTCGAAGGCATCGGACTCATGCGCACCGAATTCATCTTGGCAAGCGCAATCGGAAAACACCCAATGGCATTCGTCGATGCAGGCCAAAGCCAACAGTTCGTTGACAAACTCGCAGACGGAATCGCAACTGTTGCAAGAGCAATCCAGCCAAAACCAGTCGTGGTACGGTTAAGCGACTTCAAAACTAACGAGTACCGAGGCTTACAAGGCGGCGACAAATACGAAATCGTCGAAGAAAACCCCATGTTGGGTTGGAGAGGATGCAGCCGCTACATAAGCAAATGGTACGACAAAGCTTTCCGTCTGGAATGCCAAGCCATAGTGAAATGCCGCAAGGAATGGGCGCTCAAAAACGTCTACGTCATGCTTCCAATGGTTCGCACGCTCTGGGAAGCCAAAGCGGTCTTGGCAATCATGAAGGAAGAAGGCTTAGAACGCGGCAAAGACTTCAAGATATGGTTCATGGCTGAAACACCCGCAATCGGAATCATGGCTGACGAATTCAGCAAACTCGTCGACGGCTTCAGCATCGGCTCAAACGACATGACACAGGGTGTGCTCATGATTGACCGCGACTCTGAACGCCTTGGACAAATGGGATACTTCGACGAACGCGACCCCGCAGTTAAACGCATAATCGCCCACCTCATCAAAGCCGCACACGAAAACGGATGCACCGTCAGCATATGCGGCGAAGGCCCCTCTAACCTGCCTGACTTCGCAGAGTTCCTCGTCCGCGTCGGAATCGACAGCATCTCAGTAAACAACGACGCCGTCGTAACCACACGAAGAAACGTTGCGCAAGTAGAACAAAAAATCATCCTCGAACGCCTCGCCGAGCAAGCAGCAATAGCACGCGGGCAGCCCCTCAAGAAACCAGTTCAAGACTGGGAATGGCCACGTTAAGCAACATTCGCATGCAGCGTGCGACCCAAAATAATTTTTCTTTCTTTTCACTATTATTCAGGTCCTACGTGAGGGTGGCGTTTGTTAGGATTCGATTTTGAAGAAGAACGCATAAAACAAGAAATAACCAAACTGGACGCCAAACGTGTTCTACTGCAGATGCCCGAAGGGTTAAAGCCTGAAGCTCCCAAACTGGCAAAAATCATTGAGAAATGCGGTGCAATCGCGATTATTTCGGCTGACCCATGCTACGGCGCCTGCGACATCGGCGTTGGGGAAGCACAGGGTTTGGATGTGGATTTGATTGTGCATTTTGGTCATGCCAGGATGGTTAAGCATGAGCAGGTTCCAACGATTTACGTGGAAGCCCGAGCTAATGTGGCAGTGGATAAGGCGGTTGAGCAGTCTCTTCCATTGTTGATCGGCTACACCACCGTTGGCTTGGCAACTTCTGTTCAGCATCTTCAAACTTTGAATCAAGCAAGAGAAATCTTAACTCGCGCAGGAAAAACTGTCATAGTCGGCGACAGCGGACAAATCGCTTACCCCGGGCAAGTCAGCGGCTGCAACTATAGCAACGCAAAATCCATCGCCGACGAAGTCGAAGCCTTCCTGTTTGTCGGCGGCGGAATGTTCCATGCTTTGGGCATCGCGCTTAACACTTCTAAACCAACCATCATAGCCGACCCATACGACAACAGAGCATACCCGATTACTGCTGAAGCCCAAAAAATCCTCAGGCAACGCTTCGCAAGCATCCAAGAAGCCAAGAACGCTAAGAAATTCGGGATTTTTGTTGGTTTGAAGCCTGGGCAGAAGCATATGGACAGCGCGCTACACGTGAAGGAGTTGGCGGAGAAACACGGCAAAACCGCGTACCTGTTTGCGGCACGGGAAATCAACCCTGAAACCCTCCTGGAGTTCCCCTCTATCGACGCATATGTGAACACGGCTTGCCCACGTGTTTCTCTTGAAGCAACGGGAAAATTCCAAAAGCCCGTTTTAACGATTAACGAGTTTATGGTTGTCTGCGGCGAATCTTCATGGGAGAACATGCTCAAAAAAGGCTTATTCGAAAAATAGATTTGGAGCGGTTCCTCGCAACCGTTGCCCCGCAGCCTAACCCACAGGTGCATCTGGAGCAGTACACGGTTGCGGAGCAGATTGCCGCGAACATGCTTTTCATCGCTGCCTACGCTAACGACGACGTGGTCGGCAAGTCAGTGTTGGATTTAGGCTGCGGTACAGGCAGGCTCGCTTTGGGCGCATCGTTCGTCGGTGCCAAGGAAGTCGTTGGTATTGACATCGACCGCTCCGCCATCCAAACCGCCTCCGAAAACAAGAAGAAGACAGGCTTGAGCAACGTCCAATGGGTTCTGGGCGACATAAGTACTGTGGCTGGATGCTTCGATACGGTTTTGCAGAATCCGCCCTTCGGCGTGCAGACCCGAGAAGCCGACCGGGCGTTCCTGGTGAAAGCCCTTGAAGTCGGCAAATCGGTTTATTCGCTTCATAGCCACCCCCAAGTCGATGTACGCTTGATTAAGCAGCTCAAAGCCAGCCAGGGATATCTGCAGGTTCAGGCTTCTCCTTTTCTGGAACGGTTCATCGCGCAGCACGGCGGCTCCGTCAAGGCAGTCTACGCTATGGTTATGACGATTCCCAAAATGTTCGACTTTCACACAAAGCCCAAACACGACTTTGTAATCGACATGTACCTCATCAAAAGGAACGAGCCCTGAGAATCCCAAAGGGATGCTGGGGTTTGGGCACAAATTTTAGATATTTGTGTTTGCAATTTTTTTAGCCCAGACCCTTGCGGCTTGAGTATCTTCACGATTTGGGTGCCCCCGCCTCAAAAAATTCCATCCCCCATAACAAACAAAGTAATCTTCACTTACTCGGTTACCTTTAGTTTCCAAAATCGTTTTGAGTTTGGCAATGACGTCTTGCTTGGTCTTTCCTGCTCCACCCCAAGTTAGAAAGAGCGCAAAGACTTTGGGTTTTTTAAGGCTGACTGTTTTGAGGTAATCTACTATGTCTTGGTTGGGATTGCCATATTGGATGCCTGTACCCACAAAGATTAAGTCGCAGCTGTCCAAGTCAACCGAGTTTGCCAAGTTGGTTTGGGTTACCTTTACCGATTCGCACATAAGTTCTTGGGCTATCTCGTCCGCGATTTTTCCTGTGTTGCCGCCCTTGGATGCGTATAGGACAATTTGCTTCATGACGTTGCCTCAGTACCCTGTAAGTATAGTAGTTTTTGCCAAAAAATATGGCTTTCTAAGTTTGAACTGGAGATTTTTTGGGTTACGCGCAGAAGGTTTATTTTTGTTTATTAATCAAAAGGTTTATTGCGTCGAATGGAAACTAAGGATATGCATTTATCAAAATCAAGCTTATTCACAATTTAAAGGGAACCATCATGAGCTTAAAATCTCCAGAACAAAAAAGCGGTCATTTAGTGTTGCCCGGCGAACGCTTGGGCGTTATCGAAGAATTTATTCCCGACTCGGGAACTTTCGTTAAAGACGGCGTTATATTCTCAAAGATTATTGGTCGCTCACTTATGGACCTGCAAACCAGACGCGTGTCTGTCTATCCAATGGTTGACCGCGTCGTGGTGCCGAAAGTTTCAACGGTTGTCATCGGTCAAATCGGCAACGCACAATCCGACAACGTTTTAGTGAAAATCTTCAGAATTGGAAACAAAACGCTTTCAGGCAACTTCGGCGGCATCCTACACGTTTCCGACGTCTCCGACAGGTACGTTGACCAAATCAGCGACGTATGCAAACCCGGCGACATCGTGAGAGCCAAGGTTATCAGCGACAAAAACCAAATCTTCCACTTAACAATGAACGACACAGGCTTAGGCGTCCTCTACGGTTTCTGCTCACGATGCGGAACCCTGCTTGAACAGCATGGATACGACCTTAAATGCCCAAAAGACGGCAACGTAGAAACTCGCAAAATATCTCCAGACTACGGCAAAGAACAAATCTAAACAAAGGCGAAAAAAAACATGAAAGTTAAAGTACTAAAGAAACAAGGAAACGAGCTAAAAATTGAAATTGAAGGCTCAAGCCACGGACTCTGCAACTTATTGGCGAAAAAACTCTTAGACGACAAAAAAGTAGAGTTCGCCGGCTACGACGTGCCACATCCACTAGCTTTAAGCCCCATCATCTACCTCCGCATGAAAGGCGACGCAAAACCTGAAGACGCCTTGGTTGAGGCTACCTCGAAGGTTCGCAAAGCCAACGACGCATTCGGCAAAGAGCTTGAACGAGTTCTCAAAGTATAATCCATAATTTTTTAATTTTTTTAGTATTTTCTGTCAAAACTTGAATCCGAGCAGACTTTCTGTTCTGGAATTGGTTTAATTTAAGAAACCTGCAGCCATTACCTATCTTAGGTTTAAGGGAACCAACTTGAGCCGCCCAAACTTCAGAGTTATAAAACCCGAAATCAGAGTGCTCGGCGTAGACGATGGAAAATTTATTCCCCAAACGCAAGGTAACGCCATAGTCGTCGGCGTTGTTTTCAGGGGCGGCTGCTCCATCGACGGCGTTATGCATACGAACGTCGCAATCGACGGTTTAGACGCCACAGAAAAGATAACTGCGATGATTAACACTTCCCCGCACCGCAGGCAACTGCGTTTGGTTATGCTCAACGGGATAACGTTTGCAGGGTTCAACGTAGTTGACATCAAAAAACTGAGTGCCGCAGTGGGACTTCCTGTTTTGGCTTTGACCCATGAAAAACCCGATTTAGATGGAATCCACGAAGCGCTCAAGAACCTGCCCAACAGTGAGGAGCGCTGGCGCATGGTTCTTGGGGCTGGAGAAATCCACGAGGTACAGAACAACGGCACCGTTGTCTACGTGGGTTTAGCTGGGATTTCACTTTGCGACGCAGAAAAAATTATAAAGTTAACCTCCACCAGAAGCTGCTTGCCCGAGCCACTGCGTGTTGCACATCTCATCGCATCTGGAATCACTTCTTGACGGCTAAAAATTGAAAAAGTTTAAAAGGCACAGTGCTAAGGGAATCCCAAAACGGATGTGGATTGAGGTACTATGGAGTTCTGCCCTAAATGCGGTTCGCGTCTTGAGCCAAAGAAATCTAAGAGCGGTAAAGAAGCAACCCTAGTTCTTGCTTGCGCAAAATGTGGCTACAAGAAGTCGGAAGCAGACCAAAAATGCGAGCCCAAAGTGGTGCCTAAGGTCATCCAGCATAGTCCTCAGCAGCTAGTTGCTGTTATCGGTAAAGAGGAGCAGAAGCTAAACACGTTGCCGACGGCGCGTGTTGAGTGCCCAAGATGCGGCAACAACATCGCTTATGTTTGGCAGGTGCAGACACGAGGAGCAGATGAGTCTTCAACCCAGTTTATGCGCTGTACAAAATGTAGCTATACGTTTAGAGAATACAGCTAAACGTCTGCGGTTTTATTTTTCTCCTCTGCTAACGGACACTAAAACATTAGTGTAGTTTGGCGTATTCTTTTTTAAATCGTTGACCTATGGTACAGATGTGCATCTCTTGACAAGCACACCAAACCCATCAAAAAACAAAGAGCACCAAAACACCATAATCAAGATTCTGCCCCTCATCGCCTTCGCGGTTCCCCTCGCGCTGCTGTACCTTCTAAACCCCATGGATTCGTACTTGAAGGTTTCAACGCAGGATTCTTTCCAGTTAATGTGGAAGGGCAGAACTTTCCAGTTGTTCTTCGTGTGGCTGGTGGCGCTGGAGTTTATTCTTAGTTGGGAAACAATCAAGCTGAAAATAAACGCACTCAACAAGTCAAGAGCCGCCGCGTTTGCTCTGGTTCTACTGTTACCCACCCTGTATGTGCTGATTGAGTATTACTTCGGATTAAACGGCGCCATCGCAACTTGGGCGGGACAAAGCGGAGTTGCCTTCGCGGATTCGATGCCTCTTGCCATAGAGTACCTTGCCTTTTCGCTGCTCTTCTGCTTCGCCATTTTTCTATCCTTCGGCAAGAAAGGATTGGCGGGTTTTGCATTGCCCGCATTATTCGCGGGGTTAATCGGGGTCATCTACACCATCGACAACGTTTTTCCCTACGGACAATTCACGCCCTTCCAGCTGCTGGTTCCAACCACTGCCAGCCTTGCCGCTGGGGTCTTGAGGCTGATGGGAAACACCGTCGTGATGGGAACAGACATTGCAACTTCGATGCCTACTCTCCAGGTTACGGGGGCATTGGGGTCGGCGAAGTTTGCGGTTGCGTGGCCCTGCGCTGGCATCGAGAGCCTGCTGATTTTTACAGCTGTGGCATTGCTGTTTTTGAAGCGAATGAACATTTCATGGAAAGCTAAAATCGGCTACTTCGCTTTTGGCGCTGCTGTAACTTACTTCATAAACGTCATGCGGATAGTGACCATATTCACGATTGGAATGCAATACGGTGTGGATTCGAGTCAGGTGGAAGCATTCCACTATTACTATGGACCGTTATACGCGATGGCATGGATTGTTTCCTATCCATTCTTGATTCTTGCAAGCCAAGTGGTTTGGCATAAAATTAAAGTCAGGAAACCTCAACCAACACGGCTAAGCCCTGCTTAACCAGAATCTGCGCGTTCTGAGGCGGCAGCGACGCAACATCCTCCGCTACGAAGGGACCGTAAGACTTCATGTCTGCGCCCATAATCGCTGGGATACTCTTCAAGAACCGAATAGTGGACCTTTTATGGGTCGGAGGCGCGGATGTAGCCGTTGCGGTGTTAGAATCTGTTTTGATAGTAACTTTGATTGGTTCAGTTGACAGTTGACCCAGCATTAAGTCCTCAGTGAACTTGTGGTAAGCTTTGGCGAAGTCGGCGAAGGTCTCGCACATCCTGACTTCTTCAACCGTTAAAAACTCCACAGGCAACTTCTGGCTCTTAGTCACGATTTTAACGATTTTCCTATACCTTGCCCCCAGCAGTTCCTCAAGCATCCGCTCGACGTTGAGCGATTCATGGGTTAACAGGTTCATTTTGACGGATTTTTTGTCCTGAACCTTATCTTCTTCTTTGATGTGGCGTAGGTACTCTGAGATTTTGCCGTAGAAGTCAAGAGGCAAAGCGCCAAGTGTAGGGTCATCGGTTTCTCTTTGCCACGCCGCATACAGTTCATTGTACATTACTGCGCAACCTCCGCTCTTCTCTTACAGATAAGCATAACCGCTGCAGCAACGGGCAACTCGACAGTTTGATTCTTGTATGGACCCAACGTTTCTCCACTCATTCTAAACTCTGGCGCGTCAGACACCAACACCTTCATCTTGCCCTTTTTAAAAGCTACCGCTCCAGTGAAGGGGTCAAAATCCTGAAGGTTCTTTGCTGGAAACTCGACTTTTTTCAGGCCCGTTTTTCCGTGGAGGGTGCCGTTCATGCGGATTAATCGGTGGATGTCGGTTGTGACGACGGTGTCAATCTTAGAGGATTGCTGGTCCCTCACGTATTCGGCTAGATTGAGCCAAGTTTGGACGCTAACGCCCTTGATGCTTTCCCATTTGCCCTCGTTAATAGCCCGTTTAATGATGGTTTCCTTGTCATCAACAAGAACTTTATTTTTTAAGCCGACGGCTTTAAGGTCTTCTTTGGTGGCTTTTTGCAGGAATTCAGCCATCCCCAGTTTCAATCGGCGGTTCCACCCGAAATCATGTAAACTAAACTTTTTTGCTCCAGCCCCTTTCTTTCTGCGCGGTTCTTTTGCTTCTTTATCCAAAACGGCTATGCCCAACCCCGTCACGTAATCAACTATTTCTTTTCTTGCCATCGCATCCAACGTACGCACGACTTCGTTCTCAACATGAACGTGGTAGCCGCGGTGCCCCGAGAAATACACGTGCAATTCATCTTGGGAAAACCCAAAATCGTTCTCCAGCATGTCGAGGAGCTTGGCAGTTTCGTTGCGGGCGGATTGGATGCAGCGTTCGCATGGCCAGGTCTTGTATTCGAATTTGGTGGCTTCGCAGCATGGGCAGACCTCTAGTGGGAGTCCCCTGCCGCTGAACCCGCATTTGGCGCATTTAAATTCGTCGTGGATTTTATCGCAGTCAGTCGGGATGTGGTCGGCGTCTATGTCGAAAACCAAGTCGGCACCCAACCAGCATTTCTTATCCATATCGTAGTCGGGGTTTTCATAGTAGGCGCAGCTGTGGTAAACGTCTGAGGGCACAGTGTCAGATAGCATGGCTCTAAAATTGTTGAAGTCAGCAAACCTTCGGTGCCTAACCATGAACCGCTCCTTGAACATGAGGTAGCCGAACTCCCGTTGTTCAGGCCTTGAGGTTGCGGGAATCACTGAAGAGGGGTCTTGGTAATACTCCGCAAATTTTTGAAAGACATATTCTCTAGAAGCCTCCATACCCACCCTCCGTTGATGCTACAATTATGATATTACCCTAAATTTAACTTTAGCCGCCTAAAAACGTGCTCCATCAGATTTTGAGCAGGCTCTTAAAACTGTCTAGGTTTTGAATGACGTTGAAGAAGAGAGCGCCAAAAGCAAGCGCGGCAACCATGAAGATTAACCAAACCGCCGTTGCTTCTAACTCTTTTTTGCGTTGAGGAATCAACATGTAGACGAATATGAACGGCAGATACCAATTTTGGAAGTAGGGCAGCGTGAAACTGGGCAGCAGCATGAAGAGCGCAGACAAAGAGAGCAGGCTGTTCTTGTTTAGCATGTAGAACACGTACACCAAGGTGCCTGCAAGCGACAGAAGAACCAAGAAGGACTGTTGGCTCCACGAGATTTGAGATTGGCTGGCGAAGGCGTTTATTCCGTTCATGATGAACTCTGGGCTGGTCTTCATCAGAAACGGCGCACTCAAGTAAGCTGTAAAAACGCTGACGAGCCCAAACGCGGCTCCGCCAACGACTTTTTTGTTCCTCAGCAAGCTTCCAGCGTTGTTTACTTCAAGCAGCTTCAGCACCCCCACGATTACAAGGGGCAACAGGAAAATTCCCGCTTGATACTTCAAAAAGACCGAAACTCCCACGAGCAAAAAGAAGTAGTCGTAGCGTTCACTCAAAAACATAGCTACCGCCAACAGAGAAAAAAGGAACGCGACAGAATCGAACATGCCGTTGGCAGCGTAGACCACCAACGACACATAGATAATGTATAATCCAACCATCTTCCAGAACAAATGCATGTCCTTTTTTAAGAAAACTTTGAGGAACAGGTAGAGGCAAACATGTGCAAAAACCAGAAACAACGCTATCTCCAGCTTGTAAACCAACACAGGATCTGAACCACGCTGAAGTAAAACCCCAAAGGGTAAAAACAAAAGAACGCTGCCAACTGGGTACAGATGAGGCATTTCAGGCCAAGTTACAAACATAAAACGTGAATTGTCATGACTTGCAAGAGTCCCCAGCGGTTGGTTGAAGACCGATAAGCCGTCCTTAAGGAATAAGCTTGCACTGTAGGAGTCACGTGCAAGGTCAGTGTACCAGTTTTCGAATGTTCCCAGCGGATTAGAATTAACCGCCACAAAAACCAGCCAAAGCACAAGGGAAAACGCCAGAAACGCAATGAGACGGTTGCGGAAAACTTTGTCTGCTGTTTGTTGGGATGGTTTGTTTTCTGCCGTTTTGGTGAGTTTCTGCAATGCTGGTTGCAACAAGATAACCAACGTTGAGATTAAGCTCACCAGAAAAATCATTTTCGCTGGATACATAAGCCATGCAAACGGCATTTGCCCTTGGGGTTTCTCCACCATTACTTGAAAATGAACCCAGCCTGCATCTGACGAGTTAGAGTAGAAAACCGCTTCATAGTAATTGGGTTCTGCCTGGAACATGTGGATAATGTTTAGGTTTGAAGTGTTGCTGTAGCGGGTACCGTTGGAGGTGATTACGGAGAAGTTCTTCATAAAAGATGTCATCGAATCCACCGTTACGGTGATGTTTTCTCCGCCGTGGAAAGACCCCAAGCCCTTCCTGTACACTTCATTCTGGCTTAGCCTGAAAGAATCATCGATGATTGTGGAGGTTTGATTGTTGCCGGTGGCGACTGGAAATAGACTTACAAGAGATAGAACGATGCTAAGGATTAAGAACGCAATGGCGACTAAGAGAAGAATTTTAGTCGTGTCCGCTTGCTTCATTAAACTCTCAGTTCCGGCTAAAAATATGCCTGCACGTATATAATTCTGCATCGATAAAAGAAACGTAACTCAAAGGAACCTAAGAACGCCAAACTGCCTTCATAGTATACGATAAGAAGCTTTTGATTTCAGTACTTGAAAGCTTGGATTTTCCCCGTTTCCTATTAACGAACACTATGGGCGTTTCTTTTACATTGAATTTTTTTAGAGTCGCCTGCCTAACGGTTTCTATCTGGATTTCATAAGTTTGGCTGTGCAAGCTGCCGATGGCTTCGTTTAGGAATTTTGTGGAGTAACAGCGAAAGCCGCTGGTACAATCTTTAAGTTTTAGACCCAGCGATGCTCTGGCTATGTAGTTGGCTGTTTTACTGATTACTTTTCTCGAGAAGGGCCACCCAGTGATTTTGCCGCCTTCAACATACCTGCTGCCGATGACGATTCCGCAGTCGCATTCCTTCATGGTTGACAGAAGCTGCGGAATGTCTTTGGGATTGTGGGAGTAGTCAGCATCCATCGTAAAAACGTATTTTGGAGGCTGCTGGGTTGAGAGGTAAATTTTGACGCCGTCGGTTATGGCGGTTCCTAAACCTGTTTTTTTTGGTCGGCTGTAGAGCATAACGTGAGGATACTTGGTTTGTTGTTGCTGCACTATCTCTGCGGTTCCGTCGGGGCTTGAATCGTCGATGACCAGTATGGAGACGTCCAGCTTGAGGTTTTCTATGTCGTCGATTAACCTGGCTATGTTGTCGGCTTCTCCATAAGTTGGAAGAATCACGCCCACTTCAGCATTCAAATCAGAGTTCCCTATCAGTTGATAACTCATCAGCTCATCTTGCCATCCTATAGCAGTGTAGTGACCTAATTAGTCTTACCAAAATTTGAACCTGAATTTAACGATTTTTGTTTCCTCTGATAGTACCTTAGCGGGTGATAGATGCTGCGGCACAAATCATCCTTGTTCTTGCAAACCCCGTGAGTCTGCAGAACCGAGCACTGCGGACAAGTGTACTTTGTTCCCGACCCGCGTTCGCCAGCGATGTGCTCGATTTGGTAGCGGGTTAAGCGTTCGTTGTAGTCCGAGAAAGTCTTGAACATGTCGTTGAGTCCTTCAGGCGTCATTCCAATGTTCACCAGAAAAGACGTCAACGTGAACCGTCCAATGTGGCTGAGGTGATGGGCTTGGGCTGCATCCGCGTACAAAGCATTTATGCAGGGCGGGAAAGCAGCTTGGATGACGATTTTTGGCATTTCCTCGATTTCCTGACCCATAATTTCCTGCGCCAACTTCATGAGTTCTTCGGCGATTGAGGTGATTTCTCCGGGGAGGTTTTTGATTTCAGAAACATCCAGCCGTTTCTCGACGCGTCGCCTGACTTCTTCTTGGAGCAGACGCACAACTTTATCCTTGTTCAAGTAAACATTGCCCTTATCCATTATTTGATTCACGAGTTTCCATTCGGAGCCATGCATATGAGCCGCGTTTTTCAAGTAAACAGAAAACCCTATGCGGAAATCCTTGTAGGGTTTCCCGTCAGCAATATCCCAATCAAAATCTTTAGCTATACTTTCAATTTTTTCTTTGGTTGTTCCTGGCTGAAGCATTTGCGTATGAGCCGTTTTTGCTACGGCCAAGGCGTACCTTTTTTTTATCCAGGAATTTTTGGTGGCGATAATTATAATGAGTGATGCAGCAAAAGATGATATCTCTGTGGCTCTGTCCTTGACCATTTCACCTGTATTTACATCTAAAATAGCTTTGTTAACACGCTCTAAAGCTCGGTTAAAGATAGGTTTTTCAGAAGCCAAGCTTCCAATCGTAAACTGCAGTTCCTCTATCTGTTTAGAAGCCTGTTTTAAAAATGGGTATTTGGCAAAATCTTCAGAAGATAATGCCGATTCCATCTGCAACCTGCGTCATTACTCGGTTTCGATTCTTGGCGCCAAGAAGAAAGTTAGTTTTCCCTCTTTTGCCTGTTGGAAATCGATTCTCACGGGCATGTCAGATGAGAATTCAAGAGTTGCAATGTCTGAAGTTGCCGCAGCCGCCTTTATGATTTCTGAGAGGTAGCTTAAGCTGAAGGTTGCTTTGGCGTTTTCTTTAACTTCCAACTCGAGCAATGCGTCGTTGCCCTTTTGCAGCGTGATGGTTGCACCCATCAAGTCGCCTGAGGCGCTTAACGTCAATTTTTCTGGTTCAGCCTCGATTTTTACGTGGTCGCTTACCAGCTGGGCGTCTTCGATGGCTTGGCTCAAGCCCTGAGTTGTGGTTTTGGCTTTAACGTTGAAACTGATTTTCGGTGTAGGAACCTCTTCTTCGGATGCCTCCAGAGTTGACATCGTGAAGTTTCTGCTGTACTTCCCAGTAATTGTTACGAGTAATTTCCCGGTTTTATCGTCCAGTGACAATTCAACTGCTTCTTCTTTTCCGGCGCGTTTGAGGAGTTTAAGAAGTTCACTTATGTTCAGGCAGATTTTTGTGGGTTCAGTGCACAAATACTCTTGGAAAAGCGATTTGGGCCATTCAAAATCAATCATGGCAACCCGCGATGGATCCATAGCGCGGAGTTTAAAGCCTTCAGCGTCGATTTTAAAGGTTGCTTCATCAACAAGAATCGAAATGGCGGTAGCCATATCTCTTAAGAGTTTAGCATCAGACACTTTAAGCTTGAACATATACCCTCATCCTCGCCTTATCATGTATTGTAAATTTATATAGCTATTGATTACGCTTTTAGTTAATAAAATTGTTCCTACTCAAACGCGTAAACAAGCGTTTGGTAATATAAAATCTAAAATCGCGCTGCAATAAGTACCATTTTCCAACAGGCACACACAACGACGAAATCTTCCGCTGGCAAAAATAGATATTACTTTGGGACAGGGCAATTGTTGGGTTGGTGAGAATTAAAGCCTAAAAATGGCTAAAAAACAATAAAATGGGCTTAAATTCCATTTCCAATAGAGCAAGCAACCACTATGTTTCGGTGCAAAGAGCGGTTTTTTGTTTTAAAAGTCATAAAGTATAAGAATGTGTATGTTTCTTTAATGGAAAGCTGGTAGTTAAAGTGAACGTTCCCAAAGAAATCAACACGTACTGTCCAAAATGTAAAGCTCACACAATTCATACTGTATCCCTCTACAAGGCCGGCAAACGCCGAGCACTCGCCCACGGCGAACGCCACCACGCACGCGAAAAAGAGGGTTACGGCGGACAAAAATATGCGTTGCAGCATGAATTTGCTAAAACCACAAAGAAGCAAACTCTGCGTTTAAAATGCAAAACATGCAACTACATGTACCACAAAGATGGCATACGACTAAGAAAGTGTGTCATACAATAAACTAAGGAGATTATAAAAAATGTCAGAATGGAATAAGCTCATCCCAAAACCAAGAAGCGTCTTCCTACGGGTTAAATGCCAGAAATGCGGCAATGAACAGCTAATCTTCAGCAACGTAGTTAACAAAATAACCTGCAACGTATGCAGCGAATTGTTAGCTGAACCCTCTGGCGGAAGAGCAAAAATCAACGGTGACGTCCAAGCAGTCCTCGAGTAGGAATGAGCACCCAAATGGCTCAGAGTAAGCCAAAACTGCCCGTTTTTAGAAGGGACCCATAATTGGTTTGGCAGCTGCGCAAATGCGTAAAATGCGAAAAATACACATTAAACAAAACTAGCTGCCCCTACTGCGGCGGCGCAGTGAGGATTCCACATCCGCCTAAATTTTCCCCCGATGATAAATACCTGAAGTACCGAATGGCAATGAAAAGGAGCGCAGAAGCAGAATGAAAGAAACCTACATCAAAGAATTTGCTGAAATCCACCCTAACAACCCCATTTTAATCGAGGGTCTTCCAGGCTTGGGACTCGTTGGAAAAATCGCGCTCCGCTACCTCATCAAACAATTGAAAGCCAAAAAAATCGCGTACCTCTATTCCCCGCATTTCCCATACTTCGTTCTGGTGAACAAAAAAGGTAACGTGCGGTTGCTAAGAGGCGCATTCTACTACTACCAGAACCCCAAGGGAAACGACATAATCCTGTTCACAGGGGACAGCCAATCGCAAACCATCGAGGGACAATACGAAATCGCCGATCGCATGCTGGATTTCTCCGTGAAACACGGCGTAAAAACGATCGCAACCATCGGCGGCTACCGCATGGAACCTAAAGAGAAACCCAAAGTCTTCATAGCAGCCACTTCACAGGAAGTTTTAAACAAAGCCCTACAAGCAGGCGCAACCTTGAGCACTTCTGGAAGCCCAATTGTTGGTACCGCTGGGTTAATACTTGGTTTGGCGAAATTCAAGAAAATAGAGGCATTATGCCTACTTGGTGAGACACGCGGTTACTTGCCTGACCCATTGGCGGCAAAAAGCGTTCTGGAAGTTTTGGTTTCAACCTTCAATTTTGACCTTGACTTAGCAGGCTTAAACGAAGAAATCGCCAAAGCAGAAACGATGGTTACAAAATTGCAGCAAATAGAAGAGAAACGCGCAATCGCAGCTGAAGAGACTAAAAAGCAAGACGACAAGAAAACAACGTATATTTCTTAAGTAAACTCTTTCTTTATTAAATCAACCGTTTTTAGAGCTGCCGTTCCATCTCCGAAAGGTGACACAGACGGCAACTTCTGCTCCGACTCAAGCGCTTCATGCATGGCGGCTAAAATGTTGTTTTTGTCTGTTCCCACTAATTTGGCGAAGCCCGCTTCAACTGCTTCCTGACGCTCTGTGGACATGCGAATCACCAACACAAGTTTTTTTATGCCCGGTGCAGTGGCTTCTTCCTGAATGCCGCCTGAATCAGTGATGAGTAAACTGCTATTTTTCATCAAAACCAGAAAATCCAGGTATCCCAGCGGCTCAAGAATCAATACGTTCCTCATTTTCTCCATTTGCCCGAGCATTTTATTTTGTTGGAGCCGTTTTCTGGTTCGGGGATGCATAGGGTAAACGATTGGCAACGGAGATTTTGAGAAAACCTTCATGAACGATTCGAGGAATGCAGGGTCATCGACGTTTTCAGCTCGGTGCGCGGTTGCCAAAACGAAAGTTTTGAATGGAATCTTATCCATTATTCTCGATTTTTTTTCGGCAAGCGTCAGATGTTGGATGACAGCGTAGATGGATGTGTTGCCCGTTAGGTGGATTTTTCCCCAAACGTTCTCTTTCAAAAGGTTAGTTTTCGCTCTTTCTGTTGGCGCGAACAAATAGTTGGAAATGTGGTCGGTTAAGCGACGGTTGTGTTCTTCGGGCATGCGAAGGTCAAAGCTGCGTAGACCCGCTTCAACTTGTCCGATGGGGATTGCGCGTTTGTTTGCCGCCAGCGCCGCTGCCAATACGGTGTTGGTGTAGCCTTCAACTAAAACTAAGGATGGCTCAATTTTCCCGAGCAGCTGATCCATCTTCGCCAATATCTCTGCGGTCTGTGCACCGGGGAGGAAGACTCGATTTTCAAAGAGTAATCAGGATCTGATAGTTCGAGGTTTTCAATGAACTGCTGGGGCATGTTGTAATCGTAGTGTTGACCGCAGTGGATAAAAACGTGGACAACTTGGCTTGGTTTAGGGCTCGGATTACGGGAGCCATCTTGATTATTTCCGGTCTCGTTCCTGCAACCACGACTACTGGCTTCAT
>CAIUPH010000025.1 GCA_903901015.1 Candidatus Bathyarchaeota archaeon | reverse complement strand
TGGGCATCTTGGATTTTGACATACAACATCAACTTTGCTTCTCGGCCTGCCTTTGGGCATGTAATCACCGAGAACATCAAATAGCACACAGAATATAAAAGGTATTCTATATTAGGACATTACCAATTTTTTGTTTATCAATTTTTTCTTCTTTAATTATGAAATGCATTGAGCGGTAAGGATGGTTGGATAGCATCTTTGAGAAGGACAATTGTATACTGATGCGCCAGCTTTAAATCTAATCAGCGCCTTCTTTGCCCGAGAAGTGAGTGGGCATGGCTGCACAGCAACAACAAAACATCGATGGCTTCTTAGCTGCAGAGAATGAAGCGGCAAAAGTAATCTTGGAAACAGTTAAAAAAGACGGCTTCATCCTGGTTTTTTCGCATTTGGATGCAGATGGGGTTGCTGCCGCAGGCGTCATGGGTAAAATGCTCTCTCGGCTCGATGCCCGTTTCCGTATTAGGGTTATGCAGTGGGTTGATGAGAAAATCATCGGTGAAGTCATCGCTGACAAACCCCAACTTGTAATCCTGACTGACTTTGGCAGTGGCTACTTGGATTTGCTCAACGAGAAAATCCCCAATGTCAAAGTCGTAATCCTTGACCACCATCAAACCACCAGCAAAGTGGTCAACCCAAATTTTACGCAGGTTAACCCTCACCTGTTCGGTATTGATGGAGCGACTGATGTGAGCGGTTCAGGCGTGGCTTATTTTGCGGCTAAAGCAGTGAACGTGTCAAACGTGGATTTAGCTCCAATCGCACTCGTCGGTGCACTTGGTGACATGCAGGATAAGTACGAGCAGCGTAGCCTGCGCAGCCTAAACGAGATAATCGTCAACGACGGTGTCGCAGCAGGTTTGCTTAAAGTTGAGAAGGACCTGATTTTCTTTGGTCGCGAAACGCGTCCCATTTACAAGATGCTTGCAACCACCACTAACCCGTTTATTCCGGGTTTGAGTGGTCAAGAAACAGAATCTTTGAACTTCGTCGCGAACCTTGGTATCCCTCTCAAGCAAGGCGATAAACCCCGTTCTCTTTGTGACTTAACTGCTGACGAGCGGAAGCGGCTGTGCTCGGCTTTAGCGGATTATTTGCTGTCTAAGGGTTTGCATTTGGAAGTTGACAACCTCATCGGGTACGTTTACGTTTTAACCAAAGAAGAACCCAACACGGCGCTTCGGGACGCACGAGAATTCGCGGTGGTTTTGAACTCTGCTGGCAGAATGGACCGCCCGAGCTTGGGAATCGCCATCTGCATGGGCGACCGCAAAGCCGCCTTGGAAGAATCCAACAAAATCCTCGAAGACTACCGCAAAAACATCAACAAATACCTGGGCTGGGTAGCTGAAAAACCCGAACGCATGCGTGAGCTCCAAAACATCTACGTCATATACGGCGAAAATTTCATAAACGAAAAAATCATCGGAACCGTCTCCAGCATAATTGTGTCAAGCCTTGCCAACAACGAAAAACCGCTCTTTGCATTCGCCAACATCGAAGCAGAGAAAGCTGCAAAATTCTCAGGACGCACAACAGAGGCGGCGCTTCGCAGGGGCGTTAACCTTGGCGACGTAATGCGGCTCGCTTCAGAAGCGCATGGCGGCAAAGGCGGCGGACACAACATCGCTGCAGGCGCCCAAGTGCCACTCGATAAACTAGACGCATTCCTCAAGACCGCGGACGAATTGGTTGGGCGACAGTTGAAAGGTGAGAAACTTGCAAGCCACGATAACGCTTGAGTACAAGGACGAGAAAACCGCGAAAGCCATTGCAGAAGCGGTTTCACCCGACAACTTCAAAACCCCCGTCGGGCTCCAAGTTAAAACCGTGCGGGAAAGCAACAGGGTAATCACGGAGATTGAATGCGACGGCAAACTTGCCACCTTCACCGCCACAATCGACGACCTGCTTTTTTGCGCATCCACAGCAGAAAAGACTTTGCAAACCATAGCTAAAACTAAACGATAACTTACTTTTGTTCAAGAAGCCGCCAATACTGACCTGCCCCTTAGTGATTTGCCTACCCCCTATAGGTTTCTGCAATGATATGATATTAGGATCCAAATAGGTCCGCAGAAGCTACGGTATAGGTTTATACGTTAAAGCAAGTGCTCCGCCTAAGATTCCGAACGTTGCACCCACGAAGTAGCCGCCCATGCCCACGAAGCTCACGGCGGAAAACACTACGATGACTATTCCCCACATGACGTGTTCTTGCGGGTGAATCCTCAAAACAAGTGCGGCAATTACCACGATTACTCCGCAGACCAGGCTTACCACGGAGACTGCCGTGAAGAACCCTGTGGAGCTTGCGTAGGTGCCCATGAAGTTGTGGTTGCCATCCATTGCTCCTTGCATTAAACTGCCAAAACCTCCCGACGTTGAAGCACCCGAACCGAAATACGCCGCGTTTACCAAGCTGAATATGAGGACGATTAAGCCGCCTACCAGCGAAATCACGTACGAGACTGTAACTCCTTGTCTTGTGCTTATATAATCGCCTTAGAGGAATCTTCTCGGGTCAGTGTCGATGTCTACGATTGTGGGTTTGGATGATTTGAGTGCTGTGTCGACGGCTGCTTCCAGCTGGTTTGGCTCGGATACTTTGATGCCTAAGCCTCCCGCGTTCTGGGCGAATTCGGCGAAGCTGTAGTCATGGAGGTCTGTTTGTGAGCTTTCGTAGCCCTCGACTTTTTGCTCCTGCATAATCATGCCCAACTGCTTGTTGTTGATGACGAACACTTTAACGGGCAAATTGTACTTGAGCGCTGTGAGGAAATCGCCAAGAACCATCGTTAAGCCGCCATCGCCAGTTAAACAGATAATCTGTCTGTCGGGGTAAGCCAGCGCCGCCGCCAACGCACCTGGCAAACC
>CAIUPH010000024.1 GCA_903901015.1 Candidatus Bathyarchaeota archaeon | reverse complement strand
TTTTCATTCAATATGATATTTTGCGCGCTTAAACTCTTTTTGCCAACAAAACGGGTCATCAGCCTGAATAATCTGAACTTCACAAACGTTGCATGGATTAGTTAAAGCCCCCCGAAATCTCGCAGACAAAGTTGGGTCCGCCAGAAAAGCCATCCTGGAAACCTCCAACTGCTCCGCTATTTGTTCAGCCCTTCTGGTTGCGTAGCCGCGGTACTTCACGCTTTTGCCTTCAACGATGGCTTTGTCGAATCCTTCCTTGGTGGTTTGGATTAGTTTTTCGCCATCTTTGATGAACCAGCAATAGGCAATTGGAGCAGGCTTATTCATAATTATCGTATGCTATATCGCGTGGAGATTGTAATTAACGTTGTCCACTAAAGTTGGGTTTAGCGCCTCAGAAATAATTTTGTTCTAAGTCATCTGGGAGAACCAGAATTAACTGAAACTCCATAACTTTCGTGCAATTGTCATCACAGGCGCCCTACAGTTCGGTTGAGTCTGGAAGTGTTTTTAACCGCGTTCACTTCTTATATGGTTTAGCCCTGAGGCGACTGTTATGGCTGTTGAATTAATCGATATAGTTATCCGTGTCCTGTTGGTTTTGGCGACGGGTTTTCTGTTCGGCATCATTTTTGTGGCTTACCTGCGGGTAAAAAGCCGAAAACTCCTCTTAATCTCAATCGGTTTTCTCATCTTCTTTGTGCAGTACGTAGCCACCATACCTGAATTGTACTTTAACTTTGTAATAGATGAAAACCTCCATCTGGCCCTGCATCTGGTCGCGTTAGTGTTCATTCTAATCGGCATCCTAAAGGATTAAAAAGGCATGTTTAAGGACGAAATCCTCGAAAACGAAAACAGGCAAAAAATTTACCGCCTCATCGAGGCTAACCAAGGCATTCACCTGCGTGAACTCCAAAGAGTCACCGACATGCCCCTAACCACACTGGACTACCATCTGACATACATGGCTAGAAAAGGCTTAATCTACTCAGAAACCGAAGGTCACTTCAAACGCTACTACACAAAGCCGCTTGACAGCCAGGACAAAAAAGTCCTCTCGGCGCTGAGGCAGAAGAAGCTGCGGGAAATCGTCCTTTTCGTGATGTCTAACAAGAAAGTTAAGTATCAAGAATTGAGCGATTATTTTAAGCTGCCCCATTCAACCCTCTCTTGCTATCTCAAATCGCTTGTTGACAACAACATTTTGATAAAAGACAAAATCGGTTACGAAAGCATCTACACCGTTAAAGACGAAGACCGCGTGGCAAAAGTGCTGGTTGCCTACAAGAAAACTTTCCTGGACATGCTCGTCGACAAAACCTTGAGCACTTGGCTTGAATCATACCCCCAGAAAAAGCCGCAGCCCACCAAAGCCTAACTTTCTATATCCAGCTTTTGTTCTATTTCCCGCCCATTTTTGTTCGTCGGCTCTTATAAGCAAAAACAGCGCTCTGTTGTTATAACGACAAAACTGGAATGAAAACCGTTTCAGCAAGTCTTAAAAACTAAGGAAATGAAGGTAAAAAATATGCAAAAATGGAAAATAATTATAGCATTAGTTGCAGTCGCCGCTTTAACCCTGGCAATCGTAGGGTTAGCAGCTGCTCAAACAACAACTCCAAACCCAACAGCAACCAGTAATACTGGCGTATGGGGCTGGATAGGCAACTGCTTCAGATTCAGAACAGCTCCACAAGCAACTGGAACACAAGTACAAAC
>CAIUPH010000023.1 GCA_903901015.1 Candidatus Bathyarchaeota archaeon | reverse complement strand
GCCTGGGGTTACGCCTTTCATGTAGAAGAGCGGTTTTGCGCCGTAGGTTACGACGGATGCGCAGAACGATTTGAGTTCGTCGAGTTCCGCTGTTTTGATGCCTGTGATGTATGGGATTTTGTTTTCTGCTTTTTTGCCTATCGCGTAGCCCAAGGCTCCCCAATCGGAGAGTTTGGATAGTTCCGCGTTAACTTCAACGAGTACATCAGGGACACGGTTCTCATCTAAGTGTAAACCGTAATTGGGAGTTTTTCCGACAAACGCGGCTGCGAGCGCTGATGGTCCGCCTTCACGGTTGGTCTTTGCGCCCAACACCGAATTCGCGAACGTGACTGCGCTGCTTTCTGACCAGGCGAGGTGTTCGCCGTAGAGGGGCAGGTTGCCGATGAGGTAGGGTGTGCAGGTGCAGGTGATTAGGATGCCCATGCGTCTGAAGGCGTCGATTACGAGGTTTTGTTTTTCTGCGAATTCGGGGCTGATGCCGAGTTGCTGCCAGTTTTCAAGGTCCATGCCTGCGGGGTTTAATGTGGTTAGGACTTTGACTCTGCCGTCAACGGCAAGTTCGTTTAGGAATTCTAAGCCTGCGTCGCCAAGGTTATGGTAGGATACGCCTGCGACTTGGACGCTTCCGACTTTGATGAGGTCTTTTGCGCCGAAAATCTCGCCCAATGCCACGAGGATTTCCATGCTTTTTCGGACGGCGTAGCCTTCTTTGCCCTCTAGCGTCGCTTGTTCTTGTTTAGTTAAATCCATGCCAATCACAGGTACTTGTTTAAGTCAACTTTAACGTAGTCCACTTTCTTAAAGCCCTTCCCCGTCGTCACCAACGGCGCGGTTGCGTCCAGGCCTGCTTTGGCGGTCATGGCTTTTTTGCCCTCAGTCAAGTCGCCCGACGGATCCAGCGAGGAACCAGGCTGGTTTGACAGGATAACAGCGTTTTTGTCGGCTTGGAACCTTGTGGCGATTGCCCATTCCACGTCGTGGGGGTCGTAAATGTTGATGTCTTCATCCACTATAACGCAGTGCTTAAGCGAATTGTGCCCTTCGAAGGTGGCGACGATGGCTTTTTTGCCGTCGTCAGCATTCACCTTTTTAATCTGCACAACCGCATGGAGCCAGCTACAGCCGCCAGGCGTAATGTAAACGTCTTTGCATTGGCAGACTTTGTTGACTTCTTTGAAGATGGTGGGTTCCTTTGGCATGCCCATGAGGAACTTGTGCTCGTTCTTGCCTGAGAGAATGGTTTGGTAGATGGGGTTTTTTCTGTGGGTTACACATTTGATTTCTACGATTGGCTGTTGGCGTATGCGGTCTTCGATGCCTGTCAAGTCAAGGAATGGTCCTTCTGAGGCTTTTTCCTTGGTTATTCTGCCTTCAAAAACGAATTCGCAGTCTGCAGGAACCTCCAAATCAACCGTTTTGCATTTCACCAACTCAGTTTTTTCCAGAGCGTTCGCCATTCCCAACTCATCCACACCCATCGGCAGAGTTGTAGCCGCCGAAAGCAGCACCGCCGAGGAATTGCCTATGCAGAAGGCTATGTCTAGTTCTCCACCTGCCTTCTTGAGCGCAGTGTCGGTTCCGCGGTTCTCAACGATTCGGGGAACAAAATGGTTTTTATCTTTAAGCATGAGTCGGTGGAAACACATGTTCCTGCCGCGCTCGGGGTCTTTAACGATGGATACTGCCGAAGCAATGTATTTTCCGCCGTCCTGTTCTGTGTAGCGCATTATGGGCAGTTTAGTTAAGTCAACGTTGGTTTCGACTACTTCTTGGCAGGCGGCTTTTTGTACCATGGATGGCGGCGCGGGGTGCTCGATGGCGGCTAAAAGTTTTGGCAAAAGCTGCATTTTGCTTATGCCCAGCGACCGCGTAATCAAATCCTTCGAAGAAACCAGCCCAGCCACAACGGGGTAACTTGACTCTTTGACTTTTTCAAAGTAGACTGGTTTCTCGCCTAATGCGTTGATTATGCCTGCCATCTCGTATTCGGTGGAGACGGGCTTGGTTATTTTTGTTAGTTCGCCTTGTTTTTGAAGCTGTTCGATGAAATTTCTTAAGCCCATTTGGTTCGCCTTTAGCTCAATTTACCTCGTTGCCTTCTTAAAAAACAATCGCAAACCCAGCACAATTTCTGTTTTCTTTCTTTATGAGGATGGGTGGTTCGGAAGTGTTCCCATCCCATCTTTGGTTGTGGGGCTGTTTGGTTTTTTGGTTTGGGCTGTTTTTCAGTTGCTGCTGGGATGGGGCAAGTGAGATTCTTAGTTGCAAGTCGATGTAGCGCCATGTTGGTGTGGATGGGATGGGCATGAGGAAGCATGTTGCCGGTATGCATCTTAGCGATGGCAAGACTTAAAACCGCAGTTTCAAGGTTTGGTTAGGGGAATGGAATTGCTTGTTATCTGTTAACTAGTTTTTTAAGAGTCCATAAGCAACCACGAGGTATGACCGGTAAAATCTGGACAGCTCAACAAGAAGCTGAACTAAAAACACTTGTCGAGGCAGACTCAAATGTCGATGAAATTGCCGTTAAACTCCAAAAAACACCCAAAGCAGTAATCACAAAAGCTCAACGCTTGGGTTTGCGGCTTCAAACCGAAGACTATGTGAACACTTCAATAGCTATCCCAAGGGAATTGCCTAGCGTTGAAGAGGCCCTCAAGATGTTGGCGGGTGCTCTCAAAGCCTCGATTAAACCTGGGCTCAATAGGCTGGAGGTTCAACGTTTGGAAGCGGTAGCGAACATTTCGAAAACCTACAAGGAACTCCTAGGCGATTATGTTCACTATAGAGATGTTGAGCGAAAACTAAAGGAAATGGAAGAGCAAAATGCACAACTTAAACAAGCGCTCAAGGAAATCCAAGAAAGAACCTCGAGCTCTACGCCCCAACCAGTTCATAGCCAAGTGGCGTGAGGTCGAGCAAGAAAACAGTCAACTAAAGCAAACAGCTACCGAACGGACTCAACAATTAAGCGCTAATGCCGCTGACTTTTTTGAGCAGGTCTTGGGTTTTAGACTCTTTGCCTATCAAAAAGAGTTCGCTGATATTTTTGAGAATAACCAGTTTACAGCTGCCCGCTGGTGTAGACAAAGCGGTAAAAGCCAAACCATATCTGCGTTGCTACTAAAGTACGCGGTTACTCACCCCAATGCGGCGATCGGTATAGTGGGGCCTTCTTGGCGCCAAACCAAAAGAATCATATCGCGAATAGCCGTCTTTGCCCACAAACTACCAGCAGGTATTTTTTTTAAGCCCCAGAAGACCGGGATTCATTTTGTTAACGGAAGCAGCATTGAGGCTTTCCCTAACAACCCTGAGACAATCAGAGGCCCAACGTTTGATGTAGTGTATGCGGATGAGTTTAACTTTGTAGCTAACGACCAAGACCTCTATGACGCCATTCTCTATACGCTTGGTACGACTAATGGTAAATTCGTCTGCAGCAGCACGCCTTGGAATACCGATAGCGTCTTTTACAAGATTTTTACCCACAAGAACTTTAGCAAATTTAAAACCTCTCATGTCACAATCGAAAAAGCCCTAAGCCCCAACGGACCTTTAATGCCCAATACTATCCAGGAGATAAAAACTCAGATGGGTGATGATCCTTCACGTTGGCAGCGAGAAATGATGGCTGAGTGGGTTGAAGATGACAACGTCTGGTTAACTCAGAGCTTAATTGCTTCCTGCATTGGCACTGAGAAGAACTGCAGCGAGGAGCTTTATGCGTTTGACCCGCAAAGTTCAAGGGAAGGGGATTTTTTTGCTGGCCTAGATTTGGCTCAAACCAGAGATTACACTGTTTTCTCAGTCGTGGAGCGGCAAAACGAGAAACTCTATTTGCGTCATCTAAAAATCTTCAAGCAACCCACCGTATATGCGCCAGTTTTAGCGTACATCAAAGCCTTGCAGGATCGCTGGGGCGGCTTTGCACGCGTAAGAGTAGATTTTACCCGTGAAGGTCCAAGCTTTATCTCTGATATGGAAGCGGCGGGCATTGAGAACGGTGAAGGCGTAAATTTTAGTGTGCCAAGAAAAAGTGAAATGGCAAGCCTGCTAAAACAAAGAATGCTAAACAAACAATTCTACTATCCACTACTAAATTGGGAGACCCCATACCGAGGAGACATATGCACCGAACTCAATGAAGAGCGCTATGACCTGCGAAGAGACGGCAACATCGGCTACTCCCACCCCTCAGGAACACACGACGACGTGTTTTGGAGCATAGCATTAGCAGTATACGCAACAACCGACATGGCACCTGAACCCTTCATAACAGTTATTCCTCGAAGCTAAATGTCAATCTGTTCAAGAAGTGCACAAATTTGGTGGGGCCGCTGGGTCTCAGACCCAAATCAGACTGTGTGAAAAGTCTCTTACTCTGCAGTCTATTAACCGTTAACCTTAAATCTAGACTAGCCTTAGAGCAACTGAAAACCCATGAGCGAACATGTAAACGGAACTCACAGAGACCAAACAGTGCTTTTCCCCAATACCATCGACCAGTACGTAGACAAAGAAAACCCGGTCAGGTTCATCGACGCCTTCATCGACAGCCTAAACCTGGAAAAGCTTGGTTTCAAGCATTCAGTACTCGCAGACACCGGCAGACCGTCTTATAATCCCTCAGACCTTCTCAAGCTCTATGTTTATGGCTACCTCAACCAGGTTAGATCAAGCAGGAAAATGGAGAAAGAATGCCACCGCAACGTCGAAGTAATGTGGCTCATGAAAAAGCTTGCTCCTGACTTCAAAACCATTGCCGACTTCAGAAAAAACAATGTGGACTGGATCAAAGGTGTATTCAAAGAATTTGTGTATCTCTGCAGAAGCCTGGATCTTTATGGTGCGCAGCTAGTAGCGATTGACGGAACCAAGTTCAAGGCTGTCAACTCAAAGAGCAATAACCTCAACGAGAAAACAGTCGCTTTAAGGCTTAAAAAAACAGAAGAAAAGATAGCAGAGTACATCAAAGAAATGGATCAAAACGATACAGCTGATTCATCTGAAGATGAAAGCGTCAATGTCAATGAGCTCAAGGAGAAAATATGCAAGCTTGAAGAGGAAAAGCAACGATACGAGCAGATTCAAGGCTAAATGAAGGCAACAGGCCAGAAAGAGGTTTCACTCGTGGATCCAGAAAGTCGTTTAATGCGGGTAGATAGTCAAAGGCTTGAAGTCTGCTATAACATTCAGGCATCTGTGGATGCAAAACAGCACCTAATTGTGGAATGATGTTATCAATAATTCAATTGATCATCACCAGCTAACGACTGATGCTAAGGCTGCAAAACAGGTGCTTGGCGTCGATCAGCTGGAAGTTTTGAGTGACAAAGGATTCTATGTTGCAAATGACCTCGTTGAATGTGAAGAAGCGGGGATAACGGTGTTTATGCCGATTTTAGCTTTCAATCCTACTAAGAGTGTGGGTGTGCCTGAGCCCGAGTTTGGTTCTGAACGGTTTATTTTCGATGAGGTCAAGGACGTTTATGTTTGTCCTGTTGGGAAGGAACTGAGTTTTTGGAAGTGCAGTTTCAAGAGTAAGCCTGAAAATGGCAAGCGTTACAGAACAGTTTCCTGTGATAGTTGTGCTTTTAGAAGTAGGTGTACTCGGAATAGGCGGGGCAGGATAATGGTGAGGTGGGAGTATCAGGATGCGGTTGATAGGTTCAGAGCACGGCTGATGAGTTCTGAGGGAAAAGAGAAGGTGCGTTTGAGGAGGATGTTAGCGGAGCATCCTTTTGGAACCATGAAGCGGGCTTTCAATCAGGGCTATTTGCTGTTGAAGGGTCTTAGAAAAGTCAAAGGAGAAGTAGGCTTTACTATGCTTGCTTACAATATGAGGCGGGTTTTCAACATTCTTGGAGTTGGAATGTTAATGGGTTTGATGAAGGCGTAAAAAGAGAAAATAAGTGAATAAAAATCCTCTACAAGAGCGTGAGTGCCAGATATTCTTAGGCTTTAACTCTGAGTTTTAACACAGTCTGAATTGGGTTCAAATCCCGCCCTGCTCATGTATGAAAAAAATGTGGCGAATCTCTACCTTCTTATGCTGCTCGGGGAATTCTTGCTCCTCCCTTTGAATATTACGTAAATTAATAACCCTGATAAAATTAGAAAAGTTCATGGGTTTGCATCCAAAGTTTGAAGTGTTGCCAGTAGTATCTTCGTTTTTGGATTATCTTTGTTCAATCGTATAATTCGAATCTTTCCATGTCTGACTTTCACTCTGAATTCGTTTATGATAATCCCTTCTTTTTCCAGCAACATAACATTTCTGTTCAATTCGTTGTAAGTACTATTTACCTTGCTTACCAATTGCATCACTTGCAGCTCCCTTGTTTTAGACAGCTCTCGCAGGATTTTTTGCCGCAAAGAAGAAGCAAGCACCTTACTTAGATCCAAACAAACACCTTCGTTTGTATAAGCTGTGATGTTTTTTCTTCAGCTCACTTGAAGAAGGGTTCGTCCGAAGCCGTTTGATTTACCTTGATGTATCGGTGTCTACGGCAAAAGCTCAGAATTCTATTCAACAGTTCATCGGTCTGATTTTCAAAATCTTTTATGAAACCAACCTGTCCAGTTTGCACTCTTATCTCAAAGGATCCGTCATTTTCAATTAACTGGTAAAAACCAAGCTTTTCGCCAGCGTAGTCCTCAAGAACATCCCACTCCTCAATTACATGTATCAATTCATTCACCTAAACGACCTTGTAGGCTAAGGATAAAGAGTTACCCTCACTGCAAAGCCATCATAGCTTTCGATGACACCGCAAAGTCACATATCAAAACAAAATTATTCCAGTGCATCAAGAAGCTTAAGGAGCTGATCCTCAGAAGCAGTTTTAAGAAGTTCCTCTATACCTTTCTTGTCGAATTTTAAGGCCACTTTCGCGCGAAGATTAAGCCCATAGAGCACAGAATCCCAACCTGGCTTAAGCCGGTCTACTTCCGTTTTGAACTAACCAACCCTGCTCTTCTAACGCGTTCATCCTTCTGCTTACAGTCCTATAATCGACGTGCCTAAAGCCTTTGATTCCTCTAATTTCCTTGTACATATCATAACTTGCAAGAACCTTCTTGGAGAATAGAATAAGAAGTATGACGCGGTTTAAGCTCTCCTCTCGACCACTAAAAATCTTAAGCTTTGTGCCTTTGTTTTTTTGCCGCGCCAAAGATTTATGTTCCCCCTCTTAACTTTGGAGGGAAATAAGAAGGCACTGGACTAAGCTTATCACATTAACCTATAGTTTTTATTGGTTTTGTCCGAGGCAAAATTTTTCTAGACCTAGAAATGGCTTGGGCAAAACATGAAAACCGTCTATACGTTACAAAATTGCTAGTTTCAAATCAAAAAAAGGTTGTTAAATTATGTTTTTAGCGTATTTCAAAGATGGGGATTTCTAGGTCTAGAAACGATTTACCTGAGACTTTTCCAAATCTAAGTAGTCATATTTTGCTTTTGCGGGGCAACTAAAGTAACTAAGTCATCTGGTTTATTTGCGTGCTAATGCATGTTTGTTTCTTACCAAAACAATCTCAATTATTTCTTCGTCAGCGGTCTCTCTAGTAGTTACAAATTTCATTTCAAATTTCTTGCCAATAAAAGGATCGATTTTTTCATGAAATTTCTTGGGCACCCTCATCAAGATACCTCTATATCGGTACACTGTGTTATTTTTGTAAGGCTTTTCCACCCAATAAATCTGAAACTTTACCAAAGAGCAATCCTCTTTAGGGATAATAAGCAGTCACAACTAAAACGGCTTTCTTGCATAAGTTACGTCAAACTTCACATTTTCTTTAACAGTTGTTTCTTAATCTCTATCATTAATGCTAGCAAGTATCATTGAGGCCTTTTATGGCTATAAAGAAAAATATTTGTTAGTACGTCCTTTGTTGACTTTTGCTTCCATTTCATAAAGTCCTAAAATGTTTGACAATTAAAAACGGAGATATGAAACAAAATTCAACAGGTCGTGTGCCTTTTAAGGTTTTTCTATACTTCAGCAGGTTACGCTCAAAATTCGTTGTTCTCTTTTATTACTTTTTCAGACAATCTTTAAACTTAGTCTCAGTCTCATTAGCAAATCAACAACCAAAAATAGTTAGCGCTTTAAAGGTGTAATCCACCTCTCTTAACTTGTAGTTAAACGAAAAGTTCACATTGAAAATTCTTGTGTTATCATTTAGAAGATTTTTTTAGGCTGAATTTACTCAATGGAGTTTTTCTTAGGTTAAACGGCTGTCCAGCTATCAACACTTTTTTGGGCAAAAGGTTTCTCCATTTACGTAAAAACGATAACTCGACATCTTTCCTTCTTAGATCGTCTGGAAGTATCTCAGGAAGTTTTTCTCTTATAGGATACCAGCGTGAGCATTTAGGGCAAAAAAGCGTCCCGGTTATCACTTCATCTTTCCCCTCAAAAACATACAAGTCCATAGGAAAACAACCGTCTGCCTGACAAGCAAGATAATGTAATAATCTGCGTTTCATTATTGGCAACCTCAATATCGGAATCCTTAGTTTACTTTTAAGAAAGCCGATGTGTTTGTGAAATTAACTACCTGCACATTAGTTGCAGTGGTAAGTTTCGCAAGTTCACTTGTAAATAAGTTTACACTTGACTGATAATTAGGTAGCTATGAAGATAATTAAAAAAAAATAAAAAGGGAGTTGTTAAAGCAAGCCTAAATGTTATAACTTGCTGGTTTGTTGTTCAGCGGTGAGACCTTCGATTTGTTTCTTTAAATTAACATTTTCATCGACCATAGTCCTAATAACAGCGTTAATTTCTGTCATCATTTCATTGATACGGAGTTGTACTTTGGCAAGCAGCTGTGTGGCTAGCGAAGTTGGTGTAAATGTTTTAGGAACCGCTGATTTTTCGTCAGACAATTTTGTAATCACCTCCAGTTTGGTTTATTCAAATTTGATGTTGATGGTTTTTGACGTGGTTAATTCTTCTCGGTTTCGGTTAGTAACTGTAGTAGAAGTATTGTACGTAGTGATAGGAGTTGGGTTCAATCCAAACTGATAGATCTCCCCCCCAATTGCCGTCGATTATCCATCCGTATAGATAGCATCCATCTATGTTTCCTGGCGTGAAGTCAAACCAAGTGTTTGCACACAAATAGTATGTACCCTGATCATAGATGCCTTCGTTCACCAATACTTGGTAACCAACGGTAGCGGGTTGCGCCCATCCACTTGCAAAAATTGGCTCCACAGTATGATCTGCAGTCAAGTAGATGTAGATGTATTTTTGATATTGCTGTACCTCTTGTTCATTATCTGTCCAGTGGTCAATGATGTAACCTTCATTTGATTCAGCCCATATGTAAAGTTCAGTGCCATATTGGTAGGTTCCAGACGAACCTTGAGTGATGTATCCACAGTTAGGGTCACAATTGATTGTTACTTGGTAGTATGGAATGGGAATAAATGTTGCTGAAATTGTATGAGTATCTGTCACATTATTGAACAGATAACTATTGATAGCTCCCTTGTCAACACCGTCAGCGTATACATGTGAAATAAAATATCCAGATTGAGGTGTTATGGTAAAAGTCTGATCATGATATGTCCATACGTTTGTTGTGCCAGGGGAAATTGTTCCACCTGTGTTTTGGTTTACAGTAATGGTCTTTTGTTCATTGAGCTTAACCGTCTGGTAAACACGGTAAATATTGACTCTACCAGGATCTGAAGGGTTGGCGTCCTCGCCATCATGGAAATACAATCCACGGCTTGCAGTTGAGTCAACTGTCAAATGGAGCGTATTTGTATGGCCAGGGGCATCATCATAACCACCGTTCTGTGTAAAGACTAAATCCGTCAATTCAACGCTATGAAACATGTGGTGACCATAAACCTTTGTATGATAGAAATCAACCGAATTTCCATTATTGACCCGAACACTAAACTTGACATAGTCTCCAGTAGCATTGCTTGTGTCATTGGGGTAATCGGTGTTGAATAGGCTAATGTTGTTGAAATTGAATAGACAACTTTTCGGGGCCAAATAATTATTCGACAAGTTTGCAGGATTTGTCCATGTCCAAGAAGCGGTTTCTCCAATAGCTATTGAGTGATGGTGGTCACCATCGCAACCTACATGGTCATCATAATCCCAGCTGCAAAAGCTTAAGTTGGAAGGACAATCATCATAGTTGCAAGGCGCGTCTATCTTTGTCGCAAAATCCGATAAATCTGATTGCTGAGGGAATGTTTTCTCTACGCGAAATTCATGCTGACAGGAGCCTAACGTTTCGTCACAGTCGCATCCATCGGGATTAGCTAGGACTGTTAGCATATTGGCCATTTGGTAAACACGTATTATCCTTAGGTTTTTAATATAAAACCCGTATCCATGGGCATCTGTGTTTGTAAATTTTATCGAATAGTTGTACCAATTTGTTGTGTTATCGGTAAAAATTAGCTGACCGTTATGTTTGTTTTGCGAAATATCAATGGTTTCGGTTAAATCATGACCTTGAACTTTACAATGAAATCGTTGACCTATAGAGTAATCGTTTAAATAAAGCTCGATAGGTCCGGCGTCATCAGCGGCACTAACGGTTTTATCTGTCGCAATTGTATACGTTAGATTGCATACTGAGTTTCCGCCATCAGGATACCGCTGGTAGCATCTTGGTTGTGTGAGAGTAAAATAACCCGTCCAAGAATCATGCTGCTGTCCAGCAGGCGCTAAATATATATCGTGATTCGAGGGTCGAGGACCCCAAATTGTAACTCCTTTTTCACCACCACTTGGGGAATGGCAGTTTGCGTCATGTGCTGGTGCATGATCAAAATATTGTGTCGTTAATGTTCCCTCCTACGCTGTTATTTTTATTAAATATTCGATTTTTTTGTTCATGATATTTTCGATTTTGATATCGCTTGTTCAATTGAATCACCTTTTATCTTAGTTCTATTTAGCGAGTGGTAACGATATTAATGGGACGAGGTGTTTCTGAAAACCATAAGGGCAAAATCCCAAGCGAGGTTATTTTTCTCAAACGCTTTCTCACAACTTATATAAGTGAAGAAAACAAATTCGCTTCTATGAATAACGCTAAATTGGTTACTCTGTTTATCGCTATTTGTTTGTTATTCTCATGGGTTATTATCATAACTCGAGATACTGATGCTGCAATAGATAATCTGAAGCCTGCTGGAACAGTGCCTGTAGGCGCAATTATTGTTCCAGATGAATACCCAACTATTCAAGCAGCTATCGGCAATGCGAGTGCAGAAGACACAATATTTGTCAAAAAAGGGATCTATTACTTCGGTTTGGGCAGTGATATTGTAATTAATAAATCTTTAACACTTATTGGTGAGGATGCAAATGCTACTATAATTAATGGACAATATGAGTCATACAATTTTCGTCCAGCCGGTTACAATACTATCTCGATTGAGGCATCAAATGTTCTAATAACTGGTTTCACTATGACCAATTGTGAGAATGCGATTGCCATAAATCCACGAGATTTCGGAAATTTCGCGGATATAACGATAGATGGCAATGTTTTCATCGATAATCATGGCGCAGTCACCGATGATGGCCACTTCCACGATGCCGACGTGGTTATTTCCAATAATATTATTAAAAATTGTAGTGTCATTGGTCTTTACGTTTCGGCAAATAACACGGTTGTTTCAGGCAACACTATAACGGATAACCCGGGGGCAATTGCAGTAAATGAGGCCCGAAAAATTACCCTTTCCGGCAATCTAATTGTCAATAATTCTCTTGGTATAGTATTGTCTGTGGTTTCAGGGATTTCTATTTTTGAGAACAACATTACTGGGAGAGTTGGATATGATTCAAATCTTAATTATTATGGTCGCGGAATTGAATTCGGCTCTAACTGCAATAATACGTTAGTACATGACAATAATATTTGGGGAAACACTAATGCAATTAACGTTCAAAACGTTCTGATTATAACAGGATCACCAGACGTTGCGGTTCCGCAAGGTTCGGGTAATCTGGTTTATCATAATAACCTGTTTAATAACGCGCAAAATGCTAACGTGGAACATAGATATCCCTACAACGTTACTGTCGTTATTAATGGTACAACCATAGTTTCTTGGGATAATGGTACAGTGGGTAATTACTGGAGCGATTACAAATCAAAATATCCCAACGCAATTGAAATTGATAGTTCAGGAATCGGAAATATACCTTATGTGATTGATGATAATAACGCTGATAATTACCCATTAATGCAACAGCTCACTATTACAATTCAAGAGCCAACTCCGACACCCATATCTGGAGTGCCACTATCAACGATTGAGATAACTGCTCTAATTGTCTTATTAGCCGTTGTAATCTCAGTTGTGGTTTCGATAGTTGTAAAGCAGAAAAAGAGGGCCTAACCCTTTTTTATGGGTCGCCGTATTCTGGGTTTGGTATGTCTGTGCCGCATTTTTGGCATTTGTAGCTACGAATTTTTTTACGGCAAGGTTGGCATTTGCTCTGGATCATTGATGTTCCGCAAGTTGGACATGTTAAATCAATCACCTTCATTTTTTAGCTTCACCTCAAGTCTTGTGAGGGGAATACGAAATTGAACCTGTCCAAGAATAATGGTGGTCAGGAATAGGGTTCACTTGCGGTACGTTGCTTTCTGTATTGTTGCCAATGTGTGAGGTATTCTGCTAAGCATATTCATAGGTAAACACATACTCTGCTTTAGAATAAATTTTAGTGTTTTTTTGTACTATGATGGTTCTTGGTAATTCCAGATTCAACCGTTTAGTCCCTGATCAAAAAAATAGTGCCTATGTTCTTAATTGAGTCGATATGTTTGAGAAACCAATCTTCAGGTGTGCTTGAGAAATATTCCGTTCAATCAATAACTTTGTAAACCGTTGTTGTTTGTTTGGCGAGTTGTTTGACTAAACCAATGCGAGTAATCAATAATTCAGGAAAGAAAAGAATTACCCCCACTCTAACAATCAAAGGATTCATCATTTACTGTACAAACAAGATAAGCAACATCACCGAACAAAGATTTGATTGGGAAAACGCGTTCATAGATGCAATAATAATTAGTGCAGTAACCTTTTTCAGCACGCTAGGCGGAGGTGCTATCGCTGGAATAAACACTATGCACACAGTACAAGCCGCATCTGTAGCTGCCCTTTCGCAATTCTTTGTCTTCTTAGCTTTAAAACGAGGATTAATTCAAGAAAAAGAAGCAAAACCAACACATAAAGAATATTCTTAATTTTTGGTTTAAAATTTCGAACGAATTCAAAATAATTGATTAACCCATCAGCTCTGTTTTTTTAAGCTATATTCGTTTTTAGAAATTAAATCATCAATAACAACGTTAAAAGTTTGGGAGTCTCCTGTTTTATCCTTTTGCTCTCCAAGTAAGAGTGCAAGCTTTCGGTAAATCTCACTGGAAACGCGGATAGTCTTCAAACTCTAAACAACATGAGTAGCCTATTTAGCCCTTCAGTAGTTATAACCAAACGAATTCTATTTCAGAAATCCATTTCAAATAAGATGTTTTTCAACAAATTGATTAACATACTTTTCACTGCTTTAGGTTTGAATTCTAACCAGGATGAGTCTTTATGGACTTGAACCCGAACGGGTTCAGACCCCATTATGGACCGGGCGGGATTTGAACCCAGGATCGTCTGTGCCCCAGGCATAATACAAAATGCTATTGGTTCTTCCTAATGATCCATACTTGAG
>CAIUPH010000022.1 GCA_903901015.1 Candidatus Bathyarchaeota archaeon | reverse complement strand
TTTTTTCTTTTTTAGTATCCAGTGAAATACTCGCGTTTCAAGTTTTCTTTTTGTAGCCCCAAATTTGCAACGAGTTTTTCCATCGCTTCAACCATGGGCGGCGGTCCGCAAGTATAAAACATGGTTTCATTGAAATCGGGCAGTTCCTTCTTGACCAGTTCAGGTGTGATTATGCCCGTTGCCCCCTTCCAATTCGACGACGGCTGGGTGAGGATAAAAACCAACTTCAAGTTCTTGTTTTTTGCCGCTAAATCCTCAAGTTCCTCCTTAAAAGCGAGGTCGCCTTCTGTGCGGCACCCATAGAACAGCGTGATTCTGCAATCCAAGTCCTTGTCGGTGGCGTTTTTGCAGATACTCATGAACGGAGTTATTCCTATGCCTCCGCAGAGCAACGCAATTTTTGGGTATTCGCCCTCAAAAGTGAATTGCCCATATGGCGCGTCTATTCTTGCCCAGTCTCCAGCTTTAGCGGCCTTTAGCGCCAGGGAGTATTCGTGGTCGGTGAATTTCTTTGTGAATTCGATATGGTCTGCTTCGGTGGGGCTGCTGCTGAAGCTGAAGTGCTTGCTAAGTTCTTTATCGCCCTTCTTCAGGGTCACATACAGGAATTGCCCAGCCTTGTAATCCAACTCGGCGGGTCTGGGAAAACGGAAGCTGGCTGAGTCGTGTGTGCGCGGAATTATCTTTTGGAACTTGGTTTCGAACTTCATCAAAGCACCTTAAAAGCTACATTTAGAATAGTGACGCTTGCCATTAGAACTTTTTGGATTCAGAACGCCGCATTTACAAAAGCTCTTGACAAAAAAAGAAAAAGAAAAGTTAAGTTGGTTTCTTTTCTAGCTGCTTGCGCAGTTCTGCGTATGTTGCTTTGATGTCTTCGATGCTGCCTTCGTCTTCGATTGTGGATGTGTCGCCCATAGGTGCACCAGTCAAGACTGCTTTGAGGAGTCTTCTCATGATTTTGCCGCTGCGGGTCTTTGGCAGTTTGTTGACGATGATGACGGCGTCTGGGGTTGCGATTGGACCGATGGTTGTGCGAACGTGTTTTATGAGTTCAGCTCGGAGTTCATCTGAGGGTGTGAATCCTTGGCGCAGCACGACGAATGCCACTGGGACTTCGCCTTTAACTGCGTCTTCTTTGCCCATGACTGCTGCTTCTGAGACTGCTGGGTGAGATACGAGTGCGCTTTCGAGTTCGACGGTGCCGATTCTGTGTCCTGCAACTTTAAGGACTTCATCTGCTCTTCCAAGGAGCCAATAGTATCCGTCTGGGTCGCGGATTGCGTAGTCGCCTGTAACGTAGATTCCTGGCCACCTGCCGAAGTACGCTGATTTGAAACGGTCTGGGTCTTTCCAAACGGTTTGCAGCATTCCTGGCCACGGTGACTTGATTACTAGGTAACCTTTGGTTTCTGCTGGTACTGGTTTTCCTGCGTCGTCGAAGATGTCTATGTTTACGCCTGGCATTGGAAGGGTTGCACTGCCTGGTTTGAGCGGTGTTAATTCGATGCCTGCTGCAGGTGAAATCATGAAGCCGCCTGTTTCAGTCTGCCACCAAGTGTCGATGATTGGCAAGCGTTCTTTGCCGATGACGCGGTAATACCATTTCCATGCTTCGGGGTTTATGGCTTCGCCGACTGAACCGAGTTCACGTAGGGTGCTGAGGTCATGTTTAAGCGGGAGTTCTTCGCCGAATTTCATGAACATGCGAACAGCGGTTGGTGTGCCGTATAGTATGGTGATGCCGTGGGTTTCAATCATTTGCCACCAGCGGTCTTGTGCGGGGAAGTCAGGTGTGCCTTCGAAGAGGAACGCGGTGATTCCCAAGCTCAATGGGGCATAGACGTTGTAGGTGTGGCCCGTAATCCAGCCGATGTCTGCAACGCACCAGTAGATGTCTTCGTCGTTGGGGTCAAATGCCCATTTAAGGGTCCAGTACGCCCAAACTAAATAGCCGCCTATGCCATGTTGGACGCCTTTTGGTTTGCCTGTGGTTCCTGAAGTGTAGAGAATGAACAAGGGGTCAGTTGATTTCATGCTTTCGGGTTCAACATATGCGTTTGCGCCTGCCTTTGCCAATTCGTCGTGGTACCAAACGTCTCTGCCTTCTTTCATTTGGACTGGTTGTCCTGTGCGTTTGACAACGATGACTTTCTCGATGTTTGGCATGAGTACCGATGCGCGGTCTGCGTTATCTTTGATACCAACTGGTTTGCCTCGGCGGAAAGAGCCGTCTGCGGTTACCAGAATTTTTGCGCCGCAATCGTTCACTCTATCAGCTAATGCTTCAGCGCTAAATCCTGAAAACACAACGGTGTGGACGCCTCCGATTCTTGCAGTTGCAAGCAAAGTTATCGGCAGCTCTGGAATGACTGGCAGGAAAACTGCGACGCGGTCGCCTTTTTTCACGCCTGAGTCTTTCAGTGCTTTTGCAAGCTTGTTTATTTCACGGTATAATTGGTAATAAGTGTAAGTTTTTACTTCACCCATCTCGCCTTCCCAAATGTAAGCGAGTTTGTTCTTGCGGCTGGTCTTTACGTGCCTGTCGATTGCGTTGTAGCAAATGTTGAGTTCTCCATCGGGGAACCATTTGAAGAACGGCGGGTTCGAATCATCAACCATTTTGGTTGGAGCTTTGAACCAGTCGATGGCTTTTGCTTTTTCTGCCCAGAACTCTTGGGGGTTTTTAATGGATTTTTCCCATTCTGCTTTGCGTTTTTCTCCAGAAGAAACCTTTGCTATGCTTGGACTATATCTTTCATTGAAAGGTAAACTATCTGACGACATACATTTCATTCCTTAGATGCTGGGAAGAATTGGCTGTAGAGAATATAAGTTTTTTCAGTGGTTTTTTGTAAAACAAAAAAGAAACGCACCAATTTGACACGTTTATGTAAAGAATTGGATGCCTTTAGCAAGCATGAGACTAAGAATTTTCACTCAATTTTAAAAGAAAAAAAAGAAAAGTTGAAAATGGGTTTTATTTAACGGGACAGATGGGTAGCACTGTTTTTCCATGTGCCTCGTTTAGGACTTCTGCGATGCCAAGATAGACTGCGCTTAAGCCACAGATGACGCCTTCGATGCCAACGAATGTGTTGAATGTTATCGAACCAGACAGTACTGGGTTGTTGGTTAACTCGCGTATTCCCAGCATAAAGAACAGCACGAATAAACTGCCGAATACGAATTGCAATGCACGGTTAGCTTTCAATGTACCAAAGAACATGCCCAAGGTAAAGATGCCCCACATTATGAAGTACGCCGCCAACGAAGACGCTGAAGGACCTGCGAATCCAGTGAGCCCTGGCAAAATCAAAAGTGCCACAAGACTCCACCAGAACAAGCCGTAGGATAGGAATGCGACTGTGCCGAATGTGTTGCCGTTTCTATATTCCATCACGCCGACGATTATCTGTGCGATGCCGCCGTAGCAAATGCCCATTGCCAGAATCACTGTGTCGAGAGGAAAAACGCCTGCGTTGACAAGGTTCAAAAGTACTGTTGTTACTCCAAAGCCAAGTAGTCCAAGAGGTGCGGGATTAGCTAATTTCTGTATTATACTCATTTTTTGTATCCTCAAAGTTGAATCTTATTCACTTAAATTCGCGTGTTTTATTTTAAAGCTTTGTGGATGATGATGCGGGTCTTCTTCGTGAAGTTACGTATTTGTCAACTTTTGAAGCTGTAAACGCCGTTGCTGCAAACAATCAGTTGCCACCAACCGAACCTTCGCTGCTTTAGCGGGAGTCGTCGTTTGCTCTTACTCGTTTTGATGGGTCTGATGGTAAATCAGGCTGTGCTTGTAGAGCGAAAAGGCGCCAACCAGCAGAGCTCCTAAACCCAGCAGGTATAGTGTCCAAGAAAAGACTGGTCCGTTTGCTGCGATTTGGCTTTGCCACAGCCATGGAAATTCAGGAAGTTTAAGCGGCCAATCACCGATAACCAAGTAGGTGAACCCAAATATTGTCAAAACTATGGCGACGTACTGCTTGTCAGGGGCTGCCTTTGGAGTTATTCCGCGGATGCTGTAAAAACACAGGATTGCTGCGCCAAAGACTAAGGCTGGAAAACTCGTTACAAAAAATGCTGGGCTGATTACGCTGCGGGGAATCAGGGTGTTAACGAATAAGGAAGGATAAATGGTGACGTCTTTCCCCCAGTCAACCATGGTCCAGCCGCCCAGCAGCACAACGAACAGATAGAATGCCCCGTAAACCGACAAGAACAAGCCGAGCGATGCTGCGTGGCTTCTCACATACTCAGATGCCCTGTAGGTGTAGGCTGTTTGTTTTCTGCTGCTTTTGCTCATTGATTATCCTGACTGTGCTGTTTAGTGTTTCTTGGCAATATATTTGTTTTCAATTTACCAAGAAATTACCTTACCTCGTCCTATTTGGAGCCTAATAGTGGTTCTATGTTGAAACCATAGAGGGGTAGGCTGCGCACGAATATATTTGGAGCCTAATAGAAACTCATTGCACAAACCTAAGAGGGGTAGGTCGCTATCGGCATTTTTCTAAGCCATTAGTATATTGAATTTCAGTAACTTGCGAGTAAAAATACCAAAAATAAAAAATGGGATTGAGTTTAGATGCTGTTGAGTGGGTTTGGGATGGGTATCCAGCCGGTTGCGATGTTCAATGCTGCCAAGATTATGAATATTACGATTATTACTACGACGGCGATGATTACGGCGATTATGCTAATTGCGAATGCTTTTAGCCATCCACAGTCAAAGAAATGCTTGACGAGTGCCAGCCAAATGATAAGCATTATGAAGTAAGCTATGAGCGTGGCCATGGTTCCTGATACGTAGTCTGAGAGGATGAGGTTGAAGAAGTAGAATACGACGGTGCCGATGAATACAATCCAGAGTGCGTCGGTGAATTTCGCTTTTTGTTTGCCCGCTAAAAATCTACCAGATATCCAGAGGAACGGCGACACGAAAATCAAGTTAACAATTATCGACCCAATGAGCTGCGTCAGTATTGTTACGAGGTCAAAGTTCATGTTTTTCCTTTCCTAAAATTCCCTGACATTATTTATCTTTGAATTAGTTTAAAAAACTATTGCAGCTGCCAACATAACGGGGTAGTTTACAGGCGGAATTTGTGGGCTTTAGACACATCTGTACCCAACTCTTTAGCCAGTTGCTCCAGAAGCGCCTTCTGCGGACCCGTAAGCTTCTCAGGAACAGAAACCCCTATGCGCACGTTCAAGTCGCCCCTGCCGTAACCTCGAAAACGCGGCATACCTTTGCCCCGAAGCGTGACGGTTTCGCCCACCTGTGTGCCAGGATGGATTTTTATGGTGATTTCTCCGTCGAAGGTTGGCACCGAAATCTCCGCTCCCAACGCCGCCTGTGGATAGGAAATTATTGCTACGTGCCAGAGGTCGTCTCCTTCTCTTATGAACTGCGAGTTCTGCTTAACATGCACCACGACGTAGAGGTCTCCTGGTTCGCCGTCGCCGCCCGTCATTTCGCCTTCGCCGCGCAGTCGAAGTTGGGTGCCTTCTTCTATGCCCATGGGTACTTTAACAGTGATTTTGCGTCTTCGTCTAACCAAGCCTGAGCCGCGGCAGTTAGTGCAGGGTGAATCGATAAGTTTGCCTTTTCCCTTGCAGGTTGGACAAACAGAAACTTGCATGTACATGGCGAAGCCGGCTTTTCGCATGTTCTGGATTTGGCCTGCGCCTCCGCATCGTGGACAAACCCTGGCTGCAGTTCCCGGGTTTGCTCCTGAGCCACCGCATACTTCGCAGCGTTCTGTTCTTGGAATCTCGATTTCTTTCTCAGTGCCCTTCGCGGCTTCTTCAAGCGTTATCTCAAGGTTGTAGGCGAGGTCTTGTCCTCGGTTACGTTCCTCAAACCCTTGGAATCCTGCTTGGTTGCCGAAGATGCTGCGGAAGATATCTCCGAAGCCCATGTCGCGGAAGACTGAGTCGAAGTCAGCTCCGCGGAAGATGTCTTCCTGTTTGTATCGTTGGTCGAATCCTGAATGCCCCAGTTGATCGTATTGCTGGCGTTTCTGGTCGTCAGATAGGACTGCGTATGCTTCGCTGATTTCTTTGAAGTGTTCCTCTGCCCCGGCTTCTTTGTTTCGGTCGGGGTGGAATTGCATGGCGAGTTTTCGGTAAGCATCCTTGATTTCGTCTTTGGATGCTCCCTTCGCTACACCCAGAACCTCGTAGTAATCGCGTTTTTCAGCCATCGAGTCAACCGCTAAACTAAATTTATTTTACTGTTCTTTATAAGGGAAGCTCAAGTCTGAGATTTATACCATTTCCCCCTTTTCAGCTTGTTTTTTGGCGCGGCTGCATTAGTTCCTCCGCACTATTGGAAATGGAATTTAAGCCTATTTTAGGTGATTTTACCCCCCAAAAACCGCCAATTCGCATCTACCCCTCTATAGTTTCTGCAATGAGTTTCTAATAGGCTACAAATATGTTCGTGAGCTATAGAAAGAAAAATTAAAAAAGAAAAGATTGGGTTTATTTGACTTTGTAGTCTTCTGAGTCGACGACTTTTTCGCCTTCAGGACCCTGCTCTTCAGGTCCGCCGCCCGGAGGCATCTGCTCTTCTGCGCCTGCTTGTGGACCCGCCTGCTGACCACCCGGCTGCTGTTCCTGCTGCTTTGCCGCTTCGGCTGCTGCTTGCTGGTAGACTTTAGTTCCGACTTCCTGCAGAACCTTCTGAAGCGCATCAGATTTGGCTTTGACTTGTACCATGTCGTTGCTTGCTAAGGCGTTTTTGAGTTCGGTTACGGCTGCGTCAACTTTGGCTACTTCTTCGGGGCTGATTTTTCCTGCAAGGTCACTCTTTGTGCGTTCAGCAGTGTAGACAAGGCTGTCGGCGTTGTTGCGTGTTTCTGCTTCGTCCCGTTTCTTCTTGTCTTGGTCGGCGAATTGCTCAGCGTCTTTGATTAAGCGTTCTTTTTCGTCTTTGCTCAGTTTGGTGGATGCGGTGATTCTGATTTTTGCTTCTTTGCCTGTAGCTCGGTCTTTGGCGGTTACGTTCATGATGCCGTTAGAGTCTATGTCGAAGGTTACTTCGATTTGTGGTACGCCTCTTGGTGCTGGAGGTAAATCGACAAGGTTGAATTCGCCCAGCGAAACGTTGTCGGCTGCCATTGCGCGTTCGCCCTGGAGCACGTGGATGGTGACTGCGGTTTGGAAGTCTGCGGCTGTTGTGAAGATTTGGCTGCGTTTGGTGGGTATGGTGGTGTTTTTGTCCATGACCTTGGTGAATACTCCGCCCATGGTTTCAAGCCCGAGGGTCAGTGGTGTTACATCGAGAAGTAGTAGATCGGTGACTTCGCCAGTGATGACTCCCGCTTGGATGGCTGCGCCAATTGCGACACATTCCATAGGGTCGAGTCCGCGTTCAGGAGCCTTGCCAAGGATTTGCTCGACGAAGCGCTGCACGAGGGGCATTCTGGTCATGCCGCCGATTAGGATGATTTTGTCGATTCCCTGTGGCGTAAGTTTTGCGTCTTCTAAGGCTTTTTCGAGGGTGCGTTGAGTTTTTTGGACAACCGGTTGCGCTAAAGACTCAAGTTTTGTGCGGGTTAGGGTTAGTTTGAGGTGTTTTGGTCCCGATGCATCTGCGGTTAAGAATGGCAGGTCGATGTCTGTGCTCATGAGTGTGGAGAGTTCGATTTTGGCTTTTTCCGCGGCTTCTTTTAGCCTTGCCATCGCCATCTTGTCGCCGTTGACGTCAACGCCTGTTTGGCGTTTGAACTCGCTTGTGATGTAATCCATGATTGCTCTGTCAACGTCTGTTCCGCCAAGCTGGGTGTCGCCGCTGGTGCTCAGAACTTGGAAGACTCCTTTGCCGAAGTCCATGACGGTTACGTCGTGGGTTCCGCCGCCGAAGCTAAAGACGAGGATTTTCATTTCATGCTGCAGTTTATCTATGCCGTATGCGAGGCATGCTGCGGTTGGTTCGTTGATGATACGCATGACTTGGAACCCTGCGATTTCTCCTGCGTCCTTGGTGGCTTGCCGTTGGTTGTCGTTGAAGTGAGCTGGAACGGTGATGACTGCTTTGTTTATGGATCCGCCAAGGTAGGTTTCTGCGTCTTTCTTTATTTTCTGCAGAATGAACGCTGAGATCTGCTGGGGAGTGTATTCTTTGCCGTAGGCTGTGACTTTGGCGTCAGTGCCCATCTTGCGTTTGATTTCAAAGATTGTGCCTTCGCTGTTGGTCGTTGCCTGGCGCTTCGCAGATTCACCAATCAGGAGTTGCCCATCTTTTGTGAAGGCTACGACTGACGGAAACATTTTTCCAGCCATCGTGGGGCCTTCTGCACTCGGAATAACTGTTGAGTGCCCGCCTTCGTAGATGGCGGCTGCTGAATTGGTGGTTCCTAAATCGATTCCTAATACTTTTTCGTTTGATTTTGGATTTTGATTACTCATTTATTTTTTCCTCCGTTTGGTTACTTGGATTTTCTTTTTGTTTTGGTTTCACAGCTACTTTAACGATGGTGGGTCTGATTACCCTGCCCTTCATCATGTAGCCTTTCCTGATTTCCTCAATTACCGTCGATTCCTCGACGTCTTCTCGTTCTACAGCGGCTATGGCGTTGTGGCGCGTAGGGTCAAAAGCTTTGCCTTGAGGGCTCTCAATTGCTGTTACGCCCTCTTGCTCAAGAACTTTTCTAAGTTTCTTGAGGGTCAACTCGACGCCTTCTATGAGGCTTTCGGGCGAAGTTGAGATTTCTCCGTTTTTAACCGCTAACTCTAATTCGTCTGCTACTTCTAAGAGTAATATGATTATGCGTTCGTTGCCGTAGTTCTTTAGTTGCTCCGCTTCTCTTTCTTGGCGCTTCTTGAAGTTTTCAAAGTCCGCCTGCAAATACCTCAGTCTAGTCAGGTAATCCTCCGAACGTTTTTGCTCGCATTGGAGACGTTCTTCAAAATTAACTGGCTGAGACTCTTTGTCTTCAGTCATACTGGTTTGTTCCTGTTACCTCTATTCTATGAGATGTATTTTTGCTTTTTTGTGTCTGGTTTTTCAGGTGGCAAAGCGATGGTTTGGTGTTGGGTGGCTTGTTGGTTTTGTGCTATGCCTGATTGTTCGACTAGTTTTTTGAAGATGATTTCTGTAACTTGGTCTCCGACGGATTCTTCTTTTAGTTCGTTGTTGAAGGCGTGTTTTTTGAAGGATTCCACTATGTCGTTTTTGTCTATGATGACGTTGGGGCTTGCGCTGTTGCTGTCGTTCCATGCGGTGGTCATTACTTTGTGGCCTAATTCGATGAATATGTTGACCATTGTGGTGTAATCGATGTCCAGAGGGGTGTCTCCTGTTAGGAATCGTCCTTTTGTTAGTAGGATTTTTTTGTCGTTTTCTGGAGTTACGGTTAAACTTCTGCGCATATATTCACCAGCGTTAAGGTGCTGTCTGCACCGCTTCACCTTAAGCACATGTGTGCATGCCAGCCTTATAAGTATTCTGGCAAAAAACCCAAAAAACCATAAAAAAGGTACCCTACGGACTATACCTCAAGAGCGCCGCAACGCCTCCCAGAGCCGTGAGCTTTGTTTTTTCTTCAGAATCCGTAGATATCACCTCAACCATAGCCTTAGTCTGCGTAGCTAAATCTTCCAATACATCCACAATGTCCCTTCCTTGTACCTCGATGTTAGTGTCATCAGTAACCAGTGCAGTTTCCACTTTACCGCTCTTAAGCGCATCCAGCACCGTGTCGAGTCCGTAAACGGATAAACCGTCATCTTTGCCCATGGAATCCAGAAGCCTCTGCATAACTCTCCTTTCGTCGGGTGCACACAAATTCTTCAAAAGTTCACATGATTTGTCCAGAACCTCTCGTAATCCTTCCGTGGACGCGGACTGCGTATCAACTCGGTTCACAAGGGCATCTTTCAATTCGTAATGTAGGAAATCTCCACTCAGGAAATCCTCTTTCGTCGTGCCTGGTCCCCCAACAATCAAAACCGTAACCTCATATTTCTCGAGAAAATCCTTAGCTGCATGTTCAGCTATCCTGTGGAAAAACTGAGTCACTGCCATGTCACGTTCCCGTTCATATCTCCGTTGGCTTGACCCGCCCTTCCCCGATTTCCCATGGATTCCCGAGGTAATAGTTTCTATGAATTCAAAGCGTTCACCATTAAGCACGCCAAAGCTGGCTTCCTTCGAATCTAGGGCGATGAGTCCCACGATTTTTTGGTTCCTCAGCATATCCCTGAGCGGTTCCAAGTGGAAATGGTCATCTTCATCGTAACTATAAGTCGTGATTGGCTCTGGCGGAATGACCTCTTCAACTTCATCTTCAACGATGTTTGAAGCAAACAACGCCAATCCATTTTCGGGCATTTCCTTATTTTGTTTTAACCGCTGGATTACGTTCTTGAAGGTGCGTTTTGCGTTGTCAGATTTCGCCGCCTCAGACTCTTCTTTGAGGAACGCAGCTGCTTCATCTGTTGATTTCCCGAAGGGTATGTAGAGAGAAATAAACTCTTTGCTCTGCCCTTTTTTGCCAGATAACGAAGCTATGAGCTTTCTGAGTTTATGTTGTTTCACAGAGTTAGATGTTGACAGTTGGCAGGCGTGAAAATTACTGTTTTTTTCAGAAACCAAAAAGTTGAACCTTCAACAATACTTAACGTTGATACCGCCTTATTAGTTTTCCAAAATCGACGCTGTTGGTTCTGTCTATAATGGCTGCTTCGTCGCTAATTTTATAAGGTTAGCGTTTGCAGTTAACAGTTATGCAAGCTGAATTTGGAGTAATCGGTGGAACAGGTCTTTACGACCCTAAACTTCTCAAGAACGTACAGGAAATAACGTTGGATACACCGTACGGTAAACCCTCAGACGCCATCACAGTCGGCGAACTCGGAGGCAAAACCGTGGCGTTTCTGCCCAGACATGGAAAACTACACACTATCCGACCCACAGACATCAATGTGCGGGCGAACATATTTGCCCTTAAACGCTTAGGAGTAAAACGTATCCTTGCTGCATCAACCGTTGGCTCGTTACGTGAGGATTATCAACCCGGCGACGTAGTCTTCGCTGACCAATTCATCGACCGCACCACGCGCAGAGAACAGTCCTTCTATACTTTGGCGGAATCCAGAGTTTGCCACATATCCGTCGCAGAACCCATGTGCCCACAACTCCACAAAACACTAACCGAGGTAGCCAAAACCCTGAAAATCAAAAATCACGCAAAAGGCACATATGTCTGCATCGAAGGTCCTCGATTCTCAACCAAAGCAGAATCAAAAATGTATCAGCAGTGGGGAGCCGACGTGATTGGAATGACTATGGTTCCTGAAGTTGTTTTGGCAAGGGAAGCAGAAATCTGCTACGCAAACATCTCAACAGTCACAGACTATGACTGCTGGAAAGAGCACGCGGTATGTGTAGATGACATCATTAACACCATGAAAACAGGCATTGAGAACGTTAAGCGCATAATCGCTGAAACAATCGCAAAAACACCCGTTGAATGCAGCTGTAATTGTAATAGCGCATTAACGGGCGCTTTCGCTTAAAGGAGAATAGTTAACATGAATAAATCCGATAAAAAAATCGATTTAAAAACCAAGATTCGACGTATCCCCGAGTTCAAAGGCGTAGTGTTCTGGGACATAACACCCCTGCTCAAAGATAAAACCTACTTCCAAGAATGCATAAAACAGCTAGCTGACCATTACCGCGGCAAAAAAATCGATGTCATAGTCTCCAACGAGGCGCGCGGCTTCATCATCGGCGCACCCTTAGCCTACGAGTTAGGCGTCGGGTTTGTTCCAGTACGCAAAAAAGGCAAGTTGCCCTACAAATGCATGGACTTGACCTACAAAAAAGAATACGAATCCGACACCATCGAAATCCACCAGGACGCTATCGAAAAAGGACAGAACGTTCTGCTCATCGACGATTTGCTCGCAACAGGAGGAACCGTGAAAGCCAACATTGAATTGGTTGAAAAACTCGGCGGCAAAGTAGCTGGCTTAGGATTCCTCATCGAACTCGGTTACCTGGATGGACGCAAGGTTCTCGGCGATAAACACGAAATCTTCTCCCTGGTTAACTTGAAAACTACCAGCGGCTAAATATTTCGCAGTTTAAGACGCGGGTTCGCACAGGAACACATAGTTAAATCCACTCCTAACCTTTCTTTGTCGAGAAAATTTTTCAAGTGCCATTTAGTTTCGGTTTGTTGTAGTGCGGCGACAGCAACGTAGGTTAATAGCTTGCTTGGGGCACTCTTTATTGTGTTTTTGAGGCGTTTTATTTTGGAGACTGTTTTTGATGCAAATGTAGAAGTATCCGCTGGCTATTCTACGTCTGAATCTTTTGGAAAAAACAAACGTAGCACTTTCATTTTTATCACAACGCATTCCGATTCAAATGCGTTGGCTGCTGAAGATCTGCGAAAGATTGACGCGGTAAAAGAAGTTTATCTTGCCCGTGGAGCATACGACATCGTTGCAATGGTCAGCGGTGAATTTGTCGACAGCGTACGCGAAATCATCAATTCAAAGATTAGTAACTTAAGCAGCGTCAAGTCAACATTGACTTTGACGATTGTTTAATCCACATTTACAATTTTTCTAATGAAGTTTTGACTATTGGCTGTTTGATGCTGCTGGTTCTATTTGACTTATGCCCGAGTGTTCATTGTTGATGCATTCATGTATGTGCCGCCAGAGCATGTAGCGTGTTCTCCAAGGTGGAGCATCGCAGAAGGGGCAAGAAAACACTGGTTGATTCAACATTTCACCTAACTCAAAGGCGCCATCCAGCGATAAATGATTATGTGACTGCCAGCAAACTGCAACAGAAAATGAGCAAAACCCATTCATGGGAAAGTCAGCTACATACAAGCTTATAAAATCCTTCTTGATTAACTATTTGTTAGGATGTGAATTTTTGCCAACATACATGGTTAATTCAGCTATTCTAAAATCAGGAAAAAACCCCAAAACCTGCGCACAGGGAGCAGCAAAGATGCTGGCGAGAGGAAAAATCAAAGGCATCGAAATGAAAGCTTGCTACTGCTGTGAATCAGAAAACCGAGTTGCATTTCTGGTTGAGGGCCCAAGTGAAGAAGCGATATTGCAAGTTGTCCAAGAGCAGCTTGACATTCCTGTCGCTTCAATCATGGAAGCCGAGCAAGTATCTGTCCTTCCATAATCTCTTTTTTCTTCTTTGGCTTTTCGTGCAATACTATTGGTAGCTAATGGATAAAACGGTTAGGTTTTTGCTGCTTTTAGGTAGACTTCAAAGTCCCGTTCCGAAAACAACACAAAAATCACTTTTTGTAGATTATCCTCTTTTTCCAAAAAATCCTTAACTGCATCTACAGCGGTGCGGCTGGCTTCTTCAACAGGGTACCCGTACGCTCCAGTGCTAATCGATGGGAAAGCCACTGTTTTGAGCCCATTTGCAACAGCAAGTTTGAGGGAACTCCGGTACGCTTGCTTTAGCAGTTTAGCTTCTTCATGGAATCCTCCATGCCAGATGGGACCCACCGTGTGAATAACATGTCTTGCTTTCAAGTTACCGCCCGACGTAATCACTGCGCAACCCGTTGGCAAACCGTCAGGCCATTCCGTTGCCCGCATGCGTTTGCATTCTTCGAGGATTTTGGGTCCGCCCTTGCGGTGTATGGCGGCGTCTACTCCTCCGCCTCCAAGGAGCGTCGAGTTAGCCGCATTCACTATAGCGTCTGCGTCAACGTCTGTAATGTCGCCCTTGATTAGTTTCAGTTTGGCGTTTCCCACTAGAAATTCCATGGACCCCACTTCCTTCTCAGGCTTTTATATTTGATTTATTATCAACGCCAGCGGCGCCACCTACTGTAGCCGAAGAACTTGAATCGGCGCCAGCAACCATGGGGCTTGCTTGACCCGTCTGAAGTTTATATGCATCAACCAAAGTCGCTTGGACGCTTTGGTGGTTCAAAAGGGCACTTCGGGCACCTGGGTTGCTGTTAATTTCCGTTGCATCAAGTACCCTTAAAGTTAAGGTAACCGTTGCCCTATTTGGGATTAAGGTGATGTCGAAAGATTTTTCCTCCACATTCATGCTGATGACGCGAACTGGCACTAAACGTTTTGATCCCCACTTGAAAACAACAATTGGTTGATATGTCTGTTTACCTACCATTTGCGGCTGCATCATAAGCTCCAACATAGCTAAGGATGGGTGAAGCCCAAGAGCTGATGAACTCTGATTTTGAGCAGGCGGATCGATATCTACGCTGTCAAGTTCAAATGTTAAGTTGAAAAACTCAGAGGTTGGGCTTTGCTGGTCTGAGGTGTTTGCGGCTAATGCAGATGGTGAGCC
>CAIUPH010000021.1 GCA_903901015.1 Candidatus Bathyarchaeota archaeon | reverse complement strand
TTAGCAGTAGCAACGGCGCTTGCAAAGGTGTTTAACGTAGAAGCATCAATCCCAGAGTTAGCCGTTTCAATGGGTCGCGCCAGAAGAACCGCAGTCGGAACATCAATCTTTGAAAGAGGCGGTTTCGTAGTTGACGGCGGAAAAAACCTCAAAAAAGCCAAGTGCCCACCCTTGATTTATCGCCAGCCGTTCCCAAGCGAATGGCGATTCATCGTGGCAGTGCCAAACCTGAAAGAGGGATTATCCAACTCACAGGAAAACCACGCATTTGAAAAACTAACCAAAATGTCCGCCGAGGATGCAGGACAAATCTGTCGCTTAATCATGCTAAAACTTCTTCCAGCCCTAGCAGAACACGAAATCGAAAACTTCGGCGAAGCCCTAACAAAAATTCAAATCATAACAGGAAACCATTTTGCGCAAGCTCAGGGTGGAACATATTCCAGCCCAGCCGCCGCGGAATGCATAGAGTTCATGAAGACAGCAGGCACTTACGGCGTGGGGCAGAGTTCTTGGGGTCCAGCGCTCTACGGAGTGGTTAAACAGGAAGAAGCCAAACTGGTGCTCTCCAAAGTCACTGCATACCTGCACAAGAGCGTTGGCGGACAAGCATTCATTGCGAAAGCAAACAACAAGGGTGCATCCATAAGGGTAATTGAGGATTAAAAGTGAAAGTGCTTCTAGTTACAGGTCAACTTGCCCAAGACATCGTTAAAGGGTACGCTAAAGAAAGCCACGTAGAAACCCAAACCTTAGCAGTTAAGATTGCGGTAGCTGCTTTTTTAACTCCCCAAACAATCGTTGAACAGCTGAAAAACACTAAACTAACAGGTTTTAACATGATATTGACTCCGGGGCTCGTGCGCGGAGACACAAGTTTAGTCTCCCAAGCCACCGGCATCCCGACTTTTAAGGGACCAAGATATGCCGCGGACTTGCCCACTGTTTTAGATTCACTCTGCGAAATACAGCTCTCAACCACCGTTCCTGCTGATGATTTGCTGCGCGAAAAACTCCAACAACAAGCCCTGAAGGAAATAGAGAAGACTGAGAAAAACCGTGCGGAACTGCTCAAGAAACCCGGCAGCATGCTCATCGGTGGCCTGGCGGTGGGCAAAGATTTTCCTATGCGTGTCCTCGCGGAAATCGTCGATGCTGCTTTGATGGATAAGGAAACTATTCAGCAAACTGCCAAACGCTTCGCTGCGGCAGGAGCTGACATTATCGATGTGGGTATGGTTGCTGGTGAATCTCAGCCTGAAAAGGCGAAATGCATCGTTGAATGGGTTAAACAGGTTGTCGACGTGCCCGTCAGTATTGATACGCTTGATGTAGCCGAGATTAAAGCGGCGGTTCAGGCAGGGGCTGAGCTTGTCTTGAGCGGAGACGCAGGGAACATCGAGCAAATTGCCCCATTCACATCTAAAGTTGCTGTCGTTGTCATTCCCACTAACCAGCGTCAAGGTTACTTCCCCAAGAAAGCCCAAGACCGCGTCAAATACCTCGAAGAAACAATAGCCAAAGCAAAAAAACTCGGAGTAACCCGTTGCCTTGCAGACTTGATTTTGGAGCCCACCAACATTTTGGAGTCGTTTATCGCATTCAAGGAATTTGCCACAAGAAACCCCGACGTTCCGTTGTTCGTGGGGGTTTCAAACGTCACTGAACTGTTGGATGCGGATTCGGTGGGGGTTAATGCTTTGCTTGCCCGTTTATCTCAGGAAGTCGATGCCAGCATTCTGTTGGCGACGGAGAAGAGCGACAAGGCAAAGGGCACCGTGGCGGAGGAGGTTGCGGCGGCGAAGATGATGTTCCTTGCCAAGAAGCGCGGTTCAGTCCCAAAAGACCTCGGCATAGACCTGTTAATCCTCAAGGACAAACGCAACCACGAAGAGCCCTATGACAAAAAACTCGAAGCCAACGCCAAAGTTGTAAAGGTATCTGAGACGTTGGAGCCCGCAACCTTGGATTGCGTTGGCATGTTCAAAATATCCGTTGACCGCGCCCAAGGGGTTTTAGTTGCAGTCCACTATAATTCGCTTGACATGGTAAACCCAGTTAACATCGTCAAGGGCGAAACCGCTGACGGCGTTTACGCGAAGATTGTGGAGTTGGGTTTGGTTTCGAGGCTGGATCATGCGGCTTATTTGGGGAGTGAATTGGCTAAGGCTGGGGTTGCGTTGCGTACGGGGAAAGAGTACGTTCAGGACGGCGCTTTGTTTAAGAAGTAACTGTTTTTGCTTGGACTCCTTTGTCGTCTTGGTTTCCGAGTTTTAAAAAGTGGTTTTTCTGTATTGCGCGTATGACTGGTATTCCAACGAGTACGGCTGATATGATGAGGATTGTGCGTTCGACGGGGTAAGCAAAGACTACCAATGTCCACTCGCCCGGCCATGCGGATAGCGGAATTATTGGGGGGTTGCCAATTTGCCCGAAAGACAGTTCAAACAGGATGTTTCCTGCGAGGTGCTGCATCATTGTTGCGATGAAAGTCACTATTATAAATCCCGCCGCCATGAACTTGGCTTTGCCCTCTGTGGCGATCCATTTGCCTGCCCACCTTCCGAGGGGTGAGAGCAGCACGATGAACGCGGCTATGTGCATGTAGGCGAAGGGGATTTGTATGGATGTGCCTGGGACAGTGACGAACACGCTGGTTAAGGGGTCAACCAGGAACAGTGCGAGCAGCCCCGCGTTGAGTGCCACGACGGGGAGCCATTTGCGTCGCATCAAGAAACCGACGGAGACGACGGCGATGAAGTCGGGTAGGAAATCGAGGAACGGGGTGGTTATGAATACGGGGGATTTGCCAAAGCCTAGGGCGCCGAAGTTGCCGAGGAGCACGGTTAAGCCGCCGAAGTAGGGTCCGAGTAGGATGCCTATTATTGGGGCGAGGAAGTCTGAGAATGAGAGGTAGCCGCCTGCTCCGCCTACGAGGAGGGTGTAGGGGATGAATCTTAGGACGATGTATAGTGCGGTGAAGATTGTGAGGAGGGCGATTTGTTTGGTTCTTTGGGTTCTTTGTGATGGGTTGAACATCATAGTCACCGTGGAATTTTTTGCATTGCTGTGTAATTTTTTACATCGGACTGCTATAAAAGAGTTTCCGCGCCCAGCGCTCCATGCCGACCAAGCCCCTGCTATTGACAGAAAAATGTCAAAACTGTAAAACCAAAAAAGCTCGTATAAAACGCCCAAGTGATTCGCCTATTTTTAGGCTTATTTTCTGTACAGCGCCTACATTTAAGTCGTTTTGTTTGTTAAGGCGGGGGATTTGGTGATTAGCAAATTTTAAATACAAATTGACGCCAAATAATGGTTTGAGGTTATTAGCGTGGCGAAAGCTCCAAAAAAAGACGATAAAAAAGCTAAAAAGAAGAAATAAACCTCTCTGAGGTTGGGCTAACCCCTCACTTTTCTTTTTTCAGCCCAAACACGTTTTGCCATATTTTACCTGTGCAATTAGACATAAAAACGGCTTCTTGCGAGTGCAATCCGAAAAAAACCTTTATCTACACAAACACATTAACCTAGAATTAACGGTGAATTTATTTGGAAACCAACCCCCTAAGCATAAGCTTCGCTGGCTTAACGCTCGCGAACCCCACGATTCTGGCGTCAGGAATCCTCGGGTACTCCGCCGAATCTCTCAGGCGCGTGGCGAAAGGCGGCGCCGGCGCGGTCGTCACCAAATCCATAGGCGTTGAGCCTCGTGTGGGCTACTCTAATCCGACGGTGGTGCAATCTGAAGCGGGTTTAATTAACGCCATGGGTTTGCCAAATCCGGGCATCGAAGTCTATGCGGCGGAAATCAAGTTTTCAAAAACTGTTCTGCGTGTGCCAGTCATCGTGAGTGTTTTTGGGTACTCTGCGGAGGAGTATGCGGCGGTGGCGAAGCGTGCAGTTTTGGCGGGTGCGGATGCAGTGGAGCTTAATGTTTCGTGTCCGCATGTGAAGCAGACGGGCGCGGAAATTGGCCAGAACCAAAAGCTGCTCGTGGAAGTGGTGGAGACGGTGAAAGCCGCAATTAGCAAGCCATTAATTGTAAAGCTCTCGCCCAATGTGGCGGACATCACGGTGTCGGCGCATGCGGCGGTTGAGGCTGGGGCGGACGCGTTGACGGTGGCGAACACTCTTAAAGCCATGGCAATCGACGCAGAAACCATGATGCCTATCCTTGCGAATGTGCGGGGCGGCTTGTCGGGTCCAGCCATAAAGCCCGTGGCGTTGCGCTGCGTTTATGATATTCATGAAGCCTACGAGGATGTGCCCATCATCGGCTGCGGCGGCGTGTCGGATTGGCGGGATGCGGTTGAATTTATGTTGGCGGGTGCTTCGGCGGTTCAAGTCGGTACCGCAGTCGCCGTGGACGTGGATGTTTTTGGGTCCATTAACAAAGGAGTAGAAACCTACTTGAGAAAAAAACAATTCGGGAGCGTTAAAGACATTGTCGGCCTTGCACACCACAAATAATTCGATTCGGACTTCGCAGATTGTTCGAATCCGAACTGAGAGCCCCTCCGTGAAAACCTTCATCCTAAACGATAAACTCTGCGCGAAGGCTAAGCCTGGGCAGTTTTTGATGCTTTGGATTCCAGGCGTAGACGAAATCCCATTGAGTGTTTTGGATGCGGGCGACAACCTGGTCTCGGTTTCGGTGAAAGCCGTCGGCGACGCCACCATGCACCTTCACAACCTCGAAGCAGGCGCCACCATCGGCATACGTGGACCGTTTGGAAACAGCTTCACTGAATCCCGCGGCAAGGTTCTGCTCGTCGGCGGCGGAACAGGCACAGCGCCATTACTCTTCCTCGCAAAGCAGCTCGCAGCGAAGACCGAGCGCATCTCGTTTGTGGAAGGCGCCAAAACCAAAGACGAGCTCCTCTATGTAAAAGAGCTCAAGGGTGTGTGCAGCGAAAAAACATTGGTAACCACCACCGAAGACGGCACCGCCGGCTTACAATGCATGGTCACCACGCCCCTCGCGGAACTTTTGGAAAAACAGAAATATGACATGATTTACGCCTGCGGACCCGAACTCATGGTCAAAAAAATCTTCCAAATCACCGAAGCGCATAAACAGCCCCTCGAAGCCAGCTTAGAACGCCTCATGCGCTGCGGCATCGGACTATGCGGAAGCTGCATGATAGGCAAATACCGCGTCTGCCGCGACGGACCCGTATTCAACTCTGCGCAGCTACGGGAAATGCAGGAAGAACTGGGAATCTCAAAGCTCGGGTTTGACGGATCAAGAATTCCGTTCTAATTCGCCATCCCAACATATTCCTTTTTTAGGAAGTTTTAAATCTACGCTTGTCCCACTTAGTAGTGGTGGGAAATATGGAAGCTCAAGTTAATCTAAAAATAGACTCCAAAGGCAGAATGTGCATCCCTGCCGAAATTAGAGAACAAATCGGCGACACCGCCACCCTAAAAAAGACTCCCCAAGGCTTCCTCATAGTTCCCGGCAAACGCGAAGATTTTCTGGAAGAATTCAAAAAATTAATCACATCCGAACCCAAGCGCAAAGGCAAACCCAAACTTGCGACCTCCGAAGAAATGAAGTCTGTTTGGAGAACAGTCAAGTGACAATCGGCTTAGACACCAACATCCTTTGCTATGCACTCGACCCAGCATACCCTGAACACCAAAAAGTCAAAGATTTACTAGTACATCTGTCGCCAGAAAACCTCATAGCACTGAATCCAACGGTTCTCCACGAAGCGTACCACACCCTCGTTTTTTATCTAGAATGGACCCCTGAAGAAACCGCAAGAAAACTCACCGCACTCCTAAAGCACCCCTACATCGAATTCTACAACCAAACACAAAAAACCACCCAAATCGCCCTAAACCTCGCCGTAAAACACAACCTAGACGGAAGAGACGCCCTCATAACAGCCAACTACATAGCAAACAAAACTCCCATCATGTACACCCACGACAAACAACTGCTGAAACTACAAAAAATAACCTGGAAAAATACCCGCCTAACCTACAAGGACCCCTTAACCCAAAAATAAAAAAAGTTGAATCCCCGAAAAAAGAGTTATTGTGGATTCTAGAAGTTACTGTGTTTTAGTGTAAGATTATTTTTTTGAGTCTCATTGCATTGACAGTTATGCGAACATTTCATACGACAACATCATAGAATGAGCCTATCAGGACCCAAATAGTTAATCATTGCAGAAACAATAGAGACGGGTCGATGACGCACCAGCCTATTTGGAGTCTATTAGTGGTTCTATGTTGAAACCATAGAGGGGTCTATGGTTACACGAACATATTTGGAGCCTATTAGAGGTTCTATGCACAAACCTATAGGGGTAGGTCAGTATTGACCCAAAACAAGCTCCTCATTAATATGTTGAAAAACAGTGTTTAAAACAAAAGATGGAAAGAAGAAAAAAAATTATTATTCTTCTTCCTGGGGCATTCCCATTTTGCGCATGTAGTCTTTGGCGTATTTGGGGTTGTAGGCGAGCAGTTCTTTGCTTCGTAGCAAGCGGCGTTCGAGGCGGACTAGTGCGATGCGGAATGTGGGTTCAATGCCCCAGCCTTCCGATGCGGCAAAGAATGTGCCTCGTACAGTGCGGAATTGGAGGCGGCAGTGAACCAGGGGTGTTTCGCGGGCGACGATGTCGCCGTGGCTTTTCATGTAAACAAACAATGTGCCAAGTTGGAAGGCTTCTTGGAAGCGGTGGCTAAACGAGTCGAACTCGTTCATCATGAAACCCTGCTGGTCTGGCGTTACATCTACGCCTTTGGTGCCGAATTGTATCGTTAGTTTGCGGGTTGGGGCTGCAACTTGGGAAATCTGTTCGAGAAAATCAAGTCGCGTTACAATGCCCATGAGTCGATCGCCCACGACGATGCAGAGGCAATCAACATCCTGCTTGTGCATGAGCACTTCAGCGTTACGCAAGCTCGCTTTACCCTCTACCGTTACCACTGGGGAAGCCATGATGCCCTTTACCGCGATGCCGAGTGTTTCGAGTTTTTCTCCGACGATGTCGCCTGTGGTTTGGTGTTTTTGGGGCCAGTAGATGCTTTTGAGTATGTCTTCGATGCTGACCATGCCTGCGAGTTTGCCGTTGTCGAGGACTGGAACGTGGCTGATGCCGAATTCACGCATCAAGCCTAAAACGGCGCCTACGCTGCGGTTGGCTTCAATTGTGTGGGGTGCGCGCGTCATTACTTTTTCAACGGTTCCCTTGCCCCAGTCGTCGCCTACGGCTCCATGGATAACGTCTTCGTCAGTTACAAACCCCAAAAGCTTGCCCTTCTCAAAGAGTGGCAGCTGGCGCATTCCGCTGGCGATCATCAACTTTGCAAGTTCGCCCAAAGGCATTTCAGGGGCAACCTGGGGCGCAACCTGCATTAAAGAATGAACCTTTGCCGCGGTGAAATCAAGCCTTGAACGTAGAACAGTGCGTCGAGTAAGCATCCCGACGTACTTTCCTTTTTCATCCAGAACCGCCATCACTGGCGGATTGCCCTTCTTGAAGCCATCCAGGCTCCTTGAGAGGGGGTCATTTTCTTGCACTGAGTTTAATGTTTTAGAAAAAATATCCTTAGCAGTAGTGGACATGGCCATAAATAATCACTGCAAACCTATAGGTAAAGATGAATTTAAATGTTGCAAAGCCCAAGTTGGCATAGCGAACAAGAGAAATATTTTGTTTGAGTGGTGTTTTTGCATTTTTGGGTTATTTTGTTAGAGTGTTTTCAATAATATATCTTGAATTTGGGTTTGTTTTCTAGTGTGTTTGTTGTTTTTAGGTGTGGTTTGGTGGAGTTTGTTTGGTGATAGAACTTGACGTTTTTTTTCTAGATATATTCCGTTTTTTGCAATATCGCTTATATGGTTTTTTGGGGTTTTGCTGGTTAAAGATGGGATGTGGAGATTGGATGGCTTCAATATTACATGCTCTAAGGGGAAAGCAATCAGCGTATTTGGCTGGTTATTTTGGATTGTTGCTTTTTGCCGTTAGTGGTTTAGTTCTTCAAGGCGGCGTTTGGATGGTTGGCGGCGTCGTGGGTTGGTTTAGTGTTGTTGTTGCTTGTTTGCTTTTGCGTTATAGGGGCAAGGGTGCAAAAAACATGAAAGATGTTCGTGTTGGGGAGTAGGTTATGTTGGATGCTTGCGGGGAGACTTTTAGGTTAGTTAAAGTTTTTGTTTCGTATCCACTTTCGTCAGGAAGGGATTTTGTAGTGACTAATTTGGTTTTGAAGTGGTTTGTGGGTTTTATGGTTTTTGTGGGTGGTTTTGTTGGGTAAGAATCGTGATCGTGTAAGCATTGTTGCGGCTATTTTGGAGGCTGCTTATTCGGGTGCGAGTAAAACCCATATTATGTTTGGGGCGAATTTGAGTTTTAAGTTGTTGGAGAAGTATTTGGATGTTGTTACGCGGGCTGGGTTTGTTCGTGTGGTGGGTTCCCGGTTTGAGTTGACTGAGTATGGTTATTTGTTTCTTAAACGGTATAAAGAACACAATGAGCACTATGTTGGGGCTCAGAAGTCGCTTGAGGCTTTGGCTTGTGAGCGGGATAAGTTGGATTTGATGTGTGGGGCTTGTTTGGGTAAGGAAAAGTTGTGTAGCTTCTAATAGTTGTTGGAGGCTTGAATTGTGGCTGTATGTTTTTTTTATGTTTGTTTTGTTAATGCTTTTGATGCATATCTGAGTTTGTTATGTGGGTTTGTTTGCTTTTAAAATTGGTATGCCTATCCAAAGAGTAGGCAATAATATTTGTTTGGGATATATCTGCGTGTTATGAATTCTTATTAGCCCACTGCACCCCTAAGCAATTATGCCAAAGCGAAACAGAGCCGCAACATTGCTGTTAATGCCCATAGCTGCCTTTGTGTGGTGTATTGGTTGGGGTCTTTCTTGGGTTGGATCCAAAAAAGAAGTAGCCAAACTAAAACCGAAATTGGCAATTCATAAAGAGCTTATCATGTTTGTGCCGATTCCCGAACAGCAGTATGCGACTTAAACTGAGAACAACAGCCGCTGATTAAGTGCGTAGTGATGGTTTTTATTTTTGTTTTTGGTATAAACCTATATTAGTCCTGTAAGTTAGTTTTGAGTTGTGAGTGTTACCGTACAGTAACACATGTATTTATTGGCTGAGTTATTATGAACAGTTAAAGTTGGATGTGTTGATATATTTCTGTTTTAGTAATATCGCTTTAATAAGTCTTGAGTTTAACGATATGTTTGATTGAGGAGTGGTTTGTAAATGGATAAAGGAGAAGTTCATGATGCATCTTTGGCGCAGGTTACAAATGCTGCGTTAAATGAGCATGTAGGCGTTGGTTTAGCAGGCGCTGAGTTTAAGGCTAACATTGTTGGTTCGAATGTTGGGTTAGTTGAGGGCAGAGACTCTAAGAGTAAAGTGTTCCGTGGGATTTATGAGCAAAGCAGGTTCTCTGTACCTCTTTATGGAGCTTTTGGCTTTTCCTCGAAGCATTCGGCGGTTCCAGATGTAAGCGTTATCATACCTGCTTACCGTGAAGAAAAAACGATTACTGAAGTCTTGCAAAGGGTATCTGAAGTTAGCGGGTCTTTGGGCAATGTGGAGATTATTGTTGTTGATGATGGTTCCACTGACCGTACAGGTGCAAAAATAGCCGCTTATGACCCAGTAGCCATTCCAGTTGCAAAAACAATATTCAAAGACACAATTCACTATGCCTCCTCAACCATAACTTGCCTAAAAAACGCCGAGTGCGCCATAATCATAACCGAGTGGCCAGAATTCAAAAAACTACAACCAGAAGACTTCATCAAAAACATGAAACACCCAGCACTCGTCGATGGAAGAAGGATTTATAACGCTGGAGACTTTCTTAAGAAAATGAAATTTGCTGCAATCGGTCTGGGATCGTCATAACCTTATGCTTTTATCCCAACTGGTTTCCAACGGATTGTTATTTGAAAAACCCCTCCTTAGATAGTTTCGAGGTTCATTAAACAAAAAGCAAAAGTCTTAAAACATGCAACAAATAATCGTATTTAATATTAGTCAACCGAAAAATATGGTAAAAATGGTTTCTTACCAAACAGCATAGACACAAAAAACGGATAAATAACATTTATTGCAAAACAATAATGGAGATGGCCAAACTTGCATATTGCCCAAATAGGAACTGGTCGTGTGGGGCGTCCAACTGCCTACTCAATTTTATGCTCCAAGATTGCAGATAAGATAACCCTTTGCGATGTGAAACCAGGTCTCGCGGCTGCGTTTACTAACGAACTAAATCACGTCGCCGCAAGTATTGGACTTGACGTGGAAATTAACTTTTGTGAAAAAAACGACGATGTTGCTGGAGCAGACATAATTTTGATCTCAGCAGGAGAGCCTCGGATTTCAGGTGTTAAAATGAGTAGACGCGACTTGGCGATTCAAAATGCTGGGATAGTGAAAAATATATCAGAAGCCACAGCAGCTAAAAATTCAGACGCAAAGTATGTAGTGATCACGAATCCTGTTGATGCAATGGCTATGGTTTGTAAGAAATACTCTAAAGCCGATTTTGTCATAAGCACTGGAACAAATATTGAATCTTTGAGGTTCAGGTTTAAACTGGCGCAAACACTTGGAGTTCCTGTGTCTCAAGTTACAGGTTGGGTAGGAGGCGAGCATGGAGACATGGCATTTCCATTTTGGTCAACGACAAAAATCTTTGGTTTGCCAGTTGAGGAGTATGCAGCATCCAAAAACCAGCTACTGCCAAAAAATGAAATCACATCATACGTAAAAACGGTTTCAAAATTCATAGTCGACAACATTGGGGGCACTGAATACGGTCCAGCCGCATCATTCAGAGACATCGTAAATGCTATAGCAAACAACACAGGCGAGATTCTATCCATATCCACCCCTTTCAGGTTCGCAGAAATTTCTGAACCAACATTTGTAGGTTTACCTGTTCACCTCGGCTCAAACATAGGACCTTCACTCTACAAAAACCTCATAAAAAGCGAACAAGAAGATTTAACCGAAGCTGCCAAAACAATCTACCAAACCTACTCAAAAGCAATCGAGAATCTAGAATAAAGAAATGTACCCATTTTTCCAATTTTCTACGGGTGCAACCTGAACAATCCGCAACCGCAGCTCCAAGATAACCCACAACCACAACAACAACCAAACAAACCCCAAAAACCAACCCAAAACAAAAACACAACCACAAAAACAACCCCACAAAAACAAACACACACAAAAAACCCACAACAACAACCAACAAACAAAAACAAAAAACCAGTGTTTTCTCTATCAGACAACAAAACACTCCAAAACAGACAATGCAACGTTTCTGAAACCTGCCTCAAAACTTATTACAACGAAAAAATATACTTTTATTCGGCGACTCAGATAAATGCAACAAAGTCGAGTGGGTTCAAAAGGAGAACTCTTCGCTTCTAAAGAAATCAGAGAAAAACTAAAACTAAATGCCCACACAAAAGTCACTTACAAAATCGAAGCTGGAAGACTAATAGTTGAGCCAATACCAACCCTCAAAGAAGTGCTAGAAGAAAAACCTTCAGTCGAGATAACTATTGAAGAATTCCACAAACACAGAAAAGAACTCTCGATAAAGGCACAAATTTGAAACTCTTACTAGACACAACATACTTTTACCCACAATAGGCATCTCAATCAAGCAGATGCAAAAAGACGCATTGCTCACGCTCATAGCTAAAAACACGAAATTGCAATAGTCAAATAACCATATTTGAACTCTCAGCAAAAGGAACCAAATACGTCAAGGAAGGCCAGCCCTCACCGGAACGAGTAACCAAAGGCATAAGCGCAATAATCTACAACGACGCAGTAGAAACAATTCCAATGCATGACACCACCATTTAACAGACCGCATTTAAACTCAAAAACATGCTAAATTACTTCATTGATTGCTTAATTCTCTCTTCAGCGATGAACCATAGCGAGGCTATAATTACTGAAGATAACGAAATTCAAAACCTAAAGAAAAACACCCAATTCCAAAACCTCATAGCCGACCTAAACCCAAACTTCAAGATTCTAAAACTAACCGAAATAATATAATTAGACAATTCAATTTATTTTAGTGAGAAGGTTTATTTTAAAGTACAAGAAATTAAGTAAGGAACAATTTATGCAGATAACTGATACTCTACAACTTTCAGCTGTTATTCGCAAAGAAACTGGCTTTTATGTAGCTTTATGTCCAGAGTTTGACATTGCTAGCCAAGGAAAAAATATTGAAGAAGCCCTAAAAAATCTCAAAGAAGCGCTAGAACTATATTTAGAAGATGAAGACATCGAAAAACCCACTAAAGCCGAAGCCCCTATCGTGACTATTGTAAAGGTGGACGTAACTGGCTCTTCCCGTAATCTCAGGTCGAAAAGTGATTAAAGCCTTAGCAAAAATAGGCTTTGAAGTTACTGGTAAAAAAGGAAGCCACATCAAACTAAAAAAGAAACTTAATGAAAAAGTTTTCATAGCGATTGTACCAGATCACCCCGAATTGGCACTTGGAACATTAAAATCAATACTCAGACAAGCAAACATCACAAAAGAAGACTTTCTAAAATTACTCTAAAAACCGATATGAACAATTTAGAAACCAAGTTGCCTGGCACTATTAAAAACGGAAATAGTGATAAGAGAAGCCCTTGCTATTTTGCAAAAGCGGCACTTCGAACGATTAACGTTTCTCAATTCACCATTTCATCAAAAAAATGGCAAGTAATTAGAAAGTGGTTGTGCCGTCACCATTCTCCACAACATGAGTTGGCGAGCACCTAAACCTGACTACGCTTTAATCATTGAGTTATCGTCATTTTTTATCTATGCTCAAAACGGTGGCAAAACATATATAATTACATTTGATATATAATGTATTACGTGCAGGTTATGTCCGAGTCTGAAACAATCTGTCTAAGACTATCCAAAGAAACAGCAAAAAAACTTCGTGAAATAGCTAATAACGAAGAAAAAGACCGATCAACGTTGATACGCGAAATTTTAGAAGAAGGCATTGAAGAAAAAAACATAGAATATGCAATAGAGCTATACCAAAAAGGGCGCATAACAGGCTGGAAAGCAGCCCAGCTATCAAATATCTCGCTGTGGAACTTCTATAAACTCTTAACTGAAAAAGGCATTTTGCTGCAATATTCCCAACAAGACCTCGAAGAAGACCTCAAACCCTAAAAGGAAGAGAACTTGCCCGTAATCTCAGACACCAGCCCCCTTATATGGCTTGCAAAGGTGGGTAAAATAACTCTCCTAAAAGATCTTTTTGTAGAAGTCATTATACCTCAAGAAGTGTACATAGAAGCCGTAGAAAAAGGATTGCAATACGGATTCACCGATGCCCAGACCATAAAAGAATGCATAAATGAAGGCTGGATAAAACTCTCTAAACTAAACTCCAAAGACCAAAGTATACTCCAAAAGATCTCTGAACATGCCTTTGAAATCCACTCAGGGGAAGCTCAAGCAATAGTCTTGGCTCGTGAAATGAAATTACTGCTGCTGATGGATGAATCAGCTGGACGAGCATTCGCAGAGGCTTGGGGGCTAAAAGTAAAGGGAACAATTTATGTGATCATAACCGCCCTTAGAAAAGGCCTTATCAGTGAAACTGACGCCAAAGAAACGGTGCTAACAATGGTAACTAAGGGCTTTCGTCTAGAACCAACTCTACTTGCTCGATTAATTATCGAAATAGAAAATTATCATCTCAAAAAAGGGTTTTCAAGACTTTAGGCGCCATCTTAACCGTAGACCTCAGACACGTGAATATTCCTGTTTAGAATGTCAGAAATAATTATATTCTGGATTATCCAGATAACTTAGATGATCTACAATGACGACAATCCTAGTCAAAAACCTGCCCGAAGAACTACTAAAAGAACTAAAACGGCTAAAAGTGGAACT
>CAIUPH010000020.1 GCA_903901015.1 Candidatus Bathyarchaeota archaeon | reverse complement strand
TGGCTTTTCGGTATCTTAGTATCGCTGTTCCAGGTATAATTGCAGGGTTAACCATGGATGTCATGGGAAGAAAACGCTTCCTCATTCTGGGTTATTTGCTTTATGTTCCCGGCATGCTATTGTTCATCAACGCCGACTTCAACATGCTGCTGCTCGCGTTCTTCTTCTTCGGACTTGGCAATCTTTTGCAGCTGAACAGTTACCAGGTTCTGATGGGTGACTTGGTACCACGCGGCTTAAGAGGAACGGTTACTGGCTGCCTCCAGTTCTTCATGTTTCTTATGCAGGCTATTCTCCAAGTCATAGTGGGTTTACTTTATGTTTTTGTTTCCCCCCAGTTTCCCTTCCTGCTGTTGGCGGCGGCTGCAATTCCCCTCTCCATCTTTGTTCTCTGGAAAGTGTATGAGCCAAGCGTCAAAGAGGCATAAAGAAAGCGGAATGGGCGAAAGTTAAAAGTACAAGTCGATAGGCATTTAGGTTTGAAAACAAGTATTAACTGGAAATGGTTGATGCCCGATGGCTTTGGTTAAAATAAATGAAATACTCGCAGGCCGCCATACAGACCAGAAAGTATCTGTCCGCGGCTGGGTCTACCGTAAACGCGAAGGAAAAGAACTCATCTTCATGGTTGTCCGCGACTCAACAGGCGTAATCCAATGCACAATAAAGAAAGCCAACCCGAGCTGGAGCGAAGCCCAAAAATTAACGATTGAATCCTCGCTCATGCTCGAAGGCACAGCTAAAGAGGATACACGGGCGCCAGGCGGCTTTGAAATCGGCGCTGAAGCCGTCACTATCATCGGGTTAGCTGAGAACTTCCCAATATCCAAGGATAAGAGCGAAGAATTCATCCGTGACATGCGCCACCTCTGGCTAAGAAGCAGAAAAATGAACTTGGTCATGAAAGTCCGCGCTGAAACTTTGGAGGCAGCCCGCGAATACTTCAAAAGACAAAAGTACACCGAGGTTTCGCCGCCCATGTTCATTTCCGCGGCGGTTGAAGGCGGCTCCACATTGTTCGGGTTGAAGTATTTTGACCAGGAACTCTACTTGACCCAGAGCAGCCAACTCTACCTTGAAATACTGATTTACTCATTGGAAAACGTGTATTGCATTGCGCCTTCGTTCCGCGCTGAAAAAAGCCGAACCATACGTCATTTGACCGAGTACTGGCACATGGAGGGCGAATGGCCTTTTGCAGACATGAACGATTTGATGAAGTTCGAAGAGGGCTTGATGACGCATGTCTGCCACACCATCGCCGAGAAGTGCCAGGCTGAATTCAAAGAGTTGGGTGCAGACATCGAAAAACTAAAAGCCGTTACAGCGCCGTTTCCAAAGATAACCTACAAAGAAGCAATCGACAGGTTAAAACCCAAAAACCCCGCTTTGAACTGGGGCTCTGACCTTGGCTACGAAGACGAAAAAGTTTTAGCAGAAGACTTTGGCAAACCCTTCTTTGTCTACGATTACCCCACTGAAATCAAGGCGTTCTACTGTAAAACCTACGCTGACCACCCCGAAGTGGCAATGTCAGTTGACATGATGGTTCCAAGAATCGGTGAAATCAGCACGGGCGGCGCAAGAGAAGAAAACAAAGATCATCTAATCGAACGCATGAAGGCGCAAGGGCTAAAACCGGAAGATTACGAGTGGTACCTTGACCTCAGGCGCTTCGGCACAGTTCCACACGTCGGCTTTGGCATGGGCTTGGAGAGGTTGCTGATTTGGATGCTTGACTTAGAAAACATCATCGATGCTATCCCGTTCCCAAGGACAACCCGCAGATTCTACCCCTAAAATTCTTTTTTCTTTTTTAGTATCCAGTGAAATACTCGCGTTTCAAGTTTTCTTTTTGTAGCCCCAAATTTGCAACGAGTTTTTCCATCGCTTCAACCATGGGCGGCGGTCCGCAAGTATAAAACATGGTTTCATTGAAATCGGGC
>CAIUPH010000019.1 GCA_903901015.1 Candidatus Bathyarchaeota archaeon | reverse complement strand
GTTGGTTCCCCGATTTAGTATTCCAAAACGGCTGATGGAACTATTATGTGTTTTGCAGAAACATCTGATTAGTTGGTTTGTTGCGTTTTTGGTGTTTGTTCTTTTCTTTTTTTGGGGTCTCCTCTATAGAGGTAGGTTTATGCATTATGATATACACTTGGATATACAGATGGATTTGTATGCCTAAAGGCTTACCTAAAGTTTTCAAAGGATTCAGATTCACCACAAACCTCTACCTAAACTTCAAAGAGTTAACAGCAAAGAAAGGGTACACAGTCACAGAGACATTCGAAACCTTCATGTCCAAATCTCTCGAGTATGGGCTTGCCTTTCCCTCAGCCGTCAAAACAGAAAACGTGGAAGCCGAAGCCCGCATCATGCTGGCATGGCTACAGCAAGGACAGTACTGGGTTAGTCTAGGCGACAAGGAAGACACGAGCATGCGAGGTCGCCTACTGTCCCTTCTGCCAAACGTTGAAGATGCCAGTTTAAGAATCGAAATTGAAGAAAACCTAAAAAAGAAGACGACCTGATAGTAACAGTAACTCGGTAGAGGCAACTTGTTGGCGGATACAGCTCTTATCAATGCGAACATTATTACAATGAACCCTGACTACCCCACGGCACAAGCAGTCGCTATCTCCAAAAACAGAATTCTTAAAGTCGGAACCAACCGGCAAATCAACAGGTTAATTGGCGACGACACAAAAGTGCTGAACCTCGACGGGAAAACAGTTGTTCCAGGCTTAATCGACACCCACATCCACGTCGCCGACTATGGGAGATGTCTGATGTGGCTCGACTTAACCACGGCAAAATCCATCACTGAACTACAGAGATTGCTGAAGGAAAAAGCGGCTCAAACACAGGCGGGCAAGTGGATTGTCGGGCGGGGATGGAACCAAAGTTGCTTAAAACGCATGCCAAAAACCACTGACTTAGATGCCGCCACCCCAGACAACCCCGTTATTCTTTACCATGAAACCGCCATGATTTGCGCCGTAAACACCCAAGCCCAGAAACTAGCAGGCGTAACAGAAAAAACCGTCGCGCCCACTGGCGGTACAATCGATAAAAACCCAGTGACGGGCGAACTTACAGGGATTTTCCGTGACAGCGCCGCCAGCTTAATTTGGCAAGCCGTTCCCGAACCCACCGTGGATGAACTCTTGGAAGCATCGGTGTTGGCGTGCCAAAAAATCTCCGCGGCAGGATTAACCAGTGTGCATTGGCTGGTGCTGTCCGAGGTTGAAATTGGAATAATCCAGAAACTGCATACGTTCGGAAGATTGCCCTTCAGGGTCAACGTGGTTGTTCCCGAAGCCCTCATGGAAAAAGCCGCCTGCCTTAAAACAAATGACCCGTCGGTGCTGCGTTTTGGCGGCGTAACCATTGATGTTGACGGCTACTTGGACTCTAAAGAAGCCGCGTTGCAGGAGCCATACAGCGAAGACCACGGCAACAGGGGCAAACTACTCCTCACTGAAGAGGCGCTGGCGGTTTCTGTTGCAAAGGTTTTGGCGGTTGGGGTTCAGCCCATCATTCTTGCTATGGGCGACAGGGCTGTGGACACAGCATTAAAAGTTATTGAGAAAACCCCACCGTGCAATGTGCGATTCCGCATTGAACAGGCAGCGGTCCTAAACAAAGACTTAGTCAAACGCCTGAAAACCCAAAAAGTAATCGTTTCCATTCAACCCAAAGTTATCTCAACGGAATTCTCGGTCTGGTCAGCAGTGCAGCGCCTGGGCTTGGAGCGGGCAAGTTGGCTTCATCCCCTCAAAACCCTCCTCGACGCGGGCGTCACAGTGGTGGGCGGCTCCGACTGCCCCATGGAACCCCTGAGCCCGTTTCTTGGTGTGCAGGAAGCCGTTGTGCGGGAGGCATTTCCTGAGCAGCGACTAAGCGCGATGGAAGCTTTGTGTATGTACACTTTGGACGCGGCTTACTCGTCGGGTGAAGAGGATGTTAAGGGTTCAATCGAAGAGGGCAAAATAGCAGACTTAACCGTGCTAAACGCAGACCCAGTTTCGGTTGAGCCTGGGAAAATCAAGGACATAAAAGTTGAATTAGTAATAATTAACGGAAAAATCTTAATCGTTTAAAATCTGCATTTTCTTGAGTTGTGGTGTCCAGTTTGCTGCTTGTATCTTCGGGCTTAGACGCCAAAAACAATAAACTGTGCAGCCTGCTGGTAGATGATGCGCATTGGGGTTTTTCATCACATTATCATTATTATTATCATCATCTACTATAGAAAAAACAAGCACCGAACATTGCTGAAACTATGAAAATTGGGTTATAGCCGCCAAAAACACTGCCTTCAAAAGACATGAAAAGAAAAAAAAGTCTAAAAGAGCCATTTTTCCTGTAAAATAAGCTTAAATTCATTTTTCAATATTGCGAAGGAAAGACGTTTTTTAATCGGTATGCCCTTTTTTAGTTTTCCCTTCATCACTCAATGATTAATCTCCAAACAACAAACCCAAATGCGCTCACAAAAAACGACAGGATGGTGAAGGCGTCAAGTCTTATCCATAGGGTAAGATGCTACAGGGGCAGCTACTGCGTGTGAGTTACTTGTATGACCGCTCTGTAGAGCCACGCGGACAAACCGTACAGGAACAGGGCTTGAGCCGCAACTTTGACGGCAAGCATAGTTCTCTCAGAAATAAAGTTCATGTCTAAAATAGAAACCGGGCGTTTTATAAAACTTGCGCGCCAGATTCTACTTCCTCTTCAGCAGGATTTTAAGGGTTTTCTTAGGGTTCCTAACTGCCCTCAAAACCTTGCCCCGAGTAAACGTTGGATTAACCATGTTTGCCTTCATACACAACTCCTGCAAATCCCCCGCTGACCACTCTGGCGTCTCAACCTGAGGCTCCGTAGCCGCCAACGCATCATCGCAGAAGCCTTCCCGCAGAAAGCCGCCTTCCCTAGCC
>CAIUPH010000018.1 GCA_903901015.1 Candidatus Bathyarchaeota archaeon | reverse complement strand
TTAATCGAGGCTAATCCTTGAACTCTGCCCAAAACGCAATTCCAACAAAAACCATAGGATTCATCGTTAACCCAGTTGCAGGTATGGGCGGCGCCGTCGGACTCAAAGGCACAGACGGCAAAGCAATTCTCACCCAAGCCATCGCGCTCGGTGCTAAACCCATCGCGTCCCAGAGGGCAGAAACCTTCCTAACCCAGCTCAGCCCAGCTAAAGAACACCTCAAACTAATCGTCGGCGCGGGCAATATGGGGCAGAGTCAAGCTGAAAAATGCGGTTTCACCTGCAGAGTTGTCGGCGAGGGCAAAACAGAAACCACCGCGGAAGATACCCAATCCATAGCAAAATGCATAGTGGTCGCTGGCGTGGATTTGCTGGTTTTCTGCGGCGGCGACGGAACAACCCGCGACATACTAAAAGCCGTCGACCTCAAAGTCCCAGTGCTTGGTGTACCAACAGGCGTTAAAATGCACAGCGCCGTATTCGCGGTGAGCCCCCAAGCCGCAGCAAGGGTAGTTGCCACTTTTCTTTGGGATAAACTGCCGCTTCGTGAAGCAGAAGTCATGGATATAGATGAACAACAGTTTAGGCAGGGGCATCTGTCGGCGGAGCTCTACGGTTACGTTTTGAGCCCCTATGAACCGCATCTGATTCAGGGCAACAAGATGGAGAGCCCAACGACCGAGAACGAAGTCGAAAACCAAGCCGCCATAGCCATCAGCATAAACGAAGAAATGCAGCCCGGCATTATCTACATCATCGGACCCGGAACCACCACCCGAACCATCAGCGACCTTTTGGACCAGAAAAAAACGCTCCTCGGCGTGGATCTTTTCCAGGACAAAAAAATTAGCGCCAAAGACGTCAACGAAAAACAGATCCTCCAAGCCATAGCGGGCAAAGAGGCGCGGATTATAGTTACGCCCATCGGCGGGCAGGGCTTCATTTTTGGCAGGGGAAACCAGCAGATAAGCGCAAAAGTCATTCGTCAAGTGGGCTTAGACAACATCATTGTGGCATCGACTAAGAGCAAGCTGGATAGGCTGCAGAGCTTGAGGGTTGACACAGGAGACTCCGAGTTGGATCAGCAGTTCAGGATGCATGGCGCCAGAGTGATAGTTGACTACAAAACAACCAAACAAATGACCGTTGAGTAAAAACTTCTTCACGCAAGAAATCTATTTCCAATACTATATTTTTCCCGTCCCGTTCCCCGCCTGTTCGGCTGGGCTTTCATGTTTTCTTGGTAACCGAAATATACCAGTATTCATCCAGTATCTACAAGTGACTCAAAATGATTTACATTAACCTGCCAAAAATCGGCGAAGAAGAAGTCCAAGCAGTAGTGAAAGTTCTGCGAAGCGGCATGCTGACAAGCGGGCTTGGCGCGGGACCTGCAGTGACAGAATTCGAGAAAGGCTTCGCTAAGATGGCTGGCGCCAAACATGCAGTTGCAGTGAACACTGGAACCGCCGCGTTGCATGCAGCTTTGATGGCTGTTGGCGTAAAGCAGGGCGACGAAGTTATTTTGCCCAGCTTCACTTTTGTGGCAACTGCTGAAGCAGTCGCGTTGACTGGTGCCAAACCGGTTTTCGCTGACATTGACCCTAAAACCTACAACCTCTCACCCCAAACGGTGGAGAAGGCGTTGACGAAGAAAACCAAAGCCATCCTGCCCGTGGACCTGTACGGTTACTCCGCAGACATGAAGCCGCTGCGGGAAATCGCGGATAAACATGGTTTAGCGTTGGTTGAAGACGCTGCTCAAGCACATGGATTAACCTATGAGGGCAAACCTGCAGGTGCGTTCGCTGATGCTGCATGCTGGAGCATGTATGCAAGCAAAAACATAATGACAGGCGAAGGCGGAGTTGTAACAACTAACAGCGACCAGATAGATGAAACTCTGCGGATGATTCGCACGCATGGCGAAAAAGCCAAGTATTCTTCGCTGATTTTGGGAACTAACTATCGCATGTCGGAGATGCAAGCTGCCATCGGCAACGTTCAGCTGACAAGATTGGATGGGTTTGTGGCTAAACGACGCCAAAACGCGCAAACACTAACCAAACTTCTCGAAAAGAACAATAAGCTTACCTTGCCCTACGAAAGCAAAGACCGCCTGCATAGCTGGTACCTATACACAGCACGCCTAAAGGATGGTGCGGAGGAAGAGCGCAACACGCTCATGGCTGAACTCAAAAACAAAGGAATAGGCGCCGAAGCCTACTACGTTAACCCCGTGCATCAAATGCCGTTCTACCGAGAAAACTTTGGAAGCGCCAAACTGCCCCAAACTGACAACGCCGCAAAACAGGTGTTTTCGCTGCCGATTCACCCCGGAGTAACCGAGGAACAGGCACGTTTCATCGGAGAAACCGTCCTGAGCCTTCTTTAGCTTTTTGCCCAGTTTGATGGAGTGTAAGAGTTAAATTACACGTCATATACTATACTGTCTGATTTGCGGGAATTATTGAATTTTCTTCGAGGGGTATGAGCAGTTTGAGTATTGAAACAGACGTTTCCAGAATAAAAATAAAGTTTATCATCGAGGGCTTAGGCGAAGCTGAAGGCGAACTGGCAAGGTTCCTTGCTCCAAGAACAATTGACACCATCGTTCGCAAATTGCCCCTGGAAGGACGCGCATCCACATGGAAAGAAGAAGTCTACTTTGAAGTCCCCATAAAGATGGGCGAAGAAAAAGGTAAATCAACCGTTGAAGAAGGCACAATCGCGTTTTGGCCCATGAGTGGTGCACTATGTGTTTTCTACAGTAAATCTCAGCCCTACAGCCCAGTCAGCGTGATGGGGAAAATAACCAGCGGTCTAGAACTCTTCAAGCATGTTAAGAGTGGAATAACGATTAAAGTGCAGATGGCTTAGAAAGCAAGCGAGCTGTCTTTCCACATTTCAAGTAGCCGCTCGCATTCTTCTTTCACGGCGTTATTGCTGGTTTTTTCTTTAAGTGCCTGCAAAAACTCGATGCGTTTTGCCACTGAACGTTTCTCTGCGTTGCCGCCGTAGTAGAGTTCGCCTTCCAAGTACTCTTTCATGTGGTATGCTTTTTGGATGAAGAGGCTTGCGGCGTCCACGGGGTTTTCAACGGCGAATTTGCCTGCCCATATGGTGACTTCTGTTTCGCGCAGCTGGGTTATGCCGTCGATTTCCATGATTTTCCTGATGTAGGTTCTTAAGAAATCATAGTACCCAGCTGTTTTAACCAATTCGAGGGCACAGTTGACTTCTTTTGTAAACTCTGGTGTTCCTTCGACTGTTAGGTTGTGTTTGAAGCCTTGGTCAATTAGCGCCTTAGCGCTCTTTACTTCTTGTGTAGTGTAGATTCGTTCTGGAAAACTCATAGAAAACAAACTCCAATGTTAAGAAAATATTTTTTTAAAATAAGGTTATTTAGCAGTTTAGGCTACTGGCTTGTAGATTTTGAGGTTGTGGCTGCCTGAGACAAGTTGCACTGTACCGTTTGCTTCGAGTTGCGCAAGGAATTCTTTAGCTGCGCTTATGCGTATGCCGTAGCGTGTTGAAACAGCATATGGCGTCAGCACGGGCATCTTTTTGATTTCGCTGATGTTCTTGCCGTCTTTTGCGTCTGGAACCATTATGCCAACGACTTTTCGTTCTTTTGGCGGTCCCGCTTTCTCTTTCTTCTTTGCTTCTTTCGCTTTGTCTTCGTCTGCCTTAACCTGCGACTTTTCCATCTGCTTTATGCCGAGCTTCTTTTTTCCACCCATAGCTTTTCACTTTGGTTCTCTTTGTTCTACATTTTTATTGTGGTTGGCTTATTTCAACCTTATGTTGCTCTTTCCATTCTTTGAGTGGAATGCCAAGTTTCTTTTCCACTTCAGCGCGGTGGATGGAGTTCATGGTGCAGAATGGGATTATGCGTCCGTCTGGAACAGCGTAGTGGATAACGCAGCGTTGGACTCGTTCAAGGTCAAAGTTATAGGGGTCCATGAAGTGCATTGATGAAACCATGAGTGCGCTTCTAGCAAAGTCTCCAAGCGAGCTGTAGTCGCCATCCATGAGGACTTTGAGGACGTATTTGCGTAGGAAGTTGAATTTTATGTGGCGGGCGGAGCCGACGAGTCGAAGTTTTGCTTTGCTCTTGTTACCTTTCTGTGCGTCAAGGTAGACTTGGTTGAGTGTGCCAACGAATTTTTCGATGTTGCCGTAGCGGGTGATGGGAGTCATTTTGCCATTCTCGATGAACACGAAAGTTGCCATGCCGCAGTGTTGATGTGCAGTGAATTCGACGTATCGTTTGCCTTTTATTTCGCCTACTGCCTTTGATACGGGCACAACGACTGGAACTGGGTAGAAATCGGAGACTTTGATGTCGCCGTCTGTTTGCTTCTCTACCAAACTCATGAAGTCTGGGATGGTTATGCGCATTTTTTCTCGTTCCTGCGGTGGTAGTCTTCCGCAGAGGGACACGGGTTGGACATTGACGCATCGGATGAGGTCGAAGTTTTTAGCTGCAAACTTTATGATGTCGCCAAGCTGCATGTCGTTGACGCCTTTAACCAAGGTAACTACCAACACGACACTGTCATACCCTGCTTTACGCATATTTTCAAGAGCTTTCATCTTGGTTTCAAGCAGGTCTAAGCCACGGATGAACTTGTAAACGTCAGATGTTAAACCATCGAACTGCAGGTAAATCGTGCTTACGCCTGCCTCCTTCAATTTCTTGGCGTATTCGGGGTCGGATGCGATTCGAACACCGTTAGTGTTGACTTCCACATGTTTGAAGCCGATTTCTTTTGCCATCTTTATGAAATCGAAAAGTTCATTTCGGATTGTTGGTTCGCCGCCCGAGAACTGCAGTGCAGTTGCGGGGACAGGTTTGTTGTTGTGGAGGTTCTCAAGCATGCCTCTGATCTGTTCTGCTGTTGGCTCGTAGACGTATCCTGCTGCAGATGCGTTGGCGAAGCAAACGGGGCACTTTAGGTTGCAACGGTTTGTAACATCGATGATTGCGAGTGCAGTGTGGGATTTGTGTTCGGGGCAGATTCCGCAGTCATAGGGGCAACCGTGCTTTTTCTCTGTGTGCGGGTTCTCCATGCCGTCGCCTACGTAACCGAATTTGTCGGCACGCATGTATTGGTCGTAGTCTGACCAGTAGAGTTCCTCAAAAGCCCCGTGTTCAGGGCAGGTTTTTTTGATGAAGACTTTTCCACCGTTTTCGTAGATGGTTGCGTCTAGTGCCTTTAGGCATTCGGGACAGATGCTTCTTGTAGTTTTGATGTCTTTCATATCATTGTGCCTTCTTTCGTGTAAGCGTATGTTTCGAAGTGCTTAAGTGCAGATGTGACGATAATAAGGTTTCCAGACGTTTCCTAAGGTGATTGAGGGGAGAACATGTCAGTTAACGAGAACACAAGGGTTGCACTGCGCGAAATGGGCTTGAACGCCTATGAAATCGACGCTTACATAGTGCTGCTGGAAGGCGGGCAGATGACAGCTATGGAGATAAGCCAGGTTGCCACGGTGCCCTACAGCAAAATGTACGAGGTACTAAATCAGCTTAAAGAGAAAGGCTGGATTAAAAGCAGCGAAACCCGACCCTTCAAATATTACCCAGTCCCGCCCATGGAGGCAACAAGGTTCACTAAGCTGCGCCTCGAAGACAAATACCTGAACTGGGAAAACACAGTCGCAGAAAACCTCCAGCCCCTCTACGAAAAACGCGAACTCGTCGAACGCCCCGACATGCTGATTCTACGCGGACAACAAGCGGTCCTATCCAAACTTGAAGAGGTCCTCAAAAAAGCTTCTTTGGAAATCGTTATTGCAGCGCCAGAATTCGCTAAACCCATAATCACATTGGCTCAACCCCTGCTGGGCAGCGGCTTGAAGAAGACGGTTAAGCTTAAGTTGATGGCGGCGGGACAGAAGGAAGATTGGCTTTTCCTCAAGAAATACGCTGGGTTAAACGAGCTGCGCATCCGTGACCACATGTTCGGAGGAGGCGTAATCGCAGACGGCAAAGAAGCCATGCTGTTCCTAGGAGAAGACAAACCCACGCTTGTCATATGGAGCAACCATGTGGGCTTAGTTGGGTTTGCACGGGAATACTTCCAGTTCCTATGGGCTTCCTCAGCAACAGCCTGAGCCAGCTACAGAAAAGCCTAAAATCGACGAAAATAGGCTTAAATTCCATTTCCAGGAAATAACAAAACGCTTAGATCGAAGATTAAAAAAACAAAAAAGAAGAAAGGAAAGAAAGTTAAGTTGTGAGCTTACTTATTTTCCCATGATTTTTCTAGCGGCGATTTCTATGTCTTCCGCTTTGATGGTTTTTCTTCCAGCATGCATCGCAAAATCGAGTGCTTCTTTGGCGATTTTTACGCCTATTTCTTCTAGTGCCTTTGCGAGTTCTTTTGCTGCTGCTTCTGATACTCTGTCTGCGCCTGCTTTTTTGCATAATCTGTGCATGGGAGCTACGGCTATTTCTAATTCAGTCATATCGACATCTCTATAGCCTCTTTTTCTCTTTAAGGCAATATTTAACCTTTGTTATCCATTTTTTCCCTAAAACACCCTTAACCATAAAAAAGTATGTAACACAAAGAAAAATTATAAAACCATCAACAGTGAATATAGCGTTGACCAATGATGAAACTAATAGACGCCCATGTCCACCTCTCCGACGCAGAATATGCCGGGCACATCGATGAGTTGATAGCTGACGCAAAAACCGCCGGCGTCGCCGCGTTAGTCACCAACTCCATGGACCTTGGAACCTGCCAAAACGACATTAAACTAGCCCAAAAATACCCTGAACTGGTCTATCCAGCACTGGGAATTCACCCCTGGAACGTAAATGTGGTTGAAGAAAAAGAAATCCATGAAACCATAGAGTTCATCCAGCAGCAAAAAGGAACCGTTAAGGCAATCGGCGAAATCGGCTTAGACGCCAAATACGAGACCACCTGGGAAAAACAAACCATGGTTTTCGACAGGATGCTTCGGTTAGCTGAAACACTCGAGTTGCCAGTAATCATCCATTCCCGTGGAACAACCGACAAAGTCGTCGAGATGCTCCCATCCTACCGCCTCAAACGCGTATTGCTTCATTGGTTCAGCCACCCAATGACGGCTTTGGCGAAGGCATTAGATCTCGGATGCTTCATCACGGAGGGTCCCCCTGTAACCTATTCGAACGGCATTCGCGAAGTCGTGGAGAAAACCCCTTTAACCAACCTGTTAACCGAAACCGATGGTCCCGTAACCTATTGGAAGCAGCCCTTCAATGGACAGTTAACTAAACCCTCTTACATACGAAACGTTGTGGGAGCTGTGGCGGAAATCAAGAAAATGCAGGCTGAAGAAGTCGCCGAGCAGATAATCAAGAATTTTGAGACATTCTTCGACATAAAAGTTAACTAGCAACATCAATTTTTTCTTTTCCCGTTTACCTCGCAGCCTATCGGTAGCTTAATCCGATGTTTTGAGGCGTAAACTTAAATTAACCCCCTCATCTATTGACAGTTGCTCTTACGCTTTTGAACGTCGGAGAAACACAATTGTTAACATCGGAGGAATATTACCTGGGAAAAGTAAAGACTGATCAGATTAAAAAGTTGGGCAAAGAACTGATGGCTCGCTTTCCAAGCAAATTCAACACTAACTTTGACGAAAACAAAAAGTCAGTTGATGACCTAACAAAAGGTGCAACAACACGCGTTCGAAACCAAACTGCCGGTTACATAACACGGACTCTTGCATTAGCCCAAGCTAGCTCAGCAGCCGAATCTGAAATGGAAGATTCTGAAGAAATAGCAGAGTAAACCTGGACCGAAAAACTTCATGATGGATGAGTACAGAAAAGGTTGGGCACTGCGTTACCTTCGCGAAGCTAAAGCCGAGTTGGAAGCAGCGCGGAAAATCCCGTACATGGCGCCAAGCTTAGTTGTTGAGGCTATCAGAAAAGCCCGAAACGCCATCTACTACAGCCTTGGAGAACCAGCCTTCATTGAAATACTCATCCGCGAAGAAGTAATGAAGAACCCCGTCACCAACGATTCTGTTCTGCGTTTTCTAATCGAAGTCGAAAACATCGTGCAGCAGCTGTCACAGATGGAAGAAATCAACGGCGACGCCATGATGAAGCAGGCGGATTCAATTGTTGACATCGCAACCGACATCGTTGAGACATTGACGCAGGAAAAATTCGAAAGCTTCAGTTAAAATTTTTAACAACCCACACCCATTCTATATACCTTAAGAGTGAAAAACAGGTGACTTTAACCGTAAAATTTGTGGGTGCGCTGCGTCATATTTCGGGAAAAAAACAGTTCTCCGTTAATTACCAAGAAGGATGCAGTATAAAGGGGCTGGTTGAAGAAATCATCCGGGAAATGCCCCAGCTCAAGCATACTTTTAGTGACCAGGAACTTAACGATTCAAGGTCAAACTCGCTCATACTCGTCAATGGAAAAGAAATCAGCGTTTTAAACGGGTACGAAACCAAACTGTGCGATGGGGACGAAATCGTTTTTGTTCCAGTTGTGCACGGCGGCTAAAAAATGATAACTTTGACCAGCGATTTTGGACTCGTAGACCCGTATGTTGCAGAGATGAAAGGCGTCATTATAACCATAAACCCAAACGCCAAAATAATCGATGTAACTCACGGTGTAGAAAAATTCAACATCCGAATGGGCGCGTTCATGCTGGCTTCGGCAGCGTCGTACTTTCCCAGGGGCACTGTGCACTTGGCTGTTGTGGATCCAGGCGTTGGCAGCGAAAGACGCGCCATCCTAATCCAAACGAAAAAGGGTTTTTTTGTTGGACCCGACAATGGTGTGTTGATGTTGGCAGCTCAAAACCAAAGCATCGAACACGTTTATGAACTTTCAAACCCCGAGTTTATGTTACCCAACGTTTCCAACACATTTCATGGAAGAGAAATCTTTGCACCCGCCGCAGCGTACCTCGATAAAGGAGCTAAGCCCTGCGAGTTTGGCGCAGAAGTAACCGATGCAATCACCCCTGAATACGCAAACGTAAAAAGAAAAAACGGTTCGTTAATCGGGGCAGTCTTGCATATCGACAGCTTTGGCAATGTAATCACGAACATAACCCTGACAGATCTGCTGCAGACAAAAAATGTCAAAGTGAAACTGCAAAACCATATGTTGCAGCTTACATTCGCTAAAACTTATGCGCAAGCAAAACCTAAAGAAGCTGTTGCTTTGGTGGGCAGCCACGGATTTTTAGAAATTGCCCTAAACCAGGGAAGTGCTGCAGAAAAGTTTGGGGTAAAAGTGGGCGATGAAGTGGAAGTTGCAGCCATTTAAGATTTTATGGTTTCCACAACTCTAGCAATAACTTCAACTGGGTTTTCAAGCGCTGCAAGTTTGCCAGCCACATCGAATCGTTTGCCCAAGTAATCCTTTGCGTAACCAAAAACTCTTTGTTCGGTTGTGATGAACAATGGAAACCCTTTCTTTGCAAGGTATGTGTTGACGTAGGTTTTTGCCATGTCAGAGATGGCGATGCTTGGAACGCCCTGCAACGCGGCTTCCCTTGAAATTGTGCCGCCGTAACTCACGACTAAATCGGCGTTTGCGACCAAACTAGCTGAATCTTCAAATTCAGCTTTAACGCCGAATTCTGCACCCTGCTCGTTGTAGCGGTGGATGAGGTGCACGTTGCCCAGTTCAGCAAGCTTCTCCGCCAAGGTTTTGGTGCTGTCTTTTTTGCCTTTAGCGTATGCAGCTTGAGTTTCGATTTGCCTGACTACAATCAACGGTTTTTTTAGGTTGGTGATTTTTGTCGGGTGGAAATTTTTTATCCAGGCGACTTCGTCAACGCCCTTGAACGGGACTACTTTTTGGGCGCAGTAGGTTTTTGTGAAGCTTTTGGGCATGGCTTCAGAAACGACGACGGTGTGTGCGAAGGGTATGGTGAGTCTGTTGACTGCTAAAGCGTGAGGTGTGTCTGCGGTTAAGATAATTGGGGTTCCTAAGCCGAAGGCGGTTCGGCACAGTTCGACGGATTGATGGGCTATGGCAACGTCTGGTTTGTTGTCTTTGAACATTTTAGCAAACGCTATGATGCGTTCTGCACTCTCTTCCAGCCTCGAAGTCAACGTGGATGGGTCGTATTTGCCGACTACGATGGGTTTTTCCCCGAGGATTCTGGCAAGCGGCACCGTGTCGGGGTGCTCTCTTGTTGTAAAGATGAATTCGTGTCCCGCTTTTCTAAGCTCTTTTCCGATGGCTGCGCCGTAACGCGTGTGCTTGCCCGTGCAGGCGTCGTACCAGATTTTCATTTTTGCACCTTACTGTGTGCCTTAATGAATGCGTTGCGTTTGGCTTCGTAAGCTTCCAGCGTCATGACATATTTTGCTGGGCAACCCGCCACCACGGTTCTCGGGGGCACGTCTTTGGCTACGACGCTTCCTCCGCCGACCACGGCTTTTTCGCCCACTGTTACGTTGGGCAGGATGGTGACTCCGCCGCCGATTGCCGCGCCGTCTTTGATTATTGGCGGATTCAACAGGCTGCTTTTCGGGTACTTGTCGTTTAATAGGCTGCTGTTGGGTGCGATGAATACGTTGTCTCCTAAGACGCAGCCGTTGGAGATGGTTACGTGTGCTTGGATATTGCAGTTTTTGCCTAAAACAACCTCTTTGCCCAAATCGACGAAGCTACCGATGATGCAGTTGTCGCCGATTTTGGTGCCGTCGCCGATGACCACGTAGTTCCAGATGGCGCAGCCTTCGCCGATCTGCACGTTTTTGCCTTCAACTACACCCACGCCGCGTTTAGAAGTTTGCATGCTTCTCTGTTCTGGGCTCCAGATTTAAATAGTTTAACATTAACATGAGTTTCTAACAATTAGAAGGCATACGGTTTGGCTAAAGAAACAGTTCTAATCGTCGGTTTAGGCGAAATTGGACAGGCACTCTTCACGTTGCTAAACGAGAAAAAGGACAGCTTTGATGTTTACGGCTTGGATCTAGACGAGGCAAAGATGCAGGAACTGGGTCAAACCAAAAAACAGGTTCCCCCTAAAATCGATACCCTGCAAATTTGTCTTCCCTGCGGCAACCCAGACAAATTCATCCAAATCATCTCTCAATACGTTGCACACTACACGCCAAAACTAGTCATCAACAACAGCACCGTTCCACCGGGAACCACCGAAAAAATCGCTGATGTGTGCAAATGCCTCGTTGCCCATTCACCCTCGCGCGGTGTCCACATAACTGCCGAGCATATGGTTTGGGAGATGAAGCGTTGGCCTAAATACGTCGGCGGAGCAACACCAGAAGCTGCAAAAGCTGCCAAAGCCCATTTTGAGAAGTTGGGTTTGAAAGTTAAAGTTCTTAAAAGTTGCCGCGAAACCGAACTCGCTAAACTCTTCGAAACCACCTACCGCGCATGGATGATAGCGTGTTTCCAGGAGATGCATCGGATTTCCCGCTCTGTCGACGCAGACTTCAACGAAACCGTGGATTTCATCGAAGACACACACCGTCAACGCTTCGACAGACCAGTAATGTTCCCAGGTTTCATCGGAGGTCACTGTTTGATTCCCAACACGGAGCTTCTGCTGAAAACCTACGATTCCGACATGCTGCGACTGATTCTGGCGTCCAATGAGAAGCGCAAGGAGGAAATGAAGAATCCAGACATCAAGGCGGAAGCGGAAAAAGTCGCGGCGAGGGCAGATGCATTGGAGAAGGAGTTGACTGGGGACAAGAACGTAACGCTTCCCCAAACCAAACAACAAAAAGACGAGTGCCTCTAACACGCTACCATCTATTCATCCCATCTATGGGCTCAACGAATACGCAATTAGAATCAAGTTTGTACCTTATCCGTTGACGTGTAACCTTGGTAACGTTTTCTCATCTTTTACTTCCAATTGATGGGTGAAGAAAAAAAAACGGAATTATTAAAAAGGTTCAATGCACATATTTTACATGGTGCTTAGAATATTCCGTTTTAATTCAGCGGTTAGTCGAATTCAAGCAGTTTTTATAATCGCCGTAATCATAGTTGCCGCAGTTGCTGTTGGCTACTTGTACCAAAGCCAGGTTGTACCGCCAAAGACAACTCCAACACCTTCGCCTACAACGCTTTCGCCCACTCCTACGGCGGCACCGACTTTTGCTCCGTTGCCAGCCACATTAAAAGTCAGCAACCTGTTCATCGACCCCATTGAAGCATGGATAAACCAACCCATCAACGTATCAGTTAATGTCCAAAACACAGGAAAAACAGATATCAACTATTCACTGCCCTTCAAGGTGGATGGCAATGTAGTTCAGAGTGCCCTTGTGCAGCTTGCACCA
>CAIUPH010000017.1 GCA_903901015.1 Candidatus Bathyarchaeota archaeon | reverse complement strand
TGCAACCCCAACTCCTGTTCCAACTGCAACCCCAACTCCTGTTCCAACTGCAACCCCAACTCCTGTTCCAACTGCAACCCCAACTCCTGTTCCAACTGCAACCCCAACTCCTGTTCCAACTGCAACCCCAACTCCTGTTCCAACTGCAACTAACCCAACAACCACCTACACCGTAACTTTCAAAGAACAAGGCTTACCCTCAGGGAAATCATGGAATATAACATTCAACGGACAAACCAAATCCTCCACAACATCAACAATAACCTTTAGCGGAATCCAAGCTCGCGATTATACCTGGACAATAAATAGCACGATAAAAGAAAACAACTCAACCCAATATGTAGTAAATGGCACCAACACAATGAAAATCCACGTTCCAACAGTTACATCCCAAAACATTACCTACCAAACACAGTACTACTTAACAATCAATTCAACTTACGGTAATCCTACTGGAGAAGGATGGTACTATGCTGGTTCAACCGCAAACTTTAGTGTAGGTTCACAAGGCACAGACAGCTCTGGCACACAATATGCATTCACAAGTTGGGCTGGAATAGGCAAGAACTCATACAGCGGCACCGTAAACAACCAAACCGTTACCATGACCAACCCTATCACCGAGACAGCAAACTGGGAGCAATCCACAGTTCTATTCACCGTCGCTGAATCAGCACTTATCATACTAATCCTCCTACTCATAGCGTTCCTGCTGCTGGCATGGCGTAGACGAAGAAAAAAGAAACAAAACAAACAAGCAAACCCCATCGCTACACCTACTCCGAAAAGCTAAAAACTTTCCTTTTTTCCTTTTTTAAAGCGTCATTTTTTTCTCAAAGACCCACAATTACTTTCTATAATATGTCAATTTGGAGAGAACAAAACGTCAAAGAAGATAACCACAATACGAAATCGCAAAAACAGTTAAGAGTACTAAAATAAAATCACAAAGAACAAAAACGAACTTATTCCCATATTCACTGGTTAGAAAAAGTCCCTAATGTTCAAAAATTAGCGGTGATACTTAGCTATAGCTGATCATGCTTTGGGAAAAATGAACTTGATTAGCATATATGCAAAATAGGTTATTGCAAAGCCTGTTAAAGCAATCTCGGAGTATAGTATGATGTGGTTCTGCTCTATTCCTCTAAAATACCCATTTTTAAGTATACTTGTAAATACTGTGCTTTGAAGGAGTAATGCACTACCTAAACTGCTTAAGCCCAAACCGTGAATGAGGAATCGCAATTTTCTTTGAATGTTAGGCCTGTTTATTGTTGCCATAGTACTCACTCAACACTTTAAATCATAAGTCGTGAGTACTAATAAATATTGTTAACTGGGAATCTACTCTCAGAATAATTCAAAATGTTATTGAATTCTCTCGCTAAAACAGGGCAAGATCAAGGAGCATATAATACAATTCGACTTCATCAAGAACAATCAATTCTTTGGACTATTATTATGGCTCTCGCAGAAAAATACAAGTCGCCTCAAGTATACATCTGCCGTTACAGATGAGCCCATAGATACGTTATCGTGCCAACGTCTTACGTCTACATCCTCTAACAAGGACTGGTACTTGCGTTTTGAGGAAGACGACATTGCGCTGGGCGAATTAACTGACGTTTTGACGTGTTTACCATAAAAGCTTTGTGAGGACTCAGACCTAAGATAGAGTGGACCGGGCCGGATTCGGACCGGCGACCTTCTGCACGTCAAGCAGATGTCCTAACCAGGCTAGACGACCGGTCCACACATTTGCATTGTTTCTACGACGTTTTCCTATATAACCGCTTAGGTTTTTCAGTAGGCGCTTCTTTTAGCATCATTTTCGCTTCCTAAATAGTTTTTGTCCTGCAAACTCAGTATGGAACTCAAAACCTAATTCCATAAGTTTTACTGCATCATCTAAGTTGTCAACAACTTTAACGATAAAGCCATCTGTAGCTTTCTATAGGTAAAGCATCTTGTCAATGTGCAACTATGTTTCTGTTAAGTTTTGGGTTTTATGGCCGAGTATTATTTGTACTCTTTCCTTGTTATGGAAATTATGCAGTTCTTTTGTAGCTTTCCAATATCTAAACCTATGGAAATGTGTCTTTAGCCTGTTTGGGTTAGCGATTTTCTTTTCAATCCTCTTAAACCTCTGGTTCTTTCGAAGAAAGTTTACCAATGTTGTTCAATCTGCGCAAGACTCGGAGCGATTGACTCTGAACCCCAGTTTAACTATAAAATTATGTAATTTGAAAGTTTTCTTGCCCGCTCTTGCTAAGTTTTGGAATTCTTATTGTGAATTTTGCTCCTTTTCCTTCTTCCCCTTCTTCAGTTATTGTCCAGCCGTAGACATCTATCATTCTTTTGGTAAGAAAAAGACCAAAGCCTGTGCTGCCCCCAGTGCTAAAGCCTTCTTTAAATAATCTTGGTTTATTCTCCAAAGATATGCCTACACCGTCATCCTCATAAATCAATTTCAAGCAGTCTTGGCCAGTCTTATCAAAGTACACTCTTATGGCTGTCGTTTTCTTGCCGTACTTTCTCGTATTGTCGATAAAATTGTAAAATAGCTGCCGTAAAAATGAGTCTGCCAGCACCGTTAACCCGTGGCATTCATTAATTATCGTTGGTATAGGTCCCGAAAAAAGAGCAGACGCTTCCTTTAGCTTCTCTTCAACATTAACGTAAGTGAGCTCTTCTGCTCCAATTTGCTCATACATCTTTGCAAAATCAAAAATCTTCATCGAATCCCCAACTGCCTGCTCCATCTTGACTAGACCATCAACAATGTCAGGTTGATCTGCATGTTTTTTCTTTAACAAATACGCATAACCAGTCACCGCTGAAAGCTTGTTACGAACATCATGCCTAGTCAAGCTACCCACAACCCCTAGTTTTTCATTAACCGACAGCAACTTTTCCATAGTTTGGTTCAATTCTAACTCAGTAGCTTTACGTTCAACGATTTCTTCAGCAAGCTCAGTTTTGGATGTTGTCACAGTTTTCAAATTCGCCGTCATTTGGTTGAATGCAACGGCGAGTTCACTTACTTCGTCTTTGCGGTTGACCGGAATTTGATATTCTAAATTACCTGAACCAATAATAGTGGTTGCATCTTTAAGACCCAAAATTGACTTCAAAGTACGCCGATAAGTTATGAGATAGTTCGTAAGAAAATACAAGCCAAACAAACCGAAGACTGCCAAAATAAGCTCTGTGATTGTTGACTTCAATTGGTTTGCCTTTTCATTCAAAAATGAAATCAGCAAAGTAGCGTCTAAATTAAGCGCTTGGTATTGCTCCGAGGTTTTATTCCACGCTATCTGAAATTCAGGCGTGGCTCTTACGCTCATATTCCGAGGGGCATTCCAAAGAAAAGTTACGACATCACTGTAACTCAAGGCTATATTCCCAACATCAGCTTTGATGTTATTGACAAGTTTTTGTTGTTGCGGATCAGTCGAATTAAGTTTTGAAATGTCATTTACAAGTGAGATCAGCTTTGTTCTCCATTCAACAAGCTTTTCATTTTCTTGATAAAGAAAGAAATTATTGGAAAGATAACTTAGGTCACTAGCTCCATTTTGAATGCTTTGGGCAGAAGCTGAATTTTCGCTGAGTTTAGACAGGTTCTGATTTATAACAACGATTGAAGAGAAAACAACCAGTATAGCTATTGCAAAGCCGCATATGCTGAGTATAAACTGGTGTTTTAACCTTATTTTTAGTCCCCGTCCAGTTTTGTTCGAATAATACTTAATTCAATGGTTCCAATAAACAGTATATTTAGAAATTTTAATCCGTTTTTTTTGGGCTTCTGGTAATCGGAAAATATTGCCTCATAACGTTTTTGCCCTATTTTTTCGATTGCTGTATTGACAGACGTGGCAGTATCAATCTCAAAGTTGTTTTCCTTCAATAGTGCCTGTTTTGAAACTTCCAGAACGCAAGGGTCGTTATCAACATGCAGTTCTCGAAGAACGTTCTTTTTGGTTGGAAATGACACCTTAGGTGCTCCTGAAATTTTTCCGTTTTGATTGAGATTTTGAATTAGCTTGACCCTGCTGTCTAGTTGGTGGTTAATGTTAAATTAGTTATGAATTAAGAATTCAGAGAATTTAGTTTCATAAAGCTTGGAGGTCACGGGGAAGCAAGGGCTATGACAGAAGTTTTAAGGCTCCTCACACATAATATGGTTGGGCTTGGTAAGGCTATGGCTGCAAACGACGAAGTGCTCTCGATGCTTATAGATTTTATCAATAAGAATTCAAACGTCGTTGACGTCCAATGGGACCGCCGCATGAGCCCACGCCTACTCGTTAATCCATACTCAGACAAACCCGAAGACAGAAAAACCGCAGCCCACTATTTTCTGCTTGTCGCCTCGATCCTTGACGATACGGTGGTTGGGTACCCAGAAAACGCAAGGATGCTGATGGTGTATTTGCATGAAGCCTTGGGCAGCAACCTGTTCGAAATCAAAAAAGCCCACCTCTTCGAAGAAGAAATCGTGAAAGCCGACTTCTACCCCGATTTAGGACCGAACAAAAACGCCGCCTCAGAAATCCTGGAACAAATCAACTTGTTCGTGAAGCTTAAAGCCGAAAAAAACCTCCTGAAATACACTCAGAAATTCACCAAACCCAAAGACTTCATCGAGGACATCGCGCAAAACGTCCCTGCACTCAGCGGACCCCATAGGGACCGCGCGTGGATTTACATGCGGTGGATGGTGCGCCCGCAGCCCGACCTGCACATCTACGACCACTTTCTTTCTGAAGACCTTTACGTGCCCTTAACCAAGGAAAACGTCAATGTCGCCGCAAGCCTTGGCTTGATAAACTCGGCTTCGCCTTCAATTTGGCGAGATGAACAATCCGCGGCGGAAGCCCGGCAAAAGTTGACTGCGTTTGCAAAACAGCTCTTTCCTAAAGATCCTGCAAAAGTTGATTACCCATTTTTCCTCTTGGGCAGATGGCTTAAACAAAAAACCCTCAACCGCGTAACCTTGAAGACCGCGCTTGATTTTCTTGACCGTATGCAGAAAATCACGGGGCAACCGCAGGCGTATTACCAGAAGATGAGTCGTTACAAGAGCGGGTGGGAAAAGAAAACCGCATTGACCCTGCTGCGAATGCACATTCCTTTTGGCTATGAAACAATCAGTTTTCCCCTGCCAAACGAAGTCTACACTCCTGATTTTATTTTGGAGAAGACTGTTCAGGGCAGAAAAATCATTCTTGAACCGCATTTTGAAATGACCAAGAAGCAGGCGCGCAAATACTCGCTTTTCAAACGCACTTACGGCCACAAATTCCTTTTAATTCTCGTGTTAAAAAACGATTTGATATCCATGTACCGCCAACGTAAAATATTGACCGATGACGTTTGCGATGATGTTTGGCCGATTGAATTCATCCATTTGCTTGCAGAGAAAATCCGCAGAGGAACCTACGGACAATAAACGGTTAATTAAGCAGCGTTGCCTTGTAGGTTTGATTTGCGTTGGCGCAGGATAACTTTAAACCCATGGTTGTTTGGCTGATTTTGAGCGGTAAAACAGAGGACGCCATCGAGCTTTTAGCAAAGAAATACCAGGTTAATGTTCCCAACTTGAAGGTGGGCTTGCCAAAGGGACACACAGTTACCGCGTACGGCTGCTACACCTCTAAGAACCAGACCATATCCGTTTTAAACAGCGACGTACTCGTCAACCCCTTCGTAGTCATCCACGAATTCTACCATCATCTGCGCAGTAAATCCGTGGACCGCATGCACAAGGGCACTGAGAAGGGCGCCGACAAATTCGCCATAGACTTCATCACGCAGTACCAGTTAGCGGTAATCGCCAAAAAAGCCCAAGATACGATTCAATAGAAATCTTCATCGTCACATTCTAGCGGCGCCGTTATTTCTATGGACACTTTGTCGCCGTTTGAATCGTACGCTGCAATGCAGCCTTTTCCTTCGTACGGGGGACCTACAATCATGAGGATTCGCCCAAAAAAATAGTTCAAGTCAGTGTGGCTTGGCGAAATGTTGCCTGAGGGATGAGAATGCACCGTACCAACCAAGGAGAAATCGCCCGCGAACATGTAAGGGTTGAAGTGAACGGCGCCTTCTTCGTGAGCGGCAAACGGCGCTAAAACCAAGTCGGTGATGCTGATGACGCCTTTGTGTTTTTTGCCCCGCAGCAAAAGAAAGCTCTCGCGCGGGTAGAGTTCTTTGGCGCCTGCGTAGATGGCGTCGAGTATGTTGCTTGGCACCTGTATGGTTGTGGCTGCTGGCATGTAAACTACGGTTATGTTTGTGTGTTAAGTACTTTTTGTCGATGGCAGGTTTACTTTGGATTCGGTAAACATTTAAGACACAGTGAACTAGAACTGTTGGCTTGTCTGTGCCGAGGTGGCAGAGTGGTTAACGCGCGGGCCTTGAGAGCCCGTGGAACATCCGTTCCGCATGGGTTCGAATCCCATCCTCGGCGC
>CAIUPH010000016.1 GCA_903901015.1 Candidatus Bathyarchaeota archaeon | reverse complement strand
TTGGTTAACCGTTCAAAAGTCCACTGCAAAAGGGGCTTGTTAACTATGGGGAAGAGGACTTTGGGTCTCGCGCAGCTTAAAGGCCGCAGTCTTGTGGCGAAGCCGCCTGCTAAAATCAACGCTTTCAAAGAGTCACCTTTGTTATGCATTAACCTATTCGCATGTTTTTATATAAACAATTATGGGGTTGCCTGCTCTTCCCTGTTATATTTGGAGCCTATTAGTGGTTCTATGTTGAAACCATAGAGGGGTAGGCTGCTCACGAATAAATTTGGATCCGAGGGGTGTGCAGTATTCTGTTTTTTGGGTGGTTTGTTGCTTTTTTTCTAGTACTCTAAAGTTGCCCGTCAGGAAAGTTAAACCGTAAAGAAAGCACAAAACCGAATTGTGTACAGGGCTCGGATCCTATTAGGAACTCATTGCACAAACCTATAGGGGGTAGACAAATCACTAAGGGGGTAGGTCGTATTGGCGCTTTTTCAAGTCATTACCACGTTGAAAATCAGTAGAAACGAAAAGTTAAGCGCCAAAGTCTTGTCCAGTTATTCCCATTCGATGGTTGCTGGCGGTTTATGGGTGATGTCGTAGACTACGCGGGTGACCTGTGGTATTTCGTTGGTTATTCGTGTTGAAATCTTCTCCAGCACTGGGTAGGGCAGTTTGGCGAAGCTGGCGGTCATGGCTTCTCGGCTCTCCATTGCCCGCACCGCGACGACGTAGCCGTAGGCGCGTGCATCGCCTTTGACGCCTGTGGCTTTTGTATCTGTTAACACTGCAAAGTACTGCCAAAGGTTCTCTGACAGGTTGTTCTTCTCGATTTCTTCCCGAACGATTTTGTCGGCTCTCTTGGCGATAGTGACTTTTTCCTCGTTTAAGTCGCCGATTATGCGTACTGCTAAGCCTGGTCCTGGAAACGGCTGGCGATTCACGATTTCTTTGGGCAAATCCAGCATCCGCGCCACCTTGCGGACTTCGTCTTTGTAGAGGTCGCGGAGGGGTTCGAGGATTTTCTTGAATTTAATCTTCTCAGGCAATCCGGCTACGTTGTGGTGGCTTTTGATTTTGTCGGAGCCTTTTCTGAAGCCAGATTCAATCCTGTCTGGGTAGATGGTGCCTTGGATTAGGTATTCGGCGTCTGAATCGTTGGCGATTTCCTCAAAAACCCTGATGAATTCTTCCCCGATTACTTTACGCTTCATTTCTGGCTCCACTGCGCCTTTGAGCTTTGCCATGAAACGGTCCTGCACGTTAGCCACAATGAACTTGATGGGGTATTTCTGGAATGTTTCGCGTATCTGTTCAGGTTCACCTTCCCGCATGAACCCATGGTCGACAAAAACCGCCGTCAACTTTTCTCCCAGCGCTTGAGCTGCAAGTACTGTTGCGACGCTTGAATCTATGCCGCCGCTTAACCCGATGATTGCTGTGGCTCCGCCCGTTTCGGCTTTAAGTTCTTTCACCATTTTGCCGATGAGGTCTTCCATCTGCCAGTTGGCTTGGCACTTGCACACTTGGAAGATGAAGTTTTGGAGCATTCGATTGCCGTTTGGGGTATGGATAACTTCGGGGTGCCACTGGAGACCGTAGATTGGTTTGGTTTTGTGCCTAAACGCGGCGATGGGGCAGTTTTCTGTATGAGCTAACGATTCAAACTCTGGCGGAGGCGCGAAAACGGTGTCGCCGTGGCTCATCCAAACCTGCTCGCTCTCACTTAGCCCTTCCAAGACGCCGACGGGTTTGTCGATTGAGACTTGGGCGATGCCGTATTCTTTGCAGGCTGCGGGTTCAACTTTGCTTCCCGTCATCTGGGCTAACAATTGATGTCCGTAGCATAAGCCGAGAATCGGCAGGTTAACCTCTAAGATGCGTGGGTGCAATTTGGGTGCGTTTGGTTCGTAGACGCTTGAGGGTCCGCCTGAAAATATTAGTCCTTTAACGTTGAATTTCTGGTTTAGAGCCGCTACTTCTTCGGGTGAGATGTCGTTGGGGACGATTTCTGAGTAGACGCCGTGTTCCCTGATTCTTCTGGCTATAAGGTGGCAGTATTGTCCGCCGAAGTCGAGAACCAGTATGGTGTCGTATTTGGTTTGCATGTTGGTGGCTCAGAACTATTGGGGTTTTTGGTCTAATTTAAGATTACTATCTATTTCATGTTAAAGACAGCTGTTTTGGGGTTTTTGCGGGCTTAATCGGCATCCGTACTTGGGCGGGAAAAACTAAACTTTTATTAACCTAAACGTCTGATTATCAAAAGGCTGTTCCAAAAAACAGTGTTAAATTGAAAGAACGTGCAGGATAGATAATTATGGAATTAAATGAAACCGACGTAAAAATCCTCAAAGGCCTCTTGGAGGATGCAAGGTTCTCAAGCAGACAAATAGCCAAGAACGTTGGCGTTTCAGTCGGCACAGTCTTATCCAGAATCAAAAAAATGGAAGAAGACGGCTTAATCAAAGGCTACTCCGTCCTTTTGGACCATGAAAAACTCGGCTTCCAATTAACCGTAGTTACCGAAATCACCGTTTCCAAAGGCAGACTCGTTGAAACAGAGAACGAAATCGCTAAAATTCCAAACGTCTGCGGAGTCTACGACGTCACGGGCTTAACTGACGCCATCATAATCGGCAAATTCAAAAGCCGAGAAGACCTCGGCGCATTTACCAAAAAACTGCTCTCGCTGCCCTACATAGAACGCACCAACACACATGTAGTTCTGACAACGGTGAAAGAAAACTTCCGTTTGCTATAGTTTAACTTTTTTAGTTTCCTTTTTTACTTTCAGTTGATTGTTCAGAAGCCATTAGACTTGCTGCGTAGGTCCGTTTGCCAAAAAATTTGACCCTAAAATAGAGACGAGGGTAGGTCGCAACAGCGTAACAGGCCTCAAAAAAAGTTGAGCCCAAAAATTTAGGGCTTGGTTTTTTCTGGGTGATGGTTCTCCATCTTGTACTTGAGTTCTGGCGCTGCGATGGTGATTTTTGTTCCTGAAGGTACAGCGGAGGTTATCCAGACGTTTCCGCCGATGACGACGTTGTCGCCGATTACTGTTTCTGCTCCCAGCAGGGTTGCGCCTGAGTAGATGACGACGTTGTTGCCGACGGTTGGGTGGCGTTTGCGCCCTTTAATGATGTTTCCTTTCTCGTCCTTGGGAAAACTCAATGCGCCAAGCGTTACGCCCTGATAGAGTTTGACGTTGTCGCCTATCTCCGCGGTTTCGCCGATGACGACGCCTGTGCCGTGGTCGATGAAGAAGTTTTTGCCGATTTTGGCGCCTGGATGGATGTCTATGCCTGTTTGTGAGTGGATGTGTTCACTCATGATTCTTGGAATCAACGGTACGCCGCTGAGGTAGAGTTCATGGGCTATTCTGTAAGTGGTTATCGCCAGTACACATGGGTAACTCAATATGACTTCTTCGGTGCTCACCGCCGCGGGGTCGCCGCTGTATGCTGCTTGGATGTCGCCGCTTAGCATGGAGCGGATTTCGGGCAGTTTCTCAAGAAGCTCTTTCACAACTACGTGGGCGCGTTTTTGGCACACGTCTTGTGGGCACTCGCTGATTTTTCTGCAGATGTACTTAAGGCTGCGTTCAACCTCGACGGTGAGCCTTGTGTAAACTGAGGTTACGGTGGAGCCGAGGTGGTATTTTATGTTGGCTTTGGTGATTTCTGAATCGCCCAAGTACCCTGGAAAAAGAACCATGAACAAATCCTCTAAAACGTCGATGACTACTTTCTTCGAGGGTAGGTCTCGCCCTTCAAGGTGGTCCATGCCGCCGTATTTTCGGTAGCTATTCATTATTTCATCGACTAGTTTCGGTACGCCTGTTTCAACCCAGTCCTGCTCCACTTTGTC
>CAIUPH010000015.1 GCA_903901015.1 Candidatus Bathyarchaeota archaeon | reverse complement strand
TCACCCCATAATCGGCGTGGGATCCAAACCTTTCAGAGGGCACCTTTCACCAGAAAACACCGAGAACTTCCTGGAAGAATACAAAGGCTTAGCCACCGTAACTATCCAATCAGCTGCAAGATACGATTATCCTCTTGCACAAGTGCAGGAATTAGTTAAAACCCTAAACAGCCGCTTACCAAACGGTGAACCAGAAACTATAGATGCTGCCGAAGAAAAAACCTTGCTGAACGTGCTTGAAAAAAGTAGACATCAATATGAATGTGTAGCGGAAGTTCTTGCGCCGTTAGTGAATTGCATTTCCCCTTACGTTCCGCAGCGAAGGGCAAGAAAACTCCATATTGGTTTGTTTGGCTACAGCAGAAGCGTTGCAGGCGTCAGTTTACCAAGAGCCATACCGTTTGCTGCTTCACTATACAGCATTGGGGTGCCGCCGGAGTTTATAGGCGCCAAAGTCCTTGAAGAGTTAACAGATCAAGAATCAAGCGTCTTAAACAAGCATTACGTGAATTTGAAACATGATTTTGCGTCAGTTGGCGGTTACGTATCATGGGAAAACGTCAATATGCTCATGGAAATGCACCCGAAAGTTGCTAAACGCGCAAACATGAACATCGACACGTTAAGATTAGCTTTAACCCGCATCTTAGCCGACCTTAAAGCCGTCGAAGAAGAACTTGACATAAAACTTGGACCTCGAACACTACTGCAACGCAAACACGAGAACTTTACAAACAACTTCTTAATCTCATATCTCGACGGAGAGGATTCTGAAGCTAAGAAAGCCTTGGTTGAAGCAGCAAAACTTCGAAAATGCTTAGGCTAAACACGGTCTGTTCGGTTTGCAAACGCCAATACGATCCTACCCCCTATAGGTTTGTGCATAGAACCTCTAATAGGATCCGAGTTCTGTGCACAATTCGGTTTTGTGTTTTCTTTACTGTTTAACTTTCCTGATGATCAACTTTAGAGTAACAGAAAAAAAGCAACAAACCACCAAAAAACAGAATACGGCACACCCCTCGGATCCAAATATGTTCGTGCACAATCGACCCCCCCTCCTCGGTTTCTGCAATGGTAAGATATTTGGATCCTAATAGGTTCGTACAACTGAATTCTTGAATTACTTCACAAACACCTACAGCAGTGAAACCAATGACTGCACAATGCAATCGGGCACTAAGCAAGGAATTGATTGAAAGCGGGGGTTATTGGAGAAGCGTCTGTAGTAGTTTTATGGCTGACCATGCTACGTGTGCGCTGGCTGGTTGTGAAGCAATCCGCCTGTTTAGGTTTGGAGGTAGCTGCCGTAGCCGCTGAAGTAGCCTACGTTGCGGGTCATGGCGGAAGCTGTCTGTGAGCTGATGCATAATTTGCCTATCAGTGACATGAGTTGGTAGGAAGCTTTCAGCGCCAGGTTGAGATTGCTGCTGGTTAAGAATTTGGCTTCGATGTTTAACGCGGTGCCTTGGATGTTGGCTGCGATTTGGATGGCGCCGTCCTCAGTTATCCATTTGAGGGTGACGCCTTGACTGTTCTCGGTTATGCCAAGCCATCGGAGCATGCCGAACCATTTGCCCTTCAGCGACAAAATCAGCTGCTGAGTCATCAAATCTGATGGCAGAAAAGTCTGGATGAGCGGTGTGGTCGGCGCTTCT
>CAIUPH010000014.1 GCA_903901015.1 Candidatus Bathyarchaeota archaeon | reverse complement strand
TGATAACCGAAAGCGGCAACTCGACGTTGGTGATGCGGGCGGCAATACGAGTGTAGATTACTTGACCGAACGCGTTTTTTTCTTATTTTTTTAAAGTTTGGAGGTTAACCTTTTGTTTCTACTACAGCTTGATTTACCATTGTTTCTTCAGATATGGCTTTTTCCATCAAGCGTCTCATCGCCTCGTTCATGTTGCCGCCGAAGTAGGGCTTGACAATCTTTAGGGCGAATTCTTTTAGCATTTCAGCGCTGAAGTTGTGGAGCGTCAATGACACGAGTAGGTCTTCTTGGGGTTCCATTTGGTTTTGGGTCATTTTTTCTCTACGGAGGCACCGTTATCGTGGATAATGCTTAAAAGGCGGGTGCAGAAGCGACTCTGCGGGTGAGTGGAGGGGTCACTGAAAGTGCTTCACCGCAGCAATGCTTAACCAACAAACGCTACACCTGCGCGGATGAAAAAACCAAGCCCGACGAAGAAAAAATTAAGGCAGGCTCAGTAATTTTCCTCTATAACCTCGACGACAAAAGCCTTTGGGGTCTTTTCACGGCTATGCGGGAAGGCGGCGAACTTGACGCAGGCGCATGGGCCATGGATGTCGACACCCACATTCCTTCAGAAGATTTGAAGATAAACTGGGAAGACCTGCATGTAATCAAGAACGCACCCGACAGCCTCCCGTTCCTCAAAGACCCTAAAACCTGCAAGCTTACAACTATGCAGACGCAGCGGGCGTTTGATATGCTCAAAAAAGGCGAACTGTACCTCTACGCAAAAGACAGGTAGAAGGCAATTATTTAGAGAATTTTTTTGCTTCTAACTCCACGATTTTGTGGCAGTTAAGGCACCTTGTCAGGTTGTATTCGAAGCCGTTTAAGATGTCGAAGCGTCTTTGCGTGTACAATTCCTCTTTTTGATGATTACAATTAAGCTGGCGCATAGTAAACAGTGTGTCTTCTTCCATTCTCCTTCTTCTCCTCACTTAAACGTAAAAGAGAGGTTGCTTAAAAAAACTGTTCCGAAAAAAAAACTATGCAAGCACTGTGTTTAAAAAGGAAAAAAAATTGTTAAAAAGGCTCACTGTGTCGCCTTTATTTCCACATCTACTTTAACGGGAACTTGGTCTTTGAAAACGAGCATCACAGGGCAACCTGCTTCTGTTCTTCTCCAGGCTGCTTCAACCAAGCCTTTCCGCACTTTCGATTCAATGTTAACTTTCATGGTTACATCGCTTAATATTGGTGAACCGGGTGTTTTTTCTGCTTCCACCGCGATTTCGATGTTGCCTGGGTCGATTTTGCTGTTCTTGCAGACGTCAGCGTAGATTACGACTCCGCAGCCAGCCAGCGCCATCAAAGCCAGCTCCAGCGGGGTTGGTCCAGCGTTTGTTCCTCCCGCAGCCTCGGATAAATCGCAGACCACACTGTGTCCACGGCCATTGTCTGTTACTAATTTGACGTTTTCTAAAAGTTTCGCGTTAGCCTTTAATTTTGCCATTAAAACCACAAGTTAACAATGGTGATTTGCTGATTTAAAGTTGACTTAGTTTTCATGGGTGTTTGGGGAGCATCTTTTTTTAACTGTAGTCACCAATAACCGTTCAAAGGAGCGAAGTATTGGTGGATTCATTAACGTACAAGCCGATCGGCATCGTGCATTCGCCGTTTAAAGACCCCAAAAACATTCCCATACAAGCCGCGGCGTCAACAGGCGCAAAGGGAACCATCGAAATCTACGTAGAATACGCCGAGGGCTTAGTGGACCTTGAAGGCTTCTCACACATCATGCTACTCTACCACTTTCACCTAGTCAAAGCCGGTTCTTTGATGGTTAAGCCGTTTCTGGACGACAAGCTCCACGGAGTATTCGCAACCCGCGCCCCAGCCCGACCTAACCCAATCGGCATATCCACAGTGAAACTCACAAGAATCGAAGGCAACACCTTGCACATTCAAGACTTAGACATCATCGACGGCACCCCGCTGATAGACATCAAACCCTATGTCCCAGAGTTTGACTGCAGAAAAACCGATAAAATTGGCTGGTTCACCGAAAAAATCAACAAGCTCTCGTCAACCAGAGATGACGGCAGATTCTGCAAATAGTAGCACAAAAAAGAATAAAATAATTAGATTTGGCGATTCATCTTAGTGGTGGTGTTCATGGGCATGTTCACAGCCGCCGACCAAATCTTGGAGCTTGCCCAATTTGAAATTCGCTATCACTTCTTTAACCGTGGTGCCCTCTGCTTTTAACACCGTGACGCCTGCGTTTTTGAAGCTCTGTAATCCGCCGGGTCCCATGGCGCAGACAATCATGTAGTCTGGTTTTTCCGTCAGCAGGGTGTCGTGCGGGTGGCCTGTTCCGCCCATGTGTTCGTTTGTGTTTGCTTGGGTTTTAACGTTGATTATGTCTTTGTTCTGGTTTAGTTCTATGATGGCGTAGTTGGGTGCTCTGCCGAAGTGTTGGGCAACGGTTGAGTCGGGTCCGTTTTGGTTTTCGACGGGTATTATGATTTTTGTCAAAATGTTTTTCTCCTTTTTTATGTTGATTGGTGGCTGTTTAAGTAGTAAACATTATTAATACTTTATGTTTACTTTCTAAACATAAGTGATTAACCGTGGACGACGTAGACAGAAAAATAATCACCCAACTCCAAAAAGATGGCAGAACAACCCTTGAGGAACTATCAAAACTAACAGGCTTCACAAGCATGGGAACCAAAAAACGCCTCGAAAACCTAATAAAAAAAGGCATAATCAAAATCTCAGCCCTGATAAACCCAAGCGCCCTCGGACTCTACCCCGCAATCGTAATGCTCGAAATGGAAAGCGCCGAAGCAATGCAAAACGTCCTTGACCGTTTCGAAGAATGCCCCAGGATAATCCAGATATTCAAAACCATGGGCGGCTATAACTTAATCGCGCTGGTCGTGGCTGAAACAAAAGAAACCCTCGAAAGCATATCCATGGAAAAATGTTCACTGCGATGCAGCAAAGGAATTCGTCGCTCAGAATTCTACCCAATAAGCGACACGTATTTCTCGCCCTTTCTGCAAATAAGGGAAAACCTTGTGCATAAAGAAAACAAGGTGGCGCCCTGCAAAGTAGAGTGTGATCCATGCAGTCGGTTTGAAAACAAAAAATGCGTCGGGTGCCCCACAACCATTCATTACAGAGGACCTCTTTAGCGGGAGTGGCGTTGGAAATCAAAAATCTTTTGCTTAAAGAAGCAACAAAAATAGAAATAATTAGTTTGGTAGATAATTCGATAGATTTTCTCTCCAGTACCCCTCGAAGGGAGGTTCAGCCGTTAAGACAGTGGACCAGAGAACGGTTCGGCGAAGAATGGAGTCAAACCCATACCGTTCTGCCTATTGCGGAACATGGTTTTTCAATGTTTGTTCGCGTTTTCGGGGAAAATAGTACCTGCAGTATCCTGTTCGATACTGGGGTCAGCTCTGACGGGGTCGTAATGAATGCTCAGCGGATGGGACTGGATTTATCTGAAACAGACTATGTTGTTCTTTCACATGGGCACTACGACCATTTTGGCGGATTGCAAAACGCAGTGAAAGCCATTGGAAAACCTGAATTGACGATAATCGCTCATGAAGACATGTTTAAGATCCGTGGAACAGCAAACTCGCATGGAGCCTTAAGGCAGCATCCCCAATTCCCAACACCAACCCAAGTGCACCCTGCCAAAATCGTTAACACAAAACAACCTTACCTAATAGCCAACGACTTCGTTTGCGTAACTGGCGAGATTCCGCGAGAATCAGCGTTCGAGAAAGGGTTCCCGCAAAACAAACTTTTAACGGGCAGCACATGGCAACCTGACCCCTGTGTTTTAGATGACCGCGCCCTCGTCGTCAACCTCAAGAACAAAGGCTTGGTCGTTATTTCTGGATGCGCCCACGCAGGCATAATAAACACAGTACGCTATGCCCAGCAAATTACGGGAACAGCACGTATCTACGCGGTATTGGGCGGTTTCCACTTGGCAGGCAAAGAATACGAAAACCGAATCCAACCCACCCTTGAAGAACTAAAAAAAATCAACCCCAACCTCATAGTTCCCTGCCACTGCACAGGATGGCGGGCTAACCATGCGTTAGCAAAAGAATTCCCCGACGCATTCGTCAACAACAGCGTTGGAAATCGTTACCAACTAAAATCTTCAAAGGATTGAAAACTCATGACAAAACATGAACCGTTAAATACCGAAAAAACCGTTTCTAATTATCCCATAAAGACCTCGGAGATTAAAGGCTTGAAAAATAAGGGTCCCGTACTCATCATTCCCTGGCGATGCACCTTCGCATGCGACAGCACCTGTGTCCACTGTACTTCAGCGGGAAAACCAGCCGCATCAGACGAAATCGGCACAGAAGATGCTAAAAAAATCGTTGACCAAGTAGAGGATTTCGGCGCCAGCTTCTTTGGAATCACAGGTGGGCAGCCGTTTCTGCGTAAAGACCTCTTTGAAGTGCTAGATTACGCAAAAGAAAAAGGGCTCTGCACAAGCATAATCACCGACGGACGGCTCCTCGATGAGGATGCTTTCAAAAAAATTGTTAAGAACCAAACTAAAATCTCCGTGAGCATCGACGGCGCGGAGAAAATCAATGATGCAATTCGCGGCAAAGGCGCCTACGAAGCAGTGGTTTCCCTGATAAAGCGGGTGGCGCAGGAAAAATTGTTGAACGTTCTCGTTTACACATTCGCTAACGCTGGCGACGCCACCAACGTTAACGAAGCGGATATGCGCCACGTTTTAGATTTAGCTCGTCAGTATGGAGCCCGCTGGGTTGTGTTCCACGGCTTAATCCCATACAGCAAAGACTGCCTCAAAGCCGACCCAACTCCCGCCCAGTACGAGTGGGCATGCAACAAACTCTACGATTTAACCCAAGAATACAACGGCACGCCAAGCATCAACGTTTACATTCCCTTCTACGCACGCGTGGCAAAGCAACGGGGCATGCCAGACTTTGACAAGTGGTTCAACGGCTTCTTCTTGGGCAGATGTTTCTTTGGCAAATTCATGAGTATCGCGGAGAACGGCGACGCCATCCCCTGTAGCTACAACGACTTCTACAGAGTCGGAAACATCAAGGACAAACCGATAAAGCAGATTTGGGATGACATGCAAAGCAGCGAGTTCTTCAATAAAGTCAAGGACAAAGCTAACATCAAGGGCAAATGCGGGGTCTGCGAATACAAGGAGCTTTGCGGCGGATGCAGGTCTGCAGCACTGTTTTATACGGGCGATATCCATGGGTCTGACCCAAGATGCGCCTACATACCTGCTGCTCATAAAAAAGACAAGTCTTCTGCTCGCTGAAACTAGTATACTGGGCGATTTTCTTTTAGGATGGATGCGACTGTTGCCGCGGTTCTGCGCCTACGCCTAACAACCACAACGACAGCTACGAGAACGACTAAGACAGCGATGACAACGACAATGAGTATCCAGTTTGTCGCGGCGGGACTTATCGTCTCTTCTAAGGGCAGCGTCAAAGTGAAAGAACGTTGGCTCTGAGCATACACGCAGGAGATAACCCACACGTCGCATTGCGATTCGCTGTTAAACGCAACTGTTCGTCCATCTATGCCTAATTTCATTGTGTGGGAGTCGTTTACGAGGGTTTTTGGAATTCAAACCTGAGCATAACCCGTTGTGCTTGAGTTCCCGTTTGCGTTGAAGATGAGTTCTCTTGTGGTCGAGTTGTAGCTGAGGTTGGATAACGTTGAGTTCGACGCCACCGAGAACTCGTTGCCCGAAGAATCGGATATAGTAGCCAGGTTGACTGTTGCGTTCATCCAGTGCAACGAATCGTTTCCTGACCATCGGGCACACAGCAAATAGTTGCCTGTTGCGTTGGGTGTCCAGACCGTTTGGAAGCTGCCGTCAGCGTGGGTTTGTATGAGCGAAAAGTTTTCCCATTGATTTCCACCATCAGCGCTAAAACCGACGTATACGGCTGTGCTGGGGATACCTGTTTTGTTGTAGGTCAATGTGCCTGTTACTTGGACTTTGAGGTTGCTTGCAGCGGCTATGCTTATGCAGTTCAACGTTACTGTTGGGTAAACTGTGGGTTCTGGTTTAGGCGTTGGGGTTGGGGTTGGTTCAGGAGTAGCTGTGGGAGTGGGCGTTGGTGTGTCAAATGGAAAAGGAAAACCGCCCTGCATTGGAGTATAAACAGGGTTTCCCATTGTTTGTTAAAGTAACTGTGGAGGCAGCTGCAAGGGAAGTGCAGGCTGAAATCACGAGGGCTATTGCAAGTAAACCTAACAACTTTACACTTTTCATTGGTACATCCACACCATATCGCTTGTTTTCCTATGGCATCCAAGCGGTGATATTAGGCAGTGGAGATTTAAGGGTTTTTAAATTTCAGCGCAAATTAAAACTCCGTGTTTATTTGATGTACCTTTTACTTGTTTTAGCGTTTTTACGAGTTGAAGTTAGTTTTTGCTAATATACAAGTTCATTGGGTCAGTAAGAACTAGTGGCGGTTTGCACAACCAATCTGCAGTCCAACCTGACGCTGAACACAAAACACAATTTGCAGTCCAGCCTGTTGGTTGTTGTATAGAGTTTTCTGTTACAACTACTAATAAAAAACAGATAAGCGGGAGTGGCGTGCACCCAAAAACTATTTGGAAGAGAGAGGGTAAAGGAACTTTGAGTGCACGTCACACAGTTATGGGCTTCTCAGGTGCTGTCGGAAGAGAAATCCGTAGGTTCGCCTGGATCGGCTATAGTTTTGTTGGGCTTTGGTTTTGGGGTATGAGAGTTTTTCTGAGCCTTTGCTAGTTATGAAGACTGAGCCGCCGTTCTTGAGGTGTTCTTTAACCTGGAAAAAATCCACTTCTTTGGATTCTTGAACTTCAACGTCTGCACTGTCATCTCTGTCAAGCAGTAACACTTGGAAAACAGAGGGTTTAGTCCTTTTCTTGAGCTGGATTGTCAAAAATGCTTCTTCCTTTCAGTTTGAGAGTGAAGTTATATCTCTTCAAAAAATGTTTAAAGCTATGTTGTTGCGTATGCGCTACCACAAGGTCTTATAACCGAAAATAAACTGGGCGATTCGGGGGTCTTTTAAGGTTTTAACTATTAAATCAGGCTTTTCTACGGCAAGCTCTTGCTCACTGTAGACACCCGTTGTAACAGATACGCAACTCATCCCCGCGGCTTTGGCGGCTTTAACGCCGAAAATGGAATCTTCAAAAACCACGCATCCACTCGGCTTAGCCTTCAGCTGCTCAGCAGTCTTGAGGAAAATCTCAGGGTCAGGCTTAGAATGTGAAACCGCCTCGACAGTTAAAATGGTGTCAAAGCAATCGGCAATATCGTTGATTTGGAGCAAATGCATAACCACAGCGCGGTTATTCATAGACGCCAAACCCACCTTCACCTTACCATGCAACATCTCCAGAAGCTCCCGTGCACCCTCAAACAGCATCACCTCCTCGGCTAATTCGATTTGCACTTTACTCTTGCGCTCAACAAGTTGCTTCACAACTTTCTCATCAACCCGCCTATTTGCGGCGTTTAATATTTCGCGGAAAGTCTCCGATGCGCCGATGCCGATTCTGCGTTCAATGTAATGGGTGGGAACTTCAAGGTTGATTTCTTTGAGGGCTTTTTGGAATGAAACCACTATTGCTTTGCGTGTGTCGGCGAGGGTTCCGTCCCAGTCGAAGAGAACCGCTTCAAACATTGTGGATCGCTATGTGAGGTTGAGTTTCTCGCGGATGGTTTGGCTTTTTTTGGTGGCTTCTTCGATGGCGCGTATCATGGCGGGGCGAATTTGGGATTGCTCAATTTGGTAGATGGCTTCGATGGTTGTTCCGCCAGGCGTTGTAGTCATGTCTCTTATTTTAGCTGGGTCTGCAGGTAGGTCTAGAACAAGTTTGCCAGTGCCCATGACTGTTTGGGCTGCACATTTCAAGGCGATTTCGCGTGGTAACCCAACCTTTAATCCAGCATACGTTAATGCTTCAACGATTATGGACATGTATCCTGGTCCACTGCCGCTTATCGCGGTGATGGCATCCATGTATTTCTCATCCATCTCCTCGCAGATACCCATCATGTTCAGTAAACTTTTCACAGTTTCTTTGTCGTGAGATGTCACGTTTTCTGTGCAGCAATACGCGGTATAAGCAGCCTGCACCATGGCACAGAGGTTAGGCATTATCCTGACGATTTTGCTTTCGGGCGCATTCTTCTTAAGAAAACTCAGGGGCACTGTAGCCGCAACAGATATTACAAGTTTACCTTTGATTTCTTCGCTGATGTCTTTTAGCACCTTTGCCACGTCGCCGGGTTTAACGATGACAAAAACTATGTCTGCCTGCGCCACGGCTTTGACGTTATCACTGCTTGTTTTGACGCCTAAAGCCTCGAACTCCTTGAGTTTTTCAGCTTGAATATCAACCGCTGTAATGGTAGAGGGAGAAGTTTTGCCTTTAACGAGACTTTTGATTATAGCGCCGCCCATCATGCCGGTGCCGATAACTGCGATTTTTTGAGTCATGACTGTTCACTTACCCTTTTAGAACATTGGTTTTGCTCTTTAAACTTTTGTTGCTAAAAACAGTTGGCTATTTGGCTGCCACGATTTCTTTGAGTATTCTATGCATTGCCAAGGCTGGTGCATCTGTTTTAATGCCCCTAGTGTTGAAATGGGTGGGTACCGCTTGAAAGCCGCCGTCTTTGAGGGCGGATAAAACTGATTGAACGCTGGGCGCTGGCAGCTTAAGTTTTCCGCCTAACTTATCATTCACGAAGTAGGTGGCGGGTGCCAAGGCTTCATTTTTTGTTAAAGCTAAAAGTTTGGCGATTTTGGCGCTGTCTTTGAAGGCGGTGCTTTGGTTTTCCTTAATCACCTGCTCATTAAAAGCGGAGTCAATGATGCTGCCAGTCCACAGTGGTCCTGCGTACTCCATTTTTGAGCCGCATTCAGGGCATTGGGTGCTTTTTCCGTAAATCTGATGCGTGATTTCCCTGTGTAGGCAGTCGAAACAATGCAGGATGTAGCCTGTATTCTTTAGGCTTTCGTCGCCTTTTTGGCAGCCGTAGCCGATTTGGGCGTAGACGCGGATGTAGTGGTCGCTGCTGTGGCTGAAAAGGATGCGGATTCCGATATCATGCTTCGCCGCCACCGAAGCCATACAGTTAGCCAACAATCGCACAGCCAACTCTTGGCAGTACTCTGTGCGCAGGGGTTTGCCGGTGTATTTGCGCACGCATGCCTTCGCGTGGACTCCGCATAGGGGAGCTAAATCTGTGGCGGTTGCAGCGAGTAACCCGTTGTTTTTTAGGGCTCTAAACGCGGAATCCAAGTAGGGCACGGGGGTGCCGAATGGGTCAATGTCTACTATGTCGAAGCGTTTTTTTGGTGAAGCGTAGTTGCTTAAAACGCAGTTGGCATCCTTGTGTTTGAGCGTGATTTTTTCTTCCAGTTTGTTTAGTTCAACATTATGTTTTGCAAGTTCCAATGCTTTAGTACTGATGTCGCTTGCCAAAACCTTCGATACGCCGTCAACTTCCGCTGCGAAACGGATTCCGCGTATACCCTGACTTGTGAAGGGTTCGCATATGGTGATTTCATGGTTAACCATGTGCTGGTAAGCCTTGAACGCTAAAACCGATACGTCGCGGTTGAACTCCATGACGGGGTTGTAGAACACTGGAGCTTTAGAGGGCGCATAATCCGAAGGCACAACGCCGTAGGCTTTTAGCTTTGGCACTAAAATCTGTACTTTGCCTTCCTTGATTACTTCGCTTGGAAAATCCGCTACATAGCCTTCTTTATTAGCCATTCTTGCATGCTCCAGAGGTGTAGGTTATGAAAACAATTTAATCACCATATTAGACTTATGGTAGGGTTGATGCAAAAGATGAAAATGAATATGTCGAGAGTTCTGATTTTGACCGGTGCTCCAGGAGTTGGAAAAACCACTTTGCTCACTAAAATAGTGGACGCATTAAAAGCGAAGGGTGTCAGCGTCGGCGGCATGGTTAGCCATGAAGTTCGAAAAGACAACGTGCGGGTGGGTTTTGAAATCCTGGATTTAACCAGCGGCAAACATGGGTGGCTGGCTCACGTAAATGGCGATGGCCCACAGGTGGGTAAGTACCATGTCAACCTCGGTGACCTTGACCGCATCGGCACTGCAGCCATCACTCAAGCACTCGAAAAATGCCGCGTCATAGCCATCGACGAAATCGGACCCATGGAGCTTTACTCACAAAAGTTCAAGCAAGCAGCGGCGCAGGCATTGGAGAGCAAAAAATTGGTTTTGGTGGTCGTGCATGGAAAAGCCAAAGACCCACTCGTAACTCAGGTTAAGCGAAGAGTTGACGCCGAAATTTTCAACGTGACTTTTTCCAACAGGGAAAAATTACTTGAACAGTTAATCAGTAAGGCTCTGAACACGATTTAATTTTTGGAGTCCATATTTGGATCCTAATATCCAAGGGTATGCACAGGACCTATAGAGGGGAGGCTATGCGCCACGAACATATTTGGAGCCTAATAGAGGTTCTATGTTGAAACCTATAGGGGGTAGGTCAGTATTGGCTCAAAACCAGCGCATAAGCATGATAAAACCCGTGTCAAACGAAGAAAGAACGTAGTTTACTGTTTTTTAGTTTTTTCCTTGCGCTTGACTTCGGATGTTGTTGCTGGTTCGTCCCAATACTTGTCGAACTCTTCCGGCGTCATGATGTTTAGACTCCTTAGCTGCTGGCTGAAAGAATCTAGCGCGCAAGGGTTGCCAAGGTGAGCTCGGTAAATCTCTATAAGCATATCAACTGCCATCGACGGCGAAATCGGTTTTTTAGCCATCAACGACAATTCCTGTGAAACCTTAACTAAATCCTCATGAACCCGCAACGGCAAATCAACAGATTTAACCATACCAAACACTCCTACAATAAACTCTTAGCTATCTGCTCTGCGTCCTTTTTAATTTTCGCCAACTCATCCGCCGATGGTTTGCCCCTGAGGTCGCCAAGCCTGCCCAAAGTGCTCATGTCCAATCGTCCGTGGAACTCGCTTGGAATGTACCATTCGCCAACAACTGTGAAGCCGAAGTGCTCAAAGTACTGCCTCATGGTTTTCCCCGCGGGCGTTGCTTCCTCGATGCCGGTGTGGGGTCCAGAATAAGTGACGAAGACCAGCGCGTTTTGTCCGGGAACTTTCGGAGCGCATGGCTTTATTTTTCCTTGACTGCGGTAAAGGTTCAGTTTAGCCTTCAACAGGTCCGCCATGGGTTTAGCTGGCTGCCACTCAATCGAGGGTGAACCTACACATATCAAATCGTAGCCGTCAAAATCTGCGTCGGCGGCTTCTTGGGGCGTTTTCAAATCGACAGCGACGCTTTCTTTTTCGAGCCCTTCTTTGATGGCTAAAGCAACTTTCTGGGTGTTTCCTGTGCTTGAAAAATAAACGATTAACGCTGACTTCAACTTTGGCACCTAACCTAATTGATGCTGCTTGAAATAAAAGTGTATTCGCCAAAAAAGCATCCGTGAAGAGTTAAATAGAAAGTAAACACTAGATAAACCGAGTTATAGGTGACTTTTTTGAGAATTGGCTTTTTTGTTTATGAGTATCCGCCTCAAATCGTCGGGGGCTTAGGAACCTACGCCGAATACATCACGCAGGAATATGTTGATTTGGGACATGACGTTTCCGTTTTCACATTAAACAACAACGGGCTCAAAACCCGGGAAATAATGAAGGGCGTCGAAGTCCACAGGCCGCAGATTGCTGATGCAAGCAATATTTGGCCATTTTTTGTGGTGGACGATTTAAAGAAATGGGGCACTAACATTAAACTCTTCAACGACATATTCATCTACAACATTTTGAGCGCGACCAAATTCATCAACGGCTTAATAAAAAAAGAAGGCTACAAATTTGACGTTGTCTGCTGCCACGATTGGCTAAGCAGCATCGCTGGTCTAGTCATTAAGAACGAAACCAACATCCCAGTGGTCTTCCATGCCCATAGCACGGAGTGGGGTCGAAGCGGCGGACCAGGCTCCGAAGTGGTCTCGCACCTTGAACGCGCCATGGCTCAGAACTCGGACAAAATAATAACCGTCAGCTACGCCATGCAAGACGACTTGACACGGCACGGGTGGCAACCGGGCAAAATCAGCGTAGTCTGGAATGGCGTAGACCCTAAACGCTACGACCCCGCCACCGTTCAAAAGCAAGATGTCGCCACAATCAGGCAGAAATATGGGATTCCCAACGATTGGAACATGCTGCTTTTTGTGGGGCGACTTGCCTGGGTGAAGGGCGTACGTAATCTGCTGCAGGCGATGCCCATGGTGCTCAAAGAATACCCCCACACTAAACTGGTTATCCTTGGCAAGGGCGAAGAACAGGGCGACATCGAAGAAACCGCTGACCGCCTCAACATTAAAGACAACATCGTCTACCGCTTCGACTTTGTCTCCGAAAAAGAAAGAATCCTCCACTACGCTGCCTCAGACGTCTGCGTTTTTCCATCAGTCTACGAGCCCTTCGGAATCGTCAGTTTAGAAGCAATGTCCATGGAGAAACCCGTGGTGGTGGGTGCCCGCGGCGTCGTCGGCTTTAAGGAGCAAGTTGTGAACGGCGGACCAGACCAGAACGGCGTGCACATCAACGGCGAAGACCCCGCTGACATAGCTTGGGGCATCAAAGAAGTGCTGCGTGACCCCGCAAAAGCGAGGGACTGGGGTGAAAACGGCAGGCGAAGGGTGCTGGAGTATTTTACTTGGGAGAAGGTGGCTTTGCAAACCAGCAAAATCTACGAGTCACTGATTTAAAAAACTCGCGTTTAAATCGCGAGCATTTCCGCCACTTTCAACAATCGCAAATCCAGCACCTTCTTGTTTGTTGCTGACTTTTCAAGGTCAAAGCTGGTGATTGCGCCCTTCTGTAACCCAACTGCCATGTTTCCCTTTCCTTCACATATCAACTCAACCGCTCGCTCCGCGAACAAACTAGCCAGCAATCTGCTGCGTGCGGTTGGGCTGCCGCCTCGCTGCGCATAGCCAACGATGGAAAGCCTCACTTCGAACTCGGTTTGCCGCTGCATCTCCTGCGCCAGTTTGCTCGAGTCCCCGAAGCCTTCTGCAGCCACGATTATTCCCGCTCTCTTGCCTTTCCGGGCGTTATCATCCATTATGGTGCATATGTCTTCAGTACGCATTGGGTTTTCAGGAATCAAAATAACTTCTGCACCCACACACATACCGACTTCCAGAGCCAAGAACCCCCGTTTGCGACCCATAACCTCCACGATAAATACGCGTTCATGGCTGATTGCGGTGTCCCTGATTTTGTCAATTATGTTAACAGCTGTGTTGACTGCTGTGTCAAAACCTATGGTTTCGTCTGTGCCGTAGACGTCGTTGTCGATGGTGGCTGGAACTCCAACCATTAGAGTGTCGCTTTTTTTGCCCAGTTCCAAGGCGCCGCGGAAGGAGCCGTCGCCGCCAATAACCACTAAACCGTCGACGTCGTTTATGCGCAGGGTTTCGGCGCCTGTTTCGGTTCCGCCTGGCTGCTCAAACGCGGGGCATCGAAGCGTGTGCAGCATGGTGCCGCCCAGCTGGATTATGCCTCCGACGTTGCGTGGAGTCAGCTTTTTGCAGCAGTTAGATAGCAATCCGTCCCAGCCGCGTTCGAACCCAACTACTTGAAGCCCCATCGAGTGCCCCACACGCGTGACCGCGCGGATTGCTGCGTTCATGCCTGGTGCGTCGCCTCCAGATGTAACTATGCCGATTGTTTTTGCCATTTAAGTGCGCCTCTTTTCTTAAACTCTTCTTGCTTGAAGATTAAAACGTTTAGTACGTCATAGAACGCGCAGTCGATTCCAAAACACATAAATTCCAATCTTCTGTCTTTATGGTCTTTGTCGGGAGGTAGCTCAGCCTGGCAGAGCTCTCGAGCCCGCTGGCAAGTCCAGTGGACGGAGAAGCTGTAGAGGTCTACCCATGGTGGGCTTCATTCTAGCCTGTCTAGGCCACAGATACCGAGCTGTCGCAGGTTCAAATCCTGCTCTCCCGACCAATTTACGCTAAAATATAATTCGAGGAATGCATATGACTACCGAATTAACGCAGGAATTCTTAGAAAGCCTAAAAGTCTCAGAAACACCATGAGCGCCTTAGAAATTATGGGTGTAAAAGTATCTTATTGAACAATCTTGAATTGGATAAAGAAATACATACGCTTAATGAAAGCCTACACTGAAAACATCAAACCTAACGTTTCAGATACTTTCTGTGCTAATGAAATTTACATAAAAATCGGCGGAAACATGAAGTATCTTTTCGCAATGATGGACACCCAAACACGCTTTTGGATAGCTCAAGAGGTAGCGGAAACAAAAGAGAAACACGATGCTATAGCGTTGTTCTTTAGAGCTAAACGATTAATGGGTAAACAACCAAAAACCCTGGTTACTGATGGATTGTCTTCTTATTCTGTGGCTTGCGAGCAAGTGTTTGATGGAACTAAACATATCCGCAAAATACCCTTCACCGGCAAGGTACACAATAACAATAAGATGGAAAGGGTAAACGGTGAAATCAGAGACCGCGAAAAGACCATGAGGGGATTAAAACAGAAACGCACAACTGTTCTAACAGGTTACCAACTTTACCACAATTATATTCGACCTCATGAAGGTTTGAACGGTAAAACTCCAGCGGAAGCTTGCGGAATACAATAGAAGGACAGGATAATGGCAAACCCTAATGGAGAACGTAAGCAAACAGTGCCGCTAGTAGAGAAGGAACAGATTCACCCGTTCTGTCTAATTGTTCGACTAATACCTTATCGAGACTAACAATTGACAAAGCTTATATCGAGAATTAAGTAACAAGATATTGCAGGTGTTCGGCGTGGTAAAACCAATCAATAGAAGAAAACAAAACAAACTCAAAGTGTTTCTATTAGCACCCCTATGCGCGATTGTTTTCATCGTTGGTTGGAGCCTTTATTGGATAGGGCAGTCAAAACCAAAGCAAGCACAAAAAACACTAAGCAAAGTGCCCTCAAAGCAATACCAAGTCGAATTAATCATGATTCCTCTGCAAGAAAACGAAGCACTAACAAACTAAACCACACTCCAACTCAATGCTTAAGAACTCGGTATACAGACGATAAGTAACATGGGAACCACAACAGAAGAAATGCCCGAATGCCCCATCACCCGAAAGTTAACAGCCCCTTTTCAAGAAATAGAAAATAGCAGATTTGTCACCCGAATTTTAACAGCTAAACCCATCGCCCACAAAGTTACCAGAACCAAATTTATCAAATTAGTCATCCTGCTTAGTTTGTTTTGATGCATATTTTCCTCAATCGATGCGTTTCACAACACAGGTGTATTGTGTAGTAAGTATTGATGTACTGTACAATAAGTATTGCTGGACAATATCGCAGATAAACAAAACCTCGACATTCAACACATTAGCTATGCATCCAAACTATCTCACCAGGAGCAAACCAGATACCACGGTAAAAACCAAAAACCCGCCAGCCGAAAAGGCGTCGCAAACCCCAAAAACCCACCCGCACAAAACCCTTCCCGCCAAAAGCCGCCAGCGAAGCCTTGTTTCTTCGCTGAACCGAAGCAAACACCATTTCTGTGCCTTTTTTCTTCAAAGTTTCTGTACCAGCCTTAACCAGTGCCGCTGCAATGCCTTTTCGGCGTTGCTCAGGATGGACTGCAAGCCACAAGATGCACCCATATTTGCTGCTGCCAACGTTGAATTCTATTAACTTTGCAAACCCAGCGACGGTACCCTGCTGTTCACAGACGAGGGTTTTGCCTTCTTCGGAGCACAAGCTGTGATTGGCGAAGAAGCGGAAAAACCTTGGAAAAGACAAATTAATTATTTCTTTTAGTTTTGCGCAATCGTCTGAAGTGGCTTGCCTTATCGATGGGGTATTCATCTTGTTTTTCCTTTTGGATACTGAATTGTGAGAATAGTTGAGAATTTAGCGAAGGAATATTATGGTGAAAGTGGCGGCATTGGAGGCGGTAGCGGTGTCTCGTTGGGTTTTTTGTGCGTAAAGATTAGGCTCGTGGATTTCACGATTTGGGGTACGCCTGCGAGGTCTTCAAAGATTAGTAAGCCACGAGCAAGCAGCGCGAATACGCCTGCTATTGGAGCCGCAACTCCTAAGAGACCAAGAATTCCGACTATTCCAAATTCCTGCACACCTATGCCTGCTGGAGTAATAGGTATGAAAGCGAGGGCAGTTACCAGTGGGTGGATCAAGAAGAAAGCTATCCACCATGTCCATGTTAATTGTGAGATTCCTAATGCGTAGCCTAAAAACCACCATTCAAAACCTTTTAAGATCCAGCATGAGACGGTTAGGCCTAATATTTCTGGGATTGCCTTGCTTGTGCTGCTTGAGCTTTCTTTGTATTCTTCAAGTTTTCCCATTATGCCGCCTGTGAATCTTTTGAGGTACCGTGAATTTGCAATTTTATCAAATATTGAGATGGCTCTTTTCGACCATGTGAAGGCAGCAAGGATGACTGCGCCAACCATCATCAAGCTGATTCCGAGTACTGCGATGATTAATCCAATGTTTACGCCTAAAAGCTGAGTTGGAAATATAGTGCTCCATGTACTTGCAGGAACAGTTGTGACCAACAAAATTACTGCACCTATTCCGCCAGCCACTTTAATCAGAAACTCAAATGTTTGAATTCCAAGAATGCTTGAGAGACCCTTTGATGCTGGCACACCTTGATCCCTTAAGTAGACTGGTGTGAGAATATAGCCTGAGCGTCCTGGTGTGACGTCGCTGGTTAACATGCCTGCATATTGAGCAAGCAATGTTTTACCAAATGATGTTTTAACCCCGTTTTTACTAAGAACCCGTCTTAACCGAACCGCGAATAGAACGTTTATTCCAAAATACATCAGAAAAGCAAGAAGCAAAAACTCAATTTTGACAGTGAGAATTGCAGTGTAAATATAGTCAACACCCCTCAGAATTGTCATTTCTCCAGGTTTAAAATCTGAAGGAACTGTTGTTCCGATGTAGTAGAGCAGTCCAGCTAAAATCGCAACCATGAAGACGACTTCAAGAGTTATCTGAATGTACTTGCGTGAATGAGGCGCTTTCTTGCTTTGTTGAGGCATATCTGAGGTTGACAAGGTACATCCAAGATGTGTTTTGACGGTTAAATCTCTTGTGGAATGAATACCAAATAGTTATAATGCGATGTTTGGGGCAAGATTTGTTTTAGGGTCTTACGCATTCGGCTTTTGGTCTGTAGGGGCGTTTGGTGGTTCTTTTGCGGTGGTGGTATTCGCATTCAGTAACGCGCATTAGCATCCATCCGTTATCGCGGTACACGCAGCCGCAGGGTAACTTTTCTTCCTTTAAAACCGCAGATGAGCCATCTTTATTGGTTTGCGCCATCGGTCAAGTTACCCAAGTTTTCATATGCAGAATCAGCGTATTAACTTACCGTTACTAATTATTTTTAGAAAGACAAAAAAGAAAAGTTTGGAGATTGACTTTCGTCAACTGGTTTTACATGTTTGCTGCGACAGCGGTCAACTGGAAGTGAAGGTTCAGGAGCCTTCGTTCTACGTGAAGTATGCATTGTACCTGGCATAGGGATTGTTGCTGCTTCAGCGGCAGGCGGCGCGGTTTGGTTCTTGAAGTTCAGAAATAAATAATCAGGCTCCAGAGATCAAGGGCAAATTCTAAATTCCCGTTTACACAATGATTTATCAGAATATTTTGAGGAGACATCAACGATGGAAAATCAAGAGGAATTTGTATCTGTTTTGGATGAAAAAGAGTTGCAGGAAGGCAAGATGAAACGTGTATCCGCGAATGGCACCCCAGTTTTGCTGATTAAACAGCAGGGCAAAATCTTCGCCATAGACAACCGCTGTCCACACCAAGCCTGCGCCCTATCCGGCGGCACGCTCGACGGATTGGTGATTGTTTGTCCTTGCCACGATTGGCGTTTCAGCTTGGAAAACGGCGAATACGAGGAAGACCCAGAGTTGAAGCTGAACCAGTTTGAGTGGAAGATTGAGTCGGGGAAAATCTGGGTTAAACTAAACGATGAAACAAGCGACTCTTAACCCGTTGAACATGAGATGGCTTCGTTTTTAAATCGGTAGCCTTTGCAGAAGTCCCAGAAAGCCTCAGAAATCTTTAGCAACGGTCTTTTGGGTCTTACGATGTAGAGTTTTCGGGGGGTTTCTGCTTCTTGGATTTTGACTATTTTTATCAGACCTGCAGCTTGAGCTTTTGTAGCCGCTATTGAAGAGATTATGCTTGTGCCTCTGCCTTCTGAAATAGCTGTTATTACAGATTCGGTGCTTCCAAGCTCCAGTGCAACCTGCAACTTCTGAGGAAGGACCCCGTTTTTTTCAAGTAGACGCTCGATTTCCAATCGTGTACCAGAAGTTTCTTCGCGGTTAACGAAGGGGTACTTGAGGATTTCACTGAGTTTAACCGATTTATGCTTGGCTAACCCATGGCTGCAGGGCACGATAAGGACTAATTGTTCTTCGCCGATTTGGAGGAAATCGAATTTTTCTTCAAACCCCTGAGTGGTGCCAACCGCAGCGAAATCGGCGTCGTTGGTTTGCAGGATGCCAAGGCTGGTTAAGCTGTCTTCAGCTTTTACTCTAAATTTCACGTCTGGATGCTTTTTTTGGAATCCAGAGATTAAGCTGGGGATTAAGTGTTCGCCGGGTATTGAGCTTGCAGCGATTTTTATGGTTCCTGCCAAGTTGAGTTTGGCGGTTGAAATTTTTGCTTTTGTATCTTGGGCTTGCTGGAGAATTTTTTCGGCGGCTTCCTTAAGTGTGGCGCCCTCGTCGGTGAGTTCTACGCCGTTGGCTGAGCGTTTGAATAATTCAGCGTCAAAGTAGGTTTCTAGGGCGGCTACATGGTGGCTTACGGTGCCCTGGCTGGTTTTAAGTTCTTTAGCTGCCACTGAGAAACTGCGTGTTCTAGCGACTGTTAGAAAGGTGTTGAGGTAATCGAAACGTATAGTTTCCATGTGCTGTGCCCCTGTCGTATGCATCTTAGGGGTTTGTTGTGATATTTGCTTTGTGCTTTAGAAAACGCTTATATCAGTTTTTTTAATAATATCTATCAGTATATTTGAGGCATAAACCATGGTAACCTTCACAATAATAATCAACGAAGCACCCTACGCAAAAGAACGCGCACTCTCCGCCCTAAGATTCGCCGCAACCTGCGACGTAGAAGGGCACAAAGTAAGAATCTGGCTCTTCGAAAACGGAGTCTACCTCGCAAAGAAAGGCCAGAAACCCGCTCAAGGCTTAATCAACTACGGTCAACTCCTGGACAACCTGATCCAAGGCGGCGTCGAAGTTAAAGCGTGCGTGGTCTGCGTTGATGCCCGCGGCTTAACCCAGGCTGACTTGATGGATGGGGTTAAGATTGCGTCTGTTCACGAACTGGTCGATTGGACGGTTAATAGTGATAAGGTTATAGTGTTCTAGTGACTTTGCTTGAGCTTTGAAAAGTTGGATGTTAAAGGAAAAATGTGCCCCATGCCCGTGGCGTTGACGAAGCGAAAGCTTGCTGAGATGGCTGTTGGGCAGCTGCTGGAGGTTACGGGCGAGGGCGAACTCGAGTTCGATAATGTTCAGCGTTGGCTTAGGAATAATGGGCATGAAGTGGTTGAGGCATCGAAGTCTGGCGTTGAGTTTAAGGTTTTAGTTAAAAAGCACTAACCCCGCAAAATTTCTAATAAGTAATATCAAAAATTATAATAGTCACCGTTTTTAATACCGAAGCCAAAGGCATGTGATTGCAATGGCAGAAAAATATGTGAAAATGTGGAAAAACCTTGGAATGGATATTGAAAAACATAATCTACTCCTAAACGGTCTTGGTCAATACTACACAAGCGCCGTCCTGTCACAAAAAAACAGACCTAAAAAGATGGATTACTTCGACTATGTCGTCTCTGAGGTCCATGGCTTAATAATTAAAGAACTCAACGACCAAAGAGCAAAAGGAAAGAAAGTAATCGGCGCATTCTGCATCTACGCACCCGAAGAACTTGTCTATGCAGCAGACGCTACAATGGTGGGTTTATGTGCAGGCGCAGATTTTTCCGTGCCCGACGCAGAAGCTGTTTTACCACGAAACCTCTGCCCGCTAATCAAGTCATTCTACGGTTTCAAACTAAACCGCACCTGCCCTTACTTCCAATCCAGCGACCTTGTCGTCGGAGAAACAACGTGCGACGGCAAAAAGAAAGTCTACGAGCTCCTCAGAGAACTTGTCCCGACCTACGTGCTTGAGGTTCCCCATAAACCAGACACCCAACAAGGCAAAGAGTTCTGGTTCAAAGAGTTGGAAGCCTTCAAAACTGAGTTGGAAAAAGTCACTGGCAACAAGATAACTGCTGAAAAACTAAAAACTGCCATTGAACGGATAAACGGCAAACGCAAAGCCCTCAAACGCCTATCGGACCTACGCGCTTCGTCGCCTTCGCCAATCAGCGGTTTAGACGGATTGCTTATCAACCAAATAGGCTTCATGGATGACGTACAACGGTTTACCTCTAAAGTGAATGAGCTATGTGAAGAACTGGAGCAACGCGCAAAACAAGGCAAAGGCGTCGCGAGCAAAGATGCACCGAGAATCATGATTTCAGGGTCTCCGATGGCAGTTCCTAACTGGAAAGTCCACAGTATCGTCGAGTCAGCTGGCGCCACAGTGGTGGTTGAAGAAAGCTGCGTTGGCACAAGATACTTCAACGACCCCATAGAACCCAAAGGCGAAAGTTTGAAGGACTTGCTCTGGGCGATAGATGAAAAATACTCAAAAATCCCCTGTGCATGCTTCACTCCAAACGACAGAAGAATTGAAAGCATCAAGCAACTTGCAGAACAATTCAAAGTTGACGGCGTAATCTACTACACACTGCAAAACTGCCACGACTACAACGTTGAAGGAGTAAAAGTTGAGCGAGCGTTAAAAGCCCAAGGTTTACCCATGATAAAAATCGAAACAGACTACACAATGGGCGATTCTGAACAGATTAAAACCAGAATCCAAGCTTTCTCCGAAATCATCCAAGGGAAAAAGCAGTAACTTTTCCCTTTCACATTTTAGTTTTTTTTAACGTTTTTATATCTTAAAAGTAAATCGTCTAACAGTTGAGGCGTAAAAAAGATGAGTTATAGGTTAACTAAGGTTGTTCCTATTCACGGTTGCAGCTGCAAGCTTCCCCAGTACCAGCTGGGAGAGCTGCTGGATAAAGCTGGTTTGACAGGTGATTTCGGCGGGGATGTTGTGGCTGGTCCATGGGAAAACAGTAGCGTCGTTAAAATCGCTGACGGCATCGCTATCTTGAACACGCTGGATTTCTTCACGCCTATGGTTGATGAACCTGAAATACAGGGCAGAATCGCTGGAAGCAACGTTACAAGCGACATCTACGCTTTGGCAGTTACCAAAATCGCAAGTGTACTGACGATTATGGCGTTTCCCGAGAACATGCCCGACGAGTTGGCGGTTGGGATGCTTAAGGGGTTTGGGGATTTCTGCCGCGAAATGGATGCGCCCGTTGTGGGTGGGCACACTATTCGCAATCCCTGGCCAATCATCGGCGGCGCAGCAACAGGCGTTGGCGACCCCGAAAAAATTGTTTATACCCGAGGAGCGAAGGTGGGTGACCGATTGTTCTTGACTAAGCCCTTGGGGATTGCGCCTGCGATGGCTGCTTACCGCCTGCGCAAGGAAGAGGACGGTAGGGAACTGCTAAAGGATGTTCCAGAGGATTTGATTGATGCGGCAGTCCAGGAAGCCATCAGCGGAATGATTACTTCAAACAAACCTGTAGCCGAAGCCATGCAGAAAGTTCCCGTCCACGCTGCCACTGACGTGACTGGCTTTGGCTTGAAGGGTCACGCGGCAAACATGGCTACGCTGGGAAAAGTTGACATCATAATCGACCAACTACCCGTTATTCGGGGCACTCCCGTTTTAACGGAGATTTTCGGCTATCCACTTCTTCAAGGCGAAGCTAAGGAGACGGCGGGTGGAATGCTCATCGCCGTCGGAAAAGAGAATGTGGACGACTTGCTTAGCGAGTTGGATAAGCGCAAAGTCAGGCATTTCGAAGTGGGTTGCGTCGTGAAGGGCATTGGGAACGTCGATGTACTCAAGGACGCAAGGGTTATCGAAGCATAATCAGACAGGGCATTTCTTTGGGTAGCCAAAAGGGCAACGTGGCATATTTGGATCCTAATATCCAAGGTATGCATAGGACCTATAGAGGGGTAGGCTGCGTTCACGAGCCTATTTGGATCCGAGCTCTGTGCGCAATTAGGTTTTGTGTTTTCTTTACTGTTTAACTTTCCTGATGATCAACTTTAGAGTAACAGAAAAAGAGCAACAAACCACCCAAAAAACAGAATACTGCACACCCCTCGGATCCTATTAGAGGTTCTATGCACAAACGATAGAGGGGTAGGTCAGTATTGCCCGAAAACAAGCTCATTAGCATGTTGAAAACCAATGATTACCCCTCAGAAAAATTCCAAGCGCCCAAAAAATTGCTGCTTTTAAGCGCGTTTTTCTGGATGCCCCAGTTTTGGAAAAGCGTTATAGCTTAGAACCTTGACCCTTTCTGTGTTTAGGGTGGATTTGCGGTTGTTGGTGGCGGGTGTTGATGAAGCGGGGCGGGGCTGCGTGGTTGGTCCATTGGTGGTTGCCGGCGTCGCCGTGAAATCTGAGAACCTGCCGCTTCTTGCTCAGCTGGGCGTTAAAGATTCCAAGTTGCTCACAGCCAAAAAACGCGAGGCACTATACCCCCAAATCATCAAACTCTCCGAGAACCATCACATCATAAAGTTGCCGCCTGCCCAAATCGACAAAGTCGTGTATAGCAGCCGAGTCCTCCACAAACTCAACCGCCTCGAAGCCCAAACAATGGCGAAGATAATCGACGCCCTCAAACCCGACGAAGCCTACGTTGACGCCGCCGACGTGCTCGAACAACGCTTTGGCAGCCACATCAGCGAGTGCCTCAGATTCAAAACCAAGGTTATATCGGAGCATAAAGCTGACCGAACTTACCCCGTTGTCTCCGCGGCTTCAATCATCGCGAAGGTGGAGCGGGACAGCGAGATTGCGAAGCTGCATGTGAAGTACGGCGACTTCGGCACAGGATACTTAACTGACGAAAAAACCATGGTTTTCCTCAAGAGCCTAATCGAGAAGAACGGCAGCTACCCGAGCTGCATAAGAAAATCCTGGAAGCCCGCGCAAAAAGTTAAAAGCGAGTTGGGCACGGAGCAGTTGAAGCTGTTTTAACGCGTTGATATTGTGTTTTGTAGCGTCTAAAAAGACACAATTTATAAACATAAACAGCATTCTTTACTATTATAACTTGTTTTATTCGGCGGTAACTCGATGAGTGAAAAAGACGTAACAAAGTTTTTGCAGCTTCTCGGATTGTCTAACCGGGAAATCCAGGTTTACATGTTCCTCGCCAAAAGCGGCGTTCAATCAACAAGTTTCGTGGCTAAACGACTCAAGATGGAACGCGTCCAAGCCTATCGCACCTTCAAGAAACTGCAGGAAAAAGGCTTCATCGAAGCAACACTTGAACGCCCCACAAGATTCACCATCGTCGCCTTCAACGTTTTAATCGACAATTTTATCAACGCCAAGAAAAACGAAGTATCCAACCTCAGCGACCAAAAACAGGACCTTCTAACAGCATGGGGATCCATCAGTGCACCCGAATCCGAATACCCCATCGCCAAATTCTCCATCATCACAGGCAAAAAGAAAATACACTCAAAAATGACCACGATGGTTGAAGAATCAAAATCCGAAATCATCGTCTTAACAACCGCGCATGGACTAATCCAGGAAGACATCGCAGGAATCTTCGACGCAGCCGTCACCCCATCACAAGAACGCAACGTCCAAACTCAAATAATAACCGAAATCGCACCCGAAAACCTCAAAGTCGTCGAAAGACTCAACCGCAACATCACCGAAGACAAACTCAACATAAAACTCCGCCACGTCAACATGAGCTCCAAATTTTTCCCACGCTTCCTAATCAAAGACGGAGAAGAAGTCATTCTCTACGCACCGTTTGGCAACGAAGCGTCTGTTCTAAACTTGGAAGATGAAGGCTTATGGATTAACGATAAAATGGTTATCTCCGTTTTGAAAGCGTTCTTTGTACAAATGTGGCAGAGCGGCGTCGACGCTTCAAGACGCATCGAAGAACTCAAAAGCGGAATCCCAATCGGCGAAACCCTCGTCATAAAAAGCGCAGAGGAAGCATGGAGCAAAGTAACCAAGATACTCGATTCAGCAAAGAAAGAAATCGTCGTCATCACTTCTTCACAGAGCATCAACAGACTCGCCGAAGACGACCCCATCATAAAATACTTCAAAAAAACCTTAAAAACACGGATAATGGCATCCATCGACCTCGACAACCTTGAACCCGCACAGAAACTCGCCAAAAACTACGAAGTCAAACACGTCCCAATCAGCTACTTAACCATGATGATGGTCGACGGCAAACACCTATTCATGTTCAAGATTCCACCGCTAAGCGACGAAGCCACAGAAGGCGCTTTTCACTTAGCCGACACATTCTACTCAAGCGACCCCAGTCAAATCGAGCGAACAAGCGAAATGCTAAACGACATCTGGAAACGCGGCATCGACATAACAGAAATCAGCGGTCAAGCCGGCACAAAACTTCCGATTATCGAGGTTGCGACCACGGAGACCTTGGCTAAGACCGTGGGCAGAATGATGGAGAACAACGTTAACTCAGTGTTAATTACTGAAAACTGTAAACCCGTCGGCGTAATAAACGACCGGGAATTGCTAAAAGAAATCGTTGACGCACACAAAGACCCATTAAAGACCCTTGCAAAAGACACCAACTACATCCCGCTCATTATCCTTGAAGGAAACGAATCGATGATAACCGCCATGAAGCTCATGGGAGAAAAAGGCTTCAAGCGGGCAGCCATGGTTAAGAACGGGCAGCTCATCGGTATGTTGACTGAAGAGGCAGCGAAGAAAGCAACTTTGCAGGTTAAAGATTAGCGCATAAACTTCCTTCGTCCCAACGTTCCTATTCTTTTTTGAAAAGCAAACAATTATTAGAAAAGGTGTACGTTCAATAACCTATTTAAATAACGTCTTATATCGTACGTTATGGAGCAAAATAAAGCTTCTAATGAGGCGCAAAATAAAAAACGACTTCTTTTAGAGCAGTATGAAGTCAAAAGATGGCTTGAAGGCAAAAACGAAGGGACAAAAAGAGTTTACCTTTCAGCATTAACCGCTTTTATGGAGTTCACTTCCCTCACCCCAGTAGAACTTATAGATGAGGCTGAAAAAGACCGGGAAAAAAGTTCAAGGCTAAGGGGGGAACCTGAGCACAAAATAAGCACGTTCTTTCAATGGCTGCCAACAGAATATCTCAAGATACAAAAAGCCAGAGGCAACAAATGGCTAAAAAATAAAAAGCAATTATCCAGCAATCTTGCTTGCTGTTATTGCCATGCCATCAAAGGCTTCTATAGACAAAATAACTTTCCCTTAATCGTAAAATTACCCAAAGCAGTGAAAAAGAAGGAAAATTTCAAATTAGCAATCAGGATTCCAGAAATAAAAAAATTAATCGAAGCTGTTACCTGCCTTCGAGATAGGGCAATAATACTAACTCTGTTTCAAAGTGGAATCAGCATAAATGAGCTTTGCAACTTAACTTATGGTGACGTAAGAAATGGACTATTAACCAACGAAAGACCCCTGTATTTGCACATTATAAGGCAGAAAGAAAATGTTGAATACGAAACTTTCCTTGGAAACGACGCGATCGAAGCAATAAAACCGTATTTAGCCCAAAGAGTCAGAGATGGAGAGATTTTAGATAACGAATCTCCTCTTTTTACGATTGAATTTGCAACGAAACTAAATGGCAGTAAGATTAAGAAAATTTACCCCTTACTAATTGAATGCTTCATGAGAAGGGCAGCGTTTGAAGCTGGATTGGTCTCTAAAGAGAAGCTAAAAAATTCTGACATGAACCCCGTCAGACCACACGCTTTACGAACAGCATTTATCAGCATCCTAAAGTTAGCAAACATGAACAACACTTTGGTAGAATATTTCTGTGGACACTCAATCTCACCCACTGAAAAAGCATACATGAATTTCGATGTGGAAGAGCTTAGAAAAAGCTACAGGCAGTTTGAAAAATACCTCTCAATCAATGCAATAGCAGACCATCAGAAATTAGATGAACTGGAAAACAAATCAAAAACCTTCGAGCAAGAAACTAAAAGCAACCAAGGCATAATCCAAGCATTAATGCAAAACTCAAATTATAAAGATGCACAAATCAACAACATGAACGGGCAACTAACCAGCGTTTCAACCCTGCTATCTCAGGTTCAGGAAAGCTTAAACAGAATCAATGACGAAATGAACTTCCACAAACTTGAAGATATAGCAAGATTTGTAGCGGCAAAGTCCCCGACAAGAGAAGAAATGACTAACTTTCTGACCAAAAGACAAATCAACGAAAACATTTTCAGACGCGTAGAATTGAATTGTATAGCTTTTTCTCCACAAACAAACACTTGGGTCTACACAGCAGACAATGATACATCCAATTTGCTGATGGCTTAACAGGTAAAATTGATTTTAGTTTTATAGTTTTATAGCAATTTCACGCTAGAGTTCTATCATTTCTAATTGAACAAACGGATTAAGCTAAAAAACTAAAAATCTAAAAAAATCAAATAAGCTCTGAATTCTGAGTATCATTAGCAAAGAACAATAAACACTTGTTTTAGAAAATAGAGCAATATTTAGGCTCATAATTCTTAAATAGTTCCATTTATTATATAATTATATAAAATTAGCCCATAGGAGGCTTATTTTTTCATGGGGCAAATCACTTTTAGAATAGACCCTAAACTGGAAGAAGCTTTTCGAAAGCAGGCAGGGATACTTTTTGGAGGACGAAAAGACTGCATAGGACTTGCGCTGAGACATGTGATTCGAGAATTTTTAGTAAACAGTGACATCCCGAATGAAAAGTCCAATCAAGAGGTGAACGTAGATTGAAGATAGGAAATGACGTAACAGCTACCAAAACATCTGGGCTTAATGCAAAGGATAGCCAAGACTTCGAAACATTTGTTCAAGAACGAAAAAAGAAGCAGTTAAAGCCGGAAGAGAAAGATGAAAAAATAACAAGCAAAATGCCCAACAAGGAAGGCGATGCATCATCTCAGGACTTGGCAAAGCAAACCCAAGAGCTTGTAAAAGAAAAGAACGATTTCGACTCCCGACACGATATCCCAATTGAGGATATAGAACGCGAGTAATTATTTTCTTATTTTTTTTTGAAAAATCAAAAAGTCAATTGAAAATAAAGAAACTAAATTGGTGAAACATATGAGCGAGAAAACCAAGAGAACCAAAAAAATGTGTTCAGTCTACATCCATGCAGACATCAGAGAAAAAGCGAAGAAAATAGGAATCAATATGTCTGCAACCTGTGAAAACGCCTTAGAAAATCTAATAGAAAAAATAGAGAAAACATAGGAGGAAAGGAAAAAAGAATGCCCAGAATGGATTTTACAACAGATAATAAAGGGTTCTTTGGAAAATTCGTGAACTATTGCAAAGCGCATGCCGCAACAGATGATGACTTCATGAACTTCTTCTTAATGGTTATTGAAGAAGGACGATCCATTGATAAAGCCAGAGAAATAACTTTACAATATCTAACAGCACTTCAAGCCAAAAAATTAGTTAAATTAGATACATCCAAAGCAGACCTGTCGAATCTAAACAGAATTGAAGAAGGACAATTCATAGTCAAAATTCTTCCGCAAAATTTAAGCTTGGAGTAATCCCAAACAACGGTTGAATCACTGGCAGCAAGGTTTGTGCACACACGATCACACACCCAATAACGCTCCATTACGCACTAACGCACTCTATAACACATAATCACGTAATCAGTAGTATATCATCAAGCATAGACATTAAGACAGATATAACGTAGCAGAAGCATTAACAGGAAGACAGAAAGACTATCATAAACAGTTGAAGAGTGGCTGATATTTTCCTGACTATGGCTTCGCCAACTTTCATCTTTTTCAATTTCTTTTTCATCGTTCTAACGAACGACTGTAACCCAGTATGGTGCTGTTGCTCTCTGCTCTCGCGGCACCTGCGGGTGCCGGGATTCTTTCCAAGTGAGTCGAACATTAACGACGAGGGAAGTATCCCCCACGGATTTTTTCAGATTTAAGCAAAGTACCTTAGTACTCAACAACGGGTACTTAGGTACCTGCCAAACTTGAAGGAGATAATAAACTCGCTCTACTGTCCTGATGACCTTCGAGCCTCTTTGAAGGGATTGAAGAACTTCTTTAAAATCAGCTAGTCTACATCTAAGGCATATCCAATATCCAATCAATGTCGCCAGAAGAAACAGCTAAGTACGATGGAAGCTCAAAAAAAGAAACACAGCGAATAAAACATGAAAAGAAGAGATAGGGAAACAGTAGACTTCCATAGTGACATAGATGAGTTTATCCGTCTTGCTCAAAGATGGAATAACCTCCATACAAGACTACTAAATACTCTCTCCAGATTACCTGAAGATGTTTACCAATTTACAGTACATAAAATCTCTTTTCATGCAGGTCAAAGTCAAACAGTGCAAGTGGAAGAAATACGTAAACCTTACATGATAATTCTTAAACGAACAGATTCAGAATCCCTAATAGCTCACGAAATCGCCCACGCTTACCTTAGTTTCACCAAAGCAAAAAGCAAATCAGACCAAGAGACACAAGCCGATGAACTGAGAAAGAAATGGGGATTCAAGAAGAAACAACTCTGCCAAACTTACCCAAAGGGATGTCTTAATTGTTTCAATCCCCACTGCCCAGAAAGCAACTCAAATAAACTTGGTTAGACGTCTCTATAATTATTTTGAAGCGTTTTGTCGTATTGAAAAAACAGGAACAGTTCATCACCAAATAAAATATCTAATAGTGAAAAGGAAAATCATCAGTTACCTCATAGTTTCATCAGATTGGTCATCCACTCTCTTCATTTTATTGGTCAGTCTATTCATTCTTTCATTCAGTACAGTGAGAGCAGAATATCCAAAGTAGTTAGTTCTTGTTAATCAATAAATCAAATATAGTTAAATTTCTTAATTTCAATCTTGGACAAAAAGGATTGAGGTTTCAATTACGAATTTAGCTCTTGAGACAAAATTAGCTGATAAATACACAAGCCCTTCTCAAAAAATTCGTGTAATTACCGAACATTGGGTGGGCAATCAAATTTATTGTCCAAACTGTGGAAATTTAGATATTGCTAAGTATAGAAACAATAAACCTGTTGCAGATTTTTTTTGCTCGAGTTGCAATGAGGATTATGAATTAAAAAGCAAGAAAGATAAGATGGGCAAAAAAATTGTCGATGGCGCTTATAATACAATGGTTGAAAGATTGAGGGAAAGCCATACTCCTAATCTTTTTTTGCTCAATTACGATTTGCCAACTTGGCAGGTGGTGGATTTCCTTGTTATCCCAAAACACTTTTTTGTTGAAGATATCATCGAAAAAAGAAAGGCACTAGCTCAGACTGCGCATCGTTCAGGTTGGGTCGGTTGCAATATTCTTCTTCAAAATATTCCATTAACGGGTAAAATATTTATAATAAAAAATAAAACCGTTGAATTGAAAGATAAGGTTCGTGCAGAGTGGAAAAAGACGCTTTTTCTACGCGAGGAAAAAGATTTAGGGGCAAAAGGTTGGCTTTTAGACGTAATGCTGTCTTTTGAAAGAATAAACCGCAAAGAATTTTCACTGGAAGACGTGTACAGATTTGAAGATTATTTAAGCCAAAAACATCCTGATAACCACCACGTCAAAGACAAAATTCGCCAGCAATTACAATTTTTGCGAAACAAAGGATATCTTGAATTTGTTGGAAGAGGACGTTATCGTCTTGCCTAAGCGGGTTCTGGTTTTCTGCACGGGCAATACATACTATGGTTAGATTGTTTATGTTTTAGTTTTCCATCTTCAACGATTACAAGATGCCCACAGTTTTTGCATCGAAGTTTGCTTTCTTTGGTTCCCATGGATTTATCTCCCTGCCAGATGCTTTCTTCTTGAGACTACTGCAATAGCCAATGCTGTCAAGGCTAGAAATGTTAGGGCTATTGTTGCTGGAAACTCTGGAACTGAAGGAGTTGGGGTTGGTGAATTGAAATCTGTGGGTAAAGAGGCGTGCATCACACTGTGTGTGTCAGTCCAATCGCTGGTTTTTCCCGTGAAGACATTGTTTGATGAATAATACCCTATCATGGCTTGAACTTGGAAGTCTGTTTCAGTTCCCATAGGGATATCAAGTATACCCCAACCAGATTTCTGAGAGCTATCTTTGAAATCAAAAGTTACTAAGATTCGGTCACCCTCAGAGTTTTGGGTCATCCTAGCACTAGGGGACATATACACCCATGAATTGCTGATAGGCTCCTTCCATCTTAAGTTATAGTATAATTGTATAGAGTTACCCTTTGCATCTTTGTAAGGCTCGAATGGCTGGTTCATAATTGAAAGGTAAGCGCTTTCACTGTACACGATATAGCCCTCTTTTGTCATCACAGCTTTGCCTGTTGCAGGGTCTACACCATAGACGGGAGGTACACTATGAGGGAAGAATTCATATTTTACTCCAAAACTTGGCGTTGACGGGGTAGTTACTCCCACCTGAGCATAGGCAGATTCAACTATTATCAGGCTTGAGATAGCCATGATTAGAATAATGAATACTGCAAAACCTTTGTTTGTTGTTTCCATGCTTATATCTGGAGCTGGTTTTCATTATAAGGCTATTCGTAAGGGTTTCTTGACTGGGTTCAGTCAAAGTTTCTTGACTAACAAACAGTGGGTGGGTACACCTTGCCGTGGGAAAAAGTCCTGCCTTATTGATTCAAGTTAGAGGTTTTCGATACATGGGAGAAGGTTTTGCTGTTCTTTTGGCGGAACAACCTGTTCCTTGAGGAGAGTAATAAGCAGCTATCACCAATTATTTTCAGGGTTAGAATGAAGAAAACGATGTTAGTTTTACTCTTGGCAGGAATAATCATTGTTGCATCCATCGTAGGATTTGTTAATCTTGCTTTCTTTGGTGGTTCCAATAGACAAAAAACCTTGAGTTCATCCTCTGTTATTTCTGCTTTAGCCCCAGCACCAAATGAAACTACAACCGCTTCGTCTCCGACAAACTTAATCCAAGATACAAATGGCACAAGGATTCAACTTTCACATTGGCAACCACTGTCAGGCGTTACTGGCAGTATTGTCATTATTGATTCTCCGACAAATAATTCCGTGTATTCCACAAACAGTGTAACTCTAAGTGTTCATGCTGGCATCTAGTCTTCGTACATGATGGTGGATGTTTGGTTGGTAACAGATTGGTCAAATGAGACCATACTTTTCTATAACTTGGATAATGGCTTATTTATCACACAAGGACTTACCATAACCACAACGCTTGAAAATATACCTCAAGGAAACCACACCATAACTGTTACAGCAAATAGAGGATATGGTTCTTTTGAAAATTCATCCTCGGTTAATTTTGCCATTCATTGATGCTGATAAAAGGTTATTTGTAAGGGTTTCTTGACTGGGTTCAGTCAAACTTTCTTGACTAAAATAAAGGGGAGTACGAAGACTCTTCTAATTTTAGCTGGAAACGTCTTTGTTGTGCGTACTGACTTATTCCATATCTCTAGTTTCCAGAGACTAACTCGGAGTTTTCAGAAGAAGCCCAGTGAAGAATTGCGAACCATAAAAGAATCATTGAACCATTTTACGTCAAACTTCTGACTGGATTCTTAACATGTAAAAACGTAAGTCAAGAAGAAAATCCCAAAATGGGTAATAGTAAAGAAGAATGGTTCAACGTCATAGCAATGATTCTGAATTTAACTTCTTTTTGAGCAAGGTAAATTTCGGTAATGTCCTAATATAGAATACCTTTTATATTCTGTGTGCTATTTGATGTTCTCGGTGATTACATGCCCAAAGGCAGGCCGAGAAGCAAAGTTGATGTTGTATGTCAAAATCCAAGATGCCCACATTATCTTAGAG
>CAIUPH010000013.1 GCA_903901015.1 Candidatus Bathyarchaeota archaeon | reverse complement strand
GTTGATTCACAATGAAGAAAATTAACGTCACAAACGTTGCGTAGTTTCTCGACTGGCAATTGATTAATCAAAACAGAAATCCTCCAATAAACTATTCTAGGAAACTCGCTTTTAACTTTTAACCCTTTCTGCCAAGCGGCAACAAGCCAGAATAATCAGCGTCTGCTGCGTGGGCTAAACGATGGTTTGTACTCTACCCACTTTTCCGTCTGTCAACCGCACCTTGATGCCATGGGGATGTGTTGGACTGCTGGTAAGTAACTCTTTGACGGTGCCTTCGGTTAATTTGCCGCTTTTCTGGTCCATTTTGAGAACGATTCTTACGCGGGTGCCGGGTTTGATTTGGTTTCTTGGAGGCTGCATTTGCTTTGATAGGTGCATCGCGGCTTATAGTGCATTCGATTCTGGCCCTGTTTGAAGGTGGGTTACTGTTTTAGCTGGATGAATTTTTTGAGGATTTCTTGGTTGCGCACTTCAGGATGGAACAAAACCCCGTAGATGTCTTTTTGTTTGTGTTTTATTGCTTGGATGCATTTGGCGGATTCTGCGAGGGTTTCGAAGGTTTTGTTGGGTGACACTGAGTAGTTGTGGAGCGTGTATGCCTTGAATTCGCCTTGGAAGATGGGGTTTTCTTTGAGAGTGGTGATTTCTGCCATGCCAACCTGCAGGCAATTCAGCAAGGGTTCACCATAGACCAAGCTGATGGTCTGCATGCCAGCACAGATGCCAAGGATGGGGGTGCCGCATGACTTAACCCAGTCGAACTTTTCAACTTGTTTTAAGGTAGCATGGTCCTTCAACGGTGTACCTGACAGAACGATTTTGCTGTAACACCCGAGTTTTGATGTGTCAATTTCCAAAAAATGCTTAACCACACATTCCTCAAGCGTCTGCACCACTGAAACAATCGGCGAAACAAACTCGCCAAAAGCAAGCGAATCCTGTTTCCAGTTCATGTCAACGACCAGAATCATTTGGGCACCAGCCTTGCCTGTGTTATGATGAAGACGCCGCAGTTGCCCTTCGCCTCAACCGCAGATTCAACGATTTCGATTTTCTGCTTGAACATCGGCGCATCCAAAACGGTCGTCTCGATTTCGCCGCCCTCCCCCGACGGGCTAATTCCGTACTGCCCCTGAAGCTCCACCAACCTCGCTATCACCTTGGCATCGATTTGTTTGCCCAGCCACGTCTCGTCGAGCGGATACGCGAAAATCCCTGAAATAACCACCTTAAAATTTTTGGCGACGAGCGTTTCCAGCAGCGCTTTCTGGTCGTGCTTCCACAGGGGGTTGAAGCACCAGACGTTGAGGCGGTTGCAGATGCGTTGAATCCTTGTGGCTTGGTAAACAGATTCGACTGCGCCTGTGACTACGCCGTCGATTTGAAACTTCTTTTTGGCTTCCACTATGGCTTTTTCTAAATCGGCAAGCTCTTCCTCCTTTTTGCCCTCTGTAACCACCCTGACCAGCGGCAACCCCAATGCCTCTGCCTGAAGCGCCGTTACGTCGATGTTGGGGGTGTGGAACATGTAGCTTTCCTTGTTCTTTGACGCCACAGTGATTAAGCAGACAACTTGCTCTTTCTGCGCCGCCAAATGCAGGGCAAGCGTGGAATCCTTGCCGCCTGAAAACAAAACACCCAATCGCATAACTTACCCATATGCAGAAACCCTTTATAAGCACTGCAACCAGCAAAGAAATTTGGAAATTCAGGACTTTGAAGAACCTATTTGGAGCCTAATAGTGGTTCTATGTTGAACCTATAGAGGGGAGGGTCACGCAGGAGCAAACAGCGAGAAAGCGCTTTAAAGCAACCCGCACATAGCTTATGACGTGACTGCTATGGCAAGAGAATTCATATTGTTTTCACGTTTAGGTCAAACTGACCCGAACTTCCGCAGCCTTCACAACGCGGGAAGACTCGACATCGTTCACGAATGCATCGTCAGCAGCCTTTTTCTGTCGCATGGACTACGCAGGGACGTAACCTTCCACGCCATCCTTAACGGTCCACCCAGCCCGCCGATACATATCCAAATCGACGGAGAAACCCTCTACGACGTACGAACAGACATGGACACCTGGCAGGTAATTCTTAAAAAAATCTTATCAGGCAAACCGCACCCAGGCATCACACGGGATAAAACCAGTTTTGAAGCACTGGTAAAAGCGAGGGCGCAAACCCATCAAATCTACGTTTTAGAAGAAGATGGAAAAGACGTAAGCCAGGTTGCGCTTAAAGAAAACAGCGTCTTCATCTTGGGCGACCACGTTGGATTACCCAAGAAAGCCGAGGTGTTTGCGCAGCGGTTTGGAGAAAAAATCAGCCTTGGAAAAAAACCCTATCTTGCAACGACCTGCGTGACCATAATCAACTACAAGCTGGACCAGCAAGCTACGGTTGGCTCTTGAAGTGTTCCCAACCTCTTGCCTCAATTGCCAATAGTTTGTCTTTAGTTTTGAGCAGGATTTGTTTTTGCTCTGTAGCTTTTCCGATGGGCAAAAGTTGTCCTCCGACGGCTTCAACAGCAGCGACCGTGGCTTCCCATTTTTCGGGTTTAACAGTTACGACTAACTCATATTCTTCGCCGCCAAAGAGCGCCAGTTCAGACGGCTCGAGACCGTTTAGTTCTGCAAACCGTTTAACTTCGGGAGCAATTGGCACCTCAGTGAGTTCAAAGCCCACGTTGCTTAAACGTGCAAGTTCATGCAGAGTCCAGGCTAATCCATCGCTGGAATCCATCGAAGCCGAAACTCCACCGCATCCGCTAAGCGCCAAGCCCTCATACAGCCGCGCTTTAGGCGTTAAAACTGCGTCGATAAGGGTTTTCGCGTTCTTTGACGCTGAGCAATCGCCTAAAAGAAATCGCAGCCCAGCAGCTGATTTACCAAACAACCCTGTAACCGCCAAAATATCGCCTGGCTTTGCTCCGCTGCGCAGCATTAGCGTTGGCTTCTGTGCTGTTCCGTAGAGCGAGATTGAAATAATCAGGTCCGAAGCCTCACTGGTGTCGCCGCCGATGATGTACGCACCATATTCTTGTGCTCCAGCATTCAAGCCGTCCGCGATGTCTTCTATGTTTTTTTGTGTAAAACCTTTAGGTAAGCCTAATGCAACAAGTGCGGCGATGGGCTGGACGCCTTTTGAAGCGAAGTCGCTGACGTTCATAACTATGGCTTTTCGTGCAGCTTGAAAAAGACTCATTTCTTCTGGCACGTCGGTTTTGGCTACGAGCATGTCGGTTTTTAGTACCGCTGCGAGTGTTTCGTTGAGGTTTACTGCGGAAACGTCGTCTCCAAACGGCACAGGCATGTTGAGCATGGGAGTTAAGTGGTTTTGGATGATTTGGATTATTCTGTGTTCGCCCAACGTGGCGACTGTGGTCTTTTTGGGTTGGTTCATTTGGGTGCCTCATGTTTTGTATGGGTTGTCTTCGGCTTTTAAGGTTGGGGTTTGTGAAACTTTAAAAATTGGTTCCGTGTTGTTTAGCGTCTGATGCGCCTCGATAGCTCAGCCCAGTAGAGCGGCTGCCTCGTAAGCAGCAGGCCGCGGGAGCAAGGCCCGCTCGAGGCTCCAACCAACATTTTCTTAGATGTCAAGTTCGAATAAATCGTACATAACTGAGCTTGCGCCGAAGCCTTCCTTGTAGTTGATTAAGCCGTTGTTGAGGATTTTGCCCTGGTGTACTTGCCCGATTTCTCGTTTGAAATCCCAAAATCAAAGATGAGGTCTTCTGCGCCAAAATCCCAGCCTTGACTGGAATTAGCCACGTACTGAGCATGAACAACCTCCTTGTTTTCATACATGACAACGCCAGCCAACATATCGTCACCTTTGTAGGCAGCAAACAATTTTATGTTCTCTGGAAATTTAGCTGCCAGATACTCTATTCTTCTGTGGAGTGAACAGGTTTTGCTCCGTGTCTTTCTTTCAAGATGTCTTCGCTGATTTCCATGAATCTTCTAAAATCGTAGCATCTCTTTACATAGAGATTGTTTTTCAGGGCTTTCTTTATGGTTCTTTTCCGCAGCTGCTTCATTTCTCTTCTCTGTGGCAGGTAAATGGTTGAAGCCACAGTTCTTGAGATTAACTTGGCGTTGTTTTTGTACAGCGCGTAGAGGTCTTCTTCCGCTGGACAAGAAGGGTAAATGTGCGCTGTGGGCTTGTAAAACACATGTTTTATTCCTTCGTTGTCGTTGTGTTGTACATCTAGGTTCTTCTGGTGGCTTTGCGGGAAGGTTTATTAAATGTTACGACATGGTTTTTTCAAGGCTGAGCAGTATGCACCTTTTCCACTCCCATGAAGCGCACGATAAGCTTCAGTGCCCCTACAAAGGCTGCGAAAAGCACTTCGACCGCCCAACGATGATTACCGATGACTCTGTCATTCCACGCCAAACCCATTATGCTTGCCCATTCTGCATGTCACGCTTAGAATTGGATACGGTTAAAGAAAAAATCGTGGGTATCCGAGCAACCGAGTACCCGATGGTTTTTGATTCACCCGCCAAATGCGCACACTTCAGCGGCTTACTTAATGCTCCGTCGGGAAGCACGGATGAATGCTTGATTTGCCCTAAAGTGTTGCAGTGCAACAACCGCAAAAAATAACAGATTTTTATTTTAGCCGCCGCCGACGGGCGGAAGAACAGCCAGCACATCCCCGTCTTTTAGCGCAGTTTCTAAACCGTCCAGAGCCGCGGTGCTGGTTCCGTTGACGAGGAACTGCAGAAACCCCTTAGGATGCCCCGACTCGCCGACGTAAACATATTCGGTGAAGGGTTTGCCATATTTGCTCGAGAGCGCCTTAAGAACCAAATCCACCGTGACCTTTCCGCTGTCTGGAAACGCCATTGTTTCTTCTCTTTTGCCCACGATTTCCCGCAGATTGGTGAAAAAGCGAACTTTAACTTCCACTTTTATGCACCTTATAGGTTAAGGGAATTGCCTAAATTAACCATTATGTTTGCTTGATTAAAGAATTTTAGAAAGAAAACAATTATCATACAAAGAGATGCTGCAAGAGGCTTTGAAAGTTGAAGTTAAGTTTGTCCAATGGAATCTTTAGCAAGCTAAGTTTAGACGGCAACTTTGCCGCCGTCAAACAACTGGGCTTCACAGACATCGAGTTCAACATGAAATCCATCAAAAAAGAACATGACACCGACGTTTACCGCGAACAGAAAGCACTGGCGGCTTCAGACTTGAACTGTTTAACGCTCCATTCCGCAGTCCTGCACGTGAAAGACCCCATCGAAGTCCACCAAGCGGTCTACTACGGAAAAATCTCGCTCGAATGCGCCCGCGCCCTCCATACAAACCTCGTAACGGTACATTCGAACGTTTCAAAGAAGCTTCCAAAACAAGTCAGGCAGACATGCTTGAGGGAGGTTTTTGGGGAAATCACACCCTTCGCCAAACAACTTGGCATAAAACTTTCATTGGAGAACCTGTCTTACAATTCGACTGGGTTTGGCAAGAACGTTGAGCAACTCGACGAAGTGTTGGGCGTTATCGACCCGAAGGGTGAGATGGGTTTTACGTTTGATTTATGCCATGCCCTGGAAACTAAAGTGATGGATGAATTGTTGGAGGCTTATGGAGGGCGGGTGTGCAACGTTCACATGGCAAACAAAGCGCATCAACCCTTCACGCGGGAAACTCCCGAGTTAACGGCGTTCCTCACTAAACTGCATGGATTCGGATACGAAGGGCCAATAACGTTGGAGCTTGATCATAAGACACCGCTGGAAGAAATCGCCAAGTGTAAAGCAATGTTTGAAAAATTGTTGAAGAAGTTTTAAGGTTTTTTGAATACGGTTTTTAAACCCAAATCAGATAATATTTAGCAATATTTACGGTGGAGAGCATAAAGGAGCGATGACTTCTAAAGAACAAGGTTTTGGCGCAGCTAATGAACAAAACCAAAACGCAACCGCAAACGCGAGTACAAAAAATCAGTCAACATAAAAAACGCCGCCATCATCGCGGAGGCAACAGTAAGTTTAGTAATCCTGTATTTTTTAAGCCGACAAAACTACCTGCTCTTCCACAGCATCGTAGAAATCTTCAGCATCGTCATCCGCTTCGCCATCTTCGCAATCGCGTGGAACAACAGACGCTTAATTGATAATAATTACTTCATCTTCATCGGCATAGCTTTCCTCTTCGTATCTGGATTAGACGTTTTTCATACTTTAGTCTACAATGGCATTGGGGTTTTCCCAGTTTTGTCGGTTCCAACAGCGAATAATGGTAAACTTGATTCAGAACGCCGTGCAAGCTATGCCTAAAGGCGGAAACCTCACCTTAAGCGCATACAACCAGAAACGCCAAGTTACAATTGTTATAGAGGACACGGGAAGGTATTCCTGAAGAAGCCCGCGGTAAATTGTTCACGCCTCTGATGATTACAAAATCTAAGGCAAGGCTTCGGGTTAGCAGTTGTTAAGCGAATGGTGGAAGCGTTGAATAGCACAG
>CAIUPH010000012.1 GCA_903901015.1 Candidatus Bathyarchaeota archaeon | reverse complement strand
TGCTGGTTCAGGGCTCAGGAATGAATCATTCAGTCGGTATCTTGCTGCCCAATGCTACACCCGTTTTGAGGGCTGAAGCTTTGCTGGTGGCGATTATCGTCTTCGTAATCGCCTACAGAATTCGGGTGCCCATGTCGCTTAGCATGGCGCTGGTGGGGCTTTTAGCTGGGCTCTCCATCGCTGGAAACTCCCCATCTAACGGCTTTTACGTGGGCGAAGTGGTTTTGACTTGGGTTCTTGTGCCATTAATTGCTTTTGGCGTGGCTTTTGGTCTCATCCGCCTCTTAAACAGGAGTTGGCCAAGCAACCTTTGGCAGCGCCTCCAAACCTACAAACTGCTAATCATCGTCGCATCGTTCACCACTGCCTACGTGACTGGAGCCAACACATTGGGATTGATAGTTGCCACGGGCGGGTTTGATTTTGCGTCGGTAGTGGCTGCAGTCGCCGCGGTTTTCGTAGGGTCGTTTTTGCTCAGCGAAGGTCCAATACGGAGGGTTTCAGAAGAATTCTTCCTCATGCGGTACGCCAACACTGCTGTGACACTGGTGACTTCGACGGTTCTGGTGGAAGCCGCCACAATCTTCAACATCCCCCTCTCAATAACCCAGACAACTTCCATAGCCGTCTTCGGGGCAGGATTATCCTACCGCACGAAACTTGTGTCGGTAAAACCGTTCCTGAAAATTGTCGCTGGCTGGGTAATCGCGCCGCTGCTGAGCTTCGCCATCGGATTGCTCATCGGTTAGTCTTCGATTACTTCGTTCATGGGTTTGCCGCAGCAGAAGGGCGCCTTCTCCACGTTACGTTTAACGTCGCCCGTGCAGGAAACCTCAAACTCAAGCCGCTTCTTGCGACCACAAACGGTACACTCAAACGTTGGCATATGAAAGCCTCAATCAAATTGTGAAAAAAGACGCTTAAATAGGTCTTGGCGCTAACAAGGTAGTGGAGATTCAATTTTCATGAGTAGTTTTTCTATATCTTTACCGGCGAAATGGGACGAATTTTTGAAGGGCTTAGCTGACGACCACGACATTGACGTTAGCAAAGTTATTGTTGGGTTGTGTGAATGGGCTTTTTCCAGTCCTGAGTATAAGATGCAGTTCGAGGTTTGGCTAGATAAGGCTTATCCGTCGAAGGGCCAAGCCGAAGACAAGGCAAGTGAGAAGGGCGAAGAAGAAACCGAGGCAGAAGAAGAAAATGAAGACGAAGCCGAAGAAGAAGCCCACGAGGACAGAGACTACAGTGAAGACCGCGACCTGAAGCCCTGACAGGTTTTCTAAATCGCTAAAGTGAGAATTAAAAAAAATTATCGGATTCGTAAATCCTTTTTCCTTTCAATTAGGTCTGTGATTTCATCGAATTCGCTGGTGTAGTCTTTGTGTTCTTTCACTAGTCTTTTGAGTCTGTTTTGGTTGAAGTAGCCTTCGTAGAATCCGAAGAACATGATTGCAAAGAAGCCGTATACAAGGTAGTTGCCAAACGCTGCCACGCCATCTGTTAATATTAAGAGTAAAATCGGAAAAAGCACTCCGAGCGAACCAATATACGCTGACATCGCCCCGATTAACGCGCCCATAACATCGATTTTATTGTCGTTTATACTTTTAGCTAACCCTGCTTTCCTTTCCCAGAGAGTCGATGTATCGCTGAAGTCCACTGCGCTGAAAAGGCTGTCGAAGGCTCCGATGGAAATGTTGTTTGTTCGGCTTTTGAATGCGTTGTTCATTTTTTGGTGGTAGAACTCGCGATGTTCCTGGTATTCCCGTTTTATTATGGTGGCGTCGATGTAGGGTGTTCTTCTGACCATGCGGAAAGCGTACCTGACGTTTTCAACGAACTTTTTACCTACCAGTTCCTGCTCAGTTTTTTTTGCAGCCCGCGCCTCATTGAGTATGTCTTGTCTTTCTTCATTCTTCAGGATTCGCTTTTCTTTAGCGGTCATTATTTTGTGAGAAAATCTATGATCGTTAGAACATTTGTAAATGATAGTTGAAAACGGGGCAGGCACGTAGAATTCTACCACGTTTTGCGCACAATATGGACATATGTATCCTGAATCACACCAATCTGAATGTTCATCTACCTTCTTGCCGTTATCTTTCTCCCATTGTTTTATCCAGTGTCTTGTGTGTCCCCAGCCACCGCTTAAACTGAGATAGAGAACCTTTGAATCTTTTATTGCCTGCATGATGTCTTCTTGCTTTTGGGCCTGACTTTTTTCATCGTTTAATGCAGGTTCTTTTTCAATCTTTATTGTTGGGTTCTCTTTTGTTGATTCTTCTATTTCCACCATTTTCGTTTCCTCTTTGCTTCAAAAAGCTTGTTGGGACTGGTTTGTTTTTGTCAAAACTTGAACGTTCCAAGCTTGACTGCAGATGTTTACATTTTGCTTTGATTAATTCGTAAAAGAAATAATTCAAGTAAAAAGAGCTGTCAATACATAGCCGGATGGCTATGTTATTTTGTGTCCCCTAAGAAGCCTTATCAGGACTAAGACGATAACCACGATAATCAGAAGGTCTAACAGGCCCCCAATCGTGAAAAACCCAATAAGCCACAAGACAAAAATTACAGCGGCAACCAAAATCAGTAAATCATCATTTCTCATAAACAAACCCACTTTTTCTACTTTAAAATCTTCAATTTCTTTATTAAGTCTGTGTGACTGAGGGCATCCAGCAACAGCAAACTGTGGCTTTTGCAGGAATTTTATTAACCGAAAAGATTAACTTGCGTTTAGGAAAATAATCCCAAGTTCGTATGTTGATGTGGACTCCCAGTCACAACGACCTTTATCGTTCACTGCCTTGTAATGTACAATCAAAGCTTCTAAGTTGGTTAACTATTATGGATACTCCTGATGATATTACAAAAATTCTCGGTCCAAACGAGAAAGTTGAATTATACATTAAACAGAAAATCTACCACCCAAAAATAAACATTGATTCCGTGGTCTTTACGAATGAACGCATGATTATGCGCCATCCACACGCACTTGGCCTGAAAAAAGATTACACCGACTACAATTACAGGGACATAGCGAACGTAGTGTTGGACAAAGGCCTACTGCGGTCAACCATCAAATGTACGCTGAGGCTCGGTGGAGAAGCGCTATCTTTGGGCGATTTGCCTAACGCTGAAGCAGAACAAGCATATGGCATAATCAGAGAAAACATCGGCAAGTACCAAACACCCTTCTCAACCGGATATGCCACTGCCCCCACCGCTCCTACTGCGGTAGTTACCCCAACTAAATAATATATTCATGAGATGAAAGAAATGACAGACAACAAGAAAAAAATTGAAAATGCCGCTGAAAAAACAGGCGAAACAATCGGAAAAGGCCTAAAAAAAGGCGCCAAAGACGTTGAAAATTTTGGAAAGGGAATAAAGAAAGGGCTCAAGAAACAAAATAAGTGAGCAAAATTTCTTTTTCCAAAAATGTAATTTTTTTTCTTAGCTCATATTTTATATTCAGTTGACTATTGGCGGAGCCCAAGATTTTCTTGCAGCATACCGCTGTGTCGGTGTGGGACAACAGTTACACAAGCTTAATAGCTATTTTTGCTTATATGTGATTTAACAGGTGTCACTTTTGAGCAATCTGATTATTGGAAACATGACTTTAACAAGCCTACTTGTAACTATAATTGGCTTAATTATTCTCTGGATAGTAGTCTCAGTACCAGTTTGGATAGCTGGCAAAGCTGTAACGGGTGGAAAAGGTACCTTTGGCGAAGCCATGCTTGCCACGTTGTTTGGACCAGTAGTTTATGCGGTCACATTGATTTTAGTAGATTTCTTCTTGGGCTCACTTATCGGTTCATCAGCATACATAATCGCGTTGATTTTAGCCTTCGTAGCTTGGATATGGGTCTATAAAGCAAGCTTCAAAACAGGCTGGCTTGGCGGCATCGCAATAGCCATACTAGCAGTCGTAGTCTTCGCGGTGATAAGCATAGTGTTGGGAGCCTTATTCGGTCTAATCGTTCCTGCACCATTCTTCCCTCACATCTAAAATGAACGTGAATTTTTTCACGTCAAAATCATTTCAAATCAATTAGTAACGATAATGAAAAAAGTTCCATTGGAGGTGAAATAGAAAAATGAATAATTCTTTGACTTATTGGGGATATATCCTCGCTTTGATAGGAGGAATACTCATAATCGTTTTTGGCTTGCTAGGTCTTATTGGCGCCTCTTTAGGTAGCGCTTTTTCCCCGGCTAGTCACTACTTGACCGGAGCGATGTACAGTATAGTGGCGATAATAATTGGTGCCATCTGTATTATTGGGTCTAAGTCTGTTGGAGTTTTAGTTTGGGCGATAGTGCTATTGGTGCTTGGAATCGTTTCAGGCGGGTTAGGCGGCGCTATAGTTATACTCGGAGCACTTCTGGGATTAATATCCATATTTGTAAAGTCGCAGCCCAAGTAGCCGAGACTAAAATCGCAATTTTTTTGCTCTTTTTTTCTGAGTTCGCTTGAGAAAAGATTATCCACCCTTTCGATTCACGTTCAATCATTATGCGCTTTGTCGGTGGAGGGTTACACCCACGCAGATTTAATACCCATATTCACTGCTATAGATTATTAAGGAGTTGTAGATTTTGGGTGCGATAGATCAAGTATTTCATTTTATTACTTCTGGAAGCATAGGCGGTTTGCCGCCACTAGTTTTAATGATAATTATATTCGTTGTTGGACTAATTGTGGGCTTTCTTATTCATTTGTTCTTAAAGATTGCCATAGTTGCTGCAATTATACTTTTCGTGGTTGCGTACTTTGGGCTTTTCGGGTTAAGCCTTAGCCTGTTGAAAAACTATGCAGTTCAATACGGCTCAATAGTGTATCAATATGGCGCTCTCATCATAGGCGTGTTACCTCTAAGCATTGGATTCGTCATAGGCGTAGTCATAGGCTTCGTATTCGAGTAAACGCTCCTCGAATTGTTCCAGCCCTATTTCAGATAAGCTCTCTATGAGCTGCTTTCTGCAGCATTTTTTTACTCTTTTATTTCAACTTTAAACTTTCAAACTCTATAGCAGATGATAATTTGAAAACCAAGATAATTACCTATTTTCGAAAACAAGCAAAATTTAAATATAAATTAGCACCAAAAGCTATAGTGGAAGCTCTATGTCCAGTAACGAAAACACAGACTTGCTGCTTGGTTTAGGCTTGACTCTTAACCAGGCAAAGGTTTACTTAGCAATCCTTAAACTGGAAAAAACCACTATTGGACAGGTGGCGAACTTTTCAAAAGTGCGCCGGGAAGACGTCTACAGAATTCTGCCGTCACTTGAAAAAATGGGCTTGATTGAACGTTTGCTGGGCAAACCAACTGAGGTCAGGGCCACCAGTATTTCTGACGCTTTAAGCCTGTTGGTGGCTGAGGAAAAAGGCAAATCTGATGAGCGGCTCGTAGGCATGAGGGGGATAGTTCAAAAACTTACCCTAAAAGACTGGAAGCAGGAACTTCCCAAAGACGAAAGCATCTACATACTGATAGCAGAAAAGAAATCAGTTTTTGCTAAAACTTCAGATTTGATTAGTAACTCAAGAAAAGAAATCGCGTTAATAGCCGACAAAGCAAGGATTATGCCTGTTTTGTTTCAATTTTCTGATGAATACAAACTGGCGATAAAGAAGGGTGCTATGGTTCGGTTGATTTTTGAAGGAGAGAAACCGGATGTTTTGCTTAACGAAAAAGTGAAAAAACTCGTCGGCGGTAGATCGGTTCAAATAAAGTTTCATCTTGACCCTTTGAATCATTTTATAATGTCTGATGATAAAGAAGCGTTGATAACAACTTCCAAAGAAAGCGCGTTAGGAGATAGTCCGTCTTTGTGGACAAACAACTGTAACCTTATTGGTGTGTTGAGAACTGGTTTTGAATCGGATTGGGAAAAAGCTGAAACCTAAATTGATATCTGACTTTTTCTGTAAACCGGGAGTTATCCAAGACACAGTTTTCGAAATCCAGTTCAACGCCCGATCGATACCGCTTCCACTTGAAAGCTGCTAACGGACAAATCATTGCTGTAAGCCAATCCTACCTATCCAAACAAGCAGCCAAAAATGGCATCGCATCAGTAAAGACAACGCTCCACTAGCAATAATCATCAATCAAACCGTTGCGGTAACTTAAACCCAACAATTCTTTCTTTTTTTAAACTTTTTTCTTAAACGAAAATTTAATCTTGAATCAAAAGAAAGTACGTCAATGTTTCGGGTTGCAAGAGAGCGTTAAGTTTAAAGCAATCGCAAGAGTAACATCATTAAAAACTACCTGCTTTATTGATTTTAAAACTTTATCAGGTCACTAATGATGAAACAAGTTTCCCAAAATTCTGTTTTAGAAAAAAAGTCGGTGCATCTCTCGGAAAACTTTCGGCTTGGATTTAGAGTTTATAGTGGTTTGGTGTCAAACCTTCTTGGCGCAAAAGTTCCCTTCTTCTGCGGACACAAATTAACCTACAACTGCAACTTGCGCTGCAAGATGTGCCCGTTTTGGAGACGTCCCAGCCCAGACCCAAGCCTTGAGCAGGAGAAAGAGGTTCTTAAGCAGATTTACAATTCTGGAGCCGTCGGAGTGGCGTTTGAGGGCGGAGAACCGCTGCTCAGGAAGGATTTGGTGGAGATTCTTGCTTTTTCCCGTTCTCTGCCGTTGCATACAAGCTTAATCACCAACGGAACCCTGCTTGAATCCCGAATAACTGAAATAGCCCCATACATCAACGGTGTCGTCTACGTTTCGCTGGATGGCTTAGAGAGAACTCACGACGCCATCAGAGGCGTTGAAGGCAGCTTTAAAAAAGCGGTGCGGGGCATTTGTGCAGCTAAAGAAAAAGTTAACGTAACCATTAACACTACGGTGATGGCTGAGAACATCGATGAAATAGAAAGCATCGTGAAGTTGGCAAAAGAGTTAGGTGTACGAGTATCTGTGGCTGTAGCTCACGAGTACTGCAACGCAAACGCATCCTCCCCAGCGGCTGCCAAAGTACCGAAAATAGCCCATCGGCTCATGAAAATGAAGCGGGAAGGATACCCCATCGTTAATTCAATGGGTTACTTTAGAGTGATGGCTAAAGAAAAAACTTGGCAATGCAAACCCTGGACCATGATAAACATCGACCCACATGGAAACGTGGTTTTGCCCTGCTACGTCCACAACGACTACGTCAGTAGCGTCTCTGTTTTTGAAGGTGGCATTAAAGGTGCGGTTTCTGATTTTGACTGGAAAAAAATAGAAAACTGCCAAAGGTGTAGCCTGCACTGTTACGTGGAGCCTTCATTGGTGCTTTCACGCGACATTAGTGCATATTTGCATTGGGCTTTTCATGTTGGCATCTAAAACAGGTCGGACAGCACAGAGGCGGAAACAACACAACAACTGTTTTTTCATAAAAAACACGTGCTTTTTTGTGAGTTACTGCTTAACGGTTGTGGATTAAGCAGAAAATCCGCTGTCACCAAGTTTTTTTGATGGAGCCGATAAATGGTTTGAGCGTTTACAAGAGAAGGGTTAACTTAAACGCAGGCGAAATTTTCAGGAAGAGAGGGGGAAACACTTCGTCTGCATCTAAGCTAACCTTTTTCTCTATCAACAATAGCGCTTTTTGGCATAAATAATGATGTGATTGTGTTTGCACAGCAACAAATTCTCGCTGTTTTTAGTAGATGATTAGCCAACCTTTTTGTATGTTCTTTTCTAACTGTAAACTGTGTTTTTTGAGGAAAGGATCCATTGCTGACGGGTCGTAGTTGCCCTTGACTTTTAACTGAAAAACGCCTGGTTTTCTTTCCTCGAGGGAGACCCAGGCTGTGTCGATTAAACCGTTGGTTGCTAGCTCTTTGAGTGTGGCTATCGCTTGAGCTCTAAGCATAAGTGCGTACGTTCCCCCTTTTTCAAAACAGAGCCCAAGATATATAACACTTTTCTAAAATCTAACGCCGAAAAGGTAAATGGGGTCAGCGCAGATTTGCATGAGGGGGCAAAAAGTGTTTGTTAAGCGGATTTAGCCGTGGGCTAACATCGACAAGGCGCAAAAAACAGAAGGAGACGCGCCCTACCTTGCTAGCCGCCAGACCCGCCCAACCTTTGTTGGCTCTTAGTTAGTTCGTCCTTACCACACCTACCGCTTGATTCGATATAAGGCGATGTTGTCACAAGGATGAAACAACAACCGCTAAGTCGCAGAAATAATTGGCAGATAAATGTTAGCGTAAAAAGGTTTATTTGTCTGCCAAACTAAATTTACTTAGTGACTTTTTTTTGAACAGATTCCAGACAGTTAGTATTTATAAGGAAATTGTGCATTTGTCGGAAAGCGTCGGATACAACGCGGTAAACTTGAAGTTAACGGAGAAAAACGAGGCGGCAACTCAAAGCTACCAGTTGCAGATAACGATGCCAATGAATTCTCTGATTGCACAGCAAATAGCGACTATCGCAAAAAAGCATCGGTTAGAAGTAAAGGAAGAGAACGGCGAAGTCATGTTGTACGAGCCCCAATAATTTTTAGATGGCTCTTGAAACTAGGATTGCTGCTTCATCGGTCGAAATTTTCGTTTTTCCACAAACTGCAGAGGACTTTTATAATCTTAGGTAAGACTATAGCTCGATAAGGTTGCTAATCCAGTACATCTGCAGAAAATGCGGTGCAAAATATTCCAAACAGCAGTATGACCAGAATAGGTTCTGCGCGGCATGCGGTTCTTTTCTGCTTCCAACTTTAACGGGCGGCGTTGCAGAGATGGTTGCTCCCAAAACCTGCGATGTTCCAGACGAGAAACTGGCTCTTAGGCGGGCAGCCGAAAGCCTACGCCAAAAAGTCGTAAACACAAAAGAATACGCCGTCCTCTCAGAAAACGAAAGCAAGCCTCAGCAAACCGAACACTCGGCAGCGGAAGGGTGGATATGGAACACAGAATACACCAAAGCCTTAGAGCTCAAAAGCCAACTTTTAGACAAATTCAAAAACATCGCTTTAACCGACGCTATCGCAGGAAAAACAGTTTCAAACGAACACGGCGAATGCTACGCGGTCTCAAGCACATGCGTTTCCAACTTTAAAACAGCCCCATACGAGGAAAGCAGGCGCGTAATCATTTCTGACTTAAAAATCATTCCCGGCATTGGGCCTTCACGCGAACGCGTCTTGAAGGAGCAGGGATACAAGACCATAGAAGATTTGAAGTCGCATCCGCTCTGGGCAAAGCATGCGCGAAACTTCATGGAGTTAATCGAGAAAAAACAACTCCGCCAAACCCAAAGCTGGCTCGGGCAACGCCTCCCAAAATCCCACCCGTTAATCCATTATTTGGCAGGGTTCTGCAAGAACGACGACTTCGCAATCGTGGACATCGAAACCCTGGGGCTCTCAGAGCGACCAATAATTCTGCTGGGCATAGCTAAACCCAAAAAGAACCGTTTCTGCGTCAGCCAGTTCTTGCTGCGCGACATCCAAGATGAACCCAGCGCCATCCACGAGCTTGTTTCGCAGTTGGATTCGGATACGTCGCTTATAACTTTTAACGGAAAAAGCTTCGACATCCCATACATCAAACAGCGGCTGGCTTACTATGGGTTAGATGCTCCTTTGGATTACCCTAACTTCGATGTTCTCCATTTCACTCGACGTGCCTTCAAGGGGAAGCTTTCTGACTGCCGCTTGGAAACGGTGGAGAAATACGTCATGGGGATCACACGGGAAATCGACATTCCAGGCGCCCTAGTTCCCAACTTCTATGATACCTACTTAACCACGGGGAACGTCGGTCCCTTGGTTGCCATCGTGGAACACAACAAGCAAGACCTAATAACCTTGGGCAAACTGTTCTGTCGGCTCTACGAGGAATGGAACCTATGATAGACGATTTTATTTTAGGCATCAAAAAAATGCGTTCCTACAAAAAACAGATAGTGCATGTAGAGGAACTTTCGCCTCAAGACACCATCTATGGCGACCTCGATGCGCCGTTGCCCGAGTGTGTCCAACGGTATCTTATAAAAAATGGAATCAGGCTGTACAGCCATCAGGCAGAAGCAATTAACAAGGTTCGAGGGGGCAAGAACGTTGCGATTGTCACGCCGACGGCTTCGGGAAAAACCTTGGCGTTCAACATCCCCGTCTTTGAAGCTTTGGCTAACGACAAGAACGCCACTGCATTGTACCTTTACCCAACAAAGGCACTTACTAACGACCAACTGAAAGTGTTGCGGGAAATGGAAACGGAAACCCAAATCAGAGCCTGCTCAGAAGTCTACGACGGCGACACCCCCCAATACCAACGCGCAAGCATCCGCGAAAACTCCAAAATCATATTAAGCAACCCCTACGGGCTCCACCAATACCTTCCTTGGCATTACAAGTGGCGCAGTTTCCTATCAAACCTGAAATTCATCGTAATCGATGAAGCCCATGTGTACCGCGGCGTATTCGGATCCAACGTTGCTATGCTCATTCGGCGTCTGCTCAGGATATGCAGCCACTACCATGCCAACCCCCAAATCATATTGTCATCCGCCACCATCGCAAACCCTGAGGAACACGCGAAGAAACTGACGGGAAAAGACTTCGAAATCGTTTCAACCAACGGTGCCCCGAAAGGGAAAAAACTATTCGCGTTCTGGAATCCCCCGTTCATCGACGAAGCAAAAACCAACCGCCGCTCCACCCACCAGGAAACCAAAGACTTGCTAACCCTCAACATCACGCATAACCTCCAAACCCTCTGTTTCACCACATCGCGACAGATGGCTGAACTAATCACGAGGTGGACCCGCGAAGAACTCAGGGCGCGGTCGCCAAGGCTCGCAAACGCCGTCACCGCATACCGCGCAGGTTATCTGCCAGTTGAGCGCCGTGAAATCGAGAACCGCCTGAAAACCAAGAGCTTAATCGGCGTAGTCTCCACGAACGCGTTGGAACTAGGAATCGATATAGGTTCCTTGGATTCGGTCATCATTTCAGGGTATCCGGGCACGGTGATTTCTACTTGGCAGCAGGCGGGGCGCGCGGGAAGAGGCAAAACGGATTCGCTTGTCATTCTCGTGGCGTTCCAGAACCCGTTGGATCAATACTTCATGAAGCACCCTGAAGACTTCTTCGGCAGACCCCACGAACAAGCCATAATCGATTTGCACAACCAGTACATTTTGCTGGGGCATATAATGTGCGCGTCATCCGAGTTGCCTCTGACCGAGAAGGATACGGAGTTTTTCCCCGCGCTCTTTCAAGAAAGCATCCAAGCACTCGAACGCCAAAACTTGGTCCGCAAAACTTTCCAAGGATGGGTCTACTCGGGCACGGCGCGGCCAGTCGCCATCATAAACCTCGACAGCATATCCGATAAAACCGTAACCGTAACTTGCAACGGCAGCATACTTGAAACCCTCGAGTTAACAAAAGCCTATGAAGAAGTCCATGCGGGCGCGGTTCTTTTGCATCAAGGCGAAACCTACCTTACCGAGGAACTGGACCTCAACAATTTAACCGCCAAAGTACGACGTGAAGACGTCAGCTACTACACTGAAGCCAAAAAAACGGTGGATGTCGCCATCAAAACCAAGCTCGAAGAAAAACAAATCGGCGTAACCGTCGGATTAGGCGAACTGTTGACAACTGAAACATACCACGAATACGTCGTCAAAACCTACGATGAAGTCGTAGACCGAAAGCCGTTGTATCTTCCTCCTTTGTCGTTTTCGACTGTGGGAATGTGGTTTGTAATTCCTGAGGAGGTTCGTCAGGAAATTGGGGACCGTGGTCTTGACTTCGATGGGGGAATTCACGCTGTTGAGCACGCGATGATTGGGCTGTCGCCGATGTTTGCCATGTGCGACCGATGGGATATAGGCGGGCTATCTACTCCTCTGCACCCAGACACGGGCTGCCCAACCGTCTTCATCTACGATGGCTTCGAAGGCGGAATCGGCATCTCAGAAACCCTCTACGCCAAAGTAACCGAGCTATGGGAAAAAACATTGGAACTCGTCAAAGACTGCGAATGCCAAGACGGCTGCCCATCATGCATCTACTCGCCCAAATGCGGAAACGAAAACGAACCCCTCGACAAAAAAGCCGCAAAAATAATCCTGCAGAGACTGCTAGAGTTAACCAAGAAAGATAAACAGAAAACAGCCAACGAACATGCCAAACCAAAGAAAAAGAAGACTAAGCAAGCAAAAATGCTGTAAAAACAATATCGGATAGCTCACGTTTTCATATAAACGATGATTAAAAGTATCGGATAGAGTTAACCAACAAACATGTACATCTCAAATAGCTTACGGTTGTTGTTATATCTTAAAAGAGGGTAAGTTATTGGTGTTTTTTCGCAGTTAATAGTAAGTGTGTCACGTCCATATTTGGATCCTAATATCCAACCATTGCACTGCGCCTATAGAGGGGTCTATTGCGCCACGGACCTATTTGGATCTGAGGGGTGTGCAGTATTCTGTTTTTTGGTGGTTTGTTGCTTTTTTTCTGTTTCTCTAAAGTTGATCATCAGGAAAGTTAAACAGTGAAGAAAACACAAAACCTAATTGTGCACAGGGCTCGGAGCCTATTAGAAACTCTATGCACAAACCTATAGGGGGTAGGCAAATCACTAAGGGGCAGGTCACTATTGGCGCAGAAACAGCGCATTAGTATGTTGAAAATCAGTGCTTAAAACAAGCGGCGTTCAAAAATGGTGGCTAAAATGGATTGGAACCGCGGATTCCTCTATGCCACGGACAACAAGATTATCCTCTAATTTGATGGCAGCGCGAGAAGCTGACCATGGAAACTGAAGGCGGCAGCGGATTCGAGCAAATTTACCCGTTCTACAGGTGTTCGGCTGACCGAGTAATTCTTTAACTTTTGAACCAAAAAATACGTAAAACAAGTAAAAAACAACAAAAAAGGCTTAAATTCCATATCCAATACCTCACAACTACAGTGTATCGCATTCAAGCAGACGTGGCAATCTTTGTGCGGATGGAAAAGAAACGTTTATATCACTTGACTAGGCTTCTGTTAGAATTCAGCTATAATTGCTTACCCCGCAATTTTCACATGGCGGCGGCTCAACCCCTACCGAAACGGCGAATTCGCCTTGCAGGAATGACGGAGTTGGCCTCCAATTGCGGGGACAAAAAATAGGAAATGTGGACCTGACTAATTGCTCAGTTAGGTCTGAATTGGGCTTTGACGTATAATTTGTGGAGAATGTTTCTCCCTCCAAATCCAGTTAGGCAACAATATGCGAAAAGTGCAGAACGTACCACACAAAAAACAAGATAGTAAGATCCGCAGAAATTAATACGGAGTGTCACAACTCCGGTTGATCCTGCCGGACCCCACTGCTATCGGGATAGGACTAAGACATGCTAGTTGAGCGCTTCCAGCCAACACGGGAGCGCAGCGCACAGCTCAGTAACACGTGGCTAATCTGCCCTTGGGACCGGAACACCCCCGGGAAACTGGGGCTAATTCTCGATAGGTGAAGAACTCTGGAATGAGTCTTCGCCAAAAAGATGCCAGAGTTATGCTCTTTGGCATCGCCCAAGGATGAGGCCGCGACCGATCAGGTTGTTGGTGAGGTAATGGCTCACCAAGCCTTTTACCGGTGCGGGCCGTGAGAGCGGGAGCCCGGAGATGGGCACTGAGACAAGGGCCCAGGCCCTACGGGGCGCAGCAGTCGCGAAAACTTTGCAATACACGAAAGTGTGACAGGGCTATCCCGAGTGCCATCCGCTGAGGAAGGCTTTTACCCAGTCTAGAACGCTGGGGGAATAAGGAGAGGGCAAGTCTGGTGTCAGCCGCCGCGGTAATACCAGCTCTCCGAGTGGTGTGGATGTTTATTGGGCCTAAAGCATCCGTAGCTGGCTAAGTTAGTCCCTTGTTAAATCCACCGAATTAATCGTTGGATTGCGGGGGATACTGCTTGGCTAGGGGACGAGAGAGGCAGACGGTATTTCCGGGGTAGGGGTGAAATCCTATAATCCCGGGAAGACCACCAGTGGCGAAGGCTGTCTGCTAGAACGCGCCCGACGGTGAGGGATGAAAGCTGGGGGAGCGAACCGGATTAGATACCCGGGTAGTCCCAGCTGTAAACGATGCAGGCTAGGTGTTTGGACGGCCACGTGCCGTTCTAGTGCCGCAGGGAAGCTGTTAAGCCTGCCGCCTGGGGAGTACGATCGCAAGATTGAAACTTAAAGGAATTGGCGGGGGAGCACCACAAGGGGTGAAGCTTGCGGTTTAATTGGAGTCAACGCCGGAAATCTTACCGGGAGCGACAGCAGTATGAAGGCCAGATTAAAGGTCTTGCTAGACGAGCTGAGAGGAGGTGCATGGCCGTCGCCAGTTCGTGCCGTGAGGTGTCCTGTTAAGTCAGGCAACGATCGAGACCCGCGTCCTCTGTTGCAACTAGCTTTGAGCTGGGCACACTGAGGAGACCGCCACTGATAAAGTGGAGGAAGGAGCGGGCCACGGCAGGTCAGTATGCCCCGAATCTCCCGGGCCACACGCGAGCTGCAATGGCAGGTACAATGGGTTCCGACCTCGAAAGGGGAAGGCAATCTCGAAAGCCTGCCGTAGTTGGGATCGAGGGCTGCAACCCGCCCTCGTGAACATGGAATCCCTAGTAATCGCGTGTCATTAGCGCGCGGTGAATACGTCCCTGCTCCTTGCACACACCGCCCGTCGTTCCATCCGAGCGACTCTTGGGTGAGGCGCCGTCTTTCGTGGCGGCATCGAATCTAAGTTTCGTAAGGAGGGAAAAGTCGTAACAAGGTGGCCGTAGGGGAACCTGCGGCCGGATCACCTCCTAAGTAAAAAGCGCATAGAAGTGCTTGATTGGAGGAGCAAGGAGAACATTAGAGCAGGTCCCAAATGATACGTCAAAGCCCAATAACATTAGCAATATAGCTCCCAAAAATGGGGTTGCAAACAACAATTTTTTCTTTATTTTAATTATTGTTTAGATTTGGTTTTTCTTATTGTTGTTGCTTTGTCTTCTTTTTTATTATTTTTCAACCAGTTAATTACTTGAAAAGCAATCAATAAGACCTACCCTCTTAGCGACTGAGTAGTTTTAACATGTTTTTGGCAGCCCAAAATTGCCAATGTCGACCTACCCCCTCTATAGGTTCTGCAATGATATGATATTAGGTAGGTTCTGCAATGATATGATATTAGGATCCAAATAGGTTCGTGCGGTTATAGCAAGGTTCGTTTGGTTTCTTTTATAATGTCGAAGTGGGGGTCGTCTGAAATTATTCTTGCCTGGTTTTTTATGACTGTGGCGGCTATTATGCAGTCGCCAATGGAATGTGTTTGTAGAGGCTTTTGAGGATGCCTGCTTCTTTAGCGGTGGATGAACTTAAGCCCTCTATTTTTAATCCGTTTGAGTTGATGGCGAGGTAGACGCTGTCTGCGCTGGTTTTGCCCCAAAAAAGGGAGGAAAAAATTTCTAAGGATGCTTTGTTGTTTCTTTGGGCTTGTGTATTTGTTTTTTGCCTCTTAATGCTGAGCAGACTGCGGCTACGATGCACATTACTGCGCCGATGATGAAGGCTTCTCTAAGCGCGGTCATGAAGGGTCCTTTGATTGCGTTGGGGAAGAAGGTTGAGCCTGTAATGTAAGTCACGGTGGCTGGAGGAATGGTGCTTACCAGCGACGCGGGCAGAGAATGCAGTATCGTTACAACTGGGTTGTAACCTAGAAACGCTCCGAATAGCGCTCCTGACGCAGGTGTTGCACTAAAGATATGTGCAAGCTCTGGGGAAGCACCGGCGCTGGTGACCGCGGCTGAGAGCGCACCAGGCAGGGTGGCGCTGAGCGAAACTATAATGATTGTGAAGAACACGGCTTGGCTAATCGTGCTTGCACTGTTCTGTATGGTTGCGCGCATTCCAGATGCTGCGCCTCTGTGCTCTGCGGGAACAGAGTTCATTATGGATGCCATGTTGGGGGATGCGAAGATGCCGCCGCCGATGCCCATTATGAAGAGTATGGCTGCAAACGCTATGTAAATGAAGTCGACTGGAAGCAGCACGAAGCCTATGAAGGCACATGCGGAAATCACCATTCCAGCGGTTGCAAGCAGTCTGGCGCCATGTTTGTCTGATAGCCAGCCGCTTATGGGACCAGTTAAGACGAATCCTATGGACATGGGTATCATTAGTATTCCTGCCCAGAACGGTGTAGAGTCAAAGCTGTATCCGTGGAGGGGAAGCCAGATTCCCTGGAGTAGGATTACAAGCATTATCATGACGCCGCCCCTTGACATGGAACTGAAGAACGACGCAAGGTTGCCAGCGGTAAATGCTCTGATTTTGAAGAGGTCTAGCCTGAACATTGGTTCAGCGACGTGTCGCTCGATGAATGGGAACGCCACAAGGAGTGTTGTTCCAACGGCGAGGGAAGCGATGACCCATGGGTTGCCCCAGCCCATAGCTGACGTGCCGTAGGGTATCAACCCGTAGATGAAGCCTGCCAGAATCAACGTTAAGCCGCCTCCGAAAGCGATGTTTCCCCAGATGTCGAGTTTCTGGTTCTTTCTAATGGTGCATTGCTCTTTGAGCTTCAAGTACGACCAAGCTGTACCCACCACTCCAACGGGGACGCTTACTAGAAACACGAGTCGCCAGTCATAGACCGCCAAGATTCCGCCCAAAACCAAGCCGATTAAGGAGCCCGCTAAGAAAGATATCTGGTTTATTCCCAGGGCTTTTCCCCGTTCGTTAGCTGGGAAGGCATCCGTGATTATAGCTGCGCTGTTTGCAAAGAGGAATGCGCCGCCGATGCCCTGCACTATCCTGAAAACTATGAGTTCGATAGCGCCTGCATCTCCTTGATTGGGAGTTATGAAAAGCAAAATTGAGCCTATCGTGAATATGAGGAATCCGAGGTTGTAGAGTTTCACTCGTCCAAACATATCGGAGAGTCTGCCGAAAGTAACGAGTAGCGTGGCAGTTACGATGCTATAGCCGAACAAGACCCATAGCATGTACTGAAAGGATGTGAAGGGGTCAATGTTGATTCCTCGAAAAATGGAGGGTAACGCAATCAAAACTATGGTGCTGTCTATCGACGCCATCAATGTGCCTAAAGTTGTGTTTGAAAGGGCAACCCATTTGTATTCAACCATACTGTTTGCAGACTCCAGAACTGCGCTTCCATGATGCTTTGATGAGCACCTGGTCCGCAGATATGTTTCAGTGGACTATATTTGAGTCGGA
>CAIUPH010000011.1 GCA_903901015.1 Candidatus Bathyarchaeota archaeon | reverse complement strand
GTTGCGAAAAATGCGGGATTTGTTGCACTAACGTGCGCGAATTGAAGGTAAAAAGTGTAAATGCTCGTGCCAGCGGGCCACTTTAAGAGAAACGTTAGCGACAGAATGACAATACCGTTTATTAGTTGCAGAATGCCTGCACCTATATTGAATTTTTTCAGATAGCTGAAGGATATTGGAGATTTAGCAATTATTTCCTGTCTTTCTTTGTAGTTCATGATTATCCTTCTTTCTCCTTCTTGTCTTTCGGTGTTTGAAATTAATTAGCTTATCGGTCGAATCTGAGCTTGACTCGCGCCTTAATGGATAATTTTATATTTGACATGGTTTCTTGTGATTGTGGTGTAAATTTTGTCGAAAGCTCAACCTCATCCTGGACATGAAAAACACCTCTGCAAGATGGTAGAGGATAAAGTACCAATAGATAAGATAAAACCGCTTGTGAAAGATGCGAAGTACATCTGCAAAGGCTGCATGCGAACAGCTGCCAAAGCAGAAAACCTCTGCGCCCCAGAAAAACTCTAACCCCTTTTCTTTTTTTTAGCTCAATTGAGAAAAATCAGATTACCATCTATTTTACATAGCAAATAAGGACTTTACGCCTCAAATTTGTCTTCAAATCAAAGAATAAGAATTATGGCAACTTTGGACTAATTAATGAATAATTCAGCGTATTCCGATTAAGCAGATTTACTGAGAAAAAAATATGAGGCTTTTGGTGCCTCTGTTTCTTTTACTTTGGCATCAGCACTTTGTCGATAACGTGTATGACGCCGTTGTCGGTGACAATGTCTGCTTTAACTATTTGGGCGTCGTTTATCTTCACGTTCTTGTGCATATGCCATTTAGAAGAGTCGACTTTTAGGTCTTGACCTTGTAGCGTTGTTAGTTTTGGATGTTGTACTACATCCGCTAGCCGGAACTTTTCCAGCAACAACATGGTATGTTAGAACAGCTGTCAACTTTGGAATGTCTTTCAATAGGCCATCAACTGTGCCTTTGGGGAGTTTTGCGAATGCTTCGTCATTTGGTGCAAAGACTGTGAATGGACCTTTGCCTTTTAATGTGTCAACTAATTTTGCTGCTGTTACAGCCGCTACAAGTGTTTTGAATGTGCCTGCCGCTACTGCGGTATCAACTATATCTGCCATAAAATTCATCTCTTATTACAGTTTACCCCTATGCTATGATCACTACTTAAGGATTTGTTAATTTGTGGACTCCCACTAGCACTTTTTTGAGTCTTTTTTGATATATGGAGCTGTTTCATCATTAGGACGGTACATGGTTTCTTTCTCTATCTTTTCAAATAGTTCAATAAATGTTTGCTCATTTTGAGCACCTACAATTGTGTATTCATCATTTATGACAAACGTGGGTACACCCGTGATGTCGTGTTCTCTGGCTTCAATGCAGTTATTTGCGTATATCTTTTGGAGCAAAGGGTCTGCCAATGCGTTTTCAACGTCGTGTTTGGTCAAACCAATTTTCTTTGCTAATGCGATGATAACCTCTTCTTTTCCAATGTCAAGACAATCTTCAAAATAGGCTTTGAATATTGCATCCGTGAATTCCTCGTTCTTGCCAATTCTTCTCAAGTCTTCACCCAGTATCAGAGCTTTCTTTGAATTAGGCAGTATCCTCACATCGCAAAAGTTCAAACCGTAATCTCTGCCTCTACTTCTCAATTTCTCATACATTTCATTTGTTTCGGAAATGTATTTTCTTAAATCGACTCCGCAGATGGGTGTTTCTGGGTGAATTTCAATTCCTACGTGTTCAAGTTCAATATCAAATCGATTTTTGAGTTTATCAATAATAGCTTTGCCAAGATAACAAAAGGGGCAAATGTAATCCGAAAACATCCTGATTCTTATCTTCATCAAATCGCCCAGCAAATGTTTAGTTCTGCAGGAGATAAAAGCTTCACCTCTGCATTTTTCAGATAGTGGTTCTAGTTCATCACTGTGAAGCTCATTCAGTACAGAACCAGCTGTCACTATGTCGAAACTGTTGTCGGGAAACGGAATCTTCAGTAAATTGCCTTGCTTAAATGAAACCCTGTCAGCTACATTTTCAAGTTGAGCGTTACGAGTCAGTTGTAAAGGAGAATTCCCACTGACACCGTGAAAAAGGTCAATTCCTGTAACATGAGCCTGAGGGAGTTGACGAGATAGGGTTATCGAAACAAGACCTGTTCCACACCCTATGTCCAATATTGATAACTTTCCTCGAGATTTATGGATTCTGTGGTGATGTCTTTCCAGATGCTTTGGATGTTGGGTGGTCTTAACAATCGGAAATAGAGAGGAATGTAAGACAAACCGATATGCAGACAAATGTATGCCACTGGTATTCCAACTATCAAGAAAACAAGATTAAAGGGCGATGCCAAAAAGCTAAACATGTAAGCGATAAGCGATACAACCAGCACAATCAACCCTGTAGTTGCAAAATACCTAATCGCAACAAATCCGTATCGGGGTTTCTCTTTGTTCAGCGAGTTCATCGCTGTCAATTTGTCCTTTACCTTATCTCTCAATTCCTTTCCATAGTTATTAGATAACCGTTTTAGCTACTTCTCTTGTCCAATCACGTATAGCATGTAAGTCTCTTAAGTCGTACAATCCAGTTTTTGTTTCCTTGTAACCAGCACTTTCAAGTTTAGGTTTGACCGATGACAAGGTCTTTTTGAAAAACCATGACATTTTGTTGAAGTCGTAGCATCCACCGAAGAAACCTAAAGCAATCGGAGTCACTTTGAGTTCTGTAGCTTTGTCCTCAAGATACTTCTGTTTAGCGTTATCCAGTTCCTTGTTCTTCTGTTCACCTTCTGAGAGAGGATTTGCACCACCGCAAGAGACAAAGAGTGCCAACTTCTTGATTGCTAGTTCCTTCTGGTGTTTTTTGATGAAGTCTTCAGGTTCACTTGTCCATTTACCCATCTGGATTCCACTACCAACAATGATGAGGTCGAATTCGTTTATGCTCTGCACTTTTTCTTTTTTGGCATCGGCAATCTTGACTTCGTAACCTACTTGTCTTAGAGTGTCAGCGATTACCTCAGAAGTGTTCGCTGTTGCTCCATATCGAGTTCCGTAAACAATCAAAGCCTTAGCCAAACATCACACCACCAGTTTGTATATCGTAAGATGTATTTAATTTTGAATTTGAGACGGAGTTACTCCTCACTTAATATCGAAGATAGTAATCTTCTTTCAGCTTTTCTCCGATGTTCTATCAAAGCAGAGCTTTTCAATCCCAACTTAGATGCGAGTTCTCTTGACTCAATTCTTCTGGGGATATCATAGTAGCCTTCTCTAAATGATGTGACAAGCACTTCTCTTTGCTTCTGTGTCAAACATGCTAGAGGTGCAGTGGGGTTCGGAGTTTGCGTTAGTACAATATTTGCCTTGTATCCAGCTTGGAGAGCTTCAAAATTGAGACCTGTTGAAGCTTTGAGGTATGAATAGAAAAGTTTCTCTCCTCTTTCTTTTTTTGATAATCACTACTTGACTTTCAGTTGCTTATTTGTTGGCATTGATTTTCACGCTTTGATATGTACTCGTTGAACCATTCGTTGAGTGTTGTATACTCCTTAACCCATTTTCTTGCTTCTTTTCCTTGTTTTGCTGTCTTTTTGTGGATAGTGCGGCGCGCTAAAAGCAAATAAAGATATAAAAACAATATCAAAATAAAGCAAAGAATAAACGAAGACATTGGCGGGCGTAGAGAACATGGAATTGATGTTGAACTATTACTTAGGAGAAACTAAAAACTGGCAAAGCTGGAATAGAGTGCATCACAAGTGAGGTTTTTCTTTCGTTCCAATTATTGTTTCCGTAGCGCGCGTGGAAGGGGATCCTAGCCTCAATTTACAAGTAAAAAGTACTAACTGCGAGTTGGGACGGTTTACCCATTATTGGGTATGGGTCGCTTGCAATAATATGTAAGTCTGAGGGCAAGAAGTAATCTCAACTCTAGAACTGGGGATGGGCATCTAACTTGAGGTATGAAGCCCTACCCGCTTAGCGTTTAAAGAATTAGCTCGCATGCTTATTTGCCTCAATAATCGTTACCAGTGACTCTCTAATAAAACGATATTACTTTGGAGAAAGAGTCACATCATAGAAATAAGTGAAGATAGTTCCAGAATTGCCTTACTCTAATAAAAAAGCCGTTCTTAGAGACAAAATCACTTTGTCTGAAGTAATCACCAGTGCGCGGGTAGGACTTATCAATCGCTCTCGCACTCTGCTCTGCAAAAATTATTGTTTCAACTGCGTTGTTTTTGACTGCAATGAGTTGTTGTTTATGGTTCTCTGATGGTTTTGAGTATGCTAAAAAACTCTCAATAGAACGAGTAAAACAGAGTATTTGTAGGATTTCTGTCGTAATAATAGCTAGGCACTGTTTGGCTGGTCTTGTTGCTCTAATTTCAGCAAATAAGCGACTTAATTGGGCTCGAGAGCTTCGACCATAATAGTCAGACTTAAATTGTATCCATTTTTCTACATCAAAAGATAGCATAAGTTTGTTTACGTAATAATGATTGTAATGTTTATCTAGGCACTCAGAAACTTCTGATGAAAAGTGAGAACCGACGTATTTCTTATAATCATTACAGAAACTGAGAAATTGGGAGCTTTGAGTGAAATCAGCTGCTGCATAATCTAACAAATGACAAAACTCTTCTAAAATAATAAACTCGCAATTATCCGTTGTTTTATCCACCAGGTCATCTGTGTTAATTGCTATGGCGCCCCTACTTTGTTTGGAAGCATAAGCACTAGCCTGACGTGGCAACTTGCCTTGAAACTGTCCACCGATTGTTTGGCTAATTTCTTGCTGAAAAACCTCAAGTAGGGAACGATTATCGACAAAAAGAATTCTCAGATTATGGTAATCGTCTGCAATTTTTGTCTTTGCAATTAATCCGTCGCAAATTGTCTTATAACGACTAACATCATTTCGTGTTATCGCCCTATACAGAGTCTCCATTGTATTACTCCTTGAGTATTGATTGACAATAGCTTGTAATAGTTATCATCATCGATTTATATGGTCTTTGACCATGCAATCAAGACAGCAAAAAAACCAATTGGCAGATGCATATCGTAAAAACCTCCTAAAGGTTGGAGCCCGTTCGGCGGCGCCAACTTACTTCCACTTTTATACTGAACAAAACAAACCCCTTTTTTCTTTTTTTTGGCTCATCTCAATTAATGAATAGCGGTCGTAGTCTAGTTTGGTCTAGGGCTCAGGCGGCGTTAACGTCATTTCACTTCTGGCTTTTCTGCACAACTTTTTTTCAAGCTATTTAATAGGTTCGTAATTTGCTTAATAATGTAGTCGTTTGGATGATGGACAATGGGATTGATACGCTCCATTCTGGTGCGGTTGCTTAGCGCACAACCATTTGAAATGCAAGCACTTGACACACTAGCAGAGACTATGAAAGCAGCTTCAATCATCAAAACAGATAGGTTCCGCCGCTATTACAAATCGAGCATTCTTCCCATTCCCTGCTTAGCCTACTCTGACGCGCTTGTCTTTAACTCAAATTACTACCAAATGCTTTCCCCTGATGAGGTTCTTGCTATTGGCGCCCACGAATTTAATCACATAGCAAAAAGGCATATTGCAAAGAGGTTACCTCGAACGGTTCTTCCCGCTGCAGTGCTTGCTATTGTGACAGGTTACCTGTTTTTTATTAACTCTGCCTCATTTCTGTTCGTTGCATCGGCCATGGTTCTGTCTTTCTTTTTCTTTTTGTTTGGTTCGTATTATGTTAACGCTAAATGGTTTAGAAAACAAGAAACTGAATCTGACCTTACTGCCGTCGAGTTCGTTAATGGAACTGCCATGATATCTGCCCTGGCTAGGCTTCGCCCACAAAAAACAAGTTGGCTTTCTAAATTGTTACCTCAATTACATCCAACTATAGAGCAAAGAATACATAATATTCAAGCGGCTATGATCACTAAAAATTCATTTAACTTTACTGTTACCTTTGGTGACGGCGCGCGCTAGCGCATGCTCCAGGCTATTCTGAGTTAGCTCCCTTCATCCAAAAGTTGCGGAGTGGGGGTTGTTAGTATAGTACCTAAACGAGAGCCACGAAACCCTAAACGAAATAAAATGAGATGCATACGATAAAGCCACAAAAGACCCAAATCCCTAATTTTTTGGTGCCGTCTGCTAATCGGTTAACTTTTAATTTGGACTGATTGAGTCCACTCCTATGTTATCGACCAAGAAAACAGAAGAGTGAACCCATGATATCAGTCCAAACCCAAATAGAAATACAAGGCGATTTAAACCTTGCCAACATCTCCCGAAAACTAGACGAAATAAATCTCCCTAAAGAAATCCTGAAATCAGCTCTTGTTAAACTGCAAAAAGAGATCATTCTGGATCTTTGTGGACCAAAATATTCCCGAGACAAAAACAGGAAATACAAAAGAGCAGGAACAACAGACAGAACACTTTACACCAGACACGGCAAAGTAAGCTTCAAACTTACCAAAGTGTACTCAATGGAAACAGACGACATTATGCGACCTTTGCTTTTGTATGTTGGAATGGAGCCTAAGAAAAGAATCGTGGATGATTTGGTGTTGGAGTGTGCTGAAGCGGCAACTTACTTGACGTACCGTGACTCCAAAGCGGTGATCGAGAACCTTACTAACGCACAGGTTTCTAGGCACAGGATACATGATTGTGTGCAGAAGGTGGGTGTTTTCATGAATGAGGAACGGCGAAAAGAGCCTGTGAAAGATCAGGAGTTGATTGAGGGGGATGGCACCAAATGTCACGGCTTAGCTGGAAAGAAGAATGAAGTCAACGTTATTTTAGGAAAGAACCAGGTTTCGGGTGAGAAAACGCTTTTGGGGCTTGGTGTGAATGAGGACTGGAAGATGATTGCCTCGCAGTTTAAGGGAAAAGCTGCGGTGGCGGTGTCGGATAATGAGGTATCTCTTAGGAATGTTCTTTTGGAGAAGGCAGCGAATTATCAGGCTTGTGTTCGTCATTGTGTGGGTGATGTACGTTTCTATTTGTGGAATGCAGGTTTGCCAAAAGAGGTGAGAAAAGAAATTGCAAGCAAGCTTTTAGGTATCTTGGAGACGCTTCATAATTCGGTTAACAAGCATCTTGCAGACAAGGATTTTGAAAGGCTACAGTGGAGGATCAGTTGGACGCTTTTGGAACTAGATAAGCTTAGTGGGGAGTTGTTTTTGGATGGTTTAGATACGGTTGCCCGTTTTATTCGGAACGCGGCGAATTACTTGGTTACTTTTGCGAGGTTAGCTGTGAAAGAAACTTGTATTCCTATCATGAATAATCTTGTTGAGCGTTTGATGGGTGAGATAGCGAAACGCGTTAAGCATAAGTGGATGCACTGGAGTACGAGGGGACTTGAGAACCTGCTAAATATACTCTTAGCGAGGTACTGCAATAGAGGTGTCTACAAAGAGATGAAAGAAAAATACTTAAACCCAAACAACACACTTATCCAAATAACGACGACATAGGAAAGCTAGCCGATTAGGAGACACAACCAATTATTCAGCATCAGCATTATAATGCACATTTATGCTGTTTCTTTGCTAATTATGGTTAAATTGTTAAAATCTGCCCAAATAGAGGTTCTTTCAAAATATTTATTACTTGTATCATAATGAAATTTTCATGGAAATGTTCGCCAGCTAAGCTTCACGTAGTGCCACATAATTTTCTATATCCAGCCTCTTCGTTTAAAAATCAGCGCAAGACTCGAAGCCACCACAATCATTATTGCAATCATAATGTAGAAACCGTAAGGATTGCTTGCTTCCGGAAGCACTCCTGATGCGAAGTTCGTTCCATAAATTCCAGCAATCAGAGTCAGTGGAAGAAAAATGGCTGATATTATCGTGAGAACCCTGATTATGTTGTTGGTACTTACAGTTTGAACGTTGACCAATATGTCTCGGATGTTGCTCATTTCTTCACGGTGCGCATCAACAACCTCTACCAGCTGGATTGTTCTGTCATAGAGATCTCCGAAACGTGGAAGGTTCACTCCCTGCACCAGCGCAAATTCTCCCCTTGTTATTCTTCCCATAATCTCGCGAAGTGGACTCAAACTCTGCCTAAGAGTCACCAACTTTTCTCTTATCTCAAGAACCCGCATCCCAAAATCTCTATCCATCCGCCTTGACCCTTCTCTGAAAAGCCCCAAGGCTTCTTGACTCATCACTTCAATCCGCTCAAACACCAAATCTGAAACCGGATAATATTCACTGGTGACCAAATCCAAGAAAATATATAACATAATATCAGTAGAGGGCACAAGGGACAATGAAAAATAGCCATGTGTACCTATTTTTTTGTAAACAGAACACGTCAACTCTGAGTAACCCTTATGAACCGTTATTATCCATCTGGAACAAACAAGCATCGCCAAGCGTTCCATTTTTCCATTAGATATAAAACTTTCCCGATGAGGAAAATTAAGAAGACAAAACATGCGCTCTTCATGTTCATCAATTCTTGAACGCTCCCCCTCCTCAGTAAGTTCTTGAAGATTATGCTTATCTAAACTAAAATATTCCTCTATCTCCTTCATTTCAGAATCAGTCTGGTCTTGAATATCAACCCAGAGAACCTGATTTTTATTAATTTCTTCAGGCAAAGCCCCTAAATTTTCTGATTGCCATCTGCCCTCTTCATTTTCCTTTAACAAAGTGATTGTTAGCAGCTACTATCTCCGAGTAAGCTAATGAGAATTCTCCTTTGTAAACCTAACCATTATTTTTGAGATGTATGTACCTTTAACATGAAATACAGTTTATGCTGGTTCTTGATAAAAAATAAACGATTATGGCAAAATTGCCAAAATCTGACCAAATAGAGCTTCTTTCTCAATAGATTTATTACTAGCTTTATTATTGAAATTTCTATGTCCAAAATAGTAAAAGAATTGAACTGCAAGACACTTCTAGTTGACGTCTCTGAATACCCGTTAAACTTCTTGATTTTTACCCACAGATTAACTGCAAACGCTTACATTGGTTGCATTCACGATTGTGCCTACTGTTTTGCAAGATGGTATTGCAAAAGAGAAGAAATCAGAGTAAAAATCAACGCACAGATATGTCATGATGAAGGCTCCAACCAGAGAGGAGATGATTAGTTTCCTAAATATAAATAGAAGACAAAATCAGCGAAGCAATTTTCAGAAGACCTGAACTGCAATGCATCATCTTTTCTCCACAGGCAAATAGGTGAGTCTACAATCCAGAAAACGACTCAGCTAATTTACTGACCGCTTAACACTTTTTTCGATTTTGAGGAAGTATAAATTTTAACAAAGTGTGGTTTTAAGCTGTTTTAGAGAACAACTTGGAACATATAATTCTAAATTACAAAAAATTTTAGTGAATATACAAAGAAAAAATGGTGGATAGTGTGTTTTATTTTACTACTACCTTCAAGCTTGTTGGGTGAGTCAACGTGTTGCTTGTGCCAGTGATTGTAATTGCATATGTTCCTGTGGGAGCATTTGAGGGAACTGAAATTGAGAGAACTGTCGAATCGGCTGTTCCGCTATGAACTGTTAGCGAAGGTTGAGCAAGATTTGACGTCCAACCAGTTGGTAGAGTAGGGGATATTGAGACTGTTCCATAGAATCGGTTAAGGGACTGTACTTTTACTGCTATGTCCGATGAGGTGCATGCAGCCAGATACAAGATTGACGGATTTGAGCTGATGCTGAAATCTGGCTTTATAACCTGCACTATTACGTCAGTTGAATGAATCAATGAATCACTAGTTCCAGTAACTGTAACTGTGTATTTTCCGACTGCTGCGTCCGATGGAACTGAAATAGCCAGAGTAGATGAACCAGCTAAATTGTACTTAATGTCAACTGGAGATGCGGACAGAGACGTTGACCAATCCGTTGGATTTGCTGCAGATAGAGCTATGGTTCCGTTGAAGCGGAACATATTCAAGCTCAAAATAAAGATTTAATCCTCACACAGATCAATCTATGAAATAACAAAGAGGATAAATGGGACAGTAAATGATTCTAACACAAAACTAATAAGGCGTTTACCTCATATAATAATTAGCAATTAAAAGGAGAAAAGAAAAATAATGGCATTATTGAAAAATTCAACCAAAACAATAATAGCAATTACAATAGCAATTTTCATCCTCAGCTCAGGAATAGCGTTGCCCGCCTTGGCTCAAACATCAACTGCTGCACCAACTAAAACTCCGCCGAACTTCCATATTATTGCGAACCCAATTAGCTCGACTCTAAAACCTGGAACCAAAGAAACCGTAATCATAACAATAGCATCACAGACCAAATTTTCCGGCAGAGTATTTTTGTCAGCTCAGCCAAATAAAGCAAGAGTATTTGTTAACCTGCCTGCTTCAATTGTACTTCCGAAGGGAGCAACAAGCGTAATAACAAAGTTAATAATCACCGCCGGACCCAAAGCTACACCTGGAATATATAAAATCCTCGTAACAGCGACAAGCGGTTCTCTGACCCATACAATAACCGTTGATTTAAGAGTCGTCAAGACACCATAAAACTAGGGTAAAAATTACTTATCCTTTTTTTACTTTTTCAATACAAACAAGATTTAACCATAATTTTTTATCCCACTGGCAGAGGTTTCGGTTTAGTGACCTTCTGATAGTTCCACAATAACTATGCCTACTTCTTTCAGTATAACTCAATTCAAACTATCTAGAAAGAAAAACAAACATAAGCGAAGGTTGAGGAATGCTGATAGTCCGAATATATTTAGGATTCACCCCTTAATCATTTAACATGGTAAATCTGCGCAATGTATCAGAGTATATGAAAGCTGGAATTTTGCTTATACTTTTAGGTTTACTGATTTTAGGCATTGTAGATTTTTTATGTAATGAAAGTATACAAGCTGCTCTTTATCTTCTTCCGATAGGATGTTTCATTTCTAGTGTATGTGCCTTCACTATTGATGGCGTTAAGTCAAGTTACCAGAACCATTAATTCGTTTTATATTGGGTTTAGATTTTTGACTGTTATTGGAAATAGAAGAACAGACAAAGAGATAACAGACCTTTTCTAACACCTGAAAACTGTTCAGGCTATTATTCAGTTTTTGATAGTTTGCCCTTTGTTATTAATTGCAAAGGAAATTTTAAAAAAAGGAATGCTGGTGATTTCTTCACTCCAGTAGCGCCCCATAGAAATTTAAACTAAAAACATAACGAATACCTTGGTAAACCTTCCTTTATCAAAGAGTTCGTTTATAGTTCAGTTTAAATTCTTTTCAGGAATTCAAATAAGAAAGTAAGGGGTTTATTTGAACCCTCTATTTCGTGGAGATGTCACTCACGTTTCTTTCTCTTTTTTTATTCAATTAAGGGAAGAAAATAGAAGGCCTATTGTACGCGTGTTTGTGTTGAGTCGCTATTAATAGCATTAATTACTGACGTGCAAATTACTACTCAGCCTCGAAACTTGCAGCGATTGAGTGGTTGTCTTTGACGTTAGTGAATGTGTAGGATGATTTAGCGCCAATTGATTTGCCATCTACTTGAACATCAGTTATGCGATAATTTGCATCGGCAGTAATTTTGAATGTCTGGTCATCACCCTGGGGGATACTGATTTTTCCATTTGGATTGATTTTGCCGTTAGGACCTGCTGAAGCATCAATTGTTTTTTTGTGACGTCTATACAGTATAAAAATTATCAAGAACAACATAATGATGACTACGATGATGATTGCGATCCAGTCAATTGAACTCAAGACAAATGCTGATCCAGTTGCTATTGTGGTTGATATTGGTGTTGGTGATACAGAAACTGTAGGAGTTGGTGAGGCTGTTACTGTGGGTGATGGTGTAGGAGTAGCTGTGTGTATAGGTGTTGGAGTTGGAGCAGAAGTCGGAACGGCTGTTGGAACTGCAGTTGGAACTGGTGTTGGAGCAGCAGTTGGGCTTGGAGTTGGAGAAGCAGCTGGATTTACTGTGATTGAGATAGCATTGGAAGCTGGAGATGTAACTGGGGTAGAAGCGCTATCAATCACTTTACATGTAACCGAATGAGAGGTTCCTGCGGCTGTATATGAGTAACTAGCACTGTTAGAGCCAACAGCAGACCCATCTAAGTACCATTGAAAGCTGATTGTTCCTGATCCACCGCTTGGAGTTGCTGTGAACGCTTGAACCTGACCAATATCCATTGTTAAAGGACCAACAGGAGCGACGCTGACAGTTGGTGAAGCAGCTACTGTTATTGCGATTGCATTAGAGGTAAGAGAGGTAACTGGTACAGATGCACTGTCAGTCACTTTACATGTTATAGATGCTGAAGTTCCCGCAGCAGTATACAAGTAAGTTGCGCTGTCAGTTCCCACCGTTCCCGCACCTACATACCATTGATAATGAATGGTGCCTGAGCCTCCCGAGGGAGTAGCAGTAAACGTCTGGGTCTGTCCAACATCCAATGACAAAGGTCCAGTTGGAGTTGTAGTAACCGTTGGGGAAGCCGCGACAGCAATTGAAACAACATTCGATGTAACCACAACAGGGGTGCTAGCGCTATCTGTTACTTGCACTTCAAAATTCCAAGTTCCAACAGCAGCAGAACTATCAGGTGCAAAATCAAAAGTCTGACTAGTTATGCCAGTAGAAACAAACGAGCCAGAAGGAGTTTTCTGAAGCCATAGATAGCTATATGATGTTGTGCCACCTGAAGCGACTGTGGAAACTGAAAAGTGAGCTGTCTGACCTTTATCAATCGCACTCTTGTCAACAGAAATAACTGGAGCAAGCAAAGCCAGATTCACTGTAACCGATGCCGCGGTGGATTGAGCCGAAGTTGTGCTTGTATCGTCTGTAGCAGTTGCAGTTATTGAGTAGGAACCCGCAACAGAAGGAGAATAATTAAATGTTGAAGATATTTGACCAGATTGAGGTACACCACCTATGTACCATTGATAGCTTGTGTAAGTGCCTGAACCGCCAACAGCAGCCGCCGTAAAAGTCTTGGATTGGCCTACGTTCATTGTCCAGCTAGTAGGTGAGACACTAACAGTAGGCGGAACAGTAGGCGTGCCATAGGCATAGATTACGCCGTTGAAAATGCAGTAAACCAAGCCATTTGACACAGCAGCTGAACCGTATATTGGGTTGTTTGCGTTTTTTAACCATAGTTGTGTGCCTGAGGTTGTGTTTATTGCGTAGATACGACTATTCGTTGTACCAATGTAGAGTGTATTTCCAGCTATAATAGGAGATCCCTGAAATCCACTATTTGTGGTTGTGAAATTCCAGAATGATGCACCTGTTTGAGCGTTACAAGCGGAGACATTACCGCTATTTGAAGCAAAATAAACCACATTTCCAACTATATCTGGTGTAGTCCATATACTTCCACCTGTTGGAACACTCCATATTTGTTGGCCTGTTGAGGCATTAATTGCATACAAGTTTTGGTCCCAAGAGCCAATGTACACTACTCCGTTGGCAACAGTTGGAGAACCGTATATGTTGCCGCCTGTCTGGAAGGGTTGGGTCCATACTGAAGCACCAGTCGAAGCATTCAAAGCATAGACATTGTGGTCAGTGTAACCTGCAACATAAACCACACCATTGACAACAGCTGGAGACGAATAAATGGCGCCGTTAGCTGTTGGCGCAATCCAGTATGTATCGTTTGTCAATGCATGGAAACAGTAAACGTTGCCTGCATAGTCGCACGCATAAACTTTGTCATTGACAACTGCTGGGGAAGCGATAAACGATGTTCCAGATTGCGTGTATTCCCAGATTAATGCACCCGTAGTGGCATTTAGTGCGTAGAAATATCCACCATTTTGGCCTACGTATACGACGCCGTTGGCAATGGCGGGAGAACTCCGAATTTCGTAGCTGAGGTTAGTGTTGCATATCCAAATAGGTGCTCCTGTGATGGCATTAAGGGCATAAATGTGTCCGTTTAATGAGCCTGCATAAAGTATGCCATTGGCGATTGTAGGGGAGCACTCGTCAATATATGAATCTGTTGTGAAATACCAGGCAGTCGCTG
>CAIUPH010000010.1 GCA_903901015.1 Candidatus Bathyarchaeota archaeon | reverse complement strand
GCTGCGCCTTCAGGCTCGATAGTTACGACGCTGCCGATGCCGCTTGGCACCCGAAGCGAAGAGAGGATGTCTGCGCCTCCGAATTTGTCGCTGTATGGTGGGCAGGCGATGACTGGTTTAGAGGTGTTGCCGTCGATGAAAGCGCTAAGTGCATTTGAGCGGCCTGCAACCGTTACGTAAACCACTGTTTCCCCTTCAAATTCCCTGATTATCTCAAGAACTTTCTCTGGTGTCTTATGAGCTGAAGCAACGCGGAACTCGTAGTTTACGCCTAAAAGTTTAAGGTACTTCGCGATGTCGCGGCTAAAATCCAAATCCCGCTCTGAACCCATAATTATAACTGCTTTTCCAGCCATACCCAATTCACAACAAGTGCTAACTGGAAACTGGCTAATTAATATTTTATAGAGCCAAAAAGCTGAGGGAAAAAACACACCCTTTTTGTGGTTGCTATAAGCTTCAATGGGTAAGTGAAGACCAACTTAAAGTCAAAGAAACTGATTATTCCAACGGCAAAGTGAAACTCAGCGCCAACTACGTTTTGAAAAGAAAAGAGGCTTCGGAACCAGATGTTCAAGCAGAACATTAGTCAACCTTTCAGCTGCACACTCAACTTCAGCGCTTAAGCCTTCGCCAAACTCCATGTCCGCTGGTTCAATAAGCAACAACCCAATTTTTGCCCCTGTCACTTTTTGGACGTGCTCACAGAAAATCCGCAGGGGCAACGCATGGGTTGAAACTGCCGCGTAATCAACTATTCTTTCTGCAGCCACAAGTTGGGCTTCGCCGGGTTTTAACTCCAGAAAAGCAGCGTCAATCAATAGGACATGTGTTGGCTGAAACTGCTCGATGTCTAAGATGTAGCTTTCTGGAACTGTTTCACATTCCAACAGGCACACGGTGTCTGGAACCTTGCCCTGCAACGCTTTAACGATTTTTAACCCAACATAATCGTCTGAGCGAATAGGGTTTCCAATTCCTGCTACAACAATTTTCTTTGCGTTAACAAACCAGTCTTTGAGTTCTTTCCCGACAGAATCAGACATAGAAGCACCATTAAAAGAGAATGAGGATTAAGTTAGTAAAGATTACCGGGAAAATCACGGTGGAACTTAGCTCGATTAATTGGCGGTGAGTGTTTTGCACCATTCGACGATTTGTTTTTCCGATTCTGCTTTGTTGTCTAATGGTTCAATTAATGTCAACACGCCGAGGCATTCGGAGTTGGGAATCAACGCTTTAGTTTGGTCGATGGCGCTTGGTTTTTTGCCTCCCTGCGTAAAGAACAATGCGACTTTTTTGCCTGAAAGATTGTTTTTCTTGAGGTAAGTGGTGATTGCCGGTGCGGGTCTTGACGCCCAAACTGGAGTTCCAACGATTATCAAGTCGTAATCGGCGGGGGATTTTTTGGTTGGAGCTATTTCGGTTTCTTTGCCGCGTCGTGCAGCTGCGCCACCCGTTAAGTAAGCGAGTTTGCCGCTTCGGTTCTTCATATCGATGACTTCTTCGACGTCTGCGACTATTTCAGCCGCTATGGTTTCAGCAGCGAAGCGTGCGTTGCCGGTTCGAGTATAATAAACTACTAAACTTTTCAAACGTAATCCCTTAACAGGGCTATATCGAATTTAAAGGCATATAAGATTTACTCTTAACATGAAAAAAATAAAAAAATAAATGTTGAGTGCCCAAAATAAAAAGGGCTATCTAACGCGAAACTTTGCTAACTAACTGTTTTTGAGCGTTGAAAACTTCAACGGTCAGAGGCATTTTGCCGATTGCAGAATGTGTTGCACAGCCGAAGCATGGGTCGTAAGCTCTGAAAGCCATTTCAACCTTGTTGAGGATGCCTTGGTCGACTTTGCCGCCGTGGATTAAGCCTTTTGCTGCGTCGCGTATGCTCATGCAGATTGCTGGGTAGTTGTTGGTGGTGGCAACGATCATGTTGACGTCTTTGACGAGTGCGTCTTTGTCGAGTGTGTAGTGGTGGATGAGGGTTCCGCGTGCTGCTTCAACGATGCCGACTCCTTCGGTTGGTTCGCCTGGTTTGTTTCGGACGTTT
>CAIUPH010000009.1 GCA_903901015.1 Candidatus Bathyarchaeota archaeon | reverse complement strand
GCCTACACAAAGATGATATACCATAAACGGGTATACTCGTGAAACACTTAAGTGTACAAATCTGGCTCATCCCGGCGTATCGGCGAAACCGATTTATTCATAAATGTTATGAAATGTTATGCAGTCAACCACAACATGTGTGTCAAAGAGCAAAACAAGTTTTCAAAACATGCAGAAAGATTGAGATTTTCAATAAAAAAAATAATTTCCAGATAACTCGATTAAAAATAGCCATCAATACAAATGGGGAATCGTTTGTTGTTTATTGTTTTGCGGGATTTTCATTGCCGAATTTCTTCGCGACGTATATAGTGCTGGAGAAAGACACGAATACTAATGCGAGGGAACTTAATCCGAAAATTCCCAAGATTTGAGTTGTTGCTTCAATCATTTTACATTACACCTTTGGTTACTACGGATAGTGTGTTCAACAAGATATAAAGATAGTTAAGATTTGTTCATAAAAATTATGAAGTGCTGGCTATTTATCCAGAATATCAGATGCTTTACTGAACGTTTACACTTTAGAGCTAGAAGGTTTAATTGTTACTCGAAGCTTAGTCAAGTTCTCTTTAATCTCAGCCTTCACACCCATAGCCGCAAAGTACTCTTCAAGGAAAACCCTGATAAAATCCTTCGAAACCTCAGAAACCAACACCAGCGTGAAGTCGTTGGGAGCGTTCTTGGTTAAACGGTAAAAGTTACACATTTCCAGCCGCATCAACATCTCTTCTGGAGAATGAACCTTTGTTTTTAATTGTTCCCAGTGGGAACGTGCGACTTCTTTGTGTTCTGCCCAGAATTTTTCTTTCTCGGGCGAGGACGCGATGAGACGCAGGAACATGAGCCAGTGGTCAACATCCAAGATTATGTGCTCACCTGTAAGCAGCATATCTATGTAAGCGTGGATTTTCTTTTTGGTTACAGGATCTTCGAGGGCTTTGTTTTCGTTGTAGAATTTTAGGGCGCGGCGCATTATTTCGCTCTGTGAGACTTGGCCTTCGGTGCTTATTTTTTCGAGCAGGTCTGCTGTTGTTTTGTCGAATGCTACTGTGATTCTTGTCGGGTTTACCATGTTCCCACTTGTCACTTGTTTAACATATTTTCAGATAAGTGGAAATTATATAAACATTCCGCAGTAACAAACGGTTATTATTCACCAGTTTTAGACTCAATTAACATACTTCTAAACAAGTGTCTAGTATACTAAAGCATCACCCAACACATTCAAAGCTTTTTTAGCCACAACCAACAATTATAAATAACTGATTTCTTGGAGAACCCCACCGTGAAAACACCAGAAATAAACCTTGAACCCAAACAAAGAATGGAGAAAACAATCGAACTCCTCGAAAAACAGTACCCAAATGCCAAAACCGCTCTACACTACAGCAACCCACTGGAAATCCTTGTAGCCACCATGCTCAGCGCCCAAACAACCGACGTCACAGTCAACATGGTTACTAAAAATTTGTTCAAAAAATACCACACCCCAGAAGACTACGCCAACGCCGACATAAAACAACTCGAACAAGACATACACTCCACAGGCTTCTACCACAACAAAGCCAAAAACCTGCAAAATTGCTGCAAACTCCTCATAGAAAAATTCCATTCCCAAGTCCCCAAAATCATGGAGGAACTCCTCGAGTTGCCTGGTGTGGCAAGGAAAACCGCTAACATCGTACTCTACAACGCTTACGGCACCGTCGCTGGCATAGCTGTGGACACACATGTTCGCAGGCTTACGGAGCGGCTTGATTTAACCCAGCAAAAAGACCAGGACAAGATAGAACAGGCTCTGATGAAAATCACGCCCAAAGCTAAGTGGATGAAAGTTACTGACCTGTTAATTTTTCACGGCAGACAGGTATGTATGGCGAAGAAACCTAAATGTGAAGCCTGCGTGCTCAACAAGATTTGCCCTTCAGCCTTCACATTCGGATAGGCATTAGCCATTTATACAAGCGTTAACTCTTTTTTTATAGTAAGGACTGGTTTTTATGGTAAACAAAATTAAAGTCGGAGACAAAGCACCTGATTTCACATGCCCGACACAGACAAGAATCCCCGAAGCCTCCATGAGTTTTTAGGAAAAAAAGTTGTGTTAGCCTTCTTCGTTGGAGCTTTCACTTCAACGTGCACTAAGGAAGCGTGTGAATTCCGCGATTCCATGTCGCGTCTAACAGATTTGAACGCTCAAGTAGTGGGAGTCGCCGTTACTGACCCTTTCTCAAACAAGGCCTTTTCAGAGAAAAACAGATTGCCCTTCCCGGTGCTGGGCGATTACAGACGCGAGTCATAAAGCAATGGAATCTGGAACTGCCTGATTTTGCGGGTCTTAAAGGTTACACGGTTGCTAAACGTTCCATCTTCATCCTTAACCAAGCTGGTTTTGTAAGGTACGTTTGGATTTCGGAAGACCCATCGGTTGAGCCAAACTACGTAGAAATCCAGAAAAATCTCGAAAAAATCCCTTAGCCAAAATGACGGTTTCAGTTTTTTGGCATATTTGGATCCTAATATTCAAGGTATGCACAGGACCTATAGAGGGATCTATTGCGCCACGAACCTATTTGGATCCGATTAGTGGTTCTATGTTGAAACGATAGAGGGGTAGGTCAGTATTGGCGTTTTCAGAAACCATTAACAGGTTGAATTTGGGTGCTTTAAATAAGGGGAGCTATATACAAAAAGAGCACTAAGACAGTGCTTAAAAATTTTTAAAACAAAATAAAAAAAGTAAACTAGTTACTTCACTATTTCTCGTTTCTTCCAGCGCAGGTTCTTGCCCTTGCACTTTCTACACTTTAGCGCTGTTGCCGCGTTGCGTGAGCCACAGTCTCTGCAGATTTTCATGTACAAGCGGTGTTCTTGCGCTATGGCTTTTTTTACTGGGTCTAATATTGGCATTTTATTGTTAACCTTCCGTTTTGGCTAAGTCTTTGATGGTTAAGTATCAAATATACCTTTTGTCTAAACTTAGACTTATTGCGCTGAATACAAAACCATTGTTTATTTGATGACTTCGATGGTTACGTAGGAGCGTGTGTCTTCTATTCCGTCGATGCTGTAGAGCTTCTTTAAGATTTCATCGAGGTTCTCGCGTTCAACGATGATGAGTGCGTCGACTTCACCCGCGATGCGAAAAGCCCTGGAGACGGCGAGTTCATGGATTTGTTCGTAGACGTGGATGCGTTTGATGGGTGAAACTTTTAGAAGTATGAACGCTGGGGTTGTGGATACTCCAAGGGCGCTTAACCCTTTTTCGGTGACGTCGATGAATCCTCTTCCCGTGCGGATGTAGCCGCGGTTTTTGAGTTTACGCAAGTGAACGTTTAGGGCTTGTCGGCTTACGCCAAGCTGGGCTGAGAGCTCGTCCTGTTTAACTTTGAGGGTGTAGGTGTTTGTGGATTTGCCTTTTTCGTAGAGGGTTTTTAGCAGTTGGATTGAACGTTTAGTTAATGGCTCCAAATTGGTCACTTTTGTGTTGTTTTGTTAACTTAAACCTTTACAATAGTTGCAAACTTCCTTAAGAATCTGACTATCAAAAGCGATCCTCAGTTGCGAAAAAAGCAAAATTAAGGGCGGTTCCCAGTCTGCCGCGCCATTTAACGGTAGCTTCGCAGGCATCGTAAAGAGGAGCCGTTGGTGTTTTCAACATTCAGTTTCGCTTTATTCAAATAACAAAACCCGACCAGAAACCAAGAAACATGTAAACAGAAAACATTCCTAAACTTAACTAAACTAACTATTTTTGTTTCCAACAACAGACAAACTAACCACCACAATGTATTTATTTTGAAAAAAAGCTTAAGTCAAACTACTAAAGTAAACCAGGAGTGAAGCGAAACCGTGACGGAAAACGCCAGTGCAGTCTTAATCGGCAAAAAACCAATAATGAACTATGTCCTCGCATGCATCACCTTCTTCCATAGCGGCGCAAAAGAAGTCAGCATCAAAGCACGCGGCAGATCCATCAGCCGAGCAATCGACGTCGCCGAAGTTGTCAGACACAGATTCCTGCCGGATGCAAAGATAAAAAGCATCAGCATCGGAACAGACCGATTCCTACCGCAAGACCAAGAAGACGGCGCCACTGCAACCAACGTAAGCACCATCGAAATTACTCTGATACGGTAAACTCACGCTTGAAGCTTAACTCCTTCTTTGCAGGAAAACAGAACACAAATGAAAACAGAACTATGTAGTTTCTGCTTAAAAAGCGGCATTCTCTGCCAAAAATGTTCAGCCAAAGTTAAAGCTGGCGAAATCAGCGACATAGACTTGAAAGTCGCTCGCATATTGCTCTCCATGGAAGAAAAGTATCCTTCCCTGCAAAACGTGTGCTTCTACAAAGCCATTGAGGTTGAAAAAACCTTAGCCATACTCGTCGGACACGGAGATGTCCCTAAACTATTAGGTTACGGCGGTAAAATCGTCAAGACCCTCGGCGACGAAACAGGCAAAAACGTGCGCGTACTAGAACATGGTGTTGACGACCGCAAATTCCTCGAAGACCTATTCGTGCCCTTCAGCATCTTAACCATCAACACCATCTGGCTTCCAGACGGAACCACTGAAACACGCGTAATTCTCAAGAGGAAACGAGGCGCACAGCTACCGTTTGACCTTAAAGCACTCAAGGAAATCGCCAGTAAAGTACGTAAAATGTCCTTACGCGTTGAAATCGCAGGTTAAAGTTGGCAAGCAGCATGAATTTGGATTCAATCGGAGACTGGACTAGAACTCACTATACAAGTCAAGTGACACCTGAACTCGACAGTCAAGAGGTCACCCTTTTCGGCTGGGTCCAAGATGTCCGCGACCTAGGCGGAATCCGATTCATCATACTTCAGGACCGCGAAGGAACAATCCAGTTAACCATCCCCAAAAAACGTGTTTTGCCCGAAGTTTTAACGAAATCAGATTTACTGCAGAAACGCTTCAGCTTCGGCGTCAAGGGAAACGTTAAAAAAACCACTATGACCTCAAGAGGCATCGAAGTTATACCTGCGGCGATAAAGATTTTTAACGTCGCCACCGAGCAGCTACCAATAGACATAACAGGCAAAACCCCCGCTCTAATCGAAGCCCGCTTGGATGCACGCCCACTTGACCTAACCCAAGAACAGAGCTTAGCCACATTCAAAGTCCAGCATACAGCGCTCGAAGCAATACGCAGTTTCCTCTTCAAGAAGGACTTTCTGGAAGTTCACACTCCAAGAATAATCGCTTCCGCCACAGAAGGCGGCGCAGAACTTTTCAGCGTTGACTATTTCGGCCAAAAAGCCTACCTTGCCCAAAGCCCCCAGCTCTACAAGGAAGAATTAACTTTGAGTTTCGAGCGGGTGTTCGAGGTTGGGCCATTCTTCCGCGCTGAAGAATCCCACACCAGACGGCACCTTAGCGAATTCACCTCCATCGACATCGAAGCAGCTTTTGCAAATGCCACAGACGTGATGGCGCTTCTCGAACAAGTTATCAATCATGTTTGCACTGTTGTTAAAGAGAAATGCGCCAACGAGTTGACGCTGCTCAAGCACAACCTTGAAGTTCCCACAATTCCGTTTAAACGTTTAACCTACGACCAAGTCCTCGAAGACCTCAAACAACACGACGTCACCATTCCGTGGGGCGAAGACATCCCAACCGAGGCTTTTCGGGTTTTAGGCGAAATCTACCCTTACTTCTACTTCATAACCGATTGGCCAACACACGCCAAAGCATTCTACATTAAACCCCGCGAAGACAAGCCTGAAGTGAGCGAAGGCTTCGATTTGATGCATAGCTACATCGAGCTGGTCTCGGGTGGAACAAGAATTTCCCAAAAAGAACAGCTCATCCAACGGCTGCAGGAGAAGGGATTGAATCCTGAATCGTTCAAATGCCATTTGCAAGCCTACGACTACGGCATGCCGCCGCACGCAGGATGGGGAATGGGTTTGGAAAGGTTAACGATGATTTTAACGGACAACAAGAACATCCGTGAAGTAACTCTGTACCCAAGAGACAGAGTCAGATTAACACCATAATTAAACACCTGCTGCTCTGTACGACCTGCCCCTCAATTTTTGAACTCAACAAAAAGTGAACTCATGATTAACCAAACAGTTGACAGTTTCTTAAAAATACGTATTTTAGGGAAAGTAAAGGCTTAGGCGGCAATCGATAAAACCCATTTAACCGAACCGCAAGTCCTGCACGGCGGAAAAGTCTCAGTCTTCGACAAGGGAATCCGGGATTTCTCACCCTTACTCTTACAGAAATGCTCGTACAACCCTGATTCTGGACATTTCTCGCCAGTCCGGAAAAATTTCTGGCTTGATTTTTTTGGTACTGCTTTTTTCTCTGGCATGAACATCAAACAAGTAATCTCTTGGAATGGTTTAGCATTATAAGCTTTGCTAACCGCCAGCGAATAGACTGCAGTTAAAAATTGGGTTAGAGGACTTTTCTGAGGGTTTCCATGTTGAAAACGGTGCTTGAACACCCATTCTTAAGCAAAGGTATGCCCTGCCCAGTTATCTTCATGTCTTTGATGAGCGGACCCATGATTTTCATTTCTTCTCCGCATGCCACCCCAACGATGCCTTCGTAATTTCTGTTCTTGAGTATCTTAGGTATGCAGGAGCCACCGGGCAGCAAGTAAACGTCGTAGCCTTTCTTTCGGGCGTACTGGTCTGCCTTGTTTACCATGCAATCATCCGAACAATGCGCACATGTGTAACATGGAATTTCAGGGTCGAACGTTGCTTTGCAACGGCCATCCATGTATTTTCGCGAGCAATGCGGCAGGAACAACGCGCGTTTTTTGGTCTGTAAAAACTTATTTCTCTCGATGCTGTTGATGGCTTGTAAATCAATTAGGTCTTGAAGCACCGCGCAGGCATCAGAAAGGTTCAGCCCTGTTGCTTCTTGAATTTTAAACTTTATAATCAACTCGTTGAGCGTAGTTAAGAAACTCTTGTGCATGCCCTTCTGGTAACTAATCATGGCGATTTCGGTGAAGAAGAACCTTGGAACCTTTGAGAGGTCGAAAGTGAATTTATAGGGCATAACTTAGCATTATCAACGTGGGTGCTTAAAAAAATTGCTTATCCGATGTTCATTATTTGCCTGAATTTCGTTTATCAAGGTTTAAACCTAAAAGCTCCCGCATGGACGATAGCTCTTCCCGCAACCGCTTCACTTCAGCTTCAAGGTCGCGCGCTCTTACATCAGCGGCCTTCTTCAAATTCAGTATGCCGCTCTGCAACTCGGGCTTGGACTCGAGCAACTCTATTTTCTTATGCAAGCTCCCAAGGTTTTGTCTAAGACCCAATAGGATTTCTTCGAGTTCAGCAATTGAATCTTCCAATTTAGATTTATCAGAAGTTTTTTCGTCGAAAGAAGCCATGTTGGAACCCTAAAAAACAAAAATAAGAAATGATGAGGTTAAAGGTTTATTTCGAACATTAAGCGTTCAACGAGTTCCTTGTACCTGTTGCGAATAGTGACTTCGGTTACCTGTGCAATCTCGGCGATTTCTCTTTGTGTCTTGCGTTCGCCCGTTAAGACTGATGCGACGTAGCTTGCTGCTGCTGCGATGCCTGTGGGTCCTCTGCCTGAGGTGAGTTTGAGTTCCTTTGCAGCGGCTAAGATTTTATGGGCGATTTCCTCAACTTTTCCCTGCATGGTGAGCTGGTTTGAGAACTTTGTTATGTATTGGCTTGGACGCAGCGGTGGGATGGAATAGTTTAGTTCTCTGATTAGGAAACGGTAGCTTCTGCCAACCTCTTTCTTGTTGACTCCGGAGCACTGGGCGATTTCATCCAGAGTTCTGGGTAAGCCGCATTGCCTGCAAGCTAAGTAAATCGCAGCTGAGGTAACGCCTTGAATCGACCTGCCGCGGATAAGTTTCTCTTTTACTGCCTTACGGTAGATCACTGAAGCGGTTTCAAGAATGCTCTTTGGAAGGTTCAGGTTATTGGATATCTTTGTAATTTCTGAGAGCGCAAACGCCAGGTTCCGTTCAGTTGCATCTGAAACCCTAATGCGCCGCTGCCACTTGCGCAGACGATAAACCTGTGCTTTCTGTCCTGGCGAGAGGCTTTTGCCGTAGATGTCTCGGTCATGCCAGTCGATTGTTGTTGATAATCCTTTATCGTGAATTGTGTATGTGAGCGGTGCACCAACGCGGGTTCTCTTGGACCTTTGCTCATCATCGAAAGCTCTCCATTCTGGACCGCGGTCAGCAATTTTGGCTGCAACGACGAATCCGCAGTCCATACAGACTATTTCGGCGCATTCATAATCGCGCATAAGTCGGGTGCTGCCGCATTCGGGGCATACTTGAACTTTGGCTGGTTCTGACTTCGGTGTAACTTGTTCTTGTTTTATTGGTTCAGTTAACTTGCTGGCTCTGCTCATTCATCTTTTGCTCCGTTTTGTCTTCGAGAGCACCAAGTACACTGGCTTATTCAGTAGTTTCTCAGGCTCTTTTATGCATGGTTTAACAATTGCATACGGAGCTGAGACTGGGCCAATAATATCGAAAACACTGCCGACAACGTTTAAGTTTTCATCCACAACGTCAAAACCCATTTTCGGGGTATTTTCTGCTTTAACCACCATGTTTCGTGATGGAGTTACATTTGAAACTTTGCCCAATCTTTGCAAACGCAATTCCCCTTCTCGAAAACATGTAGGAACCCGTTACAGTTTATATAAAGTTTTCGAGATGATTTATAAGCGGAAAGATTCAGGACAGATTTTTTTGGGAGAAAGATTCTTAAATAAGAACTGTGGATAAGACTGTGCCTTAAAAGGGTGAGGCTAATATGTCTAAACCATTTTATGTAAAATATGAAGTACCGAAAGAAATCGTAGATGCAGCCTATGAAGCCCTAACGATTGCTTCAAAATCAGGATCTGTTAGGAAAGGAACAAACGAGGCAACAAAAGCTGTTGAACGCTCACAAGCAAAACTTGTAGTAATCGCAGAAGATGTTGACCCGCCAGAAGTTATAGCGCACCTACCACTACTCTGTGACGAAAGAAAAATTCCATACGTGTTCGTTCCAAGCAAAGAAACACTCGGCAAATCCATCGGCATCGACGTTCCATGCGCAGCAGCGGTCATCATCAGAGAAGGCGAAGCAGCAGGTTTGCTCAAAGAAATCGTTACCAGAATCGATCAGGTTAAACGAGGAACTCAGTAATGAGTAAAGACGCAGCTGAAGAACTTATTCCATCAGAAGTCATACAGGTCATCGGTCGCACAGGCGTAACTGGCGAAATCACACAAGTCCGCGTACGCATCATGGAAGGCAAGGATAAAGGCAGAATCATCACACGCAACGTTAAAGGACCAGTGCGCGCACAAGATATTCTGATGCTGCGAGAAACAGAAAGAGAAGCAAAGAAAATCACACGTTAACTGGAGAATTTGTCATGCCAAAACCTCGTAAATGTTCGTTCTGTGGTGCTGATTTCCCAGCTGGCACAGGCATGATGTACGTTAAAAATGACGGCTCAATACTATGGTTCGATTCCAGCAAATGCAAGAAAAGCAGTATAGCATTCCATCGCGACGCACGCAAGTTAAAGTGGACTAAGTACTTCGGTAAAGAAGAGAAAGGCAAAGGGTAAACAGCAACGTATTCTACGTTTCAACCCATTTTTTCCTATTTTAAACTTTTTTAGTTTATTCGCTTTTTGACTGAACGTTTATCTGTTAGCGGAGCGACCAAACTTTAGGTGTTCAATACTTGCCGTGGTTTCTCGCAAAAAAAGAAGTGTTCCAATGGTTGGCTCAAGGCCAAAAAACCATCGACGTACGAAAAGGCAACCCTAAACCTGGCGAAATCGCTGTTTTCCAATCGGGCCCCAATGTTTTGAGGTTGAAGGTTGTGAAGACGGAAACCGGGCAGCTGACAGAAATCTTGCGTTCTGATAATTTCGGGGCGGTTATTCCTTCTGCTACGATGCTACGTGATGCGATTGGTTACCTGCATGGGATTTATGGGGTCGACGATGGGGTTTTTACGGCTTATTATGTTGAGCCGTTGCTTGTTTCCGAAAAATGATAGTTAGTGGTTGCATTAGCGCCGCTTTGCCGTGGATTGCTTACGTTTTTAGTAAAAATAGTGTGTAAAACGTAAACCTTAAATATTCTGCCACCCAATGTTCCCCCATCCATAAAGAGGAACATGAAAAATGTCAACATTCAGCGGTTGTTACACAGCCCTAATAACCCCCATGAACCGTAACCGCCAAATCGATTACGAAGGATTACAGCAACTGGTAGATTTCCAAATAAAAAACGGCGTCAATGGCTCACTGGCAGTCGGCACAACCGGCGAAAGCCCAACGTTAGACTGGAATGAACATACAAAAGTCATAGAAAAGGTACACGAGTACTCAAGCAGCAGATGCTTAACCATCGCGGGCACTGGAAGCAACTCAACCCAGGAAGCCATCGACGGCACCGCGCACGCCCACGACTTTGGCGTAAATTGCGTTTTGCTCGTGGACCCATACTACAACGGACCCAGTTCGATGGAGATTCGCAGGGAATACATCGAGCCCATCGCAAAGCAGTTTCCAGAAGTCCAAGTTATCCCCTACATCATCCCTGGGCGCACGGGAACGCAGCTTTTTCCCCAAGACCTCGCCATCCTCAGCCACCAGTACCCAAACGTTCACTGTGTCAAGGAAGCCACATGCGATTTTAAGAACATGGAGTTGACAAGGCAGCTCTGCGGAGAAGACTTCAACATTCTCTCAGGCGACGACGACAAAACTTACACGATGATGATTTCACCCGACATCCGCGCAAGCGGCGTCATATCCGTGGTTTCCAACATTGCCCCTGGGGCAGTCGTTGACATGGTGCACTATGTGTTGGATGGCAACGAGGAAGCTGCAAGCGTAATCTCCCAAGCACTCCAACCACTCTTCAACATCGTCACAGTGAAAACACAGGAACAAACGCCGTACGGACCAGTCTCATGCAAAGCCCGCAACCCGCTCGCTTGCAAGACGCTCATGAATGTCCTTGGTATGCCGTCGGGTCCATGCAGGCAGCCGCTGGGAAAGATGACCCGCAGCGGCTTAGAAGTGGTCTTGGCAAATGCACGGAAAATCTACGAGAGCAACCCGCAGATCCTAAAGCCAATCGCCGACCACTTCGACATAGACCTAAAAGAACGCTTGTACAGCGAAAAGTATCTTGAGGGGCTCTTCTATGCTTAGATTCTGTGTAGCTGGCGCATCGGGCAGGATGGGAAACGCCATCATTTCTGAAGCCACAGCCACAGGGCATGAAATCGTAGGCGCCATCGAAGCACCCAACTCTCCAAGCATTGGAAGGAGCCTTCGCGAACTAGGCATAACAAATTCCGACACAAAAATCTTTAGCTCCGACAGAGTAAGCGAAGCTGTTAGAGACGCCGACGTTTACATAAGCTTCACCGTGCCAGCTGCCGAACTCGTCAACATCCCCATAGTCGCCAACCTTGGAAAACGAATAATCTTGGGCACCACAGGCTTCAACCCGGAACAAAACCGACAAGTAATAGAGGTAATGTCGGGAAAAGTTCCAGCAGTGTTCTCGCCAAACTACAGCGTAGGCGTAAACATCCTCTTCAAGCTGGCCGAGGCACTGAAAGCGTTTCCACAGGGTTACGATTTCAGCCTAAGCGAAATCCACCACACAGGCAAGAAGGATGCACCCAGCGGAACAGCAAAGAAACTCGAGCAAATCCTATCAAAAACCCGCGGCTACACAAAAACCGTCTACGGCAGAGAAGGCATCAGTCCACGTCAATCCACTGAACTCGAATCAGTAGCGATGCGCGCGGGCGGCGTTCCAGGAATCCACGACGTAATCGTTGCGGGTCCATACGAGATGCTGCGTTTGGAACACACGGCTTTCTCGCGTAACGTGTTTGCCCAAGGCGCCGTGGTTGCAGCTGAATGGTTAACTAGGCAAAACGAGCCCAAAGTCTTCAGTATGGCTGATGTTTTGGGTTTATCTTAAGCCGCCCAAACCATTAACTTTTTTATCCACAACAAACTAAGTGAAAAGGGTCAAGGAAGAAAACAAACATGCCAAACAAGCGTAAAGTAGCCATTTTAGGCGCAACCGGAGCCGTTGGGCAACGGTACATCCAGCTCCTACAGGGTCACCCATGGTTCGATATTGAGGTGCTTGCCGCTTCAGAACGGTCAGCAGGCAAAAAATACAAGGATGCTTGCAACTGGCTAATGGAGACAAACCTACCCCCTGAAATCGCTGAAATGCCCGTGGTCAACGCTGACGTGGTATCCGTGGAAAAGGCAGGCGACGTGGATTTGGTTTTCTCGTCTATGCCCGGTGATTTGGCGGGGTCGGTTGAATCAGAATTTGCAGCATTGTACCCAGTTTTCAGTAAGGCAAGCGCTCACCGGATGGAAAGAGATGTGCCGCTCATCATTCCAGAGATTAACCCTGACCACGCTGAGTTAATCAAGTTTCAGCAGCAGCTTCGAGGCTGGAAAGGCTTTATCTCTACTGACCCCAACTGCAGCACTATCCAGATGGCAATTACGTTAAAGCCGTTGATGCAGTTCGGATTGAAGCAGGTTATGGTTACTACGATGCAGGCGTTGAGCGGCGCAGGATACCCCGGCGTTGCTTCGCTGGATATTATCGATAACGTGGTTCCGTTCATTTCAGGGGAAGAGGACAAGATGGAAACTGAAGCCCGAAAAATTCTTGGAACTTACAACGGCAAAGACGTAACGAACGCGGATTTCCAGATTAGCGCAAGCTGCAACCGTGTTCAAGTTAAAGACGGGCATTTGGAATCGATATTTGTGAAGCTTGACCAGGACCCATCGATAGAGCAAATTGAGGCGGCGTTTGAGGATTTCAAGGGTGCACCGCAACTGCTCAAGTTGCCGTCTGCTCCCGAGAACCCAATCATCGTTCGCCACGAAAAGAATCGTCCTCAACCACGCTTCGACCGCGACGCAGGCTGCGGCATGAGCATTGTCGTCGGCAGAATACGCAAAGACCCTATCATGACCTTCAAGTACACGTGCCTTGGGCACAATACAATTCGAGGCGCAGCAGGCGGAGGCATCCTTAGCGCGGAGCTGTACGTGGCCAACGGGTTAGCTTAAATCCCCTCCGACAGTTACAGTAGAGTCTGGTGTATGCTGGATGGTTAAGCGAAAGTTTCGTGAACCCTTAGAAGACCGAAAAGGCAACCTTTTATTTGATGGATTTTCAGTTAAGGAGTTAGCTGAAAAATACGATACACCATTGTACGTGCTGAGCGAGAAACGCATCAGAGACAACTACAACCGCTTGCACAGCATGCTCATCAACAACTACAAGCATGTACGCGTTTACTACGCTGTAAAAGCAAACACTAACCTCACGGTGCTGAGGATTCTACAGTCGGAAGGCGCTTACTTAGACACCGTTAGCCCTGGCGAAGTTTTCATGGGTTTAAGCAGCGGCTATACACCCGAAAAAATCTTGTTCACGGGCACCAGCGTAAGGAACGACGAATTAAGGTTCTTAGTCGGCACCAACATCACCGTTAACGTAGATTCACAGTCAGAACTGGATAGATTACTCAAGATTGCTGTCCCACCAGTAGTATCAGTGCGCGTTAACCCCGAAGTCGGTGCAGGACACCACAGCCACTGCATAACTGCCGGTCCCGACTCAAAGTTCGGCTTGATGGAAGAAGACGCCGTGAAAGCTTATGCAACTGCCAAAAAGGCAAGGGTTGAACGCTTTGGTATTCACATGCATATTGGCTCAGGCATCCTCGAAGTGGAGCCATACGTCTTAGCAGTGGAAAAACTGCTCTCAATAGCTAAACGTGTACATGAGCAAGTCGGCGTAGAATTCGAATTCATCGACATCGGCGGCGGACTCGGCGTTCCATACAATCCTGAAGATAAAGACCTGGATTTAGCGGAGTTCTCAAGCAAAATAGTGGTTCCGTTCAAGAGCAAAGTCAAGGAGTACGGGCTCGGTAAGCCGTTCTTATGTGTTGAACCCGGCAGGTACCTTGTCTGCGATGCCAGTATCCTGTTAACCTCAGTCAACACGGTCAAGGTTACTTCCACCAAGAAATTCGTCGGGGTAGACGCAGGCTTCAACACCCTTGTACGTCCAACAATGTACGGCTCTTACCACCCAATCCTAGTCGCTAACAAAGTTGCACAAGCGGACAAAGAGACATACGATGTAGTTGGTCCAATCTGCGAGTCAGGCGACGCCTTAGCCAAAGATCGACAATTGCCAAAGGTTGAGGAAGGCGATTTGCTTGCTGTGCTTAATGCTGGCGCCTACGGTTTTAGCATGAGTTCCCAGTACAACTCGCGTCCTCGGGCTGCAGAAGTGATGATTCGGCAGGGCAAAGACGTGTTGGTTCGCAAACGCGAGGAACTGAGCGATTTGATGACTAGCCAACGGATGCAGAGTGGTTCTTGATGCGTTTTTGGAAGATGCATGGCTTAGGCAATGACTACATCGTCGTTGATAATCGGGACCAGAAAATCATTGAAGCACTCATGGCTGAGTTGGCGAAGAAGCTTTGTGAACGCCGTTTTTCAGTTGGAGCTGATGGATTACTGTTGGTTTCTAACTCTACGGTTGCTGATGTAAAAATGCGGATTTTTAACTCTGACGGCAGCGAAGCAGAAATGTGCGGAAACGGCATACGATGCTTCGCCAAGTACTGTTTTGAAAACGGCGTCGTTAAGAAGACCAAGTTTATGGTTGAGACGCTGTCGGGATTAAAGCAAATCTTGTTAACTGTCAAGAATGATGAGGTTCAAGTTGTCAAGGTGGATATGGGAGCGCCAAACTGGGAACGCACGTCGCTTCCCATGCTCGGCGAAGGCACCTGTATAAACTGCAACTTGGAAGTTGACAAAGAACCCTGCAGTATAACGTGCCTATCCATGGGTAACCCCCACTGCGTTACATTCGTCGAGAACGTAGATGAGTTCCCAGTCGACTACGTGGGCCCAATAATCGAGAACCACGGTGCTTTCCCAAAGCGAACCAACGTTGGCTTCGTCCAAGTCCTAAACAAGGGCGAGTTGAAGGTTCGGGTTTGGGAACGCGGATGCGGAGAAACCCTTGCATGTGGCACGGGAACCTGCGCGGCTGTCGCTGCAGCGAATAGACTTGGCAAAGTCGGTAGCAAAGTAACCGTTCACGTGCTGGGCGGAGACCTCCAAGTTGAAGTGGGCAAAACCATGTTTCTGAGCGGCGCCGCCGAGAAAGTTTATGAAGGAACACTATTCAAGGAGCCATAACATGACGTTTGAGTATGCTGACCGAATTAAACGGTTGCCGCCATACCTGTTTGCGGAAATAGAGAAAACCATCAAGGAAAAGAAAGCGCAGGGAATCGATTTGATTTCGCTGAGTATCGGCGACCCAGACCTTCCGCCTCCACCTTTTGTCGTTGAAGCGCTTAAGCAGGAAACCGCCGACGTCAAGAACCACAATTACTCTTTCAGCCAAGGTGAACCAGATTTCCGACAGGCAGTGTCGGGATGGTATAAGAAACGCTTTAACGTTGACCTGCAGCAAGACCAAGTCGTAGCACTATTGGGCTCAAAAGAGGGCATAGCGAACATCGCCCGTGCATTCGTAAACCCAGGCGACCACGTTTTGGTGCCTGACCCCGCTTACCCAGTTTACGCTAACGGCAGCACGATTCTTTGCGATGGAAAAGCAGTATCCATGCCGCTCTTGGAGAAAAACAACTTCCGACCTGACTTCGACAAAATCGACTCAAAGAACGCCAAGATGATGTTCATCAACTACCCAAACAACCCCACCGCCGCAATAGTTGACAAGAGATTCCTCAAAGAGGCAGTTGACTTCGCCAAAGACAACAACATCATGCTCTGCTACGACAACGCCTACTCAGAAATCACCTACGATGGCTACCGTGCCCCAAGCATCCTCGAAATCGGCGGCGCCATGGACGTCGCCATAGAATTCCATTCGCTCTCCAAAACCTTCAACATGACGGGAGACCGCATCGGCTTCGCTGTCGGAAACAGAACGCTCGTTGCAGGTTTAACTAAGGTTAAATCCCAAATTGATTCGGGACCGCCAGTGTACACTCAGAAAGTCGCCGTGAAAGCCCTCGCATCCTACACAAGTGCTGAGGCGCCATTGTTCCTCAAGAAAAACAACCAAATCCTCCAAGAGCGCCGCGATTTGCTAGTTGATACACTCTGCAAAATCGGCTACCAATGCGAGAAGCCCAAAGCAACCTTCTATGTCTGGGTCAACTGCAAGGGTGACTCGATGAAGTTCGCCGCCAAACTGCTTGACGCTGGAGTGGCTGTAACGCCTGGAGTTGGCTTCGGCAAGTTCGGCGAAGGCTACGCACGCATAACGTTCACGCAGCCAAAAGAACGCATTGTGGAAGCCTGCGAGCGAATCGCCAACGCTTTCTAACCTTTTCTCCGCTTTGGAAGAAAGCCAATCGCTTACTACAAACAACGTCTTTCGGTTTCATCGAACAGTCTGTAGGTTGCAACTAAGCTGACAGTGGCGGCTGCCAACAAGATTGGCACAAGCGTAAGTGAACCTATACCAATTGTTCCAGCAATTACCGCTCCCCAAATTACCGCATTGTCGAAAGTGACGCGGTGGCTTTTTTGCTTCAGAAAAGACAGTTTATTGCAGGTTAACGTTCTAAGTAGGAGGCTGTAAGCATCTTTTCCCATTGGAGTCAGGCGGTATTTTCCGTTTTCTTGAATTATAAACTGGCTTAGGCTTCTTAAATGGTATGCAAGTGTAGGGCTGTCTTGGATTTTGGCCGCGGTTAATATTTGGGTGAATGTAGGGTTTTTCTTTTCGCCGATAAACCTGACGATGTCTCTTCTGTTCGGGTGCACTAACGCTTCAAAAGTCTTTTCTTCAAGACTCTTATCTTCTTGGTTTTCTTGAGTCATCCAAACCCACACTATTCGTAAAGCTTGAAATTGAATATAAATTACTAAGTGGAGCCGGTTCCATTAAAAATTAATCCAGTAAAAAAATAGTGCACTAAAGATTACGGGGCGAACCCCCAAAACTTGTGGTTGCCTATTTTTTAACGTAGACTGTGCTAGTTGGGAACGCCATCTCTATGCCTTCCCGATCAAAGGCTTCTTTAATCGCTAAGTTGATGTTCTGTTGCGTATCAAGGTAAGCAGTGTAATCTGCTACAGTGACGTAGTAGCTGACGAGGAATTTTAATGCGAAATCCCCAAATTCTGTGAAGTGCACCCGTTCAACCTCAGCGAACTTGTTGTTCTTGACAATTTCGTTTATTATGGTTGGGCTTTTTCTGAGTTGCTCAGTTGACGTATCATAGGTCACGCCTATCGTGAAGGTTATGCGCCTTTTCTCCAATTTCCTAAAGTTTCGCACGCTTCCCGACGTGAGTTCTTTATTTGGGAAGATGAGTTCTTCGCCTGATAGGAGTTTAAGTCGTGTTGATCGGATGCTGATGTTGGTGACGGTGCCGCTGTATTCGCCGACGACGATGAAGTCGCCGATTTCAAAATGTCGGTCAGTGTAAATTGAGAATGCACTGAAAAAGTCACTGAGCGAGCTTTGTAGGGCAAATGCTATGCTATGCCGCATATGCCTAAGCCGACGATTGCGCCCGTGAGGTCGACTTTAAACAAGTAGAGGATTACTATGAATGCTGAGGCGTAAACGGCTACTTATATGATTTTTTTAAGCATAAAAACGAGGTTATGCTTGTTTACGCCGGGTTTTGAAGTTTTGTCTGCGCAGTATTCCGTTATTAGGTTTGAGACTCTGGTGACGACGAAGGCGCCTAAGATCTCGATGACAAGAAACACTGAGTTTAAAGTCTGGCTGTAGGGTTGAAGGAACGAGAGTGGCGTAAGCGAGTATTCGATGCCGATGATTATTACAAGAACTACTATCAAGCTCTTGACGACGTCTATGATGTCGTCGTCAATGGTGGTTTCGGTTTTTTCCGCCCACTTAGAAAAGTACCTATTGAAAACAAAGTAAAACGTCCCAGCCTACAACGGCGGTGAAGGCAAACAGCAGGATGGAAGCTAATATTTCTGCTGTACCAGCGTTTAAGTTTAGCAGTTGCTGGAGGTTTTCTGTGAGAGTAGCCATCTTGCATTTTTCACATTCAGGGCAGATATTTAAATTTCTTGCAACGGGCCTGCAAAGTTCCCATAAGTTTTCAACATCATAACTAATTATCCTATACTGCATTGGGTGTGAATTTAGCCCAAGGGCTTTTGAGAGAGTTACTTACTAGATTTACTCACTTTTGAGCTGCCGCCGACTTTAAGTTACTACGCGGAGCATTTACCCCAGCTTTCGCATTTATAGTCGTCTATTTTGAAGTTTGGTGCATCTATTCCGTGTAGAGGTTTACCTATGTTTTTTCCAGATTGAGGACAAACGACTACGGAATTCGCTTTTCTTTCCATCTAGCTTTTCTTCCCAAGGAAATAACAAGCATTTTTTTAAGCTATATTTCCCGTTATAGCTAAATTTGTTTCTTTTCTTGCGTAGCTCTTACATTAATGTCTCTCAAAATTGATCTGTTTACCTTTGGTAATAGTTTTTGCAAATATCGTATTCAGTGGGGGCATCGCAGAATTTTTCTAGTTTTCTACGCCATGCTATTAGGCTTGACCTATATTCGCATCGTCTTAGAGTTTGTGGTTCGCACATCCATGCGTGCATATTTCTTCCCCTCCTCTTTATTGGCAGACAAATGGTGTATGTTTTGGCAACATAAATAATTTGTGGTTACAAAGTATTCCTAAAGTAGTTCGGAAAATAAGATAATACTTGAAAGCAAGGAGTTTACAGTTTTTATGGCACGATTGTGGCGCTAAAAGGGATAAAAACATAAAATTTGGTAATGCAAAATTAATCGACAAACCGACAACCACTAAAGGCAAAAAATACAGTAAATACTTCGCAACTTGTCAATTTATCTGGTCGAGGATGCAAGTTTCCCCTTTAAAGAAAATGAAGCTTCAATTGCAAGAATTGAGAATGGAAAATTAGTCATTGAACAGGATTAATTAAAAAACAAAGAAGAAAAGATAGAAGATAGCTGCTTATTTGGCAGCTGCTTTTGCGAGTTTCTTTAGGATTTGGTCTTTAGCGATGGTGTATGCGATTGCGTAGTCGAAAAGTCCTGATGGCTCGGCGGTTGCGCGTTTAATCATTTCTGTCTCGGTCTTGATTTTGAGTTTGCCGATGGCTAATGCGCCGATGCCGTAGACGCCTGCTTTGAGTTCTTTGCCGTCGTCGTTTGGAGCTAAACCTTCTACGCCCAATGGTTTGATGGCGTTGATGTCTGCGACGATTCTGCATGTGGGGCTGCTGTTTATGTCTGCTACTGAGAGAAGCTGGATTCCGCCTGCGCCTGCTGAGAGAACGATTTCTGCACCTTTAATTGCTGCTGCTGTCTGTTCAGGTTTTGTTACTTCGACGACTGTGACTCTTTTTGCGCCGCATTCCTGGTTGATTTTGTCTGCGACGACTTGTCCTTTTGCGAGTGAACGGCTGGTGATGACGACGTTGGCTTTTTCTGCTGCGTAGATTCTTGCTGCTGTCTGACCGACGGGTCCTGTGCCTGCGAGGACTGTGACTTTTTTGCCTTCGAGCGGTCCAAAGCCTTTCTCCATTGCTGCGCCGAAGGTTTTTGCTACTGCGGCTGCTGCTGTGGAGTATCCGCCTCTTGGGTCAACGATGATGCTGGTTCCCCATGGAGCTGACTTCATGGCTTTCTGTGTGGCTTCAACTACTTTTTCAACCATTTCAAAGTTGCTTCCGTTGATGAACACCTTGGTGTGTTTTGCACCTTCGGGTCCGCGAGGGAAAAGCAAGTCGAAGACGATTTTCGGGGCATCTTCACCTGTCACGTTCTCATACTTGAAAATCATCGAGTCGGGAAACGCGTCGATGGCTACAAGCATGTCGAATGGACTGCAGTACTTGTCTGTGTCTAGGAAAACGAAAACTGTTTTATAACTTGGTATTTGCGCCAATTTTTTACACCTTACCCTGTTGGTGAATGCGGTTTAATGATTTAAGAATTATCCAGAATTCTGCGGAGTAAAAATTGGAAAAGCTAATATGAATGTTCTATAACTGCAAAGCATCCGACAAGAAGCCAGCAGCCAAGGTACTGAATTATTTTTATATCGCTCTGCCAAGAATTTCATAATACACAAGTGATTGAATATTGTCTAGCGACGTTTTAGCCAGAGCCTGAGGCAAAGCCAGGAGCACCGACCGAAAACAGTTCAACATGTTTTTCGAGAGGATGATGGATGCCTTTGCATACCACAAGATCATGTAGATAAGGCAGGTAAAACTGTTGACTACTTTTTTCTTGAAGTTAACAACGCCTTTGAAAAATGATTGGGCTCAATAAAGAAAAATCATCGGTAGAAAAGTAACCGACGTCCTCAAAGGCATAGAGAAGGACCCTGCAGATTGGTTAGGAACCTACGGAAAAGTTGCGCTCACTTGTGAATCTATCCAATTTGAGAATTACTCTGAAGCCCTCGGTAAATGGTACAATATCTCTGCTTACTGCCCCGAAAAAGGCTACTTTGCGGCGCTTTTCGAGGACATAACTGAACGCAAGAAAACCGAAGCCGCAATCCAACGCCAAGCTGACTTAATCGACCTTAAGCCCAGACACTATAATTGTTAAGGCATTCGATGACACGATCACTTTTTAGAACAAGTGGGCAGAAAAACTCTACGGGTGGATAAAAGCTGAAGCAATCGGCAAAACAACCCATGCACTTTTTGAAACAAATTTTCCTCAACCCCTCAAAATTATAATTGCCGAGCTGAAAGCTACTAAACGCTGGTCGGGTGAGCTTGTCCACAAAACAAAGGATGGACGTGATGTTATTGTTCAGAGTTGGTGGCTTGCTGAAAAAGCCGATCATGGGGAAATCACAAGTATTCTCGAATCAAACGTTGACCTCACCGAGCGCAAGACGGCGGAAAAAGAAATCGCGCGTTTAGCCACTTTCCCAACCCTTAATCCCAACCCTATTTTTGAACTTGACTTTAAAGGAAACATAACCTACTTTAACCCTGCAACAAAAAATCTCTTCCCTGAACTTGAAATCTCTAGTTCGAACCATCCGTTTCTGTTTGACTGGAAAGACATCGCTAAAGATTTTAAAAACCAAACAAACACCACGTTAGGAAGAGAAGTTAAAGTTGCTGGACATTGGTACCACCAGCAGTTCTATCTGGTGTCTGGGTCCCAGCAGATTCGCGTTTACAACATTGACATCGACGAGTTAAAACTGGCTGAGGAAGCTCGAATTAAAGCGCAGGAAAAACTTGAAGAAAACGCCATCATGCTTGAGGAATACGCCAGCCAAATGGAGCAGTTAGCTGAGCAGAGAGCTGAGCAACTTAAAAACGCGGAACGTATGGCAGCTATCGGTCAAACCGCAGGGATGGTTGGACATGACATTCGTAATCCGTTGCAAGCCATAACTAGCGACATGTACTTGATAACGGAAGAAATAAAAGTCATGGGTGACGGCGAGAGTAAACGTGCAATCTTTGAGAGCATTGATTCAATCACTGAAAACTTGACCTACATCAACAAGATAGTCAGCGATCTGCAGGATTACACGAGGCCTCTAAAACCCAGCATTCAGGAGATTAACCTCTTTGAATTAATCGAGGGCACTCTGCTGACAATCAACATTCCCAATCGAATAGAGGTCACAACCGACGTCAAACCAAAGGCTAAAACGCTCAAAACCGACGTTGCCTACCTAAGACGCATACTCACTAACCTAATGACCAACGCGGTTCAAGCAATGCCCAACGAAGGCAAACTAACCATAAACGTTCTCAAGAAAAAATACAAAACTGTCATCACAGTCCAAGATACGGGCGTTGGCATCCCAGAACATGTTAAAACCAAAATGTTCACGCCGCTCTTCACTACAAAATCGAAAGGTCAAGGCTTAGGTTTAGCCGTTGTTAAACGTCTCGTGGAATCGCTTAAAGGCACGGTTGTTTTTGAAAGCCAAGAGAACAAAGGAACTAAATTCACCCTTGAATTCTCAGCCAGTGATTCTTAAAACCTGAGTTAACCCGTTAATGGAGTTAAGAACCACAAATAGTGACCTACCCTCTTAGGTTTCTGCAATGAGTTCCTAATAGGCTCCAAATAGGTTCGTGGCGCATAGACCCCTCTATAGGTCCTGTGCATACCTTGGATATTAGGATCCAAATATGCCAAAAAAAAAGTGTGCCGCGACAAACTAATTTTTAAAATAAGAAAAAACTAAAAGGGAAAGGGAGGGGTTTAGTCTTCTCTCCATTTGAACAGCTTCACTGCCAAGATGAAGATGACCAACGTTATAACTCCGAGGACCGCGATGTCGATGATTGTGCCGCTGATGTTTCCGTAGACCATGGCGTTGTTTAATCCTTCTGTAACGTAGAACAGTGGCAGTACATGGGCGAAGGTCTGCAGGTACTGGGGCATGCTGCTGATTGGGAAGAAGGTGCCTGCGAGGAACATCATGGGGAACGTTACGATGTTGCCTATGACGCCTGCGGTTTCGGGGTTCTTCGTTACTGTACCCACTAGCATGCCGAGGGCTGCGAAGAGCATTGGACCCAATATGAGGAAAGGTATCAGCCATGGGGTTATGGCTACGTGTGCGCCGAAAGCCAAAACTCCCACACCAACCATCAAGAGGAAACCAGCGATTGTGAGGACGATGTACCATATCATTTTCGATGCCAGCCACTCCATCTTTGTAAGCGGTGTAAGCGAGAGTTGCTTGAACAGCTTTGTTTTCTTGTACTCAGAGGAAATGTTGACCAGCGAGAACATTGGGCTGGTAAGGATTGAGAACCCGATTAAGCCTGGGATGAGGAAGTCAATGTATTTTGTCTGCTGTGTGTTCACGGTTGCAGGAGTTATGCTTATGATTGCTGGTGTGGTGTCTTTGTATTTTGTTTGGAAATAGTTAAGGTTGAAGCCATTGGCATACCCGCCTACTGTTCCGCTTACTATGCCGCTTGTGCTTGAGGTTGGGTTGCCATAAACTGTCACATTTACATGTTGGCCAGCTAAATAATTCGCCGAGAAGTCTGCAGGAATAACTATGCCGTCAGATACCGAATGGTCTGATAGGTACTTTGAAAAGTTCTCCGAAGGATTCACCGTTATTACTGTAATTGTGCTTGAATCGTTAAGCGTCGCTAAAAAAGTAGATGCTATATCCAACTGCGGTGAAGCAAACGGTCCTGTGTCCAGGTTCTGAGCATAGATGTTTACTTTTCCCGTGCTTCCGCCCGCGAAAATAGCGCCGAAAATCAAGATCAAGATTACTGGGAAGACTAAGCCGAAGAACAATCCAAATTTGTTTCTAAGGTATCCGCGGCTGAACACTTTGAAGTCTGTTAAGATACGTTTTCCACTAACCATCTCTACCGCCTCCGTTTTTTGCCTGTTTTTTCTTCCGTTGACGCTTCTCCCTGTTCGCCTATGGGTTCAGTGACCAGCTTCACGAACACGTCGTCGAGGCTGTCTTGTCGGGTTTGGATTTGTCCCCACTCCATTCCTGATTGTTCAGCAGCCGCCAACGCAGCGAGCGCGTCAATCTTCTTTCGTAGCGTGATGAAAATTTCTCTCCTTGCACTGTTGAACTCGACTTGCAAGTCAGTGTTTGCTTTGAGGTATTCGGCGAGTTTTTCGTCTCCATGAATCTCTAAGCGTTCGCCTGAACCGTGTTGCTCGATGATTTCTTCGGTGGTTCCCATGGCTACTATGTGTCCATGGTCCATGATGGCCACTCTGTCACAGAGCTGCTGGGCTTCATCAAGGTAATGGGTGGTTAAGATTATGGTTTTTCCTTTAGCTTTTAATCCGCGGATGACTTCCCAAATAGCTCGACGTGCGTTGGGGTCTAAGCCCGTTGTTGGCTCATCCAAAAAGAGCAGTTCAGGTGAATTAACCAGTGAAAGAGCAAGCCCCGTCTTCTGCTTCTGCCCACCTGAGAGGCTGTCAAAATTGACTTTAGCGGATTCCTCCAGCAAGACTTCTTTTAGAATCTCGTCCGGATTGACTTTAACGTTGAAGAGATCAGCATAGTAAATGATGGCTTCACGCGGTGTAGTTTTCTCAAAAAAAGTAAATTCCTGAGGGATAACCCCGATTTTCTTGTGAAGTTCATAACCGTTTTTCCACGGGTCAAAACCGAGGACTTTAACGTCTCCGCCGTCTCGTTCACGCAGACCCTCCATGATTTCGATGGTGGTGGTTTTTCCTGCGCCGTTTGGCCCCAAGAGTCCGAAGACTTCGCCTGGGTTAACGGTGAAGGAGATGCCGTCTACAGCTTTTAGGTTACCGTAGTGCTTTTTTAAGCCTGAAACTTCGATGGGTAACATATTAGTTTGTTCCTTGTGTTTTTAAAGTTGCAAATTGCTGCCGTTTCTATGTTATAATTTGCCAGACATATAAGTTTCGTCTATAATTAATTTACAAAACTTGCTTTTGTTGAACCTTATGGAAACTTGTCAACGGTTTTTTTAAGAATTTTCCTTTTGCTGCTTGATGTTTCGTTTATTTTGTTAAAAATAAACTCCGTTAACTCTTCGGGCGAAATGTAGCGGGGTCCCCGTTCATGGAAAACCTGCACCTCAAACATATCCTTGCTAAAAAGCGTTCGGAGCATGTAATAATCGAATTTCAAAGGCGACCTGCCTTCGCCTCTGCCCTTGTAGTAACGTATGGAACAGAAAAAATCCATTGCTCCCAAACGCTCCTTACCCAGAGCCGTCAGGGTTTTCTCAACTTCTTCCTCGTCAATGTAGTTGAAGTCGCCGCCTTCAGCTATTCCGAACTCAAAAATCACCGTGCCATCTGGAACCGTAGGGTTGGCTACTTCCTCAAAACTAAACTCTCTGCGATTCAATTCAAAGAAAACCTGGATGAGTTTTTGCTGGAGCTGCTTGCTAGAAAGCGTACTGTTGAAGCTGTCGATTCTGTGGACGCCGGCGGGGAATTTCTCGTATAAACCCAGAGTCAAATATGTCGTGCTCAGGCTTTTTTTATTTGCTTAATCTTTTCGAGGGTATTCAGCAATTCCGTGAGGGCAGAGGTGAGTTTTTGCAGTTCATCCATGTCCTGTGTTTTCTCGATCTTGCCCTGTACGCCCTCTACTTTCGCCATCAACGTTGCCTCCAGCTTATCATAGGCTGTGCTGGCTGCTGGTGCCGCGGCTTGTTTGGGCGTTTCCTGTCCTTCCTTAACAACTACGACTTTTTTCTCGTCTTTTGCACACCAAAGCGTGCCATCCTTTAACCTAAACAGAGGCGAATAGCACGAAGGGCAGGAAAGATCCGTTAAAGCCGCACCCTGCAGCAGCAGGTTTGCCCCGCGTTTGACGACTGTGTTATCTGGTTTGTGTTGCATGGAGAACCCCAAAGTAAATACATATCAATGCTTATATAACTTGGTCACTGCCAAAGGGCAGGAAGGGGAATGTTTTATGGTGCGGAAAAAGAAATCAGACGAATATGAAGCAAAGATTCAGCAAGCATTAGTTGTTCTTGGCGAAGTCTCTGAAGACAGCACAACTCCACGTAACATTCGTCGCTCCGCAAAAGACGCCATGAATGCATTGCAAGGCAGCGAATACACCCCTGCTGTACGTGCTTCAAACGCGGTTTCGATGCTGGATGAGATTCTGCAAGACCCCAACATGCCCCCGTACACACGAGTTAAGCTCTGGAACGTCATGAGCTTCATAGAAGCCATAAAAGACTAATCGCTTCTCTTTAGGTTTAATATTAAATTAAAATTTTTTGTTTTATTTTGTTTGTTTAACAGACTTTTTGCATTCTTTGTATGAGCGTGCGCAGTGCATGCAGCAAAAAGCGGTTTCTTTGCCGTCTATTACTTCGCGGTAGCCGCCTTCGTAGACTTTGCAACCGCAGTGAGCGCACACATAGAGGCTTGGTTCGATGGCGATGGCGACGAGGGTGGCAAAGCGTTTGAACAAACCAGTGCAGAGTTCCCTGCCTTCCTCTGTTAGCTCGAAGATTTTTCTTTCTTTCTCGCCGACTGGTTTCTGGGTGTGGGTGACTAAGCCTTTTTCTTCGAGCTGCTGCAGAAACGGGTACACTAGGGATGGGCTTACTTCTTTTTTGACTCGTTTCTTGAATTGGCTGATTATGCTGTAGCCGTGGGCGGATCCTTCGTAGAGGATGGTGAGTATGTAGAAGCGGCTGAAGTCGCTGATTAAGTCATCGATGTTTGCGGGCTGCGATTCGTTTGGCATTTGGTGGTCTTCGTTTAATGGATGGTTTTTGGGTTATAAATGTTCTTTAGATATATCTAAAAAATACCTATATTAAACCCCAAAATCCCAGTGAAACCGCCATAGAGTCTAACTGCACTACAAATATATGCCACCTGCTACATGTAACTCTGGGTTCCAAGAGGGAAAATTTCCTTGAAATACGATGTAATAATCGTGGGCGCAGGCCCAGCAGGCATCTTCTCAGCGTTAGAGCTAACCGAGAAAACAAACCTTAACGTCTTAGTCCTCGACCGCGGCTTAGATATCGACAAGCGCAAGTGTCCATCGAGCCGAGGCTTCGAATGTGTCCACTGCGAACCATGCTCAGTCCTCTCAGGATGGGGCGGCGCAGGCGCCTACAGCGACGGCAAACTCACCCTATCCACCGAAGTCGGCGGATGGCTAAACCAGTACGTTTCAACCAAAGAATTGGCTGAACTAGTAAAGTACTGTGACGATATCTACATTAAATTTGGCGCCAGCGAACAAGTTTTTGGCGGCCAAAACGCGGAAATAGATGAAATTGAACGCAAAGCATCCTTAGCGGGACTTAAGCTTATCAAGCAACAAGTCCGCCACATGGGCACCGACAAATGTCTCGAAACTCTCCAGCGGATGCGCAAGTACCTAAACGACAAAATCACTTTCTTGCCTAAAACTGAAGTTAAAGGCTTAATCGCTGAGAACCACGTCATCCAGGGCGTCGAAACCGTCAATGGCGACAAATTTCTCGCAAAATATGTCATCATCGCCCCTGGCAGAGGGGGCGCTGAATGGCTCCAGACCGAAGCCCAAATCCGCGGTTTAAAAACCGTGAACAATCCAGTTGACATTGGCGTGCGCGTGGAACTTTTGGCTTCAGTCATGGAAAACTTGACCAAAGCGCTCTACGAACCAAAGTTGGTCTATTACTCAAGGTCTTTTGACGACCAAATTCGCACGTTCTGCGTATCTCCATACGGCGAAGTTACAACTGAATCCTACGACGGCGTCTTAACTGTTAACGGCGGAAGCCACGCGGAAACCAAAACCTCCAACACAAACTTCGCCATACTCGTCAGCACCTCATTCACCGAACCCTTCAAGGAACCAATCGCCTACGGCAAATACATCGCAAGGCTCTCCAATCTGCTAAGCGGAGGCGTCATGGTTCAGCGGCTCGGCGACCTCAACCACGGCAGACGCAGCACACCTGAACGGCTCGCCCATAGTGTCCTCACACCAACCCTCAAAAACGCCACGCCAGGCGACCTCAGCTTCGTTTTGCCCTACCGCTACTTAACTGACATACGCGAAATGCTCGATGCACTAGACAAAATCGCTCCAGGCGTCGCCTCGCCCGAAACGCTGCTGTATGGTGTCGAAGTCAAATTCTACTCCTCCCACCTGCAGCTAAACAACGCACTGGAGAGCAAAATCCAGAACATGTTCACCATCGGCGACGGCGCAGGCGTCACGCGCGGACTAATTCAGGCGTCGGCTTCAGGCGTGATTGTTGCACGGGAAATTCTTAAACGTGAAAAACTGAAGGCTTAAACCCATGGCTATAGCCCAGGAAATCAAGTGTTCCCACTGCGGTGCTCCAGTCGAATTCAAACCTGGCGAGCTGGTAGCTACTTGCAAGTACTGCGGCTTCACCACGGTAATCGAGACTGGGCAAGCATTCACTTTTGAGCATTCCCTGCTGCTAAACAGCTATTCTGAGGCGCAGATTGAAAATTTAGTGCGTGATTGGATGCGCTCTGGCTTCATGAAGCCGGGTGATTTAGCTAAGAAAGCAAAGTTAACCGAGAAAAACCTTGTTTACCTGCCTTTCTGGGTTGTTTCCGCCGTCGCTACAACCAAGTACAAGGGAATCTTCGAGCGCATATCCCCCGCAATTGTGAAGGAAGGGCAAATCCAGAAAGAATACAATTGGCTGGTTTTAGCCCGCGAAGCATCGGATTTTCCAACCCGCGAATACAACGTTCCACTTGCTGGCAAGATTCCGTATGACTTCAGAAAAATCGAGGGCTTCGCCAAGCTGCTGAACAGCGAAATAGACCGCGATGAAGCCTTGGAGCTTGCTAAGCAACAGATTGAGGCGCTTCACCGTTTTCTACTCCAGCAGGATGTAGATAAAATCGTTGAAGCCACCACGACCATTAATTTGGAGCAGATGGTTTATTTGCATGCGCCAGTCTGGTTCATTAAATACGAGTACAAAGGCGGCAGCTACCAGATGGTTGTTGATGGTGCAACAGGCATGGTTTTGAAGGGCGACATACCCTCTTCCAAGTTCTAATTTAGTTTTAATAACCTTTAAAAGTAACTCCGTTTTTATAACGGAATACAAATATTGGAGGATTTAAGGAATGAGCGAAAATAAAGATATATACGCCCAATCAAAAAGCCAAATGAGGCTTTCAGAACGCATAGCTGCGGCGCTTCCAGGGTTCCGTGGATACAAAGAGAAGGAACTTCGCCGCGAATCAGACAAACTCGTCAGGAACAACTTAACCCTCAAGCTCACCAAAGATAAAGACAGCGTCAAAAGTATTTCACAGAAAATAGCCGATAAACGCTACATGGACGTTTTAACCGACGTGGACAGGTTAAACGCTAAAATGGACCGCATAACCGAAAAAGTAAACCATGCTTCGTACGGCTACGCAGGGTTCTATGACATAGTGAAAATCAAGGAAGAAAACCTTGACCGCATGATAACCTTCGACAACCAGCTCCTCGACGAAGTAAATGCCTTAACCGCCGCCATCGAAGACCTAAAAACACAGCTGCTCAGCAACAACTTTGCAAACCTCAAAGACAAAATCCAAGCTATAACCGACAAGTTTGAACTGCTCGAGGACACTTTCGATAAAAGAGAAGAAGTAATCTTAGGAGTGCCACAATAATGCCGCAAGTAATTGAATGGACAAACGCCCGCCCAGAAGATATAATTTGGCGGTACCCAAGCGAAGACATCACTTGGGGAACACAATTAATCGTGCATGAATACGAGATGGCTGTGTTCTTCCGTGATGGAAAAGCATACGATGTCTTCAACGCAGGCAGACACACACTGACAACCTTGAATCTACCGCTACTCACAAGCCTATTGACGCGCATCGCGGGGTTCGGCGGCAACAAACCCTTCAAAGCAGCCGTCCTCTACATCAGCACCAAAGTCTTCAACGGCAAATGGGGCACACGAGCACAAACCACCGAGCTGGCACCGCTTCAAGTGTTTGGGCAATTCCTATTCAAAATCGAAGATGCATCCCTGTTCGTCAACGAAGTCGTCGGCGGACAAAACGCATTCACAACCGAAGACGTTAACAACTTCCTACGGGGCTTCCTAAACGAAAAGATAATCAGCGAACTATCCCACTACGACCTCATAACAGTCTTCACCAGACTCCAAGAAACCTCAATCATAGTCAAAAACTCAGTCCTCGACTACTTCAAACGCCTCGGCATCGAATTAACTGACTTGCGGTTCGAAGGCATCGACACCACACCCGAATACCGCGAACGACTCTTCTGGCTAAAAACAGGCGGAACCCCAGCAGACACCGTACTACGCATGGAAACAGTCAAGTCCGCTGCGGCGTCGCTTGGTCAATCAGGAGGCGGAGGAGGAGCATTAGGCACAGGCATGGTGCTTATACCTCAAATCATGAATCAGCAAGGTCAAGTGCAGGCACAAGCCCCCACAGCAGCACTGGTGATTTGCCCCAAATGCAGCGAACACGTTCCAGCTACATCCAAATTCTGTCCAGAATGCGGAACCAACCTCACACCTCCATCGCAAGCAACGATAAAATGCCCCAAATGCGGCCACGACATCCCAGCTGGCTCAAAGTTCTGCCCCGAATGCGGAGCAACAATCACTTAGAAGGCAAAGCAATGTCCAACAGCGATAATCAACTGTTAAGCTTTGGCGTATTCCTCATCATCATAGTTGCAGGAATACTGCTGGCGGTTTCAGGGGTCATCGGCTGGGGCTTGTTTGTTCCAGTGGTAATGGTGCTTTCAGGTTTGTGGGCAATAGCTTTAGCTGGTATGCGCGCAGGCAAAACACAGAAGTACGAACGCGGAACCTTCAGCACACTGGCTTCAGGCTTTGGTCTCATAGCGCTTGGCGCAGCATGGTACCTGTTTGGAATCAACTGGATCTACTCGCTGGTCGTGATTCTGCTGGCAGTTGCAGGTTTAGCTATTGCAGCCTCAATGAGACGCAAATAACCCCGTCTTGAGCCTTTTTTGGCTCTAAACATTTTTTATACATTCGTACAGTCATTTTGCAAAGAGCCTTTTGTCAATGTATGTTTTGTGGGGAAAAGTTTTCTCCACTTTTATCGTTGGTGAAATTGAAAGAATGGTGCTAAAGAGATTAGACTAAGGTTGCAGAATAAGCGTAGAATATCGGTAACCAAGACTCACCATAAACTCTGTAAAAACTAACCTGGTTGGAATCTTGGTACACCCAAATTGTGTCTATGCCATGGGCAATAACAATATCTGCAAAGTTCTCTTTTGAAACCACATCTACCGAACCACTGTATAGTAAGGACCAAATATTTTGCAATTTACTTTCGTCTATGGGTGCTTCGGCTTGGACCTTTAAGCCTCTGCTTTCAAAATAACGGGTGGCTTCCTGCACCTGTTCCATGGTTATTTTCATGCTTAAAGGATAATCGTAACCCACAGTAAATGTTATGCAAGATTCAGTAGTTATGCCTTCGATATTAGTGGCATAGGCTGTCAAGTTGTGAACGCCATAGTTCAAAGTCAAAGAAGCAGTTGTGTTTTCGTTGAAAATCATATTGTCAGACCCATCCAAACAGTAAGTGATTCTTGAGGTTTCTTGGTTTGCGGTTATGTTCAGCGGTAGTATCAGGCTGTATGTAGTTTCATGTGCTTCTTCCTCGGAGGTAACGTTGTTCGGTCTAATGTAGGTGCCATACGTGTAGTTATCTAATGGGGAGAGAACCTGAACTTGAAACGGCAGAGAGATTGGCATTTCTAATGTGGCTGTAGATTGATGAATGCTCAAGTTGCCATAGACCACAGCAAAGATTGAACTTAAAAGCAGTGCAAACACAATAAAAGCGATAACAATCTTTTGGCGTTTCATCAATTGCATTTCTACTTACTCAAAGACAATGCCTGCAAAGTCAGATATAGCTCTCCCTAGAGAACAGCCTGTTCCACAAAAAGAACAATTGGATGAAAAGCGATTCTCTATTGCATCTTTGCTGTTTAGCCAAGCCGCTTGCAAAATACGCCACAACCAGCCAGCAACCCAAACCAGATACAGAAACAAAAAAGCACAGTACAACCAAGCCCGCTGGAAGAAGATGAGTAAGGGGACTCTTGCCATCATCTACTATAGAAAAGGAAAAACCGAGTGGGCAACTGGCGCTTCTTTGTGTTTGGCTCTAAACATTTTTCTATACCCTCACACAGTCATCTTGCTGAAGGCAGCGTTATGAGTGAAGAAACTATCGGCCACGGTACATGGTACGACATGATGGCTAAGAAAGTCATCGAAAGAGAACAATCGCTAAAACGAGACATGAGCAGAGTCCGCACAGAGATGGGACTTGGCGCCTCAGGATTCCCACACATCGGCAGCCTAGGCGATGCATCCCGCAGCTACACCGTCACGCTGGCACTCAAAAACCTTGATTGTAACTCTGAACTCGTTGCCTTCTGCGACGACAAAGACGGATTACGCAAAGTTCCCGCTGGATTACCCGAAGAAATCTCTAAAAATTTGGAGAAATACCTCGGCTACTCGGTTTCGAGCATACCTGACCCGTTCGGATGCCACGAAAGCTACGGCAAACACATGAGCTCCCTATTGCTGGAAGCTTTGGATAAATGCGGCATAGAATACAAGTACTACTCAGCCAAGGAAGTCTACGAAAAAGGCTTGATTTTAGACGAGATAAGAACCATACTAACTAACGCTAAAAAAGTAGGCGAAATCGTCAAGGAAGAAGTAGGACAGGAAACCTACACCGAGGTGCTGCCTTTCTTTGCGGTCTGCGAAAAATGCGGGCACCTCTACACTACCAGAGCCTACAAATTCGACCCCAAAACCGACAAAGTCTCCTACAAATGTGAGGGACTTGAAATCCGCGGCAAACTCATCGCTGGCTGCGGACACGAGGGCGAAGTGGATATTAAAAGCGGCGAGGGCAAACTCACTTGGAAGAGCGAATTTGCAGCCCGCTGGAAGGCGCTTGACATCCGTTTTGAAGCGTTCGGCAAGGACATCGCTGACTCCGTGCGCATAAACGACCGCATCTGCCGCGAAGTC
>CAIUPH010000008.1 GCA_903901015.1 Candidatus Bathyarchaeota archaeon | reverse complement strand
TAAGAAAAACTTTCAGAACACTCGCGCAGAAGACTGGGGAACACTCGTTTGAAACTGCCGCCACATTGCTTTGGGTTGGCGCTTTACTGACGATAATCGGAGTCGGCGTAATACTGATCTTCGTCGCCTGGATATTCGCAGTAATCGGCTTCTTCACCATGAAAGGCCCACAGCAACAGCAACCCTACGCTTCGCAGCCCTACGGATACACTCCTCCAACAGCACAATCCACAACTGGACCTTCAACGGCACAAAGCTACTGCTCCAACTGCGGCGCACCACTAAAACCCCAAGCAACTTTCTGCTCGGTTTGCGGCAAAAAAGTGGACACTTAAAAACTCCCTTTTTTATTTTTTTTCTCTCTTTAAATTTCAGAAGAGTTCTTTCACACACCCAACCAAAATTTGGCTTAGCAACCCATAAGTTCTATAAATTCTTCCCTCGTTAACCCTGCCTGTTGTATGATTGAGAGAAGTGTGCCTTTTTTGAGTTGATCATGTCTTGGAACTGTGATTCTGTGTTTTCTATCTGTTAAAAATATGTGACTGCCTTTCTGACTGACAACTTTAAACTCCGCTTTGGAAAGTGCCTTGATGATCTTTTGCCAAGATGCTGATGGCAGTTTCTCAGACAGTTATTTTCACCAGCTCTTTCTTTCGTTTAAGCTGGTCAACTTCTTCGGGGAAAGCTTCCAAGTAGCCTTCAATAGCTTCTTTAATGTTGTCTATGACTTCTTTGCGGTTTTCACCTTCGCTTATGGCTCCTGGAAGTTCAAGACACTGGGCTGAGTAGCCACCTTCAGGCTCTTCTCTGAGAATTACAGTAAATTTCCTTCCCTTAATTTCCACCATAGCGCCCACACCACAAAAGAACCTGATTTAGACGATATAAACTTGGCGTAAAAACAGACATTAGCAAATCTTGTCTTTAACCGTTGAAATGGTTGAGGGGTCGGTTTTGGAAAAAGCTTCTTATGCTTTGAGTAACAGTTAGTTTTTTCATTGGGGGAAACCGCTGTGAACTTCCCGTTTAATAAACGCGAGGTAATAATCTTAGCGGTTTTGCTTTTCGTTGCCTTCATAGTTAGAGTTCTCTTGTTTCCTCTGGAAGGCTACAAGAATGACGTGGCGACTTTTAGCTACTGGTTCAACACTGCTGCGGACCATGGCATTCGACCTTTCTATACGGTGGTGTTGCAGCAGGCTGGCTGGATTGATTATCCGCCGTTTAACGTTTACATCTTCTGGGTTTTCGGCTCACTTGCCAAATCAGTTTCGGCATGGGGCATCAGCACTGTTAGCATAGTGAAGTTGGCGCCTAACCTCTTCGATTTGGGAACAGCCGCCTTAATCTACATCTTTGTCCGAAAACACTTAGATTTCAAGCAAAGCCTCCTCGCCACAGGATTGTACGCTTTTAACCCCGCTGTAATCTACAACGCGGCGGTCTGGGGGCAGTTTGATGCAATCTACACTTTCTTTTTGGTTCTCTCGCTTATCTTGGCGCTTAAGAGCAAGCCTAAACTCTCCGCAGTCGTATTTGCCATCGCCATTTTAACTAAGCCGCAGGCGATAGCTTTGCTGCCTTTGGTTGTTTACTTGATTTTTAGGAAGAATGGTTTGAAGAGCCTGGGAATTTCAATTGTAGCTTTCGTCGCATCCATTTTCATTATTATTTTGCCCTTTGAATGGAGCAACCCAGCGACTTTCCTTAGCAACATCTACTTTGGAGCTTACAGCGGATACAAGTACACATCCATCAACGCCTTCAACCTGTGGGGGCTTTTCGGTTTATGGCAGCCCGATGGGTACCTCTATATCTTGGGGTGGGCAATGTTCGGTGCCTTCGCGGCTTTCACGTTGTACGTTTTGCATAAGCGGTTTAAAGTTTCAAGCGAAATGCGCGCTCTCTTCGCGGCGTTCATGCTTTTCTTCGCGTTCTTCATGCTACCTACCCGCATCCATGAACGCTACTTGTTCCCAGCCATAAGCATACTTGCGTTGATGTATCCGTTCATCAAGAAAGCGCGTCCATTCTACTATGTTTTAACAGCTACTTTCCTTGTTAACCAAGCCTACGTGCTCTACTATCTCAATTCCCCAACCATATTTATTCCAAGCGGGGATTTGGTGGTTTATGCGGTAAGTGTTATTAATTTAATCATGTTCCTTTATGGCGCAGTGCTATTGTGGGATGAACTTAGAGGAAGACCCTTGATTAAGACAGAACCCACTGCTCTAAATCAAACTCGACAAGCAGGTGAATCCAAATAGACTTTGACTTGAAAATCACAAAGAAAGACATCATCACCATCGTTTTGATATCGATAGTTTTCTTTGGGATAGCAGCTTGGAATGTGGGTTCAACTGCGTATTCAGTCTCGAGTTGGCAGAGCACTCAGCAAACGAGTTTCTACGTGAATTTGGGTTCGAGTCAGCAGGTTCAAAACGTGTATTTCTGGGTTAGAAGCGGCAACGCCTCAGTCTCGGCGTCGTCGGGTGTGCCTGGAAACTGGAGTTACATCGGTCAGTTAGCCTTGCAGCCAAGAGGCACAGACTACTCAGTCTACCAAAACCTCGCCTTGAACGTGAACACGCAGTATATAGAATTCAACGTTCAACCAACAGACTACGATTCAAGACCCAACTTCTACTGGAGCGTCCCAAACCCCTCCGACCAAACGCCCTCGCCCTTCATCCAAATAGCTGAAATCGGCGTTGAAAGCCAAAGCAACCAGCAGATACCAATCCTATCCGTAACAGGCGAAAACACCACAGACCCAACCTTAACTAACCTGGTCAACGAACAGAGTTCCCTTCAGATTCCTCCAGATTACATGACAAAAATGTATTTTGACGAAGTCTACTTTGCCCGCGCAGCAGAAAACTATGTTGCCCACCAGATACCAAGCGAAAGAACTCATCCGCCGCTTGGAAAACTCATCGAAGCCACAGGCATCTTGGCTTTCGGCGAAACTCCGTTCGGCTGGAGAATCATGGGAGTTCTCTTTGCCACTTTGATGATTCCGCTAATGTATCTGTTGGGAAAGAAGCTTTTTGGCACGTGGATTGGCGGTTTCTCAGCGGCTTTCCTGATGACGTTTGACTTCATGCATTTCACGATGGCAAGGATAGGCACCGTGGACACTTACGTTGTGTTCTTCTCTTTGCTGTCGCAGCTGTTCTTCTTGATTTACTTCATGAACGTGGTTAAAAAAGGGTGGAAAACCTCCGTGTTGCCCCTGTTCTTGGCGGTAATTTTCTTTGGTTTGGGGTTCTCGACGAAATGGTTTACAATCTTTGGCGCATTAGGCATGTTGGCTCTGCTGTTAGCATTAAGGCTCAAGGATGTCTCCAAACTCAAGGGCAGCTTAGGCGACAAGTACCTCGCCATCTTCAACTACCCAGCCGTTTTACTCTTGGGTTTCATAGGAATTGCAGTTCTAATCTATTTCTTAACATACATCCCCGACATGCTGGCAGGCGACTCTTTCCCAACGATTCTAAACTTGCAGTCCTCAATGTTCAGTTTCCACGCGGGCACCGTGACTGACTCCTCTTCGTCTCCCTGGTGGTCTTGGCCCTTCATGGTTAGGCCAGGCGGAGTCGGTGTTCCACGGTGGTTCGACGTCTCTTACATGCCCAACAACATGGTTTCCACCATCACGGTTCTCGGAAACCCCGTGGTCTGGTGGGTTGGGTTTACTCTTATTCTCTTGTTAACGGTGCTTGTAGCTGAGAGTTTGTGGCAACATATATCGGGTTCTTTACTGCGTAAGCGCATCAGTAGCAAAGCGAAAAACTGGGATTTACCCGCCGTATTCATAGTTGTAATCCTCTTTTTCTCATGGCTGCCCTACGTAATCATATCCAGAGCAACCTACATTTACCACTTCTATCTCAGCGTACCCCTCCTCTGCTTAGCAATCACATACTTCATCAACAAATACTGGAATACACGCTACGGAAAGATTTTTGCCATAGCTGTATTTGCAGGTGCAGTAGCGATGTTCGCGCTGTTTTACCCAGTGATTTCGGGTGCGCCCGTTTCATCAACATTCATACACAAATACCTTCAGTGGTTCCCTAACTGGGGAGACTTCGTTTAATGGCAACGCCAAACAACCCCCAGACAGTGCTGGTTTCTGTGGTGCTTCCCGCATACAACGAAGTAGACTGCCTGCAGCCAGCCGTGGAGCAAACCATCCAAACCCTAAGTCAATTCACAGATTCCTATGAAGTAATCATCGCGGAAGACGGCAGCACCGACGGCACCAATGAGCACTCAGAGGAGCTGGCGCAAAAGACCCCAGGCGTTAGGCATATTCACCGTGAACAACGCTTGGGCAGGGGAACAGCTCTTAACAACGCGTTTAAGCAGAGCAACGGCAAAGTGCTGGTTTACATGGATTTAGATTTAGCCACAGACCTTAGGTACCTAAAGCCGCTTGTTGAAGCCATCACGGTTGAAGGCTACGATTTTGCGACTGGTTCACGAATGATGGCTGAAAGCAAAGCTGAACGCACCTTCAGCAGAAGCCTAAGTTCTAAAACCTACAATTTCCTAGTTAGGCACATGCTTGGCTCTAAACTTCGAGACCACCAATGCGGCTTTAAAGCCTTCAAAAAAGAACCCCTCATGCAACTAATCGACACGGTTGAGGCTACTCACTGGTTCTGGGACACCGAGATTATGGTGAGAGCTTACAGGCAGGGCTTCAAAGTTAAAGAGATTCCTGTAGAATGGAAGAGCGGCAAAGGCACCAAAGTTAACCTCTTCAAGGATTCTTGGAGTATGTTCCGGCAAATCATGAATCTCTGGTGGAAACTCAAGGTTAAGAAGCAGTGAATTTTTCGTTGGCTAAAAGAATAAACGACCTTGCAACAAGTGCCAACCCGAAAATCATGATTATTCCAGCCCAGAACACAAACCACTCGCTGGGAATAGTCATGTTCACCAAGTAAGTTGTGACCAAGTAGCTTGTGCCCAGCCAGAACACGATGTTTTCGATGGTTTCTGCTTTACGTGAAACAGCCGATTGCAACACGACCCTTAGCAATAAAATCAATATTTCTAAAATGCCTATGGCTATTGTGAATTCGAACACTACATTGTAGAGGCTAACGTAGGCGACGGGGTTCGATGGCGCAGGCAAAGGTATGCCTGTTGAGGGAACTGTTGAAAGGGTTAAAGATGTGAAAAAGTTTATGATGTTGCCAACGATGTTGGCGCTTATGTTGATGTAGTAGACTACAGCTAGGATAAGCAAAACGGCTCCAGCGTAGATTGCTGTGAATAAATTTTCTTTCTTCTTGTCGCTTAGCGCCTGTGGATTAAATTTGAACGACAAAGACTTAATGTCTCCATTCGAGAATACGGTCTTCAACAAATATATCTTTCTCTTCACGATGCCAGCTACATATTTTAAATAGTCAAAGCTGATAAAATAGAGTTAGGATGGATTTGTATGTCGTATTGTCCAAAATGCGGCAATAAAGTCGATGACACAATGGTTTTTTGCCTTCGTTACGGGGCACCACTAAAAGGCGTTCCTGCAGGTCAACCGACGTCATCGCAGCCGTACCCAAGACGAAACGAGAAACAGGAGAAACGCAGCAACCCTGAAAAACCAGAAAAACGCGAACGCGGCTTCATAGGCTTCTTAATCGGCGGGTTAGTTCTGATTACTTTCGGCTTGTTTTCGGTGCTGCAGATAAGCGATTACTTCAAGGATACAGCGCAAAGCTGGGCGTTCATGCTTGTAATAATCGGCATAATAATCATCATCGGTGCCATCTACGCAGTTATCGTGGCACGGAAGCATTCTCCTAAGCCATCTTTAGATTATCCAGCCTAACGGCTGCAAGATGCCATAGACGCTGTCTTCATCGGGCAACATAGCACTCACCAACACTTTGTATTGATTTGCTTATATGCTTCACCACAAATAGTTAAAAATGAAGCCAAGGTCGAAAGTTATGTCCGAATCAATCCGCGTAACAGCCGAGAAAATCCGTAAACTCCAAGTTCAAGGCGCAAGAAACGTCGCCATAGCCGCCGTCAAAGCCATCCAAACCCAAGCCCAACAGACGAAAGCAAAGACTAAAACCCAGTTTATGGTTGAACTCAAAGAAGCACAAACCATCTTCTACGCCGCAAGAGAAACTGAGCCGCTTATGCGCAACGCGGTTCGCTGGTTAATTACCCAAGCTCAAACCGCCGAAATAGAAAAGGTTGATGTGCTGAGTCAAACGGTGGTTTCAAGCGCCAACCAGTTCCTCACGGATTTGGAGGCTTCAAGAGAACACACCGCGGAAATCGGCGCCAAACGAATCCGCGACGGCTCAGTTGTTTTCACGCATTGCCACTCATCAACTGTAACCCGTCTGCTCGCCAAAGCGAAAGCAGACGGAAAAAACTTTAGGGTAATCTGCACCGAAACCCGACCCGCATTCCAGGGAAGAATAACCGCGAAGGAACTCGTGGATTTGGGCATCGAAACTACTTTTATCGTTGATTCGGCAGCGCGGACTTTCATGGGAGACGTTGACATGGTTATCGTCGGAGCAGACGCCATCACTTCGGAGGGCAACGTCGTTAACAAAATCGGTTCAAGCGGCATCGCGATGTTGGCGCATGAAGCACGGGTGCCCTTCTACGTGGTTTCGGAACTGCTCAAATTCGACCCCGAAACACTCATGGGCGAATGCGAAAAAATCGAGCAACGCAGCCCCAGCGAAGTCTGGAGCGAAGCACCCCCAAAACTCACCGTGCGCAACCCCGCGTTCGACGTAACCCCAAACCGCTACATCCACGGGTTAGTGTGCGAAGAAGGCATAATCGCGCCCCAATCCATCGTCGAGGTTATGCGGCTAAGGTACCCATGGGTTTTCAAACAGTGAACTACTCGCCTCTTCTGAGGCGAGCATCCACATCTAATTTTTGTTGATGTATTCTTCTATTTTCGCACTAGTCACAACGCCTGCAGTCCTTACAGCATAGCCCTCAGACCACAAATGCCCACCCCAAAGCTGCAACTTAAGCTCAGAAAACTCCTCAAACAACAGTCTAACAGAATTGCACTTCAAGACACGCACCATCTCAGGTATACATAGCTTTGGACGAGCTGAAACAAACACGTGAATATGGTTGCCATGATGAACTTTAGCAGCCAGCAGTTGGAAGCCGTGATTAGTAGCAATCGTCTTAAGTACCTTCAGCAGCCTAACCTCAACTGAGCCCAAAAGTACCTTGCGCCGGTATTTAGTGGCCCAGATAAGGTGGTAGTTAGCTTGGTAAACACACGTCCGAGCTTTCCAGTCTCTCACCTCTTACCCAACGGTGAGAAAACTAAACGAACGCCAACAACATACGACTTACGCATTCATCCTGCCGCTACCGCGGCAGATATTCTGCTAAATTTTTTATAAAAAGTCTTTCATTCAATTCACCATTAAAACATGTAGTTGCTATTAATCGAGAAGAAGTAAACCCCTATGATAAGCATCGATAGTGTGATACAAAACATTATCTGTCCAACAACAGTGTTTTTAGTATAGATTTTTGCTAAAACCCAATACATGGGAAACAATGGGACAGCATATCGAAGCGTGCTGAAAAGTGTTGCATTAGTGAAAATTGTTGCATAAAGCAAACTAGCATAGAAAGCCCAGTAACCCAAAGTTTTCGCTTCAACTGTGAAAACAGTTTTTATCCTTATGATGAAATATGCAACAGGAATTAGCATTATTACTAATCCCGTTATGTAGAAAGTCGCTAAAGGTGCAGTTAATACTGGGCTGACGTAGTAGTTTGAGAATTGGTTGATTAATGGTGGGTATATTCCCCAATTTGAATCGTGGGCAATAACGTGTACTGGAAATAAACCAGTCCTGAAGTATCCTACAATATTCCACAACAGATATGGTGATGCGACAATAATCGATGTTAAAGTTAGTTTGAGTGCTTGTATTTTGTTGTGTTGTTTCAATTGTTGCAGAGCTAAGATTATAAACGGTATAAATATTAGAAATCCGACACTTCTTGTCAACGATGCAAGAAAACCAAGCAACATTGCAACTGGAAGATTGTTTTGTTCCATAAAATAGAATGTACCTAGACTTAGAGCTACGAATAGTGCTTCTGAGAAAACTCCTGAGTAGAATATTCCGCCGACAAAGAATGAGAAGAACACGACTGATGCTAAAGCAACTTTTTGGCTGAAGTGTTTTTCTGTGATTTTATAAAAAAAGACGGTTGCTACAAGAAATGATGCGTTGCTGACGATATATCCACCGATTATCAATGATTGTTGTGTGGGTAAGAATGCGTTGAATAAGAATCCAGCTATACTGATTGCCACTGAGTATAGTGGAAAGAATGCCCATTGTGGATATGCTATTATGTCTGGGACAGGGCTTCCTGAATTAGTGGACATAATTGATCCTGGTGCTGGTACACCTTGTGGGTATCCGTTTTTTGCTATACCTATGTAAAATGCAGAATCGGCTCTAACGAACATGTTAAGGAAGTTTACGTGTTGGTTTGAGAATATAATTGTGAATAGTGTGCTTACGATTATGATGAATAATCTCGATGATATAGCAATTAGGAGCGCTTTGCATAAGTTATTCATTATTTCAGCTTGTCCTTACGGGTTTAAGAAACGTACATAAATAGTTTTGATATACTTCGATAGGAAAAGTTGATTCATCAGTAGCATTGGTTTATACTTACAATGTTTAGTTCTTCCAGAAAGCCGTATACTCTTTTCCGACTATACCTATACCCTATATTGACTTGATTTTATTTCTACCCTGTCTTTTAACATACATCGACATACTATGGTCTGAATCGTGTATACGCTTGAGTAACAAGTGGGTTTTTCCTGAGTTTCACCCAGTCTTAGTTGGTTTGTTGGATTAAAATTCAATAAAACCCAAACGACTACTTCTAACAGTCATAAGGCAAACATCGTTTAGTATTTTCTACTTATCTTTTTGCTTCTTTGCAGTTTTATTATGAAATAAGCATTTACTATCAAAGAAAACAAAAAGATATAGAACGGGAAGTTAGGTAATGACCAAACGATCGTTGGAATAGGTGAAGAACCTTGCGCATACGCTATATAAATTGAGAAAATAGTGTGTGTTTAGTTGTTTTTGTTCTAGCGATTGTTTGATGCTATGGCTTAGGCGGGCGATTTTTTCTAAGAAGAATCTGCAGCGCTTTTGCAAAGGCTTTTTGTGCTTGCTGGCGGGCTCTGTTGTTGGAAGCTGCAACCAACCCTCCTCCGATGACTTTTCAAAAACCATGCAAAGAGCCCCATTATAAAAAATCAGCTTAAATTAGCAGCACAGAAAAGAAGTTGTTGTTGCAACCCGCTCCCCCGACTGGTTGCAGCAATCAAAGCAGAAAAACAGCTAAACCATACAACATCAACGCCAACACCGTGAAAAACGACGCGCAACCGGTCCAAAGCCAAGAAAAAACCTCGACACAAAAATCTTTGCCCCCCGTCTAAATACACACAGAAAATATTAACTCCTGTTGCTATTACGGGATGCGGCTCCCCACTGAGGATAAGGAGTACTAATTGACTGGAAAGAAAAAGAGCCAAACCCATTATGATATTGACAATGATAATGATAGCTGTAAAGCTTTTGTCATAAAAGTCCTTCAATCGGATATGATTTTGTTAGACCCTGTTTCTGAAATAGCATTGAGAAGTAACAATGTCCAAATAGACGAGATAGAGCTAAATTTTTTGAAGTACTGCCCCGTCTTTAACTTATGCCGAAAGTTTGGAGTTGATTGCTGACTTTTTTGGTTTCCGTTTCCTAACTATTAAAGCGATAGTTATGATAATAACTGCTAATGATAATACCTCAATAACTATTGGTAGGTTAAAGTTGCCATTTGGTTTTAATGCGTAAACGTAGCATTCGCTTGAACCCATATAGATTACTCCGTTACTGACAACTGGGGAAGCAGCTCGGGACAAGCCTATGTCGGTCCGTTTACCTTGAACAGGAAAACTCCATAGATTCGCTCCTGATGCAGCGTCAAACGCATACAGATTGCCATTGTCTGAGCCGATGTAAACAACATCCGATGCTATTGCTGGAGAAGACTCAACGGCAGCGCCAGTCTGGTAGTTCCAAATTTTTTCTCCTGTCGTAGCATTAAGAGCATAAACGTTTCCGTCACAGGAACCAACAAAAACCCTGCCGTCAGCAACAGCAGGAGACGATGTAACTATGTCGTTGGTTGTGTAATTCCATATCTTAAGACCAGTCACTGCATCGATGCAGTAGAGGTTGTTATCGTCTGATCCAAAATACACGCGATTGCCGTACACAGTTAGCGGTGAAGTTATGAAGCCAACAGGATGGCAGACCCATAGAAAATCTCCTGTTGAAGCATTAAAACAACGACCCCCCAAATACACGCGGTCGTTAGACACTGCAGGACTCGTAGACGCTTCGCCAGAGAAGTTCCATATTACAGTTTTTGTGTCTTCTTTAATGGCGTAGAATGTGTCGTTGCTTGACATGTAAACCACGCCGTCGGCAGCGGTTGGCGAATACTTATACCCCGAACCAGATTTGTAACTCCATAAAATAGCGCCGTTGCTGGCGTTATAGGCTGTGCCGCCGTTGTCAGTGGTATATACGATTCCCTTATCAACCGCTGCAACTGAGAGACCTGCTCCGCGTGCATCCCAAACTTTTGAGCCTGTGGATGCGTTTATCGCGTAAGTGGTGCTTTGGTCAGATACATAGATAAGGTCTTCTGAAACGGCGAGGCTGCTGGAGATTGGGCTTTCAGTCTGGTAGCGCCAGAGGACTTCAGGTTTCGATTTAATTGGTGTGCTGTTCGTGTAACCCGTATGGGCGGCGTCATGCTGGAACATTGGCCAGTCGTCTAGAGAATTTTTTGCTTGTACGTTTTATTCTTGGGTAAATATTAAAGATGGGATAAGGAGAAGTGTGATTAGAATGAGAATTGCCCAATTAGCCTTTATCATTGCTGCAAACACTTTCCGTTAGATTTCAAGTTGGTAACGTTGTTATTTTAAATTATCTGAAAAAACGTTTTCTTAAGACAATGTTATTAAAACGGAGTTTGAGTAATTTCTGAACCTTTCCATTATGTGTCGGCGTATTCCGGGTTTGGTATGTTTGTTCCGCATTTTTGGCATTTGCGGCTGTAGATTGTTTTTTTTCGGCAGTTTTCGCATCGGCTTTGGATTACTGAGGTTCCGCATGTTGGACAGGTTAAATCGATTATCTTCATGATTAACTGTCACCTCCATGTGTTTCGGAATAGTAAGTTAATGAGAGATTCCAGGAACAGGAGACCCAAGCATAGTGACCATTGTAGGGTATGAGCACATAGTTTGGGGTATCAACGCCATTTCTCTGGAGAAAAGCCCAACTATACCCGTAGGTTAAATTGAAAACGGTTCTAAACCTTTTGCCATTCCATTCCAATACTGATGCTTTGGGTGGTTCCAAGTTCACTGGTTAATCCCTCACTACAAAAAATGTAACTTATCTGTTAAAGGAAACGAGTAATTTGAGAAACATCTCTTCAAGCCCATCAAATGCATCGCTTTACCTCAAGCATTAAATTTGCTATTTAAAATGGTATTTATGAAATATTGCGTTGCACTAAAAAGACAAAGGCATCCCTAAATCACTAGGATAAAATTGACAAAACCACTGCCAACAATAAAAGATTCAGCAAAGAAAAAATTTGCTCCAACACTAACCATTAAAGGGTTCTTTATTTACTGTACAAATAAGATAACTGACGTTACTGAACAAAGGTTCGATTGGGAAAACGCACTTATAGACGCCGCTATAATTAGCGCAGTAACCTTCTTTAACACACTAGGCGGAGGCACCGTAGCAGGAATCAATAGTGTCCACACAATAGAAGCCGCTATTGTGGCAGCCTTGTCTCAGTTTTTTGTTTTCTTAGCTCTAAAACGAGGATTAATACAAACCAAAGAAACTCGTCTCTGATTTTAGTAGAAAGGTTTTTTATTCATCTTAGGTTCTGAACCCATGGGTTCAAATCCCGCCCGGTCCACTGCATCAGTTTTCCACAAATTGTTTTTCTGGGCTTTGACGCAATGCTTAAGAAGCGCAAACCCTGCAGAACACAACACTTGCGATGGATCCAACCGACAAGCTACTATACGTACCCTACATGGCTGAAAATGCCGCGTCAACCCAAATAGAGCATTATTCTCTTTTTTCAGCGTGACCATTAATAGGACCCACGTAACTTACCTTAGCATCGCCGAGTGGGAAAATGAAAAAAACCAAACTCCTATCAATCACCGCAACAACGACACTATTGGCAATTTCCTTGCTGGCTCTTTACGCCTCCGCCGCCACAACTTCAACCTTCACCCTCTCATACTCCGGCGCAGAAATACCGATAGCGTTACCCGCGGGAACCGCGTTTAACGGCACAATCTCAACCACGGGCACAGTCCGTTTCTGGGTGAGTGACCCCGACGGCGGCCAAATCGTTAACCTTGGATTAACCGATAAAGCCGACAGTTTCAGCTTCGTCGCGACGCAAACTGGAAACTACACGATGAACTTCGAAAACGACCTGCCTACATCGATTCAAGTGACTTTTTTCTACGTTACAAACCCCGACGTAACCGGCGGGAATTCAGGCACACCTATCAGTTACCTGCTGATTCCCGTTGTGATTGCCGTCGTTGGTTCTGTCCTGATACTCTTTTTCGGTCGCCTGAGGAGAAGAAAACGGGGTTTTGCAAGTCACGGTACTGCGGATATAGATCCTTCTGAGGATGTTTCTCATTTCCCGTCAAAGAGCTATCGGTAGTCTGGTTTTGCTGTCTTGAGTTTTGTAGGAATCTTTCTTTGCGGGATGAATATGTTTTGTGATTTGGGTAAATGCTTAAATGCACTTTCATATTAGTGTGAAAAGTAGGAAAAGTGTGTTAAAATGCCTGAAATAAACCCTGGACCCCACATCTACGGCACCGTCAAAGTAGGCGACCGCGGACAAATAGTCATCCCAGCCGACGCCCGAAAAGAACTCAGCATCAACCCCGGCGACATCCTCCTTGTAATGTCAGGCAGAAACCGCCGCGGACTCGCCATAATCAAAGCCGACGCTATGCGCGAAGTAGCCGAAAGAATAATGAAGGGTCTCGAAGAAAACAAACAAGAACCATAGGAACTGAAAACATGTTCAACAACAGAAAAGAAATGCAACGAAGACTCCTTGAAGTAGTGGAGAAATTCCGCCAGAACGGCGCCACAACCCCCGAAAAAACCCTGACTCCGCAGGAACTGGGTTTGCCTCCGCGGTTTGAGCAAGCGATGCATCGGCATCTTGGGAGTTTAGGCATTTTTGTCGAAGTGAACGGCGGCAAGTATTACCTTGTTGAAGAGCGCTTTAGGCAACTTCAGGAGCAGTGGAGGGCAGGCGACGGTGCAGGTGAAGCAGGGAACTCCAGGCGAACCATGGCCACTTTGAGGATTGCACGTTTAGCCACGACGCTTCTGGTCGTGGTTCTTGTGCTCGCGAACATTTTCATCCAGAACTGGACGATACGGTTGATTTCAGCAGGGCTCATCGTGGTTTGGTTGATGTTGTTTGTTGCGTTCATTTACTATTCACGCAAACCGCGGCAGCACTTTAGGATTCAAACCCACTGACCTTAGTAGAATAGCTTGCTTGGCAACCTTTATTATCGCAAAAAACGATTGGTACTAAACCAGCTTTGCGGTGCCCACATGGCGAGGATGCGAAAAAGCGCGGTTCAAATCCGCTTCGAGATTCTTGAATTCCTATTCTTCAACACTAAACCCCAAATCCGCACGGCTGTCTGGCGCAAATCAACCAACATGTCCTACGACGACTTCCTCAAACACCTCGAATACCTAAAAGAGAAGCAGCTCATAAAGGAAACCGAGGCGGGAACAACCACTTTGACTGAAGAAGGCAGAAGAATCTACCTTGAACTACGCAAATCGTTGCCGTCGCTTTTGTAGCGGATTCATCTTTGGTGCATCGAGTATATGAGTGGCGAACAGAAAAAAAGGTGGGAAACGATATGTCTGAAGAAAAAAACGGCAAGGTCTATCCAGTTACGTCTCTACATGAATTCCTGTATGAACTAGATAAAGAATGGAGTAAATTTCGAAACGGCACAATCATCAGCCTAATTTCCTCGGTTGTCCTGTTCATCTTAGTTGTTGGGATTCTTATTAGGACAAGACATTTCGGTTTGGGACTCGTGGATTTTGTCCTGCTGATCTTCGTCGGTGTTCTGTTGGCTTACAGCATATATGCCATGTACTCGCAGTTCCGCTTCTTCAGCCGTTGGGAAAGACGCATCGGCTTGCTACTGCACATGGAAGACGAGATTTTAGCTGAAAAACTCGGCGAAAAACAAGCGTAACATTCACTTGTGGTGCATACCACGAGTGCGGCTTCCTTTTTAAACACCACGACTAAACGCTGTTGATGATGAAGAGTTGGAGGTGAAAAAGAAAATGGTAACTTTTACAAACAAAACTAAAATCCTCATAGTCGCGTTGACGGTGGTTGCGCTTTTAGTTGTTGCAGTGCCCGCTGCGGTTTACGGTTTGCCAGCCAGCGACAGCAACATAGTTGGAGCGAGCCGAACGCTCGTGGCGAAAGGCGTCGATTGGCAAGTTGTAAACGGTCAAAACGTGACGGTTCCAGCAAACTTCACCTTGACTCTGACCCGTTCAGGCGGCAACTCCACGGTTCCCAAGTTCAACGTTACAGGCGGTGCAGTCATCGTTAACGGAGCAGTATACTCCGTAACTTCAGGCAACGGCGGCGTTCTGCGAAGCCGGCACTTAATCCTTTTGCAGGCTCAGGGAACAGGACCTGATGGACAAGCAGTGACACTGAGGCTTACAGGACGGTACTTCTGGATGGGTGGGCATCTCTTCGTGGTTAGAATCGGAGCGCGTTTGATAACCGAAAGCGGCAACTCGACGTTGGTGATGCGGGCGGCAATACGAGTGTAGATTACTTGACCGAACGCGTTTTTTTCTTATTTTTTTAAAGTTTGGAGGTTAACCTTTTGTTTCTACTACAGCTTGATTTACCATT
>CAIUPH010000007.1 GCA_903901015.1 Candidatus Bathyarchaeota archaeon | reverse complement strand
TCCAAAACTAAACGTTTTGCCATCCGCCGCCTCCAACGATTTAGCGACCTTACCGCCTGTCTTCTGAAACATCCACGCGCGTTGCCGTTGGCTGGAGTTGATTTTTTCCTTCGAATTCTTGGCGAGCACAGTTTTGTCCTGATAGATTTGCCGTGCGGTTTCCCCGTCCTGTGTCCAATTTACCACCCAGTCCTCAAACGACGGGGTGTGATGGTCGAAGTGGTAGTGGCTAATGGTGGTTACCGTGGCTTTGTCGGCGGCTTCCGCTATTTTTTTGCGCAGGGGTGCGATTGTTTGGAATTCGATGGGGTGCGGGGGCAGGCTGAATCGGTATGGGCAAAGCGATATGCCCGCGTCCAAAAGCACCGAAACATCGGGGGTCTCCACGAGGGTGCACATGGAGCGGACTCCGAAGCTCTCAGCCGCCAAAGGCGTCACCTTAATCTTGCTCAGCGCCTTGCTGGATTCTTCTTTTTCCGTGTTGAATGCCACCTTGAGAAATTCCTGTTAATTGCTTTATGCTTAGGCGGTAAAATGGGTTCCGCTGTCCTGTGTTGCTGGCTTACCAACACGTTTTAATATTCTTGGCGGCTCAGGTTTTTTGGTGAAAGAATGGAAGCCATAACGCCTTTTATGATACCCCAAAGCGACGTAAACAAAAAACGTAAGGAAATTGCTGTTGAAGTTTTTAATTTGATTGGTTCGGGAAGACCAAAGGATATCCTGCGTTTCTTTTCTCCCGACTGTAAAACGCACAATCCATACACCGCTGGCGGCATGAATGAGTTAACCGACGCTATGATTGCAGTGCAGAAACAGGGGCCTGAAGGAATCATGAAGGGGTCAAAGGCAGATTTTAAACTCGTCATCAGGCAGGTCCTCGCCGACGGCGACGCTGTGGCGGTGCACACTCAAATCTCAGGTTCCAAACCAAACGATGGAGGATTGCGGCAAGTGCATATTTTCCGTTTCATCGGCGACAAGATTGTCGAGTACTGGGATGTTACACAAATGATCCAGGAGAACACGCCCAACGCTGCGGGAGCCTTCTCGTAGATTCGTTGCTGTGCCGTGACAACCACAACCCTTTAAGTTCCAAGTAGCCCAACACTAGAATAATCAAAGGATGATTCTTATGAGCCAACCACCCAACGAAAGCAAAAACTTGGAAGTCGCAACACTTGCGGCAGGATGCTTCTGGTGCACCGAAGCAGCTTTTAGCATCATCAAGGGCGTGGAGCGAATCGAACCCGGATACACAGGCGGCTCAGTGCCCAACCCAACGTACGAAGAGGTTTCAACTGGCACAACTGGGCACGCGGAGGCAGCGCAGATTTATTTCGACCCCAAAGTCATCAGTTACAAACAGATATTGGAGATTTTCTTCACCATTCACGACCCAACATCCCTAAACCGCCAAGGCGCAGACGTGGGAACCCAGTATCGCTCCGCCATCTTCTACAACAGCCCCCAGCAGAAAGAAACCGCGCAAAAACTCATCGAGGAACTCGCTAAAGAAGAAATCTGGAGTACCCCCATCGTCACAGAAGTGGTGCCGCTCAAAATATTCTACAACGCTGAAACCTACCACAAAGACTACTATAAAAAACACCCCAAAGAAGCCTACTGCCAAGCCGTCATCACCCCCAAAATCGCCAAGCTGCAAGCGCATTTTATAGATAAAATCAAGGTACACTTGTGACCGCGAAAAACGTGTTGAGCCAAGCTGAAACGGTTCTGTGGCAGATTGAGAATGTTTCAGCTAAGGATTTTTTGCCAATAATCGGACCCTTCAAAGGCAAACTGTTATCCGAGGAAGTACGCAAAACTAAGCCGCTGCACGTGCTGGAAGTCGGTGCACTCATCGGGTACTCGGCGATTCTCATGGGCAAGGAATTGGATAAGAAAGCCGAGATAGTCAGCATCTAAATCCACGGCGACGAAGCAGAGTTGGCGGAGCAAAACATCGCACGGGCAAATATACCTCCAAAAGTCACGATAATCACTGGCGACACCCTAAAGGTGATTCCAACGTTGCAGGGGATGTTTGATTTTGCCTTCATTGACGCCGAAAAAACCGAGTATTTCCAATACCTCAAGTTGGCGGAGGGTAAGTTGCAGAAGGGATCGGTTATTCTGGCAGATAACGCAGGCGCATTCGCGGACCAGATGACTGATTACCTGGATTACGTTCGCAACTCAGACAAGTACAGGAGCCGCTACGTGAAAGTCGGAAACGACGGCGTAGAAATAAGCGTTAAACTCTAACTCAAAGTTTTAATGATTGTCAAGTTGTTTTCAGTGTGGGTGGGCGATGACGACTCTGGCCCCGAAGACGTGAGGATGATGAGGATCTTGAGTGTGAGACGGTAAAAATGATAACTTTCAAGTATGTACTTGAATAATTGAAATTACCCTCGAAGAGCCCACCTATTAATTACTCATTTTGCTTTTTAATTAAACAATAACTATTTGAAAGTAACATGCTGCTTTCCATCTTCTGCAATTCGTTCAATGATGTAGCTTTCAAGTTTATGGCTATTCCTTATTGAAAGCATAGCGTTACCTTCGGCAGCAGATTCGGCCATTCTGCACAAATAACAACCGTCCCTGCACCGCCATTATTATGTACGCTAACATCAACATAGGCAATGTAATCCAATCCGCTTAAACCTGTTCTGCCGTTTGTGCTTGTAACTACAGCGTTAGGCGGATTCACACTTTGGTTGAGTTGGTTGCCAGCGTTA
>CAIUPH010000006.1 GCA_903901015.1 Candidatus Bathyarchaeota archaeon | reverse complement strand
TACGCCTGTGAAGTCTGTTGGAACTGGTTTTTGCTGGTAGACATATCCCATCCAGCTAGCCATGCTTGCGTCAGATGATAATGGAACTCCATTAGGGAAGTCTGCTGCTTGTTGAGTCTGCGTTGTGCCTGCTGAAATGTCTTTCACTGTTCCCTGTATCACAACGTTGCTGCCCACTGTTACCTCGGTTAGAGGTGCTTGAACTGACAATGCGCTTGGTCCTCTGCCTACGACGTAGATTTGGTTGTCATAGCCGTTGAACCATGTTGCGTCGCCGTCAGCCATAGCATAACTCATAGCGAAGAATTCACCAACATAAGAGCTAAGTGTCCAGATTTCTGTTCCGTCAGTTGCATTGATTGCTCGACTTAGTGCGCCTTTGAAAATGGGTGTTGTGACAGTATGTTCAGTGGTGACAGTGTACAGTACACCGTTTCCAACTGCGTTTATGAACGTTGGATAAACTCCGTAAGCGTTGGATAAGCCTGCGTTTGTGCTGTTGCCTGCTCCGCCGTTGCCATAAGTCCAAAGTAGGTTACCTGATGCGAGGTCATAGGTGTAGAGTATACCGCCGAATTGTACGCTGTAGAGTTTGCCGTTATCAGTGACACCGTTGATGTATGGCAAAGCTGGGTTTCCGTAGTAGTCAAAGGCAGTTTGAGATGCAGTTGGACCCCAGATTTTCGCTCCTGTCAGCAAGTTGTATCCTACCCACTGCATTGTTTCCTTGTATGCTTCGACGAAGACTTGTGACTTGAAATCCACTGGGCCGTCTACTACAGTGATGTTATTGGCGGGTGCTGTAACTGTGTTCGTCCACATGACAGCGCCTAATTGGTATCCAGGTCTAGATGCGTTTAAGTTGACTGCAAAATACGTGTATGGAGTTGAGCTTGTTGTACCGAATTGGCTTGTCGCTAATCCTGGCATAGTTCCGTTTTCGCAAAGCATAATGTCACCATAGTCAGCTGCGACCACCGAAAAGCCTGGTGATGGGGGAACACCATACATTGCATACGGTGAAGGTATCATAGGTATAGCGTTTGCCCAAGGTGCTGAAGCGTTGTAGTCGTACATTGTTGCTGCGCTTGCATCGACTGTACCGGAAATTGCTGGACTTAAACCTGTGCCGCCTTTGCCATTTTCGAATCCTGATCCTTGCCAGAGGTTACTTGAGTTCCACTGCATCAAGCGCCAGTTGGGTTTGGTTGTGTTGCCAGCGTTGGCTATGACATAGTAGAGTCGTTCGCCCATTGGACCCATGACTGCTGGTGATACTACTGCTCCTGCTGGTGAACCACCGCCGAACAGTGATGCACCTGAGGGTGAATTGGTGACGTTGAAGATTGGGTCGCCTGTGTCTGCGTCAAAGCATTGTGCCATGTTTGCAGTGCAAAGGATAGCTGGGTAAACGCCGTGTTGGTTAGGGTCCTGAACATCCCATATCAAAGCAAAGGATAAGGCAGGTACGTCATTTCGAGACCAGAGCATTTGTCCAGTTTGAAGATCAACACAGTCAGTTGGGCCATAAGTTTTTACTGTCGAGAATATACCTTCAACGCCAGAGAAAGACCGTGGTTCAGTGTAGTAGAGTTTGCCGTTGACTATTATTGGGTTTGTGTATCTTTGATTGTATGCTGATCCTTCGAAGTTTGTGTCGCCTTGAACAGCAAAGTTGTTTCCTCCAGTAACTCCTCCTGACTGTAGCGGTTTAGTCCACATGACGTGGCCTGTAAGAGGTCCAATTGCGTCACCTGGATTTCTTTGTGCCCATGCGTTTGTCCAAACACCATAGTTTGCTGCACCGGTTCCTAGCCAGTTTGAAGAGATGGACCACCAGTTGGTGTTTTCGCCGTAGATTGGGCGAGTCCAATATTCAGTTGGCAGAGGATAACTTGATATCGCAGCTGGTATGGCGTCTTGTTGAACTGTAAGAGTTGTTTTCGCAGTGCTGGGCATATAGGTATCGTTAACGAGTGCTGAAGTAGCGTCGTGCGAATATGTATTATATTTTTGCCCTGGGAATGTAAAGATGAAGGTGTAATTGCCGGCTACAGTTGGTGTATAAGCGTAGAATTGTGATGAGGTTGTGTCCTGAACTGTGGGGAAATCGTGTTCTTCTGTTGCACCGCTAGGTAATATGATTGTCAGGTTGTAATTGTGGAATCTCCAGTCGTTTGATAGTGCTATAGATGGGTCAAAGGTCTTGTCAAGCCACATTATAACGCTCACTTGCTGACCAACACCTATTGGGTTAGGCGCGGCATTAATGTAAGCAAACGTTGGAATGTTCCATGCGGGTGTATGTGCACTAGTGTTTGGTACAAGAATCATTGATGCGCTCATAGAAATTGTCAAGAATATTGCAAAAAGAATAGCTATTGCATTTTTAGATTTTTGCATTTTTTTTCTTCTCCTTTATTTTGTAAGTGGTTGTTTGCAAGTTAGTACTATTTAGCATTTTTCTTTTGGAGCCAAAAAAGTCCACAGAATACACTTAAAAAGCCTTAAATAATATAGAATATACCCAAGAAAGCTTTATTACTAATCCATATGGCTCATAGACATATTTAGCGTTTCCAAAGGTAATGACGTGGAAAAAGCAACGAAAATCGATCAAATCGACGCCAAAATACTAAAGATGCTCATAGCGGAAGCTCGAACAAGCTTTACGGATATAGGTACCGAATGCAAAATTACTCTCAGCGCAGTCAGGATGCGCTATAAACGTCTGTGCCGAGAAGGCTTGATTAACGGAGAAGTCATGCTCGTTAACCCGCACTGCTTGGGTTACAGGCACATTATAGATTTAGGCATCACAACGGATACTGAAAACGAAGAAGACGTGGCAAAGTTTTTAGACAGCAGGCCCTACCTGTCTCAAGCGGTTAAGCACTTCGGCAAATTCAATTTCTACGCTAAAGTAGCCCTGAAAGACCTAAACCAGCTGTCAAAAATAATCGAGGAGTTAGAATCAAACCATAAAATCAAGCATGTAGATGCTTTAATCTGGGCAGAAGCAGTAAACGTAGAATTTCCTCAAAACCTAATAATTAAGCCGCTCAAACATGAGAACAAATACAAAAAAACCCAGAGACCTGCCCTAACCAAACTGGAACAGTCGCCGTTAGAACTCGATGAAACAGACAGAAAAATTGCGTCGATACTCTCCCGAAAAGCGCGAACGCCTTTTAGGAAAATTGCTCAGGATCTCGATTTATCAACCAAAACTGTAATTCAACACTACAGAAAGCTCCGAGAGAACCTGTTAACTCTCTCCACAGTAACTCTTGACTTAAATAAGCTCGGGTACCATGCCCTTGGCAACCTCTACATAAAAGCGTCGAACAGGAGCAAGATGGACGAGATTTGCAGACAAATTCTTGAAGTACCAAACGTAATAGTCATCATTAGGCTCATCGGCGCCTTCGACCTGTACGTGGCTATTGCTCTTGAGGACTTTAATAATTTGTTTGATGCACAAGAAAAAATCAGGCAAATCAGTGGTCTAGAAAAAATCGACCTCATCTTAACGCCGATGATGCCCGTTTGGCCCCTGAACTTGTTCCCAGCGTTGCTGGAAAATGAAGTTATGCCTAAGCATTGGCCTGAAGAATCAAGCAACCAGCCGCAGAAGAAAAACGAATAAAACCGCCTTCGGCAATCAGCAGTTTTTAAGCAGCCTTTGGTTTTTTATTCCTCTATATCTTTTTAGCGGTTTAGGCGAAATGTTTAAGCATAAAGCCCCTCCTTTTTGAAGAATAAATGTGAAATAGAAATGAAGCCTCACGTAACCTTAGTTAACCCTGCTGCACCCGCTAAAGCCGCAATGCACATGCCCTTTGCACTGTTGGGCTTGGGGTATTTAGCTGCGGTTCTTGAGAAAAATCAGTATCAAGTCGACGTAATTGACTGTCAAGTGATGAAGTTTTCGCTTGAAGATTTTAAGAGCGAAATAAGCAGGCGCAAACCAGATATTGTGGGGGTTACTTCATCTACGCTTACTTATCAGACGGCAATGAAGCTGGTTAAGATTGCGAAGCAGGCTTGCCCAAACTGCATAACAATCGCGGGTGGGGCACATGTTACTTTTTGGGATGACCATGCACTTGAAGAATGCCCTGAACTCGATATTGTGGTTAGAAAAGAAGGTGAGAACACAGTTCTCGAGTTGGTGCAGCGGATTGAAGCGGGCAAAAGCTTCAGTGACGTCGTGGGCACGACTTGTAGAGTAGACGACAAAATCGTGAGGAATCCAGATAGACCATACATCGAAGATTTAGATGCACTGCCTTTTCCTGCGCGACATCTTTGGCCTATGGAGAAGTTCAAGGAACTTGAAGACATACTCTATTTGGCAACCAGCAGGGGCTGCGTGTACTGGTGTGAATTCTGTACGACCGTGAGGATGCATGGACGCAAATATCGGATGCGAAGCCCAAAAAACGTGGTTGACGAGTTAGAGTTTTTACATAATAAGTATGGCAACAGTAAGTTTACGTTCTGCGACGACGCCTTCACCGTGGACCAGCCGAGAACTGAAGCGCTGTGCAGCGAAATTCTGGGGCGCGGCTTGAAGATTGAATGGAACTGCGGCACACGCGTCGACATGTTAACACAGGATTTGCTGGCTAAGATGAAGGCGGCTGGATGCGTTTCTGTCTGGTTTGGCGTTGAATCGGGCACACAGCAGGTTCTGGATGCAATGAAAAAAGGAATATCTCCCGAACTCACCATGAAGGTTTTGGGTTGGGTACGGGAAGCGGATTTGATGCCTGTTCCAAACGTTATCTTGGGTTTCCCAGGCGAAACTAAGCAGAGCGCGTGGAAAACCATCAAGTTCGTTGAGAATGTGTCACCTGACAGCGTTGGCTTCTACAATGTTGCAACTCCGTTTCCTGGAACACCGATGTATGACTTGGTGAAGGAGAAGGGGTGGCTTAGAGTAACTGACTTTGACATGTACGATACGACAAAACCGATTTTTGAGACGCCACAACTCTCAATGAAGGAACTGGGCAAGCTTCGCGAAGGAGCATTCCACCATTACTATCTGCGCAGAGCCTACTTCCTAAACAAAAAAAGACGATTCAAACCCTCCACGGCGATAGTGGTAGGCATGCATTTTGCAGCCAACATAAAATTGAAGCTTAGAAGAAACTAAGGCCTGTTTTATTTTGGTCTTTTCCTAAACCGCAGGGCTTGAACCAGAAAAATCGCTGCTGCAACAACCGTAACGACGGCCAAAAACCAAAATGACTCTTCAACGGGTGCAGCCACAATCAGGTGAGGAATTAAAACGGCGATTTCAGCAATCAAGACGCCTACAAAGATGAAGCCGAAGATTGCGAAGCTGGGAATAAGCGTTTTTCCAATCCAAACGTAGCCTTTCATGCACAGTTTTTCTTTAACCACATAGTTGCCGTAGGAATCTTTGACAACTAAGCCTAAATCCATGAGTTTTTGGAGGTTTCGGTATGCAACGCTTGGGCTACTGAGGTTGGCGCCGCGCATCAGGTCTCGGGGTCCGACGGGTCTGCCCACTTTAACCATGTAGAGGTATGTTTGGAAGGTGGTTGCGTTTAATTCTTCTTCGGGCTCCAAGGTAAGCGCCTATAGAATCCATTATCAGGGCTTGTCCTTAAAAACCAAGCGCTGCTCAGCAAGAATACTTCTTAAGTTATATTCAGCGGAAGGTTTCCCT
>CAIUPH010000005.1 GCA_903901015.1 Candidatus Bathyarchaeota archaeon | reverse complement strand
TTGTTTCAGTTTTATTGGAACTTTATTAATGAGTTTAAACGAAGCGCTTCTCCGGCAAGAATTGAGGGTTTAACGGATCACGTCTGGACATGGCATGAACTGTTCCATTTCCATTTAAGTATCTTAAATTAGGACATTACCAAATTTCTTTTAGAAAGAAACGGTTTGAATGGAGAAAGAGGAAAACTACTATGAATCCATCTTTGTATGAACATCAAAACTTGGGTGTGTTAAGGAATTATTGAAACTTCTCAAAGTGAGATAGTTGGAGCTTAGGTAGATTAGGTGTTTCTTTCTATGTGACTATTTAGGCATTATTAAATCTGAATCCGCTGAAAGCCTTTGGACCTTAGACATGAACTAAACAAAAATAAAACAAAGTGCAAAAGCTTATCTTTCTAAATCACAACCTTAGAAAGAGATTGTGGTAGTCTGATAATCGGGAGCAGATGATGTTATGACTAAATGGGAATACATGGTAATTGCCCTGTTTGAGGAATGCAGAAAAGCGGGAATAACAGACCAGAAAACATTATTAGATAATTATGGAGAGGACCAATGGGAACTTACATCAATTATACCAGCCATGGTTCAAAAGAGCGCGCACTCTGACTTTGTAGCTTATTTTAAACGCAAAAAGGCATAGCCAAGAAAATGTTTTCCCTTTGAACTTGTGCTATGCTAAATGCCTAAATTTTTAGATAGCTGTCCTCAAAAATGGAGAGCATCCGTGGAGCCAGCCCTTAACCAATTTTGGCGCGTCATAGAAACGGAATGCATGCGAATCCTCCTTCCGATTGCAAAAGAGTGCCTATAATCTCGCCAGGAGACGTATCATCATCCAGATACAACCGGTCATCGCGTAAGTCATTAAGGAAATAGTCATTACGGACATCGACCCTGCCACTACTTGGGACTGAACCAACTCTTTCACTATCAGCGCTCCCCGCTCGGCTCGGATCTACCGAGGTGGGTGTGCTAGAGTTGTAGAGAGAATCAAGGAAACTGGAATCGTCAACGCTAAGGCTACCCGAATTACGAATACTTGAATCGGCACCTTCACCAACGTCTCTTGCTTGATTAGTTACTCCGACTGCAGTGTTTGCATTGAATAAAGAATCAAGGAAATTAGAGTTATCGATGATAGGGCTGCCCAAATTGCCTGTCCCCGAGCCAGCTGGGCTATCTGCCGCTCCAGTAACTTTTGCTCCTGCTGATGCGGCTGCACTGCCGCCTTTTGCTATAATACCATAATACGCGGCTGCTCCAATGCCTGCAAGTATAACTCCAATTATGGCGGCTACTACAAGTGGGTTGCTAAAGACACTGTTTGATTGAGGCGTTGAGGAGGTTTGTCCGTTAACCAAAGCTTCGGGCATTACCCCGTTGGGTGGATAAGCTCTTTCGCGAATCCAGAAGATTGGTCCTAAAGTTAATCCGCTTCTTCTTTGGTTTTGAAGACCAATTGGCTGCGGTAATGTCAGAGGGTTTGAGTTGCCTGATATTGTTGAGCCGTAATTCACCTCTGCTAACCTCATTGAAGAAGTAGCGGAAGGAACATAAAGTGAGTAAATATTTGCTGTTCCAAAAGAAAGTCCTTCTGCTGTATTCCAGTTTCCTCCGTCTTTTGTAATTAAACCGTAAGAACCCGCGACGCATCCAATCATTGAATCCCAACCTGATTGGCAAATTAAACCAACGAGTACACCGTCAAAAGTTGCTGTTCCATCTCCTGTTGGAATTGTTCCATAAAACTCTGTGACCCCTTGGGAAAAAGTGTTTACTGAATTAATGGAGGTCCAGTTGTTGAAAGCTTGAGCTGGCGCAACAGTTATTCCATTATCAATTGTAAATGTGTTTTTGGTTTGGGCGCTGTTATCAAGCCATAAATTGCTCAGGGTATTTCCTGCAAAGTTATCGTAAAAAGCAAACACGTTGCGTCCGTTATCATATTGCCCATATGTCGAGCTGAGAGTGGGTGCTTCTCCAATTGTTTGACCATTGAGCAGATTGGTGGTTGGTGAAGCAAATCCCAAATATATTGTAACGCTTGATTTTGCTGCGATTCCATTTGGCAAATTCAGCCAGTAGATAGTGTTTGTAGATGAGCTTTCAGCTCCAGATTCTAGCCAGCTATAAATTACTGTCCCTGAAGAGTCAAAGAATTCGACGTTCTTCAGGTTTGGTGCTTCATAACCGCTGTACTTTGAGCTATCTACTGATATCATCTGTTGATAAGGTGTTGGAGTTGCCATAGATTGTGTGTTGGTTAACGTTATTGGGATAGAATACACAATTCCATTGGGGACAGATGTTGCATTCGCTTTTGGGGAAAAAACGGACGACATGGACAAACACAAAACGATTATAATAATTGCGACTATGCTCTTTTTCACTTTAACCAACTCCTCTCAATAACACCCTAATTTATGGGTCTAAGTTGCTTTTAAGATACACGGAATGCATAATTCCTGCCGTTTCAGGGCTTGATACCTTCAATTTTTGCAAGAGCTTATATTCTCTGCCGGAAATCAGTATTTAGAGGAGTGCGGGATAGCTTGAAAGGAAAATTATTTGCGGCACTGGCTGTAATGTTATTTGTTTTAAGTTTAATTTTACTGGTTAAAGCTCAAGATAGCACTACTATCTGGAGAGATGACATGAACTATCAGAGTTTTGGTGAGTTGCAAACAGCAGGCTGGACATCTGAACATCCTGTAGGAGTTAGCTTTGGTTCAGTCGGCGTAATTCTGGATCAAACCCACGGTGACACTGCAATTCACTACGGTGGTCATTTTGCGTCTGGAATTTATGATTGGAAAGTTGAGGATCAAAGCCGCTGGATTTCAGGACCCCACAGTGGAAATGACGTGTCAGCAATAACTGAGAAGCATAGTTACAGTTTCATGGCTGATGGTTGGGGTAGCTCATTTGTTTTCTATCATGACGGCTCAAAAGTGTATACATCCCAAAAAGGAACCTACACCGAAAGTAAAGGTGCGCTCTTTACACTGTCTATGGTTAGAATCAACAGTCAAATTAACTGTTATTATAATGGTCAACTAAAGTATACATATATTGAATCGGATTCAACGCCTTCCCAGATAACGAGCGTGGATGCGGTTTCTCCTTGGGGCGGCAGTTCAGAGTATGATTATTTCCAGTTATCTTCTGCGACTATTTTTCCTTCATCTGTTTCTCCTCAGTCGGATAATATTTTGAGTAATCCATCCGTTATTGGCGGTATAGTTGGCGGTGTAGGTATAGGTGTTGGATTAGGTGTGTACTTTGGCTTTTTCGCTGGAGGTGGCGCTGCTTCATCAGCTGCTGGAGCAGGCGCAGGTAGCGCCATGGGTTCAGCAGGAACTATTGGAGGAAGCGGTGGAAGCGGAAACTCAGGGCTTGGCAGCAGTAGCGCAAATTCAGATGCAGGATTGAACAGTAATGCGTATTCACCCGATTCAGGTTATACAGATCCACAAGGAGCTTACGACCCTACAAATTACAACCCTGCAAACTACAATCCTACAAATTTTGATGCTCAAGGGTTGCATTCACCAGATTCAGGCTATACGAATCCCGCAGGAACCTATGACCCTACAACTTACAGCGTACGTGAAGCACAAGATAATCAAGCACAAGATAGAAATCCACAGCAACAACAAGAAGAAATAGACAAAAAAGTAAAGGATTCAGCCTCGGAAGCATGTTGTAAGGATGTAGGGGCTGGTAAACGCATTGCGGGTAGTAGTTCGCAGTCGGATTCTGCTACAGAGTCAAAAGATAATTCGCAAAGTGCAAGCGATAGTGGAGATTTCTAGTGAAGGTACATCAGACTGTATTGTTCTCACTTCTCGAACGTGAAGTAAGTGGAACTTGAGTTGACTAAGCGTTTCTTATTATGTGAATATTTAGAACTCTTTATGTAAATTTGCCTATCATGGATTTGTTCTAAGGGTTTGTTGTATCTTATTGTGCCAGCACATCTTCAAGTGCTTGGTGTCCTTTTATGGTACGGTATAATACCGTTCTGAGAAGGTTGAAATGGCTAAATGTCCTAAATGCGGCAAAGACGTTATGGAACCTAACAAATCAATCGTGAATAGGTTCTTCTTTGTTAAAGTTTACACCTGCAAAAAATGCGAAGTCAGCTTTAAAGTGACGAGTTAATTTTCTTTTTGTTAACCTTGGGAATTGGCTTGATGGAGAAAACAAGTTTTGTGTTTACTTGTTGTACAGTTTGTTATGGAATTGAAATATTGATTTTTTAGATATATTTTATGTATCGACATGTCCATGTGTTCGACAATTAGAACGTCTGAGTGGTTTTCATATGCTTGCGTTATGTGCGAGGGTTTAATTGGCTGTTTACTCACTATGAAGACGTAAGAAATGTGTCTTAAAACGACACATTGTATATTTGAACAACACAAAAACAGGAGCAAAACATAGAAAATGAACACTAACAATCAAAAAGAAGCCCAAACAAAACTCACCAAGGGTCTTTTAGACATGATTATTCTTCAATACTTAGAACACGAATCAATGCACGGATACCAACTCATAACCAAAATCCGCAAGGGCTTCGGAATTAACTTCGGACCAAGCACCGTCTATCCCCTACTAGGGCTTTTGGAGAAAAAAGGCTACGTAAAGAGCGTGTGGAATATGGATTCAGAAAGACCGCGAAAAGTATACACTCTTACTAATGATGGAAAAGATGTTCTAAACTTTACTGAAAACTCACTCAATTTCATCTGCAAAAACATGATAGCTTACACCAAAATCCAGATTCAGGCAGCCTCACTTACCTCCGCGAGACCAACGTTACAAATACACAACAATTGTTAATTTAAGTGAAGTCAAAAATTCTTCGTTGCATTTCTTTGAAAACATTGTTGTCGAGAACGTATATTCAACGACTACTTTTTTGACCGTCATTCATTGGATTCTTATGTGACCTATGAATCCAATTAATAAAATGCTCTTTTCAAAAAGTTACTTGAAACATCCACGGCTATCTGAGAATTCTTACATGATTTTAATGGTGACTTAAACTAAAAAGAACAGTTTCATGGCTAACTTTTCTATTCATTGAAACAGTTTAAGTGACTTAGATTGCTGTTTTGTTGGAGACAACTCTTAAAACTCCTAAAGTGTGATAAATTTCACGAGAGTGAGTGGGTCATGTCTGAAGAAATTGTGATTATTGAGGTTAAGCCCAAAATCTTTGATATTAACACTTTTGACTGTGAACCGGGAACTTTCTCTGTCGCGACCAACTTTGAAAGGGAGCTTTACGAGGTTAACCAACCAATTAGTTACAGACCAAAGTTTTTAGCTATACGAGACCCCGACACCTGCCAAGTCGAGTTGCTATACAGAATTGACCTTACTAAGTCTGTGTTTGAAAAAGGACAGATTGTTCCACTGGGTAAACCCTTAACAAAAGGTTACATTCCTCTGAAAGTGAGCTGCAACCGGTCCTTATTGCATCATAAAATTTGGTATACTTCATTCGAAAAATTGTTAACTCACAACTCAGTAGCTGAATTCACTGAAGAGAAATCTCAAATTATCTCACATGCGATAATAGAAGACCAACGGGTTCTATGCAACGGGTCTTCCTGCAACCATGTCGTCTACTGCAAGTTTTTTAACCACTCGCAAAATCTGATTATAAAAAGTTCAGAGGTAAAAGATTGAAAATAACCCCTGTTAGGAGCTATAGTACTCAAATGTTCAAAGGAACCAATGGCGAACTAACTTTTGCAAAGAACAATAGGTTTCAGAAAAAGCAAAAGAAAAACAACACACAATTCAACATTAAATTAACCAAAGATGGTAAAGTATTTGTTGCCAAGAATTTGTCTGAAGATTTGTATGCCTTGTTTTTAAGTAGAATCACTAATGGAGAAATAGTGGACACAATTGAGGATCTTGTTATACTTTTTTCTGATTTGCATTAGAATTTATGCATCATTGTTTTAGCTATGAAATCTGGGCAACCGCATAGGTCTATGTCGAGCCAAAAAATTAAATACTTAAACAAACCATCCCCTTTGAAAGACAGTTGAGCCTATGACCATTGATATAATTGCAGTTATAGCAGTTGCAGCTAATATTGCAACAATTATTGGTTTTGGAATTTCTATTTATGCTCTAAAAACAAGTGTTGAGAAGAAAATAAACAAAGTGTACGCAACGGTCAATCAAAATGGCACAATGATTAATTACCATATAATAGGGAATCCCACTTTTAATAACTCGCCAGATACTGACACCGCTGTATTCCGAAATAAAGGGGTGAGACAATGAGTAATTCAAATTGGAACATTAAAGAAGGGTCAATAGCTTTCTGGGTCAGAAATGGAAAGTTGAATTGGTCAGATGGACTGGTAGATGCTCTAATTAATCTTTCGAATAGTGAGGGCAGCATTTTTCTCCTCAAAGATTCCGACAACAAGCTAAAATTCTCCCATGTAATGCTTGGAAAAGGCAGAACAGATATCGAAAAAGATGTCTCTCAACTTAACAAAAATGTTGACCATCACATAGCAATTACTTGGAGTCTTAGGAACAAGGAAATCTGTTTATACATAGACGGAGAAATAGCATCAAAAACCGCAATACCTTACTCTTAGGTTGTCATACATTCTTTGTTTTGCAGGAGACCTTTACTAATTTTCTCATAGCAATTATCACCCGAAAAGTAACTTAGCGTTTTCCCAATAATCTCTCATTAACTTCTCCCATTTCTTATCAGTCGCAAAATTCTTCTTGATGTAATCAATCGTGTCTTCCATGCTGACATTTTTTGGGTTCTGAGATTTCATGAATTTGACAATATCATAGGCTGTTGGAGCATGCCATGAATCAATATTTACGCAATCAGAATAGGGCGTTGTCCATAAATCAATGAATTCTTCTGCCGTAAAGCTCATTCCAAGTTGTTTGCACTTTTCCGCGATTGATTCCGCTATTTTTCTTCTGTAAGATAATTCTGGAAGCCAATATCCTGAAAGGTCTTTGCTCCCATGTTTGAAGTATAGCTCCTCATATTTTGCAACTAAGCTTGGACTATTGTTTTCAAGGAATTGCTTGACTCCTTTCCAGATGACAGGTCGAATTTTCAAAGGGACAACTGCACAGCATCTGGCTCCACAATCGTTTGCCTTCTTGATGTAATAGTTCAATAGGTTTTCGGATAAGAATGGGAAATTGGGACTTAGGTAAAGATTGACTGGAATCCCAGCGTCTGTTAGAGTTTTCATGGCTTCCAATCGTTTCTGGTTTGATGGAGAACATGGTTCCAGTTTTCTAAGAAGTTTTGAGTTGACCGCCGTGATTGTAAGGTTTACTGCAACCAGATTTCTTTCTGCAAGAGAGGAAAGAACATCTTTGTCTTTTGTGACTAAATCGGATTTTGTTACGATGAAAACTGGATAGCTCAGTTCATCGCAAACTTCAAGCATATTGCCGGTTAACTGATATTTTAGCTCAATGGGTTGATATGGATCAGAAATACTTCCTAAGCAGACGGGTTCTCTTGGTTTTTCTTTAGCTATTCTTTTTTGCAGTTCTTTTCGCAGTATTTCTGGGGCGTTTATTTTGACTTTTAATTCATTTGGTTTGGCGTACCATTTTGCATAACAGTAACTGCAAGAATGAGTACAACCAACATAGGAATTTGCTGTAAGGCGATGTGGGAAGATTAAGAAATTTAGGGGATATTCGGCTACGGATACCAGTAGTGTCTTGCAGTTCAATTCTTTTACTTGTTTGGACATAGAAATTTCAATTATGAAGCTAGTAAAATATCTTTAGTTTTTCTTAGGGAATATCCTTTTGAGCTTCAGTTCCAGAGATGAAAAGTGGTTAGTCCAGAATTCTTGACTTGGAAAAACAGGTTTAGTCCAGATCCTTTGACAAAAAGTCTTATAACGAAAAACCATCCAACAATGGATTGGTAGCAATGAGTAAAACTTTAGCTTTGGCAATTGTTCTCGTCTTCCTAACAGCATCCAGCATAATTGTTGCTTTGCCTGTTTCTGGAGCCACTCAGGAGAATACTTGGGTTGAGAAGGCACCGATGCATCAAGCTAGAGATTTTCTTGGTGTTGCATCAGTTAATGGCAAAATCTACGCCATGGGCGGTACAGACCTCACCGTCCAATCTGCTACAGGCTCAAAAGACACAGGTGGCATTGTCGGTACAAATGAAGAATATAACCCAAACACTAATTCTTGGGTTACTAAATCACCAATGCCAAATCCAAGAACGGATTTTGCTACAGCAGTTTTTCGGGACAAAATTTACTGCATAGGTGGAATAGCAAAGGGTCATATCGGCTACGACGCAAACGTCACAAACATAAATGAAGTGTATAATACTTTAACAGACACTTGGGAAACCAAAACACCAATGCCCGCAGCTTCCGGTTCACCCACTGCTAATGTGGTAAACGGCAAAATCTACGTTTTCAGCGGAACTTCCAACTGGGTTTATGACCCAATATCTGATGTTTGGTCAGCTAAGTCACCTATGCCCTCTAAGGTATCTTTCTGGGGTGTTTCATATCCTGTGTTTCCCTATTACGCTGCAGTTGCAGTTGATAACAAAATATACGTTATGAGTTCTGCAGGTGGCTATTCAGGACCAACAGGTCGCATCACTGTTATGATGGTATATGAAATTGAAAACGACACGTGGAATCAAGGCAAACAACTGTACGTTTCCTTAGGAACTTATCCAGTTGGGGCAGCCACTACTGGGGTTTTGGCTCCTAAAAGAATTTATTTTGTCGGTTCTCAGGGTGCAGTGTATGACCCTAAGCTGGACACTTGGAGTAGTATAGCAGTTTTAAATGCGAGTGCAGTTGGCTCCGTTGCAGTGTTAGATGATAGGTTGTATTCTATTGGTGGAACAATTTCGGAACATTCTACTTGGTTTGACACGACCTATGTTAGGTCTGCTGCAGTTGAGATGTATACTCCCTTTGGTTATGGTACATCTGACCCGTCTTATGTGCCGCCAACAGAAATAACTCCGCCAAAAATCAACATCACATCACCCATAAACCTAACATACAACGAATCAAGCATACCTTTAGTTTTCAATAGTGATAAAGCAGTTAATTGGACAAGTTACAGTCTTGATGGACAACAGAACGTAACATTTTCTGGCGACACTAACTTAACTGACATTTCCAATGGATTGCATACCATAACAATGTACTCCCAAGATACTTTTGGAAACATAGGTTCCTCACAGACTATTAGTTTCACTGTAGCTAAACCAGAACCAGAGTCTTTTCCAGTTGTGCCTGTTGCCGTTGTTTCTATTGTGGCAGTTGCCTTGGCGGTTGCTGGTTTGTTGGTCTACCACAAAAAACACAAGAAAAGCAACTTAGTAAAGAAAGTTTGACCAAGTTTAGTCAAGAGTCTTGTACGAGAAGTCTTTTATTGAGTTGGGTTCTATGAGCTAACTATGGGTACTAAAAACAAGAGTATTGCACTAATTCTTGTTGCTTTATTTCTAACCTCATTAGTTGCATTTCCGTTTCATAGTATAAAAGCCGACTCAACTTCAGATGACTGGTCAATGTTTCGCCATGATCCCTCTCACACAGGAGTAACAGACAATATTGGACCATTAAAAGCGCTCGAACTTTGGCGTTTTGCGGAAGGACATTTTGATGGTTACTTCGTTGGCTCATCTGCGGCTGTTGTAAATGGTATAGTTTATGTCGGGTCAAATTACAATCAAGCTGAACACCGGGGAGGTAACGTTTATGCTTTTGACGCCTTCAATGGTGGAAGAATTTGGAATTACTCAACGGATGCGCCAGTTTATTCATCACCAGCTATAAGAGATAATCTGCTTGTTATAGGTTCAAGCGATGGCATTATCTATGGACTGAATTCTATGACAGGCGCCAAGATGTGGAGCTTCTCAACTGAAGGTCGCGTCTATTCCTCACCTGCGATTGTAAACGGATTAGTATACGTGGGTTCGTGGGACGGCAACCTTTACGCTATAAATGCTTCAAACGGCAATAGAGTCTGGTCCTATCAGACTGGAAATAGTGTTCTTTCTTCTCCTGCCGTTAATGACAACATTGTTTATGTGGGTTCAGACGACCATAATGTTTACGCGCTTGATGCATCAACAGGCTTAAAAATATGGAATTACACCTTGGGTGGTCCTGTTGATTCCTCACCCGCTGTCGTTAACGGCACAGTTTATGTAGGTTCAAACTGGGGAGCGTTCGATAACGTTTATGCTCTTAATGCCTTAACTGGCAACAAGATATGGAGCTTCAAGACATTTAACGGCGAAGAAAAAGGAGTAACATCTTCACCAGCAATAGCAGATGGTCGAGTGTTCATAGGCTCACAAGGTGGCGGTCTATATGCGCTGAATGCTTCCACAGGTGTACAACTATGGAACAAAGAAAGTTTCTTTATTGTATATTCTTCTCCAGCTGTGGCTAATGGCGTTGTTTACATAAACTCTGCAGCTCTCAATGCTTCTAATGGCGAGACTATTTGGGGTTTTTCAACTGGGAATGCGATAAACGCTTCTCCAGTTGTTAGCAACGGTGTTGTCTATATTGCCTCTCAGGACGGCTACTTCTATGCTATAGGCAAACCAATAGTTGTCCCATCAGTGATTTCAACTCAGTCGATAATGATAGTTTTGGCTGCAGTTTTAGTGATTACCGCTGTCTCTCTTTTGCTATATAGAAGGCGTCATAAATTGTCTTTTATTAAAAAGGACGTTGAGGCTAAGCATGGGAACTAAAAGTAAGAATTTCGCTTTCATGTTTCTTTTTCTTTTTATCTTATCATTCTTAGCTTTGCCAGAAAATGTTAAAGCACTTCCTGAACCAACACCTAATCTTAATTCTACTTTAACACTTAATGTAACAAAAGTTACCGATACAACAGCCACATTGTCTTGGACAAGTGACCAGCCTCCAGCTGATTTTAAATCCATCAGTGGAGTACCCTATTTCAATAACTATATTTTGCGTATGTCAAACAAAACTTTGGATTCTCAATACCCATACACTAATTCAAATTACGAAGACATTTGGACAACATCAGATAGTCAACACAACACAACTACTTTGACTAACTTATCTTCATCCACAAAATATTACTTCTATATCTTCGCATCAGATTACTTTGGTGGAGCTTTCTCCAACATAGTTGAAGTTCATACATTATTCAGCCCTACTTCTTCACCAACCCCAACTCCATCTATTCCAGAGCTATCTTGGTTGATGGTTGTGCCTTTGCTTCTGTCTTTATTCTCTGTTGCTGTGGTTCTTAGGCATCAAAAACCCATTTCATTGAGTAAGTAGCAACAAACCCAACTTTTAGAGAAAAAAGCATAAACTAAATTTTAAATGAAAAGCTTGATAAACTTAACTTTGTCCAAGTTCTAAAGAATTAACTAAGAACGGGAACTGTTGGGAATGAGTTCCTGAAAAGAATTTAAACTGACTCTAAACGATTACCTTGATAAAGGAAGGTTCAAATAAAAAAATGGGAATGCGGGTGAAGTCTCCACGGGCTATAGGGTCGAGGCAACCACAATCAGAAAAATACAGGCGGTGAAGCTTTTATCTCCTGTACGTCTCGTCTTTTTGGCAAAATTTTCTGAAGTATGCCCAGGTAATTAAAAATTCCGGATTATATAGTGTTGCCAATTAGAAGAATTATGAAGATTGCGCTTGCATGCAAGATATACACTATGATTACGAATTTCTTGACTGACATATTCTTTATTGATGTCATAAGCATGATGCCAATTTCAGTTGGAAGCGGAGAGGCAATTAGCATACCCGCAAAGATCGCAAGCAAATATACTCTAACAGAATCCGGTATCCATTTATTAACAGTTTGAACAACTGTTTCTTTTGAGAGTTTGTGTACCTCATCACTAAAGCCATGTTTGACAAAAAGGAATAGGATAATGTCACTTATTAAAGCGCCAATTCCAGCTATAACTCCTGCTAAGAGTAAGTTTTGTTCTTTCGCGAGAATCAGCAATATTCCTGTGCCAGCCGCCGAAGTTAATGCATAGGGGTATAGTAAACCCGCAAGAAAAGTTCCAAAATACCCCATGAATACAAGAGCATCATGCAAGGGTTTGTATGCTAAACCAGAAAAAAGAAAGTATACTAAGATTACGCTTATTATGAACAGTGAGAGTTTTGGATATTTAATTTTTCCACGCACAAAACATTCAATACTAAGTACTGTATACTCGATAAAAAAGCATCCGATAAGTAAGTTACGTAACATCAAAAGATAAAAAATATTAAAGCTCGGCAAACTTAACTGTCTGTTGTTTTTTAACTAAAAAAGGGATATGCGGGTTACATCTCAACTTTAGATGGGTTCAAATTAACCCCGGCTTTTTTCATTGGTTTCCTGAAAACAATTTAAACTGAAAGTCAAACGATTACCTTGTTAAAAAGGTTCATATAAAGAAAATAAGAGATTATTGGTTTTTTTTTAACACTGCATTCCTCAAGAAGTCGATCGGCGGTTCTAAGTTTCTGTTACTTGAGCAGAAACGTCACCTAAACTATATCTCGTTGTAGAGGTTGCAGGTTGGACACTTTAACACAACATTCTTGAATTTTCCTTCGATGATAGTTTCGCCTATTTTTGCTCCACAATTGCCACATAGATAGTTAGTGTTACCGCCTTTGCTTTTTATTACTGGCGTCGTTTTAGATTTGAAAACGGTTTGGGTTCCCTTTTTGGGTTCGGGTATAGTTTTTAATTTTCTGTCCATTTTATTCACTTACTTGGGTTTTTATTGGTTTGATTTGGATTATAAGTTTATTGTTTTCTGCTTTTTTTGATTGTAGGTTTTAAATCAATTGTACTTGATTAAAAAAAGGGGTTGTTCGGGTGATGTCTCCACCGGCATGTAGGTTCAATCCACCCTTGCTTTTTTCTTATTGGTTTCCTGAAAACAATTTAAACTGAAAGTCAAACGATTACCTTGTTAAAGGAAGGTTTATAAGAAGAAAATAAAAGATTATTGGCCTTTTTTTAACACCGCATACCTTTAGAAGTCGATTCCACTTATCTATGGCGCGTTAACTGGGGAGTCGTTGCAAGAACTCTCCGATATGACTGAAAAGGTTGGTTGCATGAAGACCTGGCCGCTCCAAAGCAACCAAAGCCGCATCCAAAACCCTGAGCTTCTCCTCAACACTAGGCAATGGTCCAGTCGCTTTCAATTCAAGGGCTACCTCATTTACGCTGACAAGATCGACAGCAGGAACTGGATTAACAATTGGAGCTATAGTAGGTGATTATGATAATGATGATACGGCTACTGGAAATTGCGAATAAGTGTTATCTTTCAGAGATAAACTCAAATTGTATAGTTTATTTTTAATTGAGACGTGACTTTTACCTATAACTTGTGAAATGTCACTGAAGCCTTTTCCTTCCTCAGCAAGCTGACGCAAACAACGTTTAAAGAAAAAAAGCATAAACTAAAATCACAAAGAAAAGCTTGATAAACTTAACTTTCTATAAGAAAGACGGAAACCGAGGATGCCTTCAACGGAAAAAAGAATTTAAACCGTTAATATAACGAAAACCTTGGGAAACAATTATTAACAAAAATAGTTCTAACCATAAAGCGAGGCACAACCCAATTGAACCAACCAACTCCAATGATAATCGTAAATTTTAAAACTTACCTCGAATCCACAGGCAAAAGAGCCGTTGAACTCGCAAAACAAGCTGAAAGAGCAGCTAAAGAAACGGGCGCCAACATCATCGTGGTGCCGCAGTTAGCTGACCTTGCCAAGGTTGCTGAAGCAGTTGAGATTCCAGTCTTCGCCCAGCACATCGACCCCATTAAACCCGGAAGCAGCACGGGACATGTTTTAGCTGAGTCAGTTAAGGAGGCGGGTGCTGTTGGAACATTGATTAACCATTCTGAACTCCAGCTTAGACTAATCGACATCGAAGCCATAATTGCTTTGGCAAAGGAAAAAGGATTGGTTTCATGTGCCTGCGCTAACAACCCGTCTGTAAGCGCCGCAATCGCCGCGATGCGACCCGACATCACTTCGGTTGAACCGCCGGAACTAATCGGCAGCGGAATTTCAGTTTCTAAATCTAAACCCGAAATAGTCACTGACACCGTGAAACTCGTCCATAAAATCGACTCGAAAATGACGATTCTATGCGGTGCAGGTATAAGCCAAGCGGAAGATGTCTCAATTGCTTTGAAGCTTGGAACTCAGGGCGTTCTTGTTGCAAGCGGGATAGTGAAGGCGAAAGACCCATATGCCGTGATGCGTGCTTTTGCCGACGCAACTAAACGTTAAAAGTGTGAATTAGCCTTGAAAGTTGAACCTGAATGCGAATCCTGCCTGCTTTTTCGGGCACAAATTCAAACCTACCAAGCCACCACAAACCCAGCCCTACGTTTTAGGTGCTTGGCTGAAATCGTGAAGCTGCTGAACCGCGAGTTCAAGCCCACGTCGAACGCCGCATACATCGGCACGAAAAGAGACCGCATAATCAGGCAATTAACAAGCTGCAACGACCCCTACAAGTATAACAAGAAACTCGCCAACGAAAAAGCCCTCAAGATGCGTCCTCACGCAAAAAAATACGTTGAATCAGGCATCAACCAGCAGGAGCGGTTTAAGAAGGCGTGTTTATGCGCGATTGTGGGAAACATAATGGAGTTTGATATTCCCGGGCACAAGTTTACTTTGAATAGTATGGCAGGCGCCATAAGGGAAGCCACAAAAGACCTTGTTATCGACGACATTGACAAAGCGTATGAGTTGGCGAAGAAGGCGCAGAGCGTTTTGTTCTTGGCGGATAACGCGGGCGAAATAGTTTTTGATACGTTGCTAGTTGAGCAGCTCAAGAACATGGGATTAAAAGTCACCTATGTCGTCAAGGGCGGACCTGTAATCAACGACGCCACGATGGAGGACGCCGAGGTTTCTAACATGGACAAACTCGCTGACGAAGTAATAACTACGGGTTGCGACGCAGTTGGCTTGCAGAAAAAAGAAGCCTCACCTGAGTTCCTGAAAGTCTACGACGCCGCGGAACTCGTCTTCGCTAAGGGCATGGGATACGCTGAAACCCTCACAGAATACAAACTGACAAAACCTCACCTTTTGATGTTCCGAACCAAATGCGTTCCCGTAGCAAACTATTTCTGTGTTCCAAGAGACAAAAACGTTGCGAAGCTGATGCCATAGATGAATCTGCCCGCCATAACCTATCATAAAGATGCGCTTTCACATTTTGGGGAGTTCATCGAGAAGGAATGGTTGGTAACCAACGGCTTAGGAAGTTACGCATCGTCAACTGTTCTGGGGATTAACACGCGCAAGTACCATGGATTGCTGGTCGCGGCGCTTGATCCGCCTGGAAACCGCACGGTCTGCGTCTCAAAACTTGATGAAGACGTAATCGTGGGCACGGATGTTTACAGACTGGGCGCAAACGAGTTCCATGACACAATCTATCCTGAAGGCTACAAACTAATTAGCCAGTTTTCGCTAGCCCCCTTTCCCACATACAGCTACAACGTGAGCAGCGTCCACGTTAGCAAAACGGTTTTTATGCCAAAAAACAAGAATGCCACCGCAGTAACCTACAACATCATAAACAACAACGACTCAGACGTTAAGGTTCGGCTTTATCCGCTTTTAACATGCAGGTACTATCACACCGTCGTTTACCGAATGAAGGTCCCGTTGAACTTCACCATGGAAAGCAGAGGTAGTCAGTTCCAGGCAGTTTTTCAGCGTCCACAAGCAACAATTGCGTGCCGCATAACAGACGGAGAATTTAAGGAAAAAATAAACTGGGTAAACCACATCCATTACCGCGACGAATTGCTGCGGGGCGAAGCTGACGTTGACGATTGTTTCCAGCCGGGGTACTTTGAGGTGCAAGTACCCGCTAATGCCCAGAAAGAGTTTGCGGTCACATTTGCCGTGAGTCATGAAGGCAAAGAAGCATGGGAAATTTTGGATTTTGTTGGCGGCATAACGCAAGAGGTTAACGCATCCTTAGACCGAGAACGGAATCAAAAATCTATGGTGCTCGCTGACTTTTACCAAATCCACCCTGAGGTACCGATGAGTGATTGGCTAAACTGGATTCTTTTGGCCTCTGATTCATTCATGGTGCAAGACGCCGAGGGCAAAAAATCGGTTATTGCAGGTTACCACTGGTTTGAGCCGTGGGGCAGAGACACTTTCGTTTCGTTGCCGGGGCTTCTGCTGGTAACTGGCAAGTATATCGAAGCCAAAGATATCTTGCGGACCTTTATGCAGTACTGCAAGAGCGGTTTGATTCCGAATTTAGTCACTGACAAATCAGGCATCCCAATATACGATACGGTTGATGGCACATTGTGGTATGTTAACGCGGTGCTGCAGTATGTTAAGTACACGGGCGACTTCGGGTTTGTTAAAGAGGAACTCTGGGAAAAGCTGCAATCTATAATCGCGAATCATCAAAGGGGAACATTGTTCGGAATCAAATTGGATGACGACGGCTTGTTAATGCATGGTCCAAGGCTCACCTGGATGGATGCCCGCGTTGGAAACGACGTCATCACGCCAAGGACTGGGAAAGCAGTGGAAATCCAAGCATTATGGTACAACACCCTGCGAACGATGGAGCTGCTCGCAACCAAGTTTGAAGAATCCGAGCTAACGAAAAAGTACGGTGCCATGGCAAACCAAACCCGCCAAAGCTTCAGCCAAAAATTCTGGAATAGCAAAGGCGGCTGTCTCTATGACGTAATCGACGACAAAACACAAGACGCCTCCATTCGCCCCAACCAAATATTCGCCGTCTCACTAGACTACACAATGCTCGACAAAGAAAAAAGCCAGAAAGTCGTCGATGTCGTGAACCGCGAACTCGTAACACCCTACGGCTTGAGGACTCTATCGCTTGGCGACCCCAAATTCATCGGAAAATGCTCAGGAGACAGCAGAAGCAGGGATATGGCTTATCACAACGGCACGATTTGGCCATGGCTACTGGGACCATACGTTACCGCGTTTTTGAAAGTCAACGATTACACGGCGCAGGCAAAGCAGCAGGCACTTGAAAACCTCATTCTGCCATTGTTCACCGTCGGAATCCAACAGGGCGGCTTAGGAACAATAAACGAAATCTACGACTGCGACCCCCCAAACGAACCCAGAGGTTGCATCTCGCAGGCATGGAGCGTAGCTGAACCGCTGCGGGCTTACATAGAGGACATTTTGATGGTTAAACCAAAAAACCCCAAAGAAATCGCGGATGTTTAGAGTTTTATTGCTTTTCTTGGCTTGCGGCATTTTTCTTTTGGTCGTGCATCTGAACCAATAGCGCAGTTGCCACAATGGCTAATGCGATGGCGAGAGCCACAATTATTCCGTAGAGCCATTCTTGCGGTATTGCTTGGGAGTTTCCGTTGCCAGTTTGGGGTGTTGAAGTGGGGTTTTGTGAGGTGCCAGATGGATTGGGCGATGTGTTTGTTGGGTTTACCTGTATTGAAGATGGCAAAGGTGTGTTTGGTGAAGCGTTTGGCATTGCAGCTTTATTGTGTGACGCTAAGATTGGGTCAATCGATACTGTTCCAATGTTATTGTTATTTTTGTGGTCAAAGATTGACTGATTAATAGTTGACGTGTCGGTTGTTCCCCACCAGTTATAAGCCGCATTTATGCTGCCTGCTGTTGTACCATAAACGCCTTGCTGCCCCAAGTAAATGTCGTATTGGCTGTTTTGCTCAAAGTTGTTGCCTTTAATTGTTGGTGACGGGGACCCTTTGAAGTCATAAATGTTTAAGGCTATTCCATTTTCGGCAAATGTGTTATTTTCAATCACTGGGCTGGAACTGCCGTAGATTGTCATTCCAACAGTTGATGTGCTGATGAAATTACGAGTAATCAAGGGAGCCCCTGAGCTTATGATAAACATTGACGAAGTATAAGCTCCAACGATGTTGTTATCGGAGATTATGGCTGGACTGTTGTAGAGCGAAATAAAATAGTTATTGGGTTCAGCAGCATTTGACTTGACATTGTTGTTTAAAATCTGCGCAGCCGAATTATATATTGAGATGCCCACATTTGTGCCAAGGTTGCTGTTTTCAATTATTGGTGACCCCCCATTTATCGAAATTTGGCTCCCTGGGTAGGGGATACTAAAAGAGTCGCTATCAAGTTTGGGCGAAGAACCAAGGATGTTGATCTTGCATCCGCCGTAGCTATTTGAGCCGTCGTTTGAGCCAATAAAATTAACGTTTTGCAGAACTGAAGCTGAGCTTGAGCTTTCAAATGTTATTTGGTTAGCGTAACTAAATGTAATGGGAGCGTTCTGGCCTATTGCAAGTAATGTACCCACTACATCAAGATTGTGATAATGGAATTCATCGGCGGGTCTACCGACTTGGTCGCGAGTTGGTATGTCCTGCATGAAAATAACTTGAACGCCTGATTCAATAGTGAGTGTCACACCTTTTGGCACGGTAACGTTGCCAGTGAGATGGTACGGGTTGTTGCCCTGCGTCCATGTTGTATCTGAGTTAATGCTGCCGTTTACGTTTGTTCCAGTTTGAGCCGAACCAAAATGCACGTTACCAACCAACATAAAGGCGCAAAAAATCGTTGCAATCAACAATATAGCAACAAGCGATTTCATCTTTGAATCCTCTTAAAGCACTACAAACCATAGTCTCTTTAAGTTGTCGCAATTTTGGAGTCCCCGATTAAATTACAAAATTTGGGGAATTTAGGGGGTTAATGTTTTTCGCAGAGTCTCCGCCGCGGTTTCTGGCGTAACCGTGTTGATGTAGACGCCTGTGCTCTTCTCGAAGCCCGCCCAAGTTGCCAGTTTGGGGTAAACTTCTAAGTGCCAGTGGTAGCTGTCTTGGGATTCTGGGTTTAATGCAAGGTGGATGCCGTAGTTGTAAGGCGGATTGTTGACTAAGGTTTTTAGGGCTTTGAGCGATGATTTGAGGTTTTTTGCGAACGCACTGACCTCGGGCGCTGTCAAATCGAGGATGTTTGGAGCGTGTTTTTTGGGCAGAATCCAAAACTCCATCGGGTTAACGCTCGCGTAAGGAGCCAAAACCACAAAATCGTGGTCTTCAGAAATCAATCGTGGACCTTTCACTTCGCCTTCAATTATGTCGCAGAATATGCATTTCCCATTCTCCTCGTAGAATGTTCTGGCGGCTTTCTGCTCTTCACGGATAATGGTGGGAACCATCGGAGTTGCGATTACTTGGCTGTGCGCATGAGACAAAGACGCACCCGCTTCTAAGCCGTGGTTGCGGAAAATCGACACATACTTCACGTATGGCTTCGCGCTAAGTTCTTTGAGCCTGTCGATGTAAGCATTTATGACGAGTTCAAGCTGGGGCAACTCTGCCTCGGCGGGGTCTTCCTCGTGGTTTGGCGATTCAACAAGCACTTCGTGGTGCCCCACTGCGCTCCACAAATATTTGTTTTTGGTGATTTGTTTCGCGTCCTCGGGCTGTTTGGGAGGGCTAAACGCTGGGTAGAGGTTTGGGATAACTCGGACTAACCAGTCTTTTGATCGCTCGCCAGTCAAGGGGTCTTGGCTTCGCGTTATTTTGTCGCCGTCTTTTTGGTAGAGCATCAGGGCTGGCGGCGTCATGTTTTCGTTGCCAACGCACATGGGGCAACCCGCGGTTTGGGCAGTTTGAGGTCGCGGTTTGGCGAAGTCGGTGGGTCTTCGGCTACGTTCAGTAGCGATTACGACCCAGCGGTCAAGCAAATAGTCTTTTCTAAGCTCATTATAAGGCATGGTTCTGCACTCTGTAGTTTGGGGGAGACTTCTTATTTTAATCTTGTTGGAGCATCACATTTTAGGAAAAAAGGCACTTTGGGCTGTGGATAGCAAAGTTTTTTCAGTCAGCCCTTGCATGAATGGAAGAGTGGGGAAACTTTGCTCGATAAAGTCGGCATCAAAAAATCAACGGCTGAAACCTTGCCCCTCGCCATAATCCTTATCGGTGTGGCATTAGTCGCGTTTTCGCTGGGTCCCTACCAGAACTACGACACAAGTCTGGAGTTTGAAGCCGCCTCAAACGTAGTAAAAATGGGTACGCCATACGTGAAATCTTTCGGCGCAGTGATAGACCAGCCGCCGGTGGGATTCTACCTTGCAGGTTTGGTTTTTAGAATTTTTGGCTCATCGATCAGCGTGGGCGTATCGTTGGTGACTTTATTTGGGCTTGGCTCCGTTGTCTTGGTGTATGTGTTGGGCAGGGAACTGTACGGCAAATCAGCGGGGTTTGTTGCAGCCGCGCTTTTAGGTTTAAACCCGTGGCAGCTTGTGCTTTCAAGAAGCTTCCTCATCGACTCGCAATGCCTCTTCTTTAGCCTGCTCTGCCTTTTAGTGGGTATTTTTGCAATCCGCAAAGGGTCTGTTAAAATCGCTTTGTTTTCAGGATTGATTTTCTCCGCTGCCGTCTTAACAAAGTTTTATGCAGCGTTCGTCCTCATCCCGCTATTCTTGTTCTACGTTTATTCGCGACCTAAAAAACCAAAACTCATCCTCAGTCAACTCGCCGCGTTTTTAATACCCACGCTTGTGTTTGCTTACTTGTGGTACCAAACCGTCCTTGAACGCCCAATCCTGTCTATATTCCACCATATGGACCTTGTCGATGTGATTCCTGCCAGCAATGGAGTCGTAGCCTCTCCTTTTTTTGTGACTAATTTTCTTAGGGATTACGGGTTGGGGTTGTACGTTATGGCGGCGGTCGCGTTTTCTCTGGTTTTGGGTTTCTCGCTTAGGAAATATTTTTCCAAAACCGTGATTGTTGATGTGATATGTTTAGTGGCGGCGGCATCTATCTTAAGCATCAACGTTGTCCTGGGTGCAGGCTTGAAACTTAACGTGCCGTATTTCAGCGCCATCAAATACGATTACCAAGCCCTGCCGTTCCTTGTGCTTTTAGCTGCTGCGCTTAGTACCAAGAGTTTTTCGCTGTTTAAAGCGGCAAAATCGGTGGTGAAGCCAAAAAAGCGCCTGTTCTACCTCGCCATTTCAGCCGCGGTTATTCTGGTTACTGCATCGCTGATGTCAAGCATATACCTCACAAACGCGCTTTCGACACGCGATTACCTACAGTACAGAGTGGAGCCCCAGGTTGACTACGGATACGCCCTGCTTAACCCTACACCCATAACCGCAGCCAGCCCGCTTATGCTTCTTCAGTTCTTGGGCTTCGCAGTGGTGTTGTCTGGACTATTGTGGGCAAACAAAGACACACTCAAGCGGCTGTCCAAGCGCGCTGCAGAGTTTAACGCATCTAATGAACTGCAGCAAAAGAGCCACTGAGCATATCGAGCGGATAGTTGGAAGGTTTTATATCGGTTACTTACAATAGGATGGAACTGTTCTAATTCATGGAGCACGATTGACAAACGAATGCAAACCCACGCTGGATTAGCCTTAAGGCATACTTTACTAAGTGGCGACTCGCATTCGCGTTTCTTGCACTCGTATACTTTATCTTTCTTTTGTTAAACCTGACTAAACAACCCATGAACTGGGATGAAGTTGGTCACTTAAACCGTGCATTAGAATTAAAAGATGGACTCTTCAACAATTTTGTCCGCGACTCATTCTATCCACCCCTCTTCTCGTGTTTCACCACGGTTTCATTCTACCTGTTTGGCCCAAGCTTGTTCTCTGCCCGATTAATCTCAGCAGTTTTCAGCATCCTTTCCCTCTGGGTAGTTTTCGAATTAGCCCACACAATGTACGATGGAAAAGTCGCGTTGCTTTCAGCTGTGCTCTTGGCGGTTATGCCTGGTTACTTTTGGCTTTCAAGGCTTGCTCTGCTTGAAGTGATGCTTGTCTTCTTTTTCATGTTGTCGCTGTTTTTATTTTTCCGCTGGTTTATCAGCCGAAAGAGTTGGCTGCTGGTTTTAAGTGGGTTGGCGTTGGGACTTGGGTTTTTGACGAAGTACCAAGTGATTGCAGTGGTACCTGTGATGGTTGCGGTTATGTTGATTTTGGGTCGAGGTCAACTTAAGCGGTTGCTCTCAAGGTTTACATTGTTTATTGTGGCTGCCCTCGCCGTTATTGTTCCCTGGCTGATAATCGCCTACCATGTTCTTGCCTCCTACGTTTTCACTCAATGGATGTATGCATTGCAGATGGGCAACCCTGAAAGATCACTCTACAGCATCCGTTTCCCAACCCCAATATTCTACCTTATCGAGATAACTTGGCCCTACGTTGATGTACACCCGATTTCCCTGCTGCTCTACATCGTAGGATTAACCGGTTTAGGCTTGTTTGTTTGGCGGCGAAAACGCGAAGACAAATTTATCGTGGTCTGGTTCATCTGCGTCTACGTGTTTTTCACATTGATATCCAACAGGGAATGGCGATACGTGTTAACGTTGTTTCCAGCACTGGCGATTTCGGCGTCCGCGCTCATCCTGTTCGCTTTCGATAAACTGCATAGCACATGGATGCATAGCGTGAAGTTAGACAGGAAGAAAGCCGCTAAAGTTGCCGCCGGATCGCTGATAATTTTCGTGTCTGTATCGGTGGCTTTCAGCGTAAACGACATCTACTACAATGTCAAGCAAACAGACATCAACATCGAAATCGCGCAGGCAACCAACTACGCCTTAGCCCGCGACGCTTCAAACCAATCGATAATGCTTCTTTGCCCCTTCAACTACTTCAGCCAAGACATGGTTAACTTCTACGTCACCCGCAGCGGCAACAGCCAAATCCACACCTACCAGTATCCCGCTCTCCCCGTCGACACCTACACGCCCAACTTCAACATCACTGAATTCATCGGCTTATGCAAACGGGACAATGTAAAATTCGTGTTCGCCTACGAATACGGCGGCACTGTCCCCTACTTCAACACTACAATGAGCCTCGTTGACGTCTTCACGCAAATATACGATTCCAAGAACTTCACGGAAATAACGCCTGAGGCTACATTCGGCGTTAACCCGCGGAGAATCTTGGTCCTAAACTTCACTGGTTAAACTAAAGAATTGCAGTTCAATTTGAACTTAGTTTTGAGGCGGTTTCTTGCGAAGCTGGGAATATTTTGCCACTTTGAGAGCGAGTTTAATGAGCCTATTTGGATCCTAATATCATATCATTGCAGAAACGATAGCGGGGGTCGATACCGTTCTAATCCCTAAGAGCGGTATGTCGTATTGGCTTAAAACAAGCGCATTAGCATGTTGAAGTTCAGTGCATGAAATATGGGTGAGCGGTTGATTCCCGCGCCAAAACACGCTAAAATATATCAACTTCCCAAACTGAACAAGTCTTCAAACCAATAAAACCATGTGTTCCATATGGAAAAAGCCGTTAAATGTCCTTATTTGCAAAAAATAAAGGCAAGGTATATATGGGATTGTTGAACAGTTATGTTTCGTCTGCCGGTCAAAGGGCACGGGTTCCACCTGATCCCATCCCGAACTCAGAAGTTAAACCGTGTTCCGTTTCCAGCTGTAGTGTGGTCTTAGGCCACGTGAACCTGGGAAAGCTGGCAACACTTTTCCTTATTTCAATTCTGCGAGAGAGTTGGCATAGCTTTATAACTTACTTTTCATAGTTTTCTGAGAAGTGGTGTAGGAATGAACTTTATTTCAGGACCCAATACAGTTGCGCAGGCGGTTTCGTTGCCTGCAGGCGCGTCAATTTCGCATTCACAGCTCTTAGGAGCGGGAAGCGACCAGATAACACAAATAATCAGTTTACTCTCATACGTGTTCTTCATAGTTTTAATCTTCTACGGGCAACGTATCCAAATGTACGTTATGATTCGTGAAGTTGAGAATTCTCTGCATAAACTCAAACACATAAAAGAGGAAGGCAGAAAAACCACCATCGAAGCCATAAAAGAAATCGGCAAACCAACCGTTGACCCAACACCGCGGGTTGACCGATTCCTCGAGTACTTCACCATCGGCCCACAGGGCATGGACCCCGCAGGTATCGTGTACAAACTAGACCACATCCTAGACGTACGCGACGAACGCCTCAAAGAAGAAGTTAAACTCATGGCACCATTGAGCGATGAAGTTCAAATTAACAACTTGGAAAACACCCTTGAAGCCGCCATGGCACTCAACTTCATCTACAAAGTCGTACGCCACTACTACATCCAGGGCAAAAAAACCCTCAGCCTCTATGTAATCATGCAGTTGCAGATGATTCTGCCCATGGTTATGAAGGAAGCAGACGCATACTCAAGCGCTCTCAAAGCGTTCGCGTATGGTCAACCAATCGGAGACGGCGTTGGACCACTCGTCGTTGGCAAACTCATGCACGGCTACGAAGTTCGCAAGCTGCCTAAAGACTGCGTGATGGCGACCGTTCCAATCGAAGGGCGAGTCGGCATAATCGTTAAAGCTGAAGGCCCCGGCGGAAACGTCGGCAAACCAGGCGACGCCGTCGAAGCAGTCATCGAAGAAAACCAGGGCAAAATCGCGTGCTTAATCATGATTGACGCTGGCTTAAAGCTGGAAGGCGAATTAGTCGGCGAAGTATCAGAAGGCATAGGCGCAGCCATCGGCGGACCAGGCGTAGACGCATACAAGATAGAAGAGAAACTGACCAAGTACAAGATACCCAACTACGCCATAATCGTCAAAGAAGACATCGGCGACGCAGTTTCACCCATGCGCAAAGAAATCCACGATGCAACCGACAAAGTCATCGAACGCATAAAATCAATCATCGTTGAACGCACAAAAGAAGGCGACAAAGTCGTAATCGTGGGCGTGGGCAACTCAATCGGAGTTGGACAATAATGAGGATGAACAACATGACGCAAAACCAAACTCAAGCGGCACCCGCAAGCAAAAAAATCTCAACCTACCTCGCGTTAATAGTCATGATAGTCATGGCGTTGGCTGTGGTAGCGTTGCTAATAGCGGCTTACACATACGTAAACGCGGCAACTGCAGAAGACCAAATTACAGCCGCAGCCTTCGGCGTCATCGGCGCAGTCGCATTAGCCATGTCAGTGTTCACGCTTTTCCAATCACGCAGACAAGTTGAACAGATGAAAATCGACGCACCCAAAGTCATAACCACCATCGAATGCCAAAACAAAGGCTGCAACCAAAAAACCGTCAGGGAATTTCAACGCGGCGACTATGTCTACAAAGAAATCGATGTCCCATGCACCAAATGCGGCGGCAAACAAATGATAACCGGCATCTTCAAAGAAATCAAAGAAAAAGAAAAAACCTACAACGTTTAAATTTTCATCTTTTTTTCCTTTTTTAAGTTAAAACTTCACAGCCATCTTCTTTTATTAGCAGCGTATGCTCTGCTTGAGCCACGGGTTTTCTGCTGGCTTCAACAAAAATCGGGTATCCCATGATTGCTTTTGAGGTGTACAATTCTTTGAAGGCGGCTTTATGCTGCTCTGCGGGGACGACGCCTATGAGCCAGCGTTCGGCAAACGGCAATGTGTGGAAGTTGATTTCGATGTGTTTTAACATTTTTTTGGCAGCGTCGCTCTTCACAGATTTGGCTTTGAGGAAGCGGAAAATCGTCATTTGTGGTCCATCGTCAACGCGGCCGATGGCGTCGGGTTGGGTGACGAAGGGCTCGATGGCGTAGACTTCGCCCGCTCGGACTTTGTTTGGCGAAAACCCTGCGACGTTGGGGATGGATGTTCCCGCGTGGATGAGGTAGCGTCCGACCGAGTGTCCCGTGAGGTTGCTGATGGGTTTGAAACCGCGGTTTTTTATTGTGGATTCAATTAAGGCGCCGATTTTGCCAAGTGCCATGTCGCCGTGAATGTTATCTATAGTTGTTTTAAGTGCAAGTTCGGCGGTGGCTGCCATGCTTCTGCCCTCTGGGCTGAAACAGGCGGTGAACGCTGTGTCCGTGACGTAGCCATCTACCTGCACTCCTAAATCTACCTTAACTGTGGCGCCCGAGGGAATCCGCAGAGTATCTCTAGGCGGCGAAGTATAGTGGGCTGCAACCTCGTTGATGCTTACGTTGCAGGGAAACGCAGGCTTTCCGCCTTTCGCGCGGATGAGCCCTTCAACTTTCTCGCAGACATCGATGACTGGCATGTTCTCATGCACTTGGCTGCGCATTTCCTCGCGTGTTTCACGTAGAATCCTGCCCGATAAACGGAAAGTTTCGAGTTCTTCATTGTCGTACGGCATAGCAAATCACTGCTTTGTTAAAATTGGATTACGCGTTGGATGCTTAAATGCTATGCGACCTGCTAGAAATGGAATATAGGTTGATGTTACCGTTTTTTTGGCTTTACTATAATGATGTCAACATTTTGCAGTGAAATGCTCGCCGCATTTTGGACACTCTTAAGAGGCTACACTGAAGTATGCGTTTTCTAATTTCTTGTTGGGCAATGCGATTTTTTCGCTGCAGTTAGGACAGTTAACCATAGAGATTACGGCTTACAAGCAATCGGGCAAGCGCATTATTAAGGACTGTGTTGTTTTTCAAATAACCGCAACTGTGAGTTTCCATCCATTGTCTTTTAGTTTTCCACTCTTTGTCCCAAGTGCAAACGTATCAGCTTTGCAATATTATCAACTTAAAAATTTTGTTACTTTACTTTTGTCTATTTGCTGTTTTGAACAATATGGTTTAGCTTGAAGGAATACGCTGTAATCCTGAACTGGAAAAATCTTTGTCAACATAATTTATGTGAACGTTTGCTGTGCCGTTATAACCCAGTTGAAAACTGGTTATTCCCTGTTTCACTACGTATCGTGCGTCCCATTCGTATTTTTGTCCGCTTGATATGCTGAAGTCACCGTGGCTGCTCATGCCCGAGTATGTCGACATCAGCGAAAGCTGTTGTCCATCTGAAACTAAATCGAAGTCATCAAAATTCAGCTGAATTTGCTTGTTTTTCAAATCCCCCACTGCATTGTCTATCTGGATAATGGTTCCGAATTGGATGACGGTGTCGGGTGGTTGATCTTGTACTGTGGGCATGGGCACGACTTGACCCTTGTAGCAAGTTACAGTTACCGTTAACTGTCCGTTGGTGCCCAGTGTTTGATAGGCTATTACGCCTATTGTCCAGCTATCACAATTACAACAATGACTGTGGCTAAGATTTTCTTGTTTATTTTATGTTCCATCTATATTGGTCATAGGCTTATCTGTTGATTTTATTTTTAACGTTTGCTCTTGGTGGCTCGTCTGCAGTTTTTCAGCAAAGCGTTGAGGTTGTAGGGCATTTCGCTTCGTGATTTAAACGCTTACTTAGGCTTTGTAGAGTTTGGGGTCTAGGAGTGCAAAGTTGTTTCCGCCCGTGTGGTAGATCACGCGTGCTTTTTTGAGGTCGTAGCCTGCTTCCGTGAATGCGCCTACGTCGGCGTATGCTTCGAGGATTTTGCCCACAAAAATCGTGTGGTCGCCCGTGGTCATTTGCCCGTCGACTTCGCATTCGAGGTGTGCTATGCATTCGCGGATTGCTGGCGCCTTAACTTTTTTGCCGGGCATCTGTGTTAGGCTGGTTTTTTTGAATTTGTCAAAGCTCCTGCCCGTCAGCGAGCCGCAGGCGTAAACTGCCTGAAGGATTTCAAGAGTTGGGATGTTTACGATAAATTCTCCTGATTCTTCAATTAGGGTGTGACTGTGGCGGGTGGGTGCGAGGCTGATGGCGAGGAGCGGTGGGTTGATGGATGTCGGCATCGCCCACGCCATGGCTGTGATGTTGGGTTTGTTTGCTTTGCCGATGCATGTGATGAGGACTGTGTGCATGGGGTGGAGGAGTCTGTAGGCGGAGTTGATATTGACTTGGGTTTTTGCTGACACATGATTCACCTGTTAATCTGGTTTAGCTTGATGGGACTTGGGTTATTTCTGTTTTTGCCCGAGGGCGTAGTGAATCGTAATATAATCTTTTAAGTGAAACTTGCGCATTCCGCGGGGCTGGTTTGCTGGTTATGTTAAGTGACCCTATGCTTTTGCATTAACGTGGAGCCCGAAATCAAAGCGCTTGAAGGTTACCAAAATTTCCGTTGGTTGGTTTTTTGCTTTATCAAATCAAGAGCGGATGTGTTACGCTTAAAGTTCCAGTTCGTCCCAAACTCAGCAGGTTTTCGCCCTTAAAAGTTTTCACTGTTGCACCCTTAACCTGCACCATTTCGCCAACTGCGGGTATGTTTAATTGTTCACCCCAGAGGCAAACCTTGACTTTCCCAGTTTCGTCAGCAATCCAGAGCTCAGTTACCTTAACTCTGCTGCCGTACTGGGTGTTCACTATTTTAGTTTCTTGGACCTCCAAAACTTCCGCGTTTAAGTTAACTTTTTTCATTCCGCGCCGAAGGCTTTGGATATATTTTAAATCGAATGTTAGGTTTTGTCTAGCTACTTGCCTGCGGACCTTATCGGTATCCAGCCAACTCTCGAAGCTAATGTTTTTTCGGAGGAGAAATTCCTGAGTGACTTTGAATTGCATCACTACTTTGTTGGCTTTTGTTATTAGGAAGACTGATTGGTTGTTTACGATGCCGCGGTAGTCGAGGTTTAATTCTCCGCATTTTGATTCTCCTGTTACTCTCGCTGAAATCAAGGCTCGGTATAGTTCGGATAGGTAAACGTTGTATTTTACTGAAAGAAACGCGAGATGCTCGATTACTATTGGTTCTTTATAGTTCAAAGTTTTTTCTCCAAGGTTTGATGCAAGATCGGACTGAAAAAGTGAAGTTAAGCGAAGAACAGGATAAGATACTTTTTCTTAAAAAATTTCCGACAAGTTTACTCTAGTGCCCTATGGAGTATATAGGGATGATAAATAATGGAAGGTTTTTCCCTTGTGGTTCTAAGTTTAGTGATTCTTACCTTTGTACGTGGTATTGTTCGATTACGTCTTTGGCTTTTTCCCGTTTTTCCTGGTGCGCCGTTAGGAACTTGCTGAGTTTTTCCGCCGTGTCTTTTTTGCATTCGCCGCACAGCATCTCGCCGCCTCGGCATCGCCGTTCCCGCTCCGCCAGCTTCGATGAATCTTCTTCGAACAGGAAAAAGTAGTACTGGAATATGCTGCAGATTGATGGGTCGGCGCCTTCTTTACGTTGTTCCGCCGCGGTTCCTTTGCCGCCTGTGAATGCGTTCCAAATCTTCTTTTTGACAACGTCAGGCTGGTCCATGGTGAATATGCTGGTTTCAGGCTGCGACGCACTCATCTTTCCGCCCGCCGCCAAACCTGGGAGGAAGCGGCAGTGGATCTGCGCTGGTTTATAGTAGCCGAGTTTCTGGGCTATGTCGCGTGTGACGCGCCAGTAGGGGTCTTGGTCGATGGCTGCCGGAATCAAGGCTGGGACGTTTTCGCCCGTGAGCTTCTTGTGCAGAAAGCAAGGTGCGGCTTGGATTGCGGGCCAGAAGACCCAGCCGATGTTTGTGCTGTCCTGGAAGCCAAACGTGCTGCGTGCGGTGCTGTAGGTTATGCGTTTGGCAACTTCTAATGTGATGTCGTAGAGCAATTCGATGTCTTTGGTATCGTAAATTATGAAGGTGTCATCGGGTTTGAAGCCTAAAGCGATGAGGTCCAAGGCGTTTTCGTATGACCATTTGCTGGTTTCTTTAAGGTCACGTTCATCGTTTACGAGGTATTTTTCGTCGTCGGTTATTTGGAAGTAAAGTCTGGTTTTGAATTTTTGCTGGATGTGCAATGTGAATATCCATGGGACAAGGTGCCCGATGTGTACGGGTCCGCTGGGTCCCCTGCCAGTGTACAACACGAATTTTGTGCCTTTGTCGTAGAGGTCAAGCACGGTGTCGAGGTCGCGGTGGCTGAAGAAAATCTTGCGCTCTAGTTGCAGATGGAGCTTGTCGGTGTGTTTCTCTACGCGGCTTAGCAGTTGGGGTGTTAGGGGTTGGGTGCCGAATTCTTTGATGAGGCGTTCATAGTCAACTTTGCCTTTGACTTCCCATGGAGTAACAACCATTTCGCCATTGTTTTCAGACGAGTTAGATGCCGCCGTAATACTTCACCAGTGCCTGTTACCCAAAGAAACCCTGTTTTGTCATATATGCTTTTTTCGGTGAGCTTACTATGCTGCGGGCAATGTTATAGTGAATGTCGCGCCTTTGCCTTCTTCGCTTACAAACGTGATGGTGCTGTTCTGCGCTTCCATGAGGCGTTTGCAGACCGCCAAACCGAAACCCTGCCCGTTCGCCTTCGTGGTGAAGAGAGGCTTGAAGATTTTTTCTTTAGTAGATGAATAATGAATAGCCCCTTTACTCATCATCTACCAGCAGGCTGAACAGGAAATTGTGTTTTTGTTTCAGGGTCAGGTTTGGGCTGCAGACTGGTTGTGGACAATAATACAAATGCCAAACACAAATGCGCCTGATGGACGTGACCATAATTTTTTTTCTATAGCCCCATCGTATAAGGAGTTTGAAGTGCTTAAATCAGGTTTTTCTCTGAGAATCAACGAATTCTCTGACTTTTTTTGAAGCATCTGCCTTGAGGATTTCGCCGTGTCCGGGCAACATGATGTCAAAGTCCAGAGCGGATAATTTCTGGATCGATTGCTTCTCTTTTTCTGAATCCCAAGTGTACTGTTCTGGAGCCCCCGTGACTTTGGTGCCGTCGAAGCGTAATGTGTCGCCTGTAAACAAGGCTCTTCTCTGTGCATCAAACAGGGCAATGCTTCCTGGCGAGTGACCTGGCGTAGCTACGACTGTGAGGTCTCCGATTATGTCCCCATCGTTAAGCAAAACATCAACATCGACAGGTGTAGGCTTGATGAAGGATGATACTGCCCTCAAGAGGACGTTTTTTGGTTTCGGAAAAGGTTTTTTTCCCGCAACAAAATCCGCGTCATCCACGTGAACGGCTACCTTCGCGTTGGTTACGTCTTTGAGTTCTTTCACACTGCCCATATGGTCCATGTGGTAATGGGTTAAAACAATCGCTGAGACCTCGGATGGTTGGTGACCGATTTTTTGGATGTAGTGAACGATTTTCTTGGCGTTTCCACTCATTCCAGTGTCAACTACGACTAATTCTTTTCCGCTGATTACCAGGTAAACGTTGCTGTGTGCCAGATTGCTGCTTGCTTCGTCAATTCGGTGTATGCCCTCGATAATTTCCATCAAACAACTCTCCTTGACTCTAAAAGAGGTTAATATTGGGCTATATAAAAAGATTAGAAATTGCGCCTGTCCATAGGCTAAGATAAATCCAAGTTCATCATTAAAGTTCAATCGAAGCCTATTGGTATCGCCCAACTCAAGATTTGCCCTATTACGCAGGAAAGCACCGCAGATAATCGCAGCAGTGATATTAATCGTTATCGTAGTTTACATATTGTTTGAGTTGACTGAGGATGTCCTCATCGAAGGCGCCCCATTAACGAGCGGACCGCTCATAAGCGCCCTCATGTACTTCACCAGAAACGTCAAGAACGCGGTCTCTTCGTGGGGGTACCCGGGAATTTTTGGTTTGATGCTTCTTGAATCCAGTTCGTTGCCTGTTCCCAGCGAGGTTGTGCTTCCGTTTTCTGGTTTTCTCGTTTCGGTTGGTCAACTTGACTTTTTTGTCACCGTTGCCGTAGCAACCGCCGCTGCCGTGGTGGGTTCGCTTGTCGATTACTACATAGGCTTAAAGGGTATCCAAACACTGACAAAGCACAGGGTTCTGGGCAGAGCAATATTCTCTGTAGACCAATTGACCTTCGCGGGAAAATGGTTTAGCAAGTACGGTTCCATCACAATTTTTCTATCACGTATGGTTCCTGGAATTAGAACGTTAATATCTTTCCCCGCTGGAGCCGCGAAGATGCCGCTGGCAAAGTTTCTGGTTTACACCGCGGTGGGATGCCTACTGTGGAACAGCATTTTAATCTACGTGGGCTATTATTTGGGAAATAACTGGACAGAAGTTGCAGGCGTATCCCATTACATACTCATCGCCGTAATAGCTGCAATGGTCGCGTCAGTAGCCGCTTACGTGGTTGTGCGATTAAGAAGAAGAAAAATGTGGATTCAAGCACAAAAAGATGGAAAAAATTAGTTTAGAACGTTTATCTTAGGTTTAACTTCTCCTTCAATTCCCAGCGCTTTCGCTTCTTTCACCTGAACCATACAATCCACTTCAGAGGCATCGTTAAACAATTTGGCATCAACCGACTGCAGGAACGCAGCGTCGATGGAAACCGCCGAGTCAGAAGCAAAGATACCCACGTCTTTCATGACGATTTCTCCTGGGTTTGGCAAGCAGTCGCAGCCCTGCGCGATGTCCTTGGCGAAGCTCACATAAGACACTTTTTTGTGCTCAAACGTCGAGAGAACTCCGTAAGCAGCCGAAGCCAGCGCTTTACAAAGGTTCTGTTTATCGACGAAGTGGATGGCTTCCATGGGGCAAGAGGCGATGCACATTGGGCAACGCATGCACAGCGACGAAGTATTGTGGGCTTTTCCCTGGATGATGTCAGGCAGATGAAACGCGCAGACTTCTTTGCATTTGCCGCAGCCAACGCATTTGGACGTGTCGATTTCTATGCCGACTGTTCGGTGCTGGCGGAGCTTTCCCGCTTTTGGAGTGCAACCCATGCCCAGATTCTTTATGGCGCCGCCAAAACCCGTGAGTTCATGCCCTTTGCAGTGGGAAACAACAATCATGGCATCGGCTTGGGCGATTGCTCCTGAAACCTCGATTTCTTTTAGGATGCCCTTTGTTTTTGTGAGTTGAAAGTTTTCTCCCCGCAAACCGTCTGCAACGATGAAGGGTGCCATGTTGAAGCCGTTCATCAACGCGGTTTTCATGTGGTCATAGGCGTTGTTTCGCTGGGCCAGGTACGCGGTGTTGGAGTCAGTTAGGAACGGTTTTCCTCCTGCCTCCTTCACCCTGCAGATTATGTCATGTACGAAAACTGGTTGCACATAGTAGGGATTGCCAAGTTCACCGACATGCAGTTTAATCGCTACAAGATCCCCTTTCTGTATGCAATCGAAGGTTTTTGCTGTTTCATAGAGGCGGTTTGCCTCCTCCAACAAGTTAAGCTTGGTATTCCACGGAACCAAATGAACCGTCAAGCAACATTCCTCATCTTTAAATTAGCGCAAAGCAATCCGTATAAACTTTAGCGTTCCACACTTCGGAGTCGCAACATTTTTACTTGAGCAAAAGTAAGTCAAATCAAACAAGCAGGGTAGTTTTCGGGCAGATACACTTATGAGCAAACTTGAATGCAGCGGGCTAACGAAGGTTTACCAAGACCACAGAAAAGCACTGGATAACGTGAGCTTCTCAGTGGAGACTAAGGGCATTTTTGGGTTAATCGGCAGGAACGGCGCGGGAAAAACCACGTTGATTCGGATTCTCGCAACCGAGCTTGAACAGACATCGGGGTCCGCAAGCATAAACGGTTTTGACATACTCAAGCAGACAGATAAACTTCGGGAAAAAATCGCGGTCGTTCCACAGGAAGCCAGACCCATAAGATGGATGACGCCCAAGCAGACCGTAATGTCGTATCTTCTCTGGCGCGGCTACCCCTACAAACAAGCAAACCAGCTTGCCGCAGAATCACTTAAAAAACTCAACATGGAACAATACGCCAACACACTAAACAGTCGTCTTTCAGGCGGCACAAAAAGAAAAGTCCTCATCGCCACGGCAACTGCGTCGGAAGCCGAAATCATCTTTCTCGACGAACCCACCACTGGTTTAGACCCGATTTCACGGCGTGAACTCTGGGCTATTCTTCGGGAACTTGGGAAAACCCGTTTTATCTTCTTAACAACCCATTACCTTGATGAGGCGGAGCAGCTTGCCGACCAAATTGGCATCCTCAAAGAAGGAAAACTGGTTTCAATTGGTTCGCTCGCAGACCTTCGATTAAGCTCTCAGTATCAGTACAGCCTTAAACTGCCGCCCAACGTGCAAACGCCAACGTTGGTGGAAGGCGAAGTAACCGTTGGCGCCACGGGATACACGCAGATAATGACAAACGAAGCTGAAGCCTTCCGTTTAGCACGGTTATTGTCTGAGCAAAACGTAAAATTCTCCATTGCCCCAGTTACGCTCGACGATATTTTCTTCCGTCTCGTCGGGGAAAAAGCGAGGGATGAATAGTTGAGGCGCAGTAGACTGAGCCAAATCCTCGCCGGGGTCCTTGTAAACGCAATTTATGAGATGAAGAATTACCCCGTGGTCCTGATTAGCACGGTGATTTCGCCGCTTTCGCTCTTGCTCGTTATCACTTTTGTCAGCGGCGGTGCTCTCTTTGGGACAGCAATAGAGGGTGGATTAATCATGATTTTCTTCTCAAGCGGCATCGCGCTGCAATCCGACTTGTCGCATTTGAAGAACGATTTTAAGCTGCAGGACATGATTGTAAGTTCACCGACTTCTGCACGTATGTACATGAGCGGGATGGCTCTTGCAGAAATCGTCTATTCGCTTCCCGCATTAGTTATCCTTGTTGCGCTTGCAGGAATCTACCTTCACCCGTCCCTCATCCAAATCGGCATCTTAACCACCGTTCTTCTACTGATGTTCGCGGTTTCAGTAGCCATCGGCTTTATGCTTTCCACTTTCTCAAACGACGTCGTGCAGAGCTACGCGTTTTCAAGGCTTCTCTCGCTTTTGTTTGCCACCCTGCCGCCCGTGTATTACCCGATTACCTACGTTCCTTCACCCTTCAACTATCTAGCCTACCTTTCGCCAACAACTTACGCCGCCGAAATCATGCATTCCGCAACGGGGTTTCTGCATATTTCAACCAGCTTGTTAATCCTTGATTGGGTGGTTCTGCTGGTGGTAAGCACGATTATTCTATATGTGGCTGTGAAGAAGACACGGTGGCGGGATGTTTAGCCTAAATTATCTTGAAGTGACGGCAATGTTGGAAATAAAAAAAACTATTCTTTACTTGCTTCCTCAAATGCCTGCGTGATTACATATTCTCTTAAACGTTCGGCTTCAACTTCAGAATCTTTGGGTTTTTCACTTTTTGCATGTGGCTTTCAATGTGTCTCTCGATGGCTGCGTTAACCACATGTGCATTGTGAACCAGCAAAATCTCAAATCCACATGAACATTTAATCGAGGGCGCGTCTTCTGTAATGTTGATTTTTTTCTTGGAACCGCGAGCAGGCAAATTTCTCAACCTTTCTATTTTACCAATGCAACATGACGTTTGTTTAAAGCGTTGTTTCAAAAACCAAACTATTTTTCTTCCGAAATATTCTCAGAAACGAAATATCCTTCGGAGTTAAATGCCAGCTAATATTTTTTTCCCAAACCAAGCTTCTTCTGGATACCCCCTACATCGGCTTCACTGTCTGCCAATATGTTAATCCACAGTTCAAACTCGGCCTTTGAAATTTCTTTCTGGATAACTCCCTGCTGGTCTCCCGAGAAAAACCGCGGTGGCTGCGAAACAAAAAGTTTCACGTAGAAGATTCGGTCCGCTATCACTATCATGGATGAACAGCTGATTTGTTCGCCTCCAGCATAATCGATTTCATAGCCCACCTGCAAGACCCCTGTGAATGCTTCGTTTAATGTTTACTTAAAATTTTCCCCGAGAAGAAAATAAAACTGCAAATACGCAAATGTGACCTTAAGGCTTTGTAAGGGTGGGTTCATCTGTCTTGTCAGATGGGCTTGGTGTCGCCTGTTTGGGGTCGCTTGGTTTTTCGCGCTTCATAAACAAGAAAGCCCCAGCCAAAACAATAATCACAACCGTCAAAACAGCTACTACCGTAACCATGGGGAAAGGCGCTATGTCAAATGTGACGGTTCTCTGTGCGGAGTTGCCTACTTTGTCGGTTGCGTAGAGCGTTAAATGGTGCGATCCATCGGCGAGGGCTGGTAACGTGATGTTTCCAATTATGGTTACGTTTCCCTGTCCATCCAGACTATACGCCAAATACGATACTGCTTCGTTGACTGTGAAGGTTAATTGAATTTCGTTTGCATCGTAGGATCGGTTTTGCGGAAGTGTAATGACGATGTCCGGGGGAAGCGTGTCGATGATGAAAGTTACCGTGTTCGAAGCACCCATGTTGCCAGATGTGTCGTTCGCGTAGATTATCACGTTATGGGCACCTTCAGTGAGGCCTGACAGGGTGGTTTCCGCTTTAATCGTGACGTTTGCCCCGTTATCTATGCGGTAGCCCATCCACAGTGTGGCCCTGTTAATCGTGAACGACAACGTCACGGCTGCATAAGTCTTGTTTTCTTCAGGCGAAGTAATTTGAACTCTCGGTGCAACAGTTCCGTACCCAACTGGCTTGTACTGCTCGTTTACGTCAAGCCAATTCGTTCCATCAAAACCGCCGATTGCGTACAGCTCATCGTTCACAACCGCCACCCCCAAATATGACCTGGCAGTAGGCATAGACTCTTCAGGGTTCCAAGAATCGTTCCCTGGATTATAAGCTAAAACTTGCTTGCTGAAGCTCTCATTGGCGTAGCCGCCTATAAAGTATATTCGCTCAGGAGCCATAATGCCCTCGGTTACCGCGGCTGCCCCATAACTGTTGACGCTGGGTAACTTTGCAGCTGAGCTCCAGTTGCCCGCTTTAGGGTCAAACACCTGGTTAGCGTCGCTGATAACGGTGTTCTGCAGCGACATGGATTCATTCGTGCCTCCTATAATGTAGATTTTGCCGTCAAGAATCACCGAACTGTAACCTTGAACAGCATTCGGAAGTGACGCAGCAGTACTCCAAGTGTCGTTGCCTGGGTCGTAAACTTCGTTTATGGCGGTTTCATTGTAGAAGGGAGTCATGCTTGAATATTTTTTTCCACCAATCAAATAGATTTTATCGTCTACTACACTCGCGGATAAATCTCCTCTGGGCGTTGGCATGGATGTTTTTGTTTCCCAAGTGTTAGTCACAGGGTCAAACACCTCATTGTTGCTGGCAAACCCTGTGCCGACGTTTCCACCTATGGCGTAGATTTTGTTTTGGAAAACAGCTGTGGCGAAACCGCTTCTCGGCGTTGGCATAGATGCCATGCTTGACCATGTGTTGGTTTGGGGGTCATACTCTTCAGTGGTGCCGATTGGGAGGTTGTTGCCGTTTATGCCGCCGATAGCATAGATTTTTCCAGATACAACCGCTATGCCTAATCCTCCGCGTGCAGTAGGCATGGGCGACACGGTGGTCCAGTCGGATTGCGTGTCGGTTGCTGCTTTTGCCTGCGGCAGGTTGAGGTTGATTGCTGGAAGAACCATCAATGCGATAAGCATGAAGATTAAGATTTGACGATGCCTAATCATTAGTTACCCCCGCAAATTCTCTTAGTTGTAAAATAATAGCGCTTTAAGCTTATATTGTTAAAGGATTATTCATGGAAAATCCCTGAATAAGATGCGAGGAAAAGTTTAATGCCCCTGAAAATAATGTTTTCCGAGGAAGAGTGTTCAGATTGATAAAAAATGTACTGATTGCGGTGGATGGCTCAAAAAATTCAGATAGAGCTTTAGATTTCGGTCTCGATTTAGCTGAAAAATACGGCGCAGTCGTAACGGCGTTGAATGTGAGTGACTCGCCACCTATGGGTGCGGTTCCAATGGAGCCCACGATGATTTCCGGGGCTAGCATGGGTGCATTTTCTAAGAATTTGCAGAAATTTCACGAAGAAACTTTGAATAAAGCAGTTGCCTATGCCAAAAGCGTTAAGCCTGACGTGGTGGTTTTTCCGAAGTTTAGAGAGGGGCACCCGTCGTCCGAGATTGTGGCTGAGGCTAAGGAGGGTGGTTTTGATGTTGTGGTGGTTGGGCATCGGGGTTCGGGCAGGGTTAGGGAAATGTTTATGGGTAGTGTGAGTGAGAAGGTGGTTCATTCGGCGCCCTGCTCTGTAATAATTGTAAGATAATTCTGATTTTTCAGAAAAACTTAAATATTCTTACAAATACTCCCTTTTAAAGGGAACAACAATGACAAACAAAGACTGTTCCAATAGTGAGTGCTGCAGAATAGACGCCGTCGTATCGGTAGACGCAAAAGGACAAATCGTATTACCCAAAGAACTCCGAGAAAAAGCAAAAATCAAACCCACCGACAAACTCGCAATCATCGCCTTCCAACGCGACAGCGAAGTATGCTGCATCGTAATGCTCAAAGTTGACGCCCTAGAAGACACGGTAAAGAACCTACTGGGGCCAGTTTTTAAAAACGTATTCCAACCGGAGAACGAAAAACTATGAAAGAAGAAAAAGTACACAAAGCAGTAAGAGAACGTTACGGAAAAATAGCTAAAACCAAGCAACCCGAAAGCTGCGGATGCTGCGGTGGACCATCGTCCAGCGAAGAAATCGGTTACAGCAAGGGCGAATTAGCGTCGGTTCCAGAAGGCGCCGACTTAAACCTTGGCTGCGGAAACCCAGTGGCGCTCGCATCGCTCAAGGAAGGCGAAGTCGTGGTTGATTTGGGTTCGGGCGGGGGCTTAGACTGCTTTTTAGCATCCAAAAAAGTCGGTGCGAAAGGCAAAGTCATCGGCATCGACATGACTGCTGAGATGCTGGAGCGGGCACGGGCAAACTGCAAGAGGGGCGGCTACAAGAACGTTGAGTTCCGCCTCGGCGAAATCGAAAACATGCCTGTGGCAGATAACACAGCCAACGTCATAATCAGCAACTGCGTCGTCAACCTCTCACCCGACAAGCAACGCGTGTTCCAAGAAGCTTTCCGCGTGCTAAAACCCAAAGGACGCCTAATGATATCTGACATAGTATTGCTCAGGGATTTGCCTGAAAAAGTGAAGAGCAGTGTTTTGGCTTATGTTGGTTGCGTCGCTGGTGCAGACTCAAAGGATGTGTACCTTGGCAAGATTAAGGCGGCGGGGTTTGGGCAAGTTGACGTGGTGAAGGAGTCTCATGTGCCTGAAATGTTTGCAAACGAGCCCGACGTGAAAGCCTTCATCGAAGAACAGAAGTTGACGAAAAAGGAAATCGCTGAGATTTCGGATGCAGTTGTGAGCATTAAGGTTTCAGCAGTGAAGCCTTAACTTTTTCTTTTTTTTGTTAACAATAAACAAAGTACTAGCCATCCTATCTTTTGGTATATTTGGAGCCGAGCCCTGTGCACAATTCGGTTTTGTGTTTTCTTTACTGTTTAACTTTCTTGACGGGCAACTTTAGAGTAACAGAAAAAAAGCAACAAACCACCAAAAAACAGAATACGGCACACCCCTCGGAACCTATTAGAAACTCTATGCAGAAACCTAAGGGGGTAGGTCGATATGGCTCAGAACCCTGCATTAGCATGTAGAAACCTGTAGAAATATCCTTTTAAATAAGGGGCAATAGACAAAAATCACGGGTGTAATTCGATAAAAATAAACAAGAAAAAAATGTTGGGTGTTAATAGTTTTCCACAAACACTTCAAAGTACGATTTCGCGTGGTAACACGTTGGGCACATGTCGGGTGCTTCTGTTCCTTCGATGACTAAGCCGCAGTTCCTGCATTTCCACTTTACAGGTTGGTCTTTCTTGAAGACTTTGCCCTGCTGCAGGTTTTCAAGCAGTTTATTGTACCTGCGTTCATGGGAGACCTCTACTTTTGCAATCATTCGGAACGTTTTGGCAACCTCTGGGAACCCTTCTTTCTCAGCGACGTCGCAGAAGCTTGGGTAGAGTGTTTCCCACTCGAGTTTTTCTCCTTCCGCTGCTGCCTTGAGGTTCTCTGTGGTTGAGGCAATGATGCCTGCGGGGTACATCGCTTTGATTTCAACCATTCCGCCTTTAAGATGCTTAAAGAATAGCTCCGCATGTTCTTTTTCGTTGGCGGCGGTTTCCTCAAAAATTGCCCCAATCTGCTCGTAACCTGATTTTTTAGCTACGCTTGCGAAAAATGTGTACCGATTGCGCGCTTGGGATTCTCCTGCAAACGCGGCTAAAAGGTTCTTCTCTGTTTGACTTCCGACAAAATCCATGTTATTTCGACTCCTACCTTGATTATTTGTAACCAAAAATAAAAGTGTTCCTTGTCAAAGGGCAGTATTCATATCAACCCTTTTATGTTTCTGCGGCGCTATTGTTTTTGCCGAATGATGAGAAGGCATTAGCTAGACATCAGATGATAGCTCAGAGTTACCCAGACGGCAAAGTCTGGGAAATCCTATATGACGAAGAAGTATAGGTTTCCCAGGCGAAAATTAAGAAAATTTTTTGAAGAAAAGAAACAATAAACCTGCATAAGCAGGTTTTCTGTGCATTCGGCTAAACTTCGATGCTGGTGCGTTTATTCATGACGTCGTCCGAGACTGCTTCGGGGAATTTTTCGCCAAGCCTCTTCTCCGCCGCAACCTCAGCTTCCTCCAGAATAGCCATCGCGTCCGCACTTGCCATCACCGTGTTCTCTGGAATGTCGCTGCTTTGATTAGTCGTGGTAACTATGTCTGAGAGCAGGCTTCCGATGTTTCCAAGTTCTTGACTTGCCTCTGGAAGAATGCTACACATCTCCGAGCGTATGTTATTTAGCATGCCTTTTGCGGGACTCAACACTGAAACTACATCGCCCATTTCTGAAACAGTGCTCATCCGCATGGAAACACTTTGCAGCGCGATGGAAGCGTGGGAAAGCATTTTCTCGACTTTACGTATCTCACCAAGCTCCGTGGCAAGGATGTTTGCTCTTGCTTGGTCCCTGTCCGCGAGTGCTTTAACGATGCGACCAAAGATTTCAGCATCACGGCTCTCAAAACGTTTCACTGCCCTATCCAAACTTTGTGTTTGAGCGTCTAACCTTTGAATAACCACGTTAATTTGCTCTTTTAAATCCACGGTGGGTTTGCCAATATTCTTTATTTTTGAAGTCAAAGATGGCTCAGCTTCTTTTTTTGTCCATCTGTCAATGAAATGATTAACCATGATTATTTCTCCTAAGTTGTACCTGACCTCAGTTGGCAGTAACGATATAAAAAAATGTTTGAACTTATAAGCTAAAACCTGAGGTTTTGAAGCTTCCAATTTTAACTTTCGTGATAAACTTTTTATGAGCAAGAATTTTATTGCTCCATCAAGTCTGCTTCGAACTAAGGAGATTGCTGGAAATTGGTATATATGCACTTGACAATTTCTGCGGTCAATCTGTCTTTTTTGATGTTATTTTTCTTGCGCGTTAATGCTTTGGACAAATGCAAAAGTAGGTATGTGGCAGCTGAATTATCGTTAAATCCATTGGAACCAACATGCACGCGATAGTAATTCTTAAAAGGGTTATGGAATATTCATTAAGTCTATTCGTGAGGAAGATAGGGATTGGCAACAGCAGTATTGGGCAAGAAAATCGTTCTCACAGCATCATCTACAGAAATGAGCGATTTTTTCAATAATCCATTTATAGCGTTCGTGGGCGGCTTCGGCAAAGGTCCCATACCATTGTCATACGTTAGAAAAACACTTTACCCCCACCGCCCAAAAAGAGCGGATGGACAAGCAAGCTACGCTCCTTATGGACTGCGTAAAGTCGAATCTATACTGATTGAAGGCGGATTTTCCCAAGACGACATCGCAGTTTCATACCCTGAAGATTTAGATTTATTCATAGGTCCAAAAACAAAAGTTCTAGGCATATCCTCAATGGACCCCACTGGCATGGGCTATGTGAGCAAAACATACAGCTCAATCGTCGGTGGCGGAGAACCCATGAACCGAATAGAATTCAAAAAGCTCGTCCAGCATCCAGCTATCAAAAAGTATAAGCCAAAAATCATCGTCGGCGGATACGGGTCCTGGCAGCTTGAGCGCCAACGCGTCTCAGAAAGCTTAGGCATTGATTGTGTTCTCATGGGTGGTCGACCTGCTCCGATAGTTGAGCTTTTCAAGAAAGCCATCAACGGCGAACCACTTCCGCGGATTGCAAAAGCGGATGAATCATTGGACAACTGGAACTACAATGTGGAAATGCCGCTTACTAAAAACGTGGCTATTCATGGAGCTGTAGAAATCTCGAAGGGTTGCGGTCGAAACTGCCAGTTCTGCACGCCCACGCTGCAGCATAAAATTGATGTGCCGCTTGAAAAAATCATGCAGGAAGTTGCTTTAAGCACAGCTCAAGGCAGCAACCACATAACACTGATTACAGAAGACCTGTTCATCTATGGCGCAACAGGCAAGACATTTATCCCCAATCGCGAAGCAGTCGTGAACCTGGTTAGTAGCGTCGCAAAATATCCAGGTGTCAAAAGTATCCAGGCAGCGCACATGTCTTTGGCTCCTGTTTGGCATGACCCCTTGATGATTAAGCAACTCGCGGAAATCCTCATCGAAAAAAGCTGGTACAGTTTTGGTAAAAAACCAATAATTACCGCGGAGACAGGAGTTGAAACTGGCAGTCCACGACTCATGAAGAAGTATATGGCGGGTAAGATGTTGCCGTTCAAACCTGAACAGTGGCAAGACGTGGTCACTAACGCGTTTGGCATCTTAAATGATAACGACTGGTATCCATTGGCGACCTTGATTATTGGGTTGCCTGACGAGAAAGAAGAAGACATGCTACAGACGCTGGAACTCATGGATAAACTCAAGGGTTACAACGCGTTCTACGTGCCGTTGTTCTTTGTGCCGCTTGAAAACTGCGTACTCATGAACAAGAAAGGCGCAGAAATGGATTCACTCTCGAAAGCACGTTGGGACTTCTTTATTAAATGCTGGGAGTACAACGTTAAAATCTGGAAACCCACCTTCCTGGAAAACCGCTTAAGCAACCCGTTGATGTATAAAGCATTCGACCAAGTTCTCATTCCGTACTTCGGCAAAATCATAGGTGCGTACTACGGTTTAACACGCGGCGAAAAGAGCGAACCGTTAAAACAGGCTTTTTGGCAACTGAGCATGCCGATGCCTGAATCGTCAAAACGAAAAATGAAAGATAGAGCTTAGGCAGTTTCTTCTTCTGCCATTTCTTCACTGTTTTCTTCTTGTTCCACTGCTTCCTGCGGTGGCTCTGTTGCTTGTTGCGGCTGCATCTGTGGAGTTTCTTGGATTGGCAGCGGCAGGATTTTTCTTGCATGCGTAATGTAACCCGTATGCCCCGTCATCATCGTGTTGGGGCGTGTTTTTCCACGTTCCACCTGCATGCTGCGCATGAGGCACTCGATGGTTTCGATGAATACAAAGTTGTTTTCGCGCAGTGCCTCAGTGGTCTTCACGACTTGGTCGATAGTTGGGCTAAACGAAACGATTACTCCTGAAGCCCTCAATGCTGCGTAGGCGTGGGGAACCACAAGCCACGGCGTCGCCAAATCCAAAATCACCGCATCCACATCCCGCTCTTCGTAGCCGCTCAATGTGACGTCGCCGCTTTTCATTTCGACGCGGTCGATTAGTTTTGAGCGTTCCAAGTTTTTAGCGGCGTTTTTCTGGAATTCACTGCGCAGCTCGTAAGTGTAGACTTTTCCTGTTGGCCCAACATAATTAGCTAGTGCGGTGGTTAAGGAGCCTGTTCCTGTGCCGGATTCGACCACTCGGCTTCCCGGTCCGATGCCGCTGAACATCACGATTAACGCGGCGTCTTTGGGATAGATGATTTGGGTGTTGCGGCTGGACTTCATGATGTAATCGGTTAAGCTGGGTTTAAGAGTGGTGAAGTAGATACCCATACTGCTTTTGATGGGTTCTCCGTATTCTTTGCCGATGAGCTCGTCGAGTTTGAGGTATCCTTTGTGAGTGTGAAAGGTTTGCCCAACCTGCATCTTTAACATGTAAGTTCGCCGTGCGTCCAAATAGATTAATACGTAGTCGCCGTCGCATATTTTTTGGTTAGCCAACTGTGTTTTCCTCTTTTGGAAGTGAAACGGGGTTGTTCCATTTAAGCTTTGAACCCAAAATGAACTGAGCCCTTCCCTTGTTAAAACCGACTTTTTTCATAATCGCCGTTGCGGCAAGGTAGATGCGGCGTGTTTTCTATTCCAATGAATAAAAAAAATGTTGGTTCCCCGAAGGGAATTTTTCAGTCGTTCGGTTGCAATTGTTTATTGTGGTGGAGGTGGCGGAGGTGCTTGATAGTTGACGTTTACGGTTGTCTGATTTGTAGATTTTCTTCCCCGCGTCAACAGGACGATAATTATAATCACTACGAGTATGATGATTATTATAATTATTATCCACAGCATTGACCCTGAGAATATCGAAGGTGCTGGTGTCGGTGACGGTATGGGTGTAGGAGTAGCTGTCGGAGTCGGAGTAACTGTTACTACTGGTGCTGCTGTAACTGTAACTTGGCTTGCAACCCAAGTTACGTTTGTTGAGGATGTGACTGTTGAAGTATGGTCGGTTGGGCTTATTGCGGTAGCAGTGACTGCGTCAGTTCCAGCTGTTGTGCTTTGCCAGCTGAATGTTGCTTCTCCATTTGCGTTGGTAACTGCTGTACCTGTGTGTCCCTGGTTTGGTCCCGAATCAATCTTGAAGCTAACTGTTACGCCTGCGACTGGACTGCCCACGACGTCTGTCATGTGCACTGTAACTATGTGGCTGTTTCCAACGGTTTCAGTGGTTGTTGCTGTCGTCAAAGCTATGCCTGATACGCCCACGGTTCCTGGCAATGAAGACGGATTAAACGACTGTTTAAGCTCAAGGTAGAAAATCATTCCATAGATTCCGTTAACATCGGTGTTGCTTACTTCAGTGCCGCTCATTTCATCCATGTCTTCGCCGTTGAATATTATCAAGCCTTTACCGAACTCAGCGTACGTGTGAACGGGTCCAGTGACTCCATCGACGTTAGTGCAAACCATGTGAACATGCCAGTTTTGGTTAAATGACGTCATTACGTTGCTGTCGCCAGTCTCGGCGACACTATTGCAGAGTGCAGGTGCGTTAACGTAGTTTGAACTGGTTGTCGAATTCGATCCAAGTGTGTCGCTTTCAACTATCCATGTTTGGCCTTCAGATCCAGTTTGTCCAGGGTTGCTGCTGTTGAATGGGTAGATGAAATTTGTGTAGTCGTTAGTTGTGATTTCAGAGTCGTATATTATCAGTTTTCCGCCGTTGGAAACGAAATGGCTAATTCTGCTGCTAAACGTTGAGTCTGCCCAGTAGTTGGTAGATGATCCAGCGTCGCCAGATATGTAGAGTTGCACGAACACAACTGTGTCAAATCCAGTTAGAGGATCTGTTGCAGCAGTCATGATAGTGTCTGGACTGAGGTTTGTAAACGTGAAGGCGTCGCCGTTTGGCCAGCCGCTTGTCGGTAAGCTTCCGCCGTTTGCTGCTTGACCGCTTGGACCAGGCACCAATGCAACGTTTGAACTCTTTGGGATCTGTGCGGCGCTAGCGTTTGAAACCACTGCCTCGCTGACTATTGAAAATGCAAACAACGAAATTATTAAAATAGTAATTAGGTTTTTTATGTTTTTATTCATTTTTCTTTCCCTCTTTATACAGAAAAATAATTACCTTCCAAGTTGTATTTAATATTAACTCCAAGATCACGTGGGGCATTTAATGCTGAATGCCCAGTTTATTAAGGGATATAGCAAGGTTAACTGCGGGTACACCTATTCCGATGGTTTGTTTTCGCGTCTGTTAGCATGAATCTAAATCTTCAAGAACTCGCACTTGCTCTTGACTTGTCAATAACTGAGACCGTTCCCAATTGGCTACACAATATATTTGCCTGTTTTCTCAAAGTCCCTAACAATCTCCATTACGCGTTTGGGTGCATTGTACGGTCCAAGAGGAATGTCTTTTAGCAAAACCCAAGGCGACTTACACGCAACCACCGTAGCAATGTGCTGTTCCCCGAAGCTTTTTTTTGCCACCTCAACAACTTCTCTTCTGACCCCTGTCTCTGTCAAGTCGCCGAGTGCATGAAGGTATTCGTGAAGCAGAAGGTTGTATAATAACGCGTTAACGGTGGGTTTGTCGCTCAACGATGCTTCGACGATTTCTACGAGTGCACGATTAAGGACGATGTTGTTAGTTCCAACAGGGTAGTAGGCGCCAAGCTGCAGGGGCAAATCATCCAGAAACAGCATCATCCCATCCCTGCGTTTGCCCAAAGCAAACTCGGCGGTTTGCTTCACGATTTTCCAAACTTCAGCGTAGTTTCTGGCTTTGTCCAAAGTAGTGCCGAAGGGTTCTGTGGGTTTGGAATCGTTTTTGCTCAAAAGTGGTCACCTTCAAGAGGTAAGAAAAAGAACATGCCTTTAAGGGTTGCACTGATAGCTCTCAAAACATCTTGGTTTTCAAAGATAGCACGCCAAGTTTTTAACATGTTATCGCCCTGAAAAACTGTCAATACTGACCTACATCTATGGATTTGACCCTCCCCTCTATCGTTTCTACATAGAACCACTAATAGGCTCCAAATATGAACCAGCAAACTCCTCAGCCAGTTCGCCCCAACAGCCATCAGGCTACAGCGGTGAAATAAACGTAAAATTGATAAACAACAACTGCTTCTGTCATAGCGTTATAGGTGAAAATTGAATGGCAAGTAATGTCGTCGTAAAAGACATCATGCAAAAAGACGTTAAAGTCGTAAACAACAACACTGTTATGCAAGAAGTAGTTGCAATAATGAACAAATTCGACAAAGACGCAATCCTCGTTGTTCAAAGCGGGATACCAACTGGAATCATCACCGTCAAAGATGTTCTGATCAGAGCCGTCGAAGCCAATGTACCGCTCAAAACCGTTATCGCAAGAATGGTTTACACAAACCCACTCGTAACTATCAGCGAAGACGCAACCGTTGAAGAAGCAGCTAAACTAATGAAGCACTGGAACATCAAACACTTACCAGTTGTCGACAAAAAAGGTACCCTAGTAGGCTTACTCGATGATAGAGCAGTTGTCTATGCGGTTCCAAAATTGATGTCGATGATGGAAGAATTCTGCCGCCGAAAATAACGTCTTCCCTAATTTTTAATTTTTTATTTACCAACCATTTTTCCAACAAACAAACCAAAATTAGATTCTACGCAGAAATAAACAAGAAAAAGATAGAAAAAGGCTTATGCCTTGGTTTCTTTTGCCCAAGCTTCTTTTGCCAGTTTGGCAAGTGCGTCAGTGTTTGTCTGGTCGTTTAAATCTGTTAAAACGTTTTTGATTTCGTTTCGGACAAGCAAAGCAATTTCGTTAACGCGCAGCGGCTCAGGTCTTGTTGATTGATAGATTCGCAGTGCACGTAGAACAAATCGAACGATTACACCGTTGAGTTCTTCTTGTAATACGGTAAGTTCATCCTTGCTCTCAACCATTTTCTTGCTATAAGCAACTGAATCTCTTTTTCCAGTAGGTTCCATTTTTAAATCAGTCCTTTAAGCTGAAGTGTCAATGGGGCATTATAGCCTTTTCTAAAAAAAGTGGTTTTCTTAGGAAATGGAGGTTTTTGGTTTCCCAAGCTTCTTGTTGATGCATGCTTGGATAAACCCTGCATATTCAGGCGACGCTCTTGCTGGGCGACTCTTGAATTCACCGTGGAACTGCGAAGCAAAATAGAAGTATTTTTCTGGCAACTCTAAAGTTTCCATTCTTCTGCCGTCGCTGCTCTTTCCAGTGAAGCATAAGCCGTTTTTCTTGAGCGTTTCGATGTAGTCAAGGTTTACTTCGAAGCGGTGGCGGTGGCGTTCATGGATTTCTTCTTGCCCAAACATACTGTAAGCCAATGTGCCTTTCTGCAGAACGATTTTGTGGGCGCCCAAACGCATGGTTGCGCCTTTAATCTCTATTCCGCGTTGCTCAGGCATCAGGTCTATGACTGGGTAGGGTGAGTCAGGGTTGATTTCTGTGCTGTTAGCATCCGTTAAGCCGCATACGTTTCGGGCAAACTCGATGACGGCAAGCTGGAAACCATAACAGATGCCCAGGAATGGTATGTCTTTTTCACGTGCAAACCTTGCAGCTGCAATCTTGCCTTCTGTGCCTCTTGGACCAAACCCGTAGGGAACAAAGACACCGTCGTAGTCAGCTAATTCTTTGATGCATTGGGGGTCGCGCTCGTATTTTTCTGCTTCCAAGTAGGATATGCAGACTTTGGTTTTGCATGCTGCGCCGCCGTGGCGTAGTGCTTCAGTCATGCTGACGTAACTGTCGGATAACCCAGCGTACTTGCCGACCAGTGCAATCTTTACTTCGTGTTCGGGATGAACCATGCCGTCGACGAAGGTTTGCCATTGGCTGAAGTCTTTTGTTTCGCATTTAAGTCCTAAACGTTGGCAGATGAAGTCGCCCATGCCCTGCTTGTCCAATATAAGCGGCACCTGATAAACGGTTTCAGCGTTGTATGAGCAGAACACTGCACTCTCGGGAATCGTGCCGAACAACGCGATTTTTCTAAGTGCTTCCGCGTCAATCATGGTTGGACTTCTTGCAACGATGGTGTCGGGTTGGATACCGATGCGGCGAAGTTCGTTAACGCTGTGCTGCAATGGTTTAGTCTTCATTTCGCCCGTAACATCTAAAACAGGCACCAAAGCTACATGAACATAGAGCGTGTTCTCGTATCCTTCTTCCACACGCATCTGACGTATCGCTTCCAGAAACGGCAAGCCTTCGATGTCGCCAACTGTGCCGCCGACCTCTGTTAACACGATTTCGGCGCCGACCATTTTGGCGGCGTTTCTAACTCGGTTTTTAATCTCGTTAGTTACGTGGGGAACAATTTGGACGCATCTTCCCAGAAAGTCGCCGTGGCGTTCTTTCTCGATTACGCTGCGGTAGATGGTTCCTGTGGTTAAGTTGTTTTCTTGTTTTAGGCTTAAATCCAAGAAGCGTTCGTACCAGCCGAGGTCAAGGTCGGTTTCCCCGCCGTCGTCGGTTACGAAGACTTCGCCGTGCATGTACGGGTTCATCGTTCCCGCGTCGATATTGACGTAAGGGTCGATTTTTACAACCGTCGGTTTAAGCCCCCTTACCTGAAGCATTTTGCCGATGGAGGAAGTTAAGATGCCTTTACCTACCGAACTTAACACGCCACCCGTAACGAAAATGTACTTAACCATGCTTTTCCCCACAATAACTTACACCTTTCATAGAGAATTAATATAACTCTTTTGTGTGCAGAACTGTCAAAACGTGCAACCAAGCATGATGAAGCATGGATGAATGAAGAATCTATTGGGGCGGGGCTTGGTTATATCTGCGGTTGTGGCGCAGCCCCAAAACGAGAATCCACACGCCGACCAAAATTATCACTATGGGCCAGAAATAAGTCCAGAACGCCGTGAAACCCCAAAAAGCCGCTAGCCCAAACAGGATTATGAATAAGCCTGCGATGAGAAGCCCAAAACCGCTGCTTCCCCGGTAGTAGTGACCATAGTTTTCTTGGTAGTACCGTCTGCGTTCATACCTTGAGTAAGGTCTGTCGGCATAGTAGAGTGGAGAGCCGCAGTTAGTTCAGTTCGACGAGATATCTTGATTGAGTGTGCCGCACTTTGAACAATAAACCAATTCAATTCTCCTGGATTATCCTTCTGTGCGCCTTAAACTCATATAATTTTTGGTTTCCAATGAAAAGTATGCGTTCTACTGCATAAGATATTAATTGCAATGGTTGTACTAAGTACTTGGAGATTCTAAATGCCGCAAGCCTTTGTATTGATAAACGTGGAGTCAGGAGCAGAAGAAGACATAGTTAAAGAACTCAAGAAGATTGAGGGTGTTGAGGAAGCATACTATTCCTATGGTGTTTACGACATTATTGCTAAGGTTAAAGCTGACTCGATGGAGAAACTCAAGGAAATGGTAACGCGCAAAATAAGAGCCCTCAGCAGGGTCCGGTCAACGTTAACGTTGATTATGATGGAAGAATAACCATTTTTGCCACAGAGAACGAGCTCTGTTTTCTCTTTTTTGATTGTTTTAGCGTCAGTTTTATTAGAATAAACACCTAACCAGTTGGTATGCTTAGAAAGCTTGCCGGTTTAGTGATTGCGTTTTTAGTCGTCTTAAGTTTAGCTTCGGCTGTGTCTGCTGATTTGTCAGTCGGCGTGAAGAAGGGCGATTGGATAGAGTACTTGGTAACTTACACTGGTACACCGGGGCAGGGTCACGATATTAACTGGGCGCGGATGGAAGTGGTGGATGTGCAGGGCACCAACATATCCGTTAGCATCACGTCAAGGTACCCCAACGGCTCCACAGAGGTCTTCAACTCAACCTTGAACTTGGCGACGGGCAAATTAATCGATGACTTCATCATCCCCGCAAACCTAAACGCGGGCGACACGTTTCTCGACCAAAACCTGGGCAACGTAACCATAAACAGCTCTGACCAACAGACATACTTGGGCGCTAACCGGGCGGTTCTGCATGCCTCCACGAGCCAGAACACGTACGTTTGGGACCAAGCCACTGGCGTCAGCGTTGAAGGCACCTCGCAGCAGCCCGATTATACAATGCACACTATCGTCGAAGCTACAAACATGTGGCAGTCGCAGCACGACTATGATTTCACCCCTTTGCTTTTGGCTGCTGCCGTATTGGTGTTTGTCATCGCAGGATTAGCGGTGTATGCTATGCGACATAAAAAGAAGGCAACATCAAAAGTAACGTGAAAAAGTTTTTTGTCGTTTTTTGGTTAACGCTTAATAGCTAAACATCCGAAGTCTAAGAAGGCTCAGAACCCAAATGATTCAAACCAAGAAAACCCGACGCATAAACCCCATTTTCGTAGTGTTGGTTCTGGGTTTAGTCGCTTTTATCCTCTACATCGTGTTCTTCATTAACCCCGCGCAGGTCATCGCTATCCTCTCGAAAACCAACCTCGCCTACTTCGCGGGAGCGTTCGTGGCGTACTCGATGTTTACGATTTGCTCTTCACTGGTTTGGCAGCGGCTCCTCAGTTGCTTATCTGTGAAAATCAGCAAACGAAAAGCCCTGCTCTACACGTGGGTTGGGTTGTTTTTTGAAGCAACCGTTCCACAGTTGGGCTGGTCTGGGGAAGTGTCCAAGACTTACCTTCTAAATAAAGATTCGAAGGTTGACGCGGGAAAAATTGTGGCGTCGGTCGTGGGACAAAAAATTTTCACCATGACTACAAGCGTGGTTGCGTTGGCGTTGGGTTTGGGTTTAGTACTCATTAACTATTCCCTGCCACTAACAACCGCCCTCTTAATCGCTTTCATACTGAGTTTGTCGATTCTGGGTTTAAGCATAGTTTACTACGTGAGCATCAAGCCGACGGCGACCAAAACCCTGCTCGGCTGGGTAATAAAAATTATCTCTTTCTTCAGGAAACGTTGGAACCCCCAGAGCTTTCAATCCAAAGGCGAAGAAACCCTGGGCAACTTCCACGTTGGCATCTCACAGTTGAAAGCAAAACCCCGCGAGCTCATCTTTCCGATTGCTCTTGCAGTTACGGGTTTTATTTTTGAAATCTCCGTCGTCTTCCTAACCTTCATGGCATTGGGTTATCCTGTGCCAATCGACAAAGTCCTCATAGTCTTCACTTTGGCGGGGGCACTTCAAACGGTCGGCTTGACGGTTTTCGGGTTCACAGAGATAGTTATGACATCCATCTTTACTTTTCTTGGCATCCCGGTGGATTTGAGTTTCTCGGTGACGCTTTTGACGCGGGTTGTGAACTTGTGGTTCCGCCTAGCAGTGTCCTATGTAGCGTTGCAGTGGGCAGGCATAAAAATCATCAAGCAATCGGGCAGTGCAGAATAGGAAATGTTTTAAGCAAACTCTCACTTAAGATATTGTCAGAGGATTTGTTATGCCTACAGCGTTTGTGTTGATAAATACTGAAATAGGCTCTGAATCGGATGTTCTAAAAGAGCTGAAAAAAGTTGAGGGCGTAGAAGAAGCCTCAGCGGTTTACGGAGTCTACGATATAGTGGCAAGAGTCAAAGCCGATACTATGGATAAACTGAAGGAGATTGTTACATGGCGGATTCGGCGACTTGACAAAGTGCGTTCGACACTTACCATGATCGTCGTGGAAGATAAATAAATAAACAAACATTCCTTTTCTTTTAGCGTAACCCTGCTTTCTTCAATTGCTATATTACACTTGTGACTAGCACGGCACAGTCACATAATTTTAAATTATTTTCGGCTGAATAAACTCCCTGTGCGCCGAAGGTAGAGCAGAATGAAAACAACATTGCCCATCAAAAATCTGCGAAGTAGCCCCACCAGAGCTTTTGTTGCCAGCGGATGCACGGTTTTTTTAATCGGTTGGATAGAGAGGTTTGGGGATGCATCGAATCTTTTTATGTTCCCTTCAAGCAATGAAGAACACTTGAACCTCTAAAGCCAGCCACCCTCTCGCTCAAATGGAAAGGAGAAAAATATGAAATGCCAACGGCTTACATTCTTTTAAACACGGAAATCGGCGCAGAAAAACAAGTTTTAATTTCCCTGAGAAAAATCGGAGGCGTAGACGCAGCGCACCATTTATGGGGCGTCTACGACATAATCGTAAATGTTAAAGCCGATAGCTTGGAAGAACTTAAGAGCATCATAACCAGCCGCATCGAAAAAATCGGCAGGATAAACTCAAAATTAACCATCATAACCACTGAGAAACCCCAGAACCCAACCTCAAAACAAGTCGTTTTTGAAGCTCCCCTAATCCAATAGTCACAGCATGTTTTAGGTTAACGATACTTTTTAATTTCTAACACGTCTTCTATTCTTCATCTTGGAGAGCAGCCGCGTTGACACAGCAGACTATGCATATTGGGTTGGATGATACTGACTCAACGAAGGGAGGCTGCACCACATACCTCGCCGCGGTTCTAATCGAGAAACTCGCAAAATTCAATGTTAACTTTGCCGATTACCCCACCCTGATTAGGCTTAACCCCAACGTACCCTGGAAAACACGGGGCAACGGCGCCCTATGCCTTCGATTTACCTACAGCGAAGAATTTGAAGACGACATAAAAAGCACCGCCATGGATCTTTGGGAAACGCAGTCGGCTGTCAAAGAAAAAGGTACCGACCCAGGAATAGTCATCTACAAAAATCAGGAAATCTCCGCTGAGCTGCGCGCGTTCTCGAAAAAAACTGAAACCGCCATCGTAACCCTCAAAGAAGCAACGGCCCTCATCAAAAAGTTGGGTGCAGAGGCAGCTGGGTTTAACTCTTGCAGGGGAATCATCGGTGCACTAGCGGCAATCGGAGAAACCTTAGATTTCGACCACACCTTCGAGTTGATTGCTTACCGAACACCCGAAAACCTGGGCACCAAACGGCGGGTTGATGAAGGTTCGATTTTTGAAATGGACAAGCAAACTCAGCCCTTCACCTTCAACAACGTGGATGTTGAGAAGGGCAGAGTTATCATTACGCCGCGTGGTCCTGACCCCATCCTGTTTGGAATCAGGGGTGAATCCGCGGAAATAGTCAAGAAAGCCTACGGTTTGGTTAAGCCGTTGGAGTCTGTGGAGCGTTGGGTTATCTTCCGAAGCAACCAGGGCACAGACGCCCACCTGACACCCGCCCAATCGTTGGGAAGCCTTGAACCTTATAGCTCAGTCATCGCCAAAGGCACTGTTTCAAAGAACCCGCGAGTAGTTCCACTGCGACACGTCATCTTCTCCATCAAAGACGAAACCGCTGAAGTAGATTGCGCCGCCTACGAGCCCACGGGTGATTTGCGCAAAATTGCGAGAGAACTCATTGTCGGCGACGAAATCGAGGTTTACGGTGCCGTCCACAAAGCCACCGCCAATAAGCCCGTGACGATTAACCTCGAAAAAATCAGCATCAAATCACTTGCCAAAAAAACCGTTTCGGAAAACCCCCTCTGCCCTAACTGCAACAAACGCTTAAAATCCATGGGCAAAAACCAGGGGTTACGCTGCGAAAAATGCGGCAGCAAATATAGCGAATTAAAGAAAACCGAGTCTGTTATGCCACGAGCGCTCAAGGTGGGGTTGTACGTCACTTCGACGCGTTCTCAGCGGCACCTGACTAAACCGCTTCGGCGCTACGGTTTAGAGAAAGCGTGCAGAGAGCATGAACCGATGATTGATGGGTGGCATTCCTCTTTTTCTTGAACTCTCATCCAGATTTTTTGACTGCAAAGCCGGGGTCCAGACGCGGCTCCATGGAGCAGATAAGAAAAGCCTTTAAGCGAAACCAACCAATTGACAGCTATGCCAATAATTGAATCATTAGACGAAGCCGTAATAGATGCCCCGCCCGTAGATGTCTACAAAGCTGTTTTAAACGAGTTCGGAGGAGTAACCCACTGGTGGATGCCCATTCACGAATCAAAACTCAAAGGCGACCTGCCCATCAACCATGAAGGCGCAGTCGTTAATATCGCCATACACCGCACTGGAAACGCCAAGTTCTCCTACAAGATAACCAAGCTCGTGGAAGGCAAATCCATAGATATGGACATTTCAGGCGACTTCGTCGGAACGGGGTCATGCACATTTGAGCCTGAAGGCGACAAGACAAAAATGCAGTTCCGATGGAACGTCAAAGTCGCAAAGTTAGGCTTTGTCATTCTCTCACCGTTCATAAGCATCGCAAAAGGCCACTCCGAAGTTATGCAGGCAGGGTTCAAAGCCTTAAACAGCTACCTGACCGACATCACTAAATAAAAAACTGTAAACCGCACCAAAGCGGGGTCTTCTATTTTTCGTATTTTCGACGAACAATCAACAGTACGTTGCCTGCAATTGCACGATTAAAATATGCAGGATGATCCGTGGAAACGCCATCAAAAATGGCGAAATAATTTA
>CAIUPH010000004.1 GCA_903901015.1 Candidatus Bathyarchaeota archaeon | reverse complement strand
TGTATTTAGTGTGTTGTGGGGAATTAAGCTTAATGCTTGTTCGGGTTAATCGTGACTTTTGGGTTGTTTTTTTGTGTTTGGTTGATGGAGTAGTTATGTTTGGTGAATCACAACGCTTTGATAGGCACAATATATACAATATACACTGGCACATTTTAGTGTGTGTTGTATAGGCGTAGTGCAATGGTTGGATATTAGGATCCAAATATTATGGGACCACTTCGCGGGCTAAAGATCCCTAAAAGCTGAAAACTTGGGATTAATTTATAAAAGCCAAGCCCCTTGATTTGAGAACGGAGCGTGCATCATACGGTTTTAGTCATCGCCGCTGTTGGCGTTAGCGGTTCGGGAAAAACAGTAACTTTAGAATATCTTATTTCGCATCTGTCGGCTGAAGGCTACCAGATTGGCTCGATTAAGCATGTACATCACAAGGGTTTCACAATGGATACAGAAGGCACCAATACTTGGCGGTACGCCAAAGCAGGCGCCAAAGTCATCGTTGCCATTTCACCCGAAGAAGTAGACATCATCAAGAAAACTGAGATGGCGCTAAACGATTTAGACAAAATAATCGCGCTGCTCGAGGAGGAGAAACTGGATATTGTCTTCATCGAAGGCTTCCATAGCTTAATCGCAAAACGCCCCGATGTACCAAAAATTATCACAGCTAAAAACACAGAGGGCCTCGAAGAAACGCTCAAAGGAACCGTGGAACCCGTCATCGCCATCACGGGAGTAGCCGCCAAAAACTCAGCCAACACCCTCTACGGCAAAATCCCAATAATCAAGATTCCTGAAGAAGGCCAAAAACTCATCGCACTCGTCAAAGAGCAACTAGAAAAATCAGGCAAAAAAACCGTTAACTGAGGAAACAAGCATGGTTAAACGGGCCGCACTAATACTGGCAGGAGGAAAAGCCCGCAGATTCCAAACTGGACGGGAAGAATGGCGGGACAAAGCCCTCGCGTTGCTTTCAGGAAAACCCCTTCTAATCCACGCCATTGAAAATGTCCAAAGCGTCGTGGATGAAGTTGTTGTATGCGTGAATGATGAGGAACGACAGAAAAAATACGCTCAAATCTTAAGAAAACACTGCTTAAACGTGAAGATTTCTATCGACGAAAAAATCAGCCATATCAGCGGGCCAAACGTTGCAATCATGTCAGGGTTAAAAGCGGTTCATGCAGATTACTGCCTCACTTTGCCCTGTGACATGCCTTTTCTGCAGCCCAAAGTCGCCGAGTACATGTTTAACGAAGCTGAAGGTTTTGAGGTGGCGGTTCCAATGTGGCCCAACGGAAGACTTGAAACACTCATCATGGTACTGGAGCGACCCCACAGCCTTGAAATCGCCGAAACCCTCTGCCAGCTAAAGCGTCCCCGCTCAGACGACATTCCAAGAGGCGCCAGCAAAACCCTACTCGTCTCCCCCGTCAACCACATAAAAACGCTCGACCCCGAACTCAAAAGTTTCATCAACATAAACTCGAAAGAAGACCTGACTCGCCTGCAAACTCGCCGCTCCCACGGTCCAGTCACAGAAAACCTGCCTCTTAGCTTGGGTGTTTTGTCGATTTCTGATTTGTGGCTTTTGCGGGAAGGTGCCAAAAAGCTTCAGGAGGGTAAGTTGTTGGAGGCTCAGAAGACGTTTGCGTTTTGCGCGGGTAATTTGGAGGTTTGTAACTCTTTTTTCTGGGCTGCTTTGGCGGAGGAGAGTCTTGGGGAGGCTTTGTTAACTCTGGCACACAAACAGTCAGAAGTCCAGTCCGAATCCGAACTAGATTTTGAAGGCAAAGAAGCCTACCTCCGTGCAGCAAACAGCTACCGCATCGAAGCAAAAATCTACGAAAACAACCGCGCCCTGCTCTTAGCCGAACGCGCCTTGGCTGATAAATCCTGGTGCGAATCATGGGTAATGGGAAAAGAAGGGCACGCACACAGGTACCCATCCAAAGTCCGTTAAACGATTTGGGATAATTCGAGTTTGCCAAACAAGTAAACTTCCACGCGGCTGCCCTTCGCCAGCGTGGTGTGCGGAGGCACGATTATGTAGCCGTTCGATTTGACGATGGTTGTCAATGCGCTGGAGCCGCCTTCGACTTGTTTAGCTAAGAATTTGCCAACTAATCGTCTGACATGGACAAGTTGGAATCGGAACTGTGGACCCGTCTCCAAATCTTCCGCCAACTCAGCGCTCAACTTCGGGAGCATTCCATCGCCGTCTATGCCGAGGTACTGGCTGATTAAGGGTGCAGCAAAGAGGTAGAACCCTGCGATACATGAGCCAATGTGCCCAGGAAGCATAACCACGGGTTTGCCGTTCACGATTCCGAAACCTGAAACGGCGCCTGGCCGCAGCGAAACACCTTGCACAGCCACGCCTGGTTTGCCAAGCGCGTTGACGGCGTCTGGAACAAAATCCTTGACTCCCATCGATGTCCCGCCAATCGTAACAACAATATCCGAATCCGTCAGAGCCTTGGCGATTTTCGCTGTTACTTTTTCAAGGGCATCGGGCATTATCCCAGCCATTTCCGCGTCGGCGCCAAGCTCAGAAGCTAAGCCTGCCACGACAAGAGCGTAGTTGTTTGCGATTCTAGTGGGGTTCTTGCTGCTTTGCTTGATTAATTCGTCTCCGCCTGAGAGTATTGCGATTCGGGGTTTTCTTACGACTTCAACAGCACTCAATCCCAACGATGCTAGAACCCCGACATCCTGAGGTCTTAACACCTGTTCCTTCCCCAGAATTAAATCGCCTTTTCGCATGTCATCTCCAAGCGGAATTATGCCTTCGCCCGAGGAGATTTCACGGATTACTTCGATTTTGTCGTTGTTCAATCTTGTTTCTTCGACTTTCACGGTTGCGGTTGCGCCTCTGGGGATGGGTGCTCCGCAGGCAACATAGACCGCTTCGCCCTTTTCAACTTGGATGGCGGTTGGGTAGTCTGCTGGGAACAGTTTTCCAGTTATTTTGAAGGCTGCGGGTTTAGAAGTTGAGGCATCTTTGGTCTCGGCTGTGTTGACTGCGTAGCCGTCGATGAAGGTTTTGTCGTAATCGGGAATGTTAACTGTTGAAAATGCGTCCTTTGCTAAAACTCTGCCCAGCGCATACTGTAGCGCCACAGTTTCGGCGGGCATAACGTTTTGATGGACGGCGTCAAGGAGCTGTTTTTGCGCGTCCAAGGGGTTTGTGCGTTTGGGCATTCGTTTAATGTCGGGTCGGTCCATAGCAGGCACCTACAGAATTATCCTTTCTTCGCCGGTGTAGATGTTCATGCGTTTGCCGCGTACGAACCCAATGAGTGTGATGCTGGCTTTTTCCGCCGAGGAAACACCCGAATTGAGCACCGCGGCAACGGATGCAACTATGGGTAAACCGACTTTGGCGGCTTTGTAAATCATGTCGCCGGGCACGCGCCCAGTAATAATCATGAAGCACTGGCTAAAATCAGCCTTTGACAGTGACGCGGCGCCTATGACTTTGTCGACGGTGTTGTGCCTGCCCACATCCTCTGAGAAGGCAACCATTGTGCCGTCGGATTTGAAGATGCCTGAGTCGTGGAGCCCGCCTGTTTCCTTGAAGCCCTTGGCTAAATTGTTCATCTGGTTGATGGCGTCAAGGATGGTTTGGGCTTTGATGGTGAGTTTGGATTTTACGGTGGAAATTTTCTGGTCGTGTTGGTAGGGTGAGGTGCTGGCTTTTATGAGGGGAATTATGCGTGTGCTGCGCCGCGAGTTTTTCATGCGTTCATCCAAATCCACCGTCGCCTTGAGCTTAATTTGGCAATTAAGTGTTGCGTCGTTTGCGGTTAACTCTTGGATTTCATCAACCGACTTTAGAATGTCCTCGGAGAGCAAGTAGCCGACTGCGAGTTCTTTAAACTGCGAAGGAGAACACCAGATGACAAACGAGTAAGAGGCGTTTAGGGTTATTTGGAGAGGAACCTCTTCAGCCACGCAATCCACTGTTTTCTCAGCTTTGCCCGTCGATAAATCCAGGCGGGTCATGTCAACCTGGCGCATACTTATCCTCTGTTTCCGTGTTTTTTGAACCCAGCGCATCTGATAAGGCATTCGGCTACCTCAACGATGCTGAAACCAAAAATGGTTCACGTTCACCTGTAAGACAAAATTTAAAACGTCAGCTTTGCATATATGCCTCGTCATCTGATCCAACTTAATAATCCAAGTTTTCACAGGAGAGAACCAAAATAACCCCGCAAAAAAGAAAAAACAACGACCGATTAGCCATCGCAGGCCTCTTAGCGTTAGAGGCATTCTTTGTCTTCGGTGCAGTGAGCAATTTTTACGGGTATATCGTCTTAAAGAAATCCATCGATATTTACCTCGCCATCATCTCGATGGTTGGAGCCACAATCCTGCTTGCATTTCTAGTAGTGATTCTCATAAGTTTCCTGGATAAAAGAAAAGTGTTAAAGAGCTTCCAAAAATAAGAGCAGACCTTAGTCATAATTAGTTGTGCTAGAAAAACTATGATTTTTTCGTAGTTTAGTGGTGGGTATCTTGTGAAAAGCGTATCTGAGTGGATAGGTAATGGTGGAAATTTTGTGATTTTCGCCAGTGTAGCCAATTACGACTAAGGTCTAATAAATTTAGCTTGAAAAAAGGAAAAGATTAGAGGTATTTTTCGTAGAATTTCATTTGCGGGTTGCATGCTTTGTTAACGAAGATTTTGCCCGTACCGTGCTCTGCGAGGTCGCCTAAAAACACGTAGAAGGGTCCTGCGACGTTTGTGGTGTCGTCGATTTTTACTTTGGGTTTAACACTGTCGATTGTGAATGATGGCATAACTTCTTCTACTGTGCCTGTGATTACGATTTTGCCGCCGGTCATACATGCGCCTGGGCGAACATCAACTTCTTTGTCGACAAGGATTACGCCGTCGCTCATGTGGTAGCCAAGGAACCTGCCTGCGCCGCCCTTGATTTTGAGTACGCCGCCGTGCAGGTAGCATCCGGAGTCGCTTCCGACTTTGCCGTCAACAATTATTACGCCGCCCTTCATGCCTGTAGCTGTGCCTCTGTAGGGTGAAGCCAAGTAGTCGCCTGCGTCGCCGTGGACTTCGATTAAACCGCCTTTCATGTCGTTTCCCGACCAGCCGCCTATGTTGCCGTTTACCGTGATTTTGCCGCCTGCCATTTTCTCGCCTGTGTGCATGCCGCAGTCGCCGTTGACGACGATTTCGCCTGTTTTCATATTGGAGCCGATTCGTTTGACTTTGCCTGCGTCTCCGTTGATGGTGATGTATGGGGTTTCAAGGTTATCTTCTTGGATTTCGAAGAGGTCGCCGAGTTTCAGGTTACGGTTTCCTTCGGTGACAGGCATGTTTGCGATTTCAGCGGTTGTTTTGCCTTTGAATACGTCTGGGCTTATGCATGCTGCTTGAACTGGGACATCGAATTTTCGTTTGGAGATTAGAATTATCATTTTAGACACTTGCCTTTACGGTTAATTTTTCTGGAACCCTCAGGTAATGGTCGAACACTGGGTAATTGTCGTATTCAATTGTCCAGTACTGCTTGAATTTGCGTCTCATTTCCTCGTCAATTACGCAGGGGTCTTTGGTTTGGACATCAAGCCACATGGTTCTGCCAGGTGTAGTGTTGTTCACGACTTCGCCGTCTTTCACAACAACTTTGCCGTCTTTAATTGTGTACGCCGCGTGTTTGAAGGCTTTGCGTGCCGCCTTGAATTGCTGGGCTATATCCATTGTTTCAGGGTTAATGTTGAATATTGCAACGTCCGCATCTGCGCCAACGCCAAGCTGCCCTTTGTTCGGTAGTCCCAGCGCTTTTGCTTGACCTGCACGGGTCATGATGGCTATTTCATAGAGCGTCATTTCACGATCAATTGTTGGGAGCAGGCTCTTTTTCTGGGCTTTCTTGTTACAGTGCTTAAGTGTTGCTTCACGCGCTTTCTTGCTGTATAGCCAAGCGAGAACACGTGGGTAAGCAAAGAAGGGTCCGCCGTTGGGGTGATCGGTTGTCATAAACATTTTCCAAGGATCCTTAATTAGCAGAGCCAATTCCAATCCGATGGACCATTGCAACGCGTTTACTGGGCTGTTTTTCTTGTAGTGGAAAGGTATGATTCCGCCGCTGGTTTCGGTTTCAACGTCGCTGTTGACCCATTTGTTGTGGCCGCCCAGCTCGTAGAGGGAAAACTCGAAGGGACCGTCGGCAGTCATGGTTGTGGTGTCTGTGAATATGACTTGCCCCATGTCGAAGGTCAAGTGGTTGTGGGCGTTGATGTAGCTGGATATTTCTTCTGAGGCTGATTGGAAGTGTGCCCAACCGTCGCCTGCGAAGCTTGCGAACTGCAGGTGTGTTATGTGGCAAACTGGTTTGCCATTGTATGGCACGCTTTCCAGCGCCTTCATCGTATCGAGCGTTGTGGTGTAGTTGCCTGGTAATCCCAGATTGTTAGTATGAAGATGTATAGAGTGAGGCAGGTTTAGCAACGCGTTGACTCTTGCTAGTCCAGTCACGATTTCGCGTGGGGTAATGCAGAAGTTGGGAACTTGGTCATCGATGCTGTGAACGTTGTGGCCAAAACCCCAAGATTCTAATCCTCCTGGGTTAACGATTTTTATGGCGTAACCCTTAGTTATATCCAGCATCCAAGCAACATGTTTAGCGCATTCTACGATGTCGCCTTTAGCCAAATTTTCCAGCACAAACCACCAGTCACCTATCAACGGATAAGTGGCTTTATCGAGCAGCGGTATGTCGTTTAATTCTTCATGAGTGTGCTTGGCTTCAAGAGGCGCCATTGAAGGGTTCATAACGGTTGTGTAACCCATGCGTGAATAACGGTAACCCGTGGTGAAAGTGGATGGGATAGAGTAGCCTGTGCCGCAACGGGTCATGGCGGTTTTGCGTTCTACGTCTTTAACGTGGTCGTCTGGACGTATTATTCTGCCTGTGTTAACTTCTCCGCCTGCAATGTGAGTGTGAATATCAACGCCGCCGGGCATAACTGTTAAGCCTGAGGCGTCAACAACTTGGGCTTTGCCGCTAACTTTATGGACAATTTTGCCGTCTTTGATGGCTATATCCATTTTTTCCCCGTTAATCTTGTTGATGGGGTCGAAGACGAAGCCGTTTTTTATGAGTAACTCAGTCATTTAAGCAACCTCCACTTTTTTCGCTTTCTTTCTTTGCTTAATTTCGATTCTGGGCGCCAGTTTGTTGCGTTCTTTAACTTCAGCTTTGGTTTCGGTGTCGGGGTTTTTACCTTTAATTACTCTAACTTCGGCAAGTATTCGTTTCAGCAGTTCCTCGTCGTTTAGAATGCCCTTTGGTGGCTCAACGACTTTGCGTAGCATAATCGGAACGTGATCCATGCGGTAAGCTGTTCCTTCGCATTCTATTCCGCACCACTGTGTTGGAAACACAACGTCGCCGAGTCTTGAGATGGCGTTCATGTCTGGGTTAATGGTGATTAAGGGGTGCTTCATCATGTTTTGAACTGCGGCTTTGGGAAAGTGAGCGCCTGGATCTGCGGAAATGACAAGTGTTGCGTCGTTGTCGCCGCGTCTTAGCAGGTCGATGGTTGTGAATTCGCCAGGGTTGTACTGTGGGTACCCTTGTGAGAAGTCGAGTGCGTATGGGTAGCCTGTTGACCAAGCGAAAACCACGTTTGCACCGGTTACGTTGAAGTGTCCTCGCATGGGTGAGATTACGAATTTTGTTTTTCGGTTAAGGTCCCTTGTTAGGGCGATTGCGTTTTCGATGTTTCTAAATCTGCCTGCGCTCTGAGTTAAGCCTAAACCGAAGAAGATTACGCCGAACTCGCAGTTCACCATTGCATCTGCAACGTCTTTTAAGTATTCCACTTTGACTCCGCCGACTGTGTCAACATCCAGTTCTTGGTCGCCTACTAAACACCGTAGAGCCTCGATTATTTCGTAGTCTTTGTTTGGTTGAACCTGGATAAAATAGTCCGCTGCGTCAGCCGTCATGGTTTTCCTGACGTCGACGACGATGAGTTTGCGGCCTTCTTTCTGCATCGTTTGAGGCGGCGCATTAAGAGCACATGCGTCTGGACGCATCGCTGGAATTGTGCTGCCGATTATTCGTTTGGACGCAGCTTGCACTTTCTTCATGCTTGCGTCGCCCTTCATCTTCTGCATGTAGCTCTTCCACTCGCTCTTCTCGAAACGTCCATCAGTGAAGCTGGTGTAGCGTTCGAGGTGTCTTGGGTGAGAAGTCCATGGATTACATGCCCAGTAAACAATAAGGTCTGCGCGGTGGCGGATTTGGCCAAGCGTGCTTGCGGGTATTCCGATTTCCTGTGTAGCCATAACGGATGGTCCATGGCATACACTGCAGCAGTTATCTAATGCTGAACCTAATTCTTCAGCTAACTCTACGCCTATGCGCTGTGCTTCGCTGGTTGAACTGCTCCAGCCAAACAGGAGTGGGTACTTTGCGTCTGTAAGAATCTTGGCGGCTTTTTTCACTGCTTCATCCATCGACACTGGGACTAATTCGCCGTCTTTTCGGATCATGGGCTTTAAGATGCGTTCTTCGCTCTTGTAGCCGTGAACCATCTTGGCTTCGCAGACTGAGCAGCCATTCTTCATTTTAACAATCTCGTTATTTTCCACGGTTACTTCAAGGTCGTCGCATAAGCAACCGCATATTGGACAAACGACTGATTTAACTTCTGAGGTCATTTTAGTTACCGTCCATACTCTTTTTTGAGAAGTTCATTTAAGGTCAAGACAGGTTCGTTTGGGGCTGCTTGGACTTCTACTGTGAAGCCTTTGAACATTGGCATGCCCATGCCGAAGGTTTCGTCGCCGCAGATGGCGTTTGCCCATAAGCCGCAGGGGATGAAAACCAAGCCGGGACTGGCGCCGCGTGTTGTCTTCTTTGCTTTAACGATGACTGACCCGTACTTGGAGGATACTTGAACGTTGCTTCCGCTCTTTATGCCAAGTTGGATCATGTCGGCTTTATCCATAAAACAAACAGAAGAACTTTCAAAGTACTCGATTGAGCCCTTGCCCATTTCTTTCCCAACGCCCTGATCGATTGTCCTACCAGTAATTAGAGTAGCCTTTAACTTTTGCTCCACCATGGTCTACGACCTTACCCAATAGAAATTTATCCAGTTATATTTAAGAATAATCAGAATTGGGAGCAGAATTATTGAAGCAACTACGTCGATACAAGCAAACAGAATACCATAAAATACCAAGTTGTGCGTGGTTCCAAATTTTTTAAGAAAGGTCAAAACAAATACATCATTAGTGAAAAAATGAAAGCCAATTTTAGGTTAGTGGTGGGAGTAATTGTTATTGCGATTGGTTTTGCAATTTTGGTTTCTATGGTAATTGTGGGTAGTATTACTCCCGATTATAATTACGCCAGTTACAATGGTTTCAGGGTTCCAGATTGGTTGGGATATGTGGCTAGTCTGATAATTTTTGCACACCTTTTTTTAGTCATTAAAGGAATAAACCAATAAACTGGGCTCTCCTTAGAGAAAAAAAATAAAAAGTTAACACAAGAGAGCATTGCCAGTTCAAAATGCTGTGTATCCATCGCAAAATAATTCTGTTTTAAATTTCTGCTAAACGGTTAATGGCTGACCAAAAAGTGGAAAAGTCACTTTAGTTTGGCGTGTTCAGCCTTGAAAGAAGCGTTATAGGTTCTCTTGCCAGTTTTCTCGTTCGCGGCACAGGCAGTTTTCCCATTGAACGTTACGCCCCTTATACGCCTCAAATCCTTAGTCGTATCCATCTCGGTATCGTCAAACCAGCACATCACGTAATGGTCCGCTACGCCTTCTTTAGTTGTCAAGTAGTCGGCATCTCCCATAAGCGTAAAGAAATCCAGTATGCTGCCAGAAAACTTGGCGTCTGCGCCCTTAGTTATGGTTAATTTTTTTGCTTTCACAACAACGAACGGGTCAATTTCAGGGTTAACATCCCGCTCCTTAAAAATGCACAAAACAGGTTTATTCCAAACAAATTCAGACAAACCGACAACCTCAAATAAACTTAGCCCAGAGCAGTTATTTAACCGTATTGCAGACTGAATCCTGCTGCTGTTTAGTTGGCTTTCGTTGGTGAATAACCATTATCAGAATAACCAACAATACAGCGATTACAGCTAAAATGGCTATGATTATGACTTCACCATAGTCTAAACCCAGATAAGTATTGATGATTGGTCCAGTGTTGACGGTTGGCATGGCTTGCGTTGGCGAAACGTAATTATTCGGTGAAGGTGTTGGTGAATTACCCGGGATGGTTACGGTTTGTGTGTTGCTCCATCCACTTTCTTGAGCAACAAAATGCTCTGAATCAAATTGGATTGTACGGGTCCAGTAACCCGTCATTGCTTCAACCTGAAAGTCAAGCTGAGAGTTTGGCGGAACCTCCGAAATAGAATTAGCGCTGGTAACCAAATCATTGTTTCTGGAGGGATAAGCTGGTTCGTTCTCCGGCGTGATTAAGTCTAAAATATAAGTCAGTGTTACAGAGTTCGAATAGTTTGAGAGCTTCGGACCCTCACCTATGCGGTAAAAGTTGAACCAATCAACACCAAAATGTCCCTTAACGCGAACGTTATAACAGAAGCCCCCAGTGTCTCCTCCACTTAGAAAGCCTGGTTTTTGAATCGTTACGTCTATGGTGTAGTTTTCAACTCGGTGAGCAGGCGTAGTAAGGGTTTGCCCTGTGTAGGAATCAACTGAGGATGCGGCGGGTACATTGTAGGAGCGGTCAACTAACTTTGCAGTGAAGGCTGGTACAACAGGTTTAGCTGTAGAAGATTCTGCAGCAACCACATAAACGCTGGGCGCTACAAAAACAATCAAAACTGCGATGCAGATAACCACAAAAAGTTTACTATAGTGAATTCCCATGAAGAATAGTCCAGTTTTTCTGTTTATTATAGTTTGGCTAAAAAAGTAAAAAAGATGGTTAAACCGCCGGTTTTAATGTTACGTGGAATGTTGCTTGCTGCCCGCCTGGAGGCACAACAAAGAACACGGTGTAGCTCTGCAGGGTTGATGATGCTCCGAAGGTTTCTGTGAAGGGACTGTTTAGGCGTATTGCGAGTTCTGTGCTCTGTATGTCGTTTAGAATCGGGTATATGTCGCTTGAGATGCAGGTGTTGTTGGTTCCGCCGTTCCAGTAGCCATTGTAGACGTACACGTCCGTCCAACCGTTTACGCCGCCGGGCATCTTTGTACAGTTAACCGTGAGCTGCATGTTCTGGTGCGCCGCCACAGTGAACGGCACATAAATTGTCGGCACTGAATTATTCAGAAACCTCAGGCAGTCACTTGAACCGCTGACCGTAAATTCCAGTTCCTTCGTGGGCCGCTGAGATGGCGACACAATGGATGTAGCATAGATTGCCGCGCCTAAAACACAGATTAATAAGACAGAAACGATTAAACCAATTTTTTTATTCATGCATTTCTCCCTCTCTTGACACTTACCGTTAATGGTTGCTTAACCAACGAGCGTTCATACAACGGGTCGCTATTAGAATTTTTTGGAAAAACCTGCCGAAAACTGTTACGAGCCAACTTTTGATGAAACTGCATCAAAAACATCGTTTGTCGAAACTTTAAAAACCAACTGCCCCCACTTTATTTTATGCGATATTCTTTTAAGATAGGTTCCGCTTGGGGAATCCCAATCGAACTACATTTCACGTTCATTCTTTTAATCATCGCAGTTCTCATCCTATCTATTCCGACGATGCAGTTTTACACGTTCTTCATCGTTCTGTTCCTGTTTGTCTTCGTGGTTTTCCATGAACTCGCACACTCCATCATAGCAAGGCACTATGGAATTAAAGTTCGAAAAATCATTCTCTACCCCATCGGCGGAGTTTCCGAAATTGAAGAAATCACCGACAACCCATCGCAGGAGTGGCGTATGGCGGTTGCTGGACCGCTTACGAGTCTGGTTTTGGGTGTTGCACTCTTAGCCGTTAGCTTGTTAACTTCGACGCAGGCATTCACGCTCGCCACATTCACAACCATTACTGGAAACCCCCTGACGGATTTAGCCACGTTGAACATTCTTCTTGGGGCTTTCAACTTGATTCCAGCGTTTCCCATGGACGGCGGAAGAGTTTTCAGGGCACTTCTTACTGAACGCTTGAAGTATTCTGACGCGACAAGGTACGCGGTTTACATTGGAAAAATCTTCGGCATCGCCATGGTTATCATAGGCTTCTGGCTCAATTTCCTGTTGATTTTGGTGGGAGTTTTTGTTTACATTGGCGCCAGTGAAGAAGCGGAGCAAACCATTATTTCCACGACTTTGGCTGGCGTACGGGTTAAGGATGTTATGGTATCTGAGTTCGGTTCAGTGAACCGACAGCAAAGCATCGCTGAAGCCCTAGAAGTCATGTTCAAGAACCGCTACCACGACGTGCTGGTGGAGAAAGACGGCGTTTTCGAGGGTGTCGTGACTTGGAGTGAGTTGATGAAGGTTAAACCTGAGGAGCGCGGCGCTCTTGCGGTTGAGGAGATGCCGCTGAAGAACATTTCAATAGTCGAGGATGAATCAATTCTTGAAGCCAACAAGATTATGGCACGCGAAAAAATCGATTTAATCCCAGTCGTTGACAAGCAATCCCCAAAGAAGGTTGTGGGTGTGTTAACCAGCGAAGCCATCGCAAAAGCCTACGAGAAATCCAAAAGCAAATAACAAAACCTGACTTTAGAAACTTTACAAAATGAGAACCCAAACTATGGGCTGTACATTATTGCTGATGTCACGACTGAGGTTCCTTTTGCCGTGACCAATTTGATTGTATAGCTTGTTCCAGGCATCGCGTGAAGGATCAATGTCTACTGAACCAACCGAGGTTTCACCAGAGATTTCACGGTTCGACGCCGAAAATGCTACGGCTTTGACAGTGGACTTCCTTAAGCGGTTGGGCTACAAGTGCAGTTGGACCCCCATGAAGGTGTCTCTTGATGGGGAACTCTACGTTGTTGAAATGACGTCTCTTAAGTCGAGCGCTAAAGTGCGGATAAACTCTAAGTCTAAAGAAGTTAAAGAATACGAGTTTACTCCCACCGAAGGAGAATCAGGCGGCTTAGGTAAATCTAAGGGAAAAATCATGTTCTTGGTAACAGTCGCTTCAATCGCGGTCATGTTGGTTAAGGTGCTTGGCGTCTTCTAAGAGCTAAAGATTAAAAAAATATCAGCCGACATTATAAAACATGTGTTTTACCGAATTAACCCGTGAAGCTCCAACGTTGCAGCAGAGGCAATAAAAATTTAAACAACCTTGCTCTGTAGTTGAACAGGCTTTGAGAGCAAAGCAGGAGATATTTTGTGAAAGAAACTTTTACTACAAATCAGGGCGCTACCGTTTCTGACGACCAGAACTCGCTGTAAGTCAGCAACAACGGTCCCGTCATACTTCAAGAGGTGCATTTGATTGAGAAACTGGCGCATTTCAACCGCGAGTGCATCCCCGAACGGATCGTGCATTACAAAGCAGACCAAGAATATGGGCAATGCGTAGCACATGGCTTAGGCATCGCTCTGTAGCTGCCTTAGATTTTTATTTCAGCCATTTTTCTTTTTCATTTTTCGATTCAACCCTTATTCGCAGTGTATTGAGCTGTAAGACAGCGTTTTCTGGCTCTAAAACGCGAAACCTTAAAAGGCTATATGCACATATATATTATGTTTTAGGCTTGCATTCAGTTATCCAAGACACATTTTTGGTTAACGTGAGCGGCTAAATTTGGAAAGGGGAAAAAAAATTTGAAGATATTTGAGGCAATGGTGTTCAAGAGAGAAATTGGTTCAAGTTGCAGTTTAGACGTAAAGATGCTTGATACCGTAAAAGACGGAATCGTACTGACTTTTGAGCAGAGCGCAGTTAACAACAGCGACCTTATGTTCATAAAAGATTTTGTGACTCAGCACAACCTAAGTTTGCTTCTTGACAGCGACTGCTACTTCATCTCAACGAACACGCTGAAACCGTCTGCCCTATCAGTTTGGGAAAACTAAACAGTCCTAAGCGATAAATCAGGTTTTAGCCAAGTTTTCTTTTACTCTAAACCGCACCATGTCCTTAATCAAATCGAACGGGATAGGTTGATCTAATGGGAATTGAATGGTTCCCTTGCTTACTTTGTAATGGGCTAATTTGTCTTTGAACGCCTCGATGGCTGACACTCGAGGGTAGAACCCGATGTGGTTTTTGTGCGCTGCAAACCAAACCAAGATGCCGTTTTGTTTGAATGCGGGCATCTGATAACTTATTGTTTCCTGTGCCTGCGGCGCGGCATCTTTAATTGCTATTTTTATCTGTTCTAAAATTAATTGTTCGTTCTTGGGGAAAGTAGCGATGTATTCATCTATGGACTTAAATTTTCTTTTTTGCTCCATAACTGTCCCTGCGGCAGATGTAGTAAGGTCGCCTATTTGTTTTTGATGGGTTGGCAACCGAGTTAAACCGATTTGAAGAGCAACCGCGGAATATTCCAAAATAACAAAGGGCACCCTCTTGAAATTAGCAATGGGTGAAGAATACAGAGAGCATAGAAAAAATTTCAACACATTAGAAGTATCACTCTTTTATGAATAAATCAAGGAAGCTATTACCTGTATGACCTATACGGGAAAGACGGATACTCTTTTAGAAATTTACAAGAGAAAAGTACACGAATACCAGTCGATACCGTTCAACTATTCCTTGGACGGCGTAAAAGGATGGATGCATCCTGCGGAAGAGCAAATTTTGTACGCGATTTCCAGAACAACACCTGGTCCGTTTCTTGAAATAGGTCCTTGGGTGGGCGCTCAACAGCATGTATTGCCTACGGCGTCAGAGACAGTGTTGAAAAGAAAGAGTTCACAACCGTAGAGCTAAATCCTAAGATTGAGAATTTTAGACCAGTAATGACAACAAATATTGGAAACACGCGGTTCTTAATACCGCGCAGGGCAATGGGATTTTTCTATCTGGCTGATTCAAAAAACCTGCTTGGAACATGTATATTTCAGTCATTTGAAGAAGATATTAGACCAATACTGAGAGATCATTATGTGATCACCAGTCTGAAGTCCAATTTGTCACGTTTGGGACTGCTGGACCTCGTTACAATTAAGGAAGGTGATTTCAAGGATGTCGCTAGATCTGGCCAGTTCAATTTTATATTTTGCGATTGTACCCATACGGTATCAGAAATTAAACAAAATCTCCCAGCGATTAGACCATTACTATCCAAAGGATCTATTCTTGCGCTTCATGATATAACTGAGAAATTGCGGAAAAATGTGCTTGAACTCGTTGCTTTTAAGCATTATATTCTAGTTAATTCGATGCTTGTAGGCTTTCTTTAATGCATCAATTGCCTCGAATTTGGAGTCTAAAATGTAACAGCCAATGCATGCTGAATCTTATCCTTGGAACATCGTAAAACGCCAAGTTAATGGCCTGAGTGGGTGAAGAGAATTTTCATGCCGCATTTGGGGCATTGATTGTAGATTACCAGTTTTTGCTTGTTGTATTTAGGTTTCATTTCCACGTAGCATGTAGGACAAAGAGGTGCCTTAGCCATGGCAGTTCATCGAATCTTAGCTTGTTTCCGCTGATATAACTTTTACTGTGACGGCACATAAGGAAGGGATATCGAACATACCGCTTGGTCGCCATAACAATTATTGACCATGAATAATTATTCATCATAGCTAGTTTAACAGTTATTTGTGAGGTTAATTTTTTGAGCAGTAACCTTCTTAGTTCATCAGCTAAATTTCAAAAAAGGAAAATCATGGTAATTATAGCATCCACTTTTTTCAACACTACCCGAAAATGATTAATTAAAGAAAAAAGCCGTAAACCTATCAGAAAAAGTGCAGCGCTTTTGATAAATTAGTTCGAGGTTTAAAAAAAAGAAAAAGAAAAGGAAAAAGAGAAGAAACTACTCGGGCAGTTTAGGTCTTTGTTTTGTTGGCTGCGCCCGGCATTCCAGGTGGCAGATCAGGGAAGTTTGCGCTGACTCTTTGTTCTGCGACGGTTGCTGCTTCGGATAGGATTTTTGATGCGTCTTCGTTTACTGTGTCAAAGTTCAGTGACATACCGCTGCTTGAGCCTGCTTCGAACATTAATCCGCTGAGCATGTTGCCGATGTCGCCAAGTTCACCTTCTGCTTCAGGTAAAACTCCGCCTAAGCCACTGCTGACACTTCTCAAAACGCCAACGCATGGTCCTAACGCGGAAACGACGTCTCCAAGTTCTGATACTGTGCGTATTCTCAGTGCTACTTGATCGAGTGCTAACCGTGCATTCATGATTAGTTTGCCCATTTTGCGGATTTCAGCTAGTTCAGTTGCGTAGATGTTTGCGTGTGCTTGATCGTGCTGTGTGTAAGCGTTGACTAATTTGGCGAATAGTGCTTTGTCTTTTTGTGTGAAACGCTCGTTTGCTTGGTCGAGTTTGCTGATTTGCATTTCGAGTTTTCTGCATGCGTTGTCTAATTGTGGTTTTAGTGGTGGGGGCGGTGTGATTGTTTCTTTTATTGCTTTACCGAATGATGTGCCTTCGTCTTTTTTCTGTTCCCATTTTTTAGCGAAACGTTCAGACATGTTAATATCCTCGTTGAAAACGATACAGAGCCATGGGTACTTAATGCTTACTAACATGCAGGTATATACGTGGAAACTAAACTGAACATTTTCTTTAGCAGTTGTAACAGAAAAGTCCCTATATACACATCATCTACCAACAGGCTGGGCTGCACAATGTGTTTTGGCGTCTGGGTCAGGTTCGGGCTGCTTTCTGGTTGTGCAAGCAGCCACAGGCGGCAGAAGACGGGTTACAACCAACGCACCACGACCTACCTAAACCCATCAATTACTGGGGGTTTTTGAAAGGACCAATATTTTCTGGTGCAAACACTGAAATGCATGACCCGCTATACTATGTTTGAGACAGATTTTGTGGTTTATCGTAGATATTTTGATTCTCCAAATTGCAGCGGCTGCATGTACAAAGCAAGCAGTTACTGTTGGGGCCAATGCTCATTGAACATCTGGAAAAAAGACCGAGAATATTGAGCTTGGAGTTGTTTACGCGTGAATGCTTTGTCGGATTTGCCAATTGTATCTTTAAACCGATGATTTTTTGTGGCGATGACTTAATTTGGAATCCATTTTGGAAAAGACCTACAAGCTTACAATAAAAGTCGTTAATTTTAAGGAAAATCAACCAATCAACAATGTTAACGTCCAAGTTTTCAGATTAGAGAAGGAACCCATAACACCCAAACAGTGGGCTGAAAACCTCAAAAATGGCGCGCCATTCAAAAGATTGGTACTTTCCATGAATACCGATGATAATGGAAACGTAAATGCTGAGCTTCCAGAGGGCGACTATGAAGTTAAAGTAGAAAAATACGGTTTAAGCAAGGTGTGCCAATTAAAGCAAAATGATAGCGTTCTCTTCGTTGCGCCCAAAGAGCATTGGTGGCAGTAACTTAAATCCATTACAAAGAACCGCCCAAGAATGCGAGCATTTTAAAAAAACAAAATTTTTCCCGCTTGACCTTTCTACATCAATTCACAGATTTTGATTTCCTGGCTGTACCGCTGAAGGTCTCTATCCTGAGAATACACAAGGCGTGCAGACAGGTTGATTGCAGTAGCTACAATTAACGCATCAGGTAATCTTCCGCCCCTTTTTGCCCGAAGGCTGGCGGCTGAATCGGCGATTTCAAACGTGACTGGCACTATCTTGAAGCCGTTAAGGATCCAATCCAACAGCAGCCTCTTTACTTTAGCGGCTTTCACGGTGTCTCCTGCCGAATAGAAGCCCGTTAAGACTTCAGCAATCGTTATGGTGGAAACGATTCCCTCATCATGCCCCTTCATTATTGCGGTTAAGATTCTTTCCATTTTGCTTGCTTGGGGTTCGATGCCTTCAAAAAAATAGATCAGAACGTTGGTGTCTAAGGCTATCTTCATTGTTTGTTGTCCCATTCTTCCCGTTGTTTTTTTTGGTATTTCACGGGGTCGCCGAAGACGCCTTTTCCGATCCCCTTGAGTTCAGCTACAGGGTTGAAGGGTTTTAAGAGCAGACCTTCTTTTGTTTCGTCTATTTCGATTATGATTCCTTCTTCTATGTTGTATTTCTTGCGAAGTTTTTTCGGAATTACCACTTGCCCGCGCAAGCCGACTTTTACTTTTTCAGACATTTATATCTATCAGATAAAAGTTTTTTCAGACAGATAAATATTCTGACAAAAAATCTATATCCCATCTCATAAACCTTAAGAAGTAATCAAGCACTAATCTGTACTGGGACTAAACGATGCCAGATTCTGAACGCCAACTTGGAGTCATCAAAGATATTCTGTTACCGCTCGATTCACCCACCCGCTACGACGTCTATTTCACCGACAAGCGAATTGCCATCGTTTGCATGGGGCACAATACTCGTTTCGACGAGGTTTCAGCGCCCCGTTCTTTCCTTTTTGGAATTGCACCCGAAGCATTGATAAATCCAGATGAAAAGAGGAAAAACAAGCAAACAATAGAAAATGAAATCAACAGTTTACCTCTTGACGAAAAACTAAAACTCAGCAAAAAAAGCTGCTTTTACACCTACGAAGAAATAGAAGAGGCCAAACTGGTTCCTGGGAAAAAACCAAAATTTGTCATCTTAAGCACAGAGTGCGTCTCAAAATTTGCGCCCAATAAAGAACAGTTCAGGCACCTGATCGATTTACTGCCAACCATTGAAGTGCTGAAGGATAAACTTTCAATCTTTGGGAACTTGGAGTTGAAAGCTCAGGAAGCTGACTCGGCAGATTTTTTCTGCAAATATTGCGGTTCAAAAAATGACGCTGACGCCCTTTTCTGTGAAGGCTGTGGCAAACAAATAAGAATTGAGACAGAAAATCCCGAAGAGGCAACTTGCGGTCCTTGCGGAGCCAAGAATAGGTTGCAGGCGTCGTTTTGCAAGAAATGCGGAGCAGCAATGTGTACTTAAAATAACGGTTTAATGCTTGAAGGTAAGCTGGGATGCTCTAAGCTAAAGTTTTTGGCTTGTAGATTATGAGTGTGTCGGGTTCTGTTTTGTTTATAGAATGCTTTGTTTTCCACATGTTGCCGGTTTGGCTGGCGAGTTTGTGTTCAGTGCTTATTTCTTGTATGTGCTGTTTTGTTTCTTGATCGAGGACGCCTTTTATGATAATTTGGTAGCAATCCTTCATCGGTGTGGGAGCGTTGGGCGGCGCTAACTCCAAAGAGTGCCCATCAAGACCTATGCAGTTGCCGAGGAGTTCTTTTAGGACCGATATGGCTTCTTCGCGTTTCAAAACAATCCCCGACTAAGCTAACCCTTGTTTCTCCTAAAAGTCTTCACACGCTTGAAATCTAAACTGCCTTTGATTACCGGATAATCCCGAAGATGTACGCGAGCAACCCCACTAGGAACAGGTACAATACCACTTTTTTGATTCGCCGCGCCTTCTCTCGTGAATGGTCAAAGAGCAAAAGCGTCGAGCAAACAATCAAGCCTATGTCGGTGACTAAAACAAACGGAATAAACCAGACGCCCACTAACCCCAGAAACCACGTTACAGGCGTCAATACAACCGCAAAAATGAAAAATGCCACTGCCGCAATCGCCGCGTTTTTTTCTCCAAACCGCACTGCAAGCGTCTTGACTCCTTCAGCGCTGTCGCCTTTCACGTCAACTATGCCCTTGGTTATTTCCCTGCCCGTGTTCGAGAGGAAAGCCATGGATGCGAACAATACCACGTTTAACCCGACGGTTCCTATGGCGGTTACGCTGCCGTAGATGAAGGGTATGGCTACGCAGACGCTGACCAGAAAGTTTCCTGGCAAACCACTTTTTTTTCCCACGGTTATGTAGGTTGCAGTGATGGCCAGAGAAACTGCTGCTACGCCAAAACAAATAATGCCAAAAGAAAATGGGCTCACCAGAATAGCAAATATGAAGCCTATGATTATCAGCGCCGCCATAAACTTCAGGGCTTCGCGTGTTTTTATTAGACCGCTGGGGATGGGGCGATGTGGTTCGTTAATAGCGTCGATTTTTCGGTCATAGTAGTCGTTGATGACCATTGCGGCGGCGCAAAAAGTGAAACCTGTTAGGAACCCAAAGAGAATGTTTAGCCAGTTGACGGCTGAAAATTGGGATGCAGATGCAAGAACTGCGCCTACGAGTACGGCGAAACCCATCATTATGCAGTTGACTGGTCGCATTAACCGTGTGAATCCGCCGAGTTTACTCATGCTGCTCTAACCGTTTTATCTGTTAAGTTACTGGAGGTTGCCTATAAAATTGTGCACCGTAAGAACACCAAAAGCACCTTTTTGGGGCTTCTGATTTTTGCAAACAGTTTAAAAGGAGAGCAAACAACTTCTATCAACACAGGTTATTGGTGAAGCATTTGAGCGACAACTACGCACCACTCGTCGGAGACAGTTATGCTCCAGAAAAAATTAGAGTCATAATTCCCGTGGGCGGCAAAGCCACGCGCCTCTTGCCGTTGACGGCGGAAACCAGCAAAGCCTGCCTCCGCTTGCTCAACAGGCCGCTGGTGGAGTTTTCGCTGCTTTCATTGGCAAGCCAGGGCATACGCAACTTCATATTCGGCGTCAAAGGCTACACCAACTACCGAGACCTCTACGACTACTTCGAATCTGGCTACGGATTCTCAGCGCGCTACAACATCAAACCCCGAATCCATATAAAATACCAGCCAAACGTACCCGACTTGGGAAGCGCGGATTCTGCACGCATAAACATGGAGTACTATGAACTCAACAACCCCGTTTTCGCGGTGCAGGGCGACAACATCTTCGACATCAAAGTTAAAAGTCTCATCGATTTTCACAAGGAAAAAGGCGCCTGCTTAACCATCGTGCTTCGGGAAGTCGATAACGTGGAGGGCTTAGGCATAGCCGACATCGATAAGTGCGGTTGCATTAAACGCTTCGTCGAAAAACCATTGCCTAAAGATGCGCCAAGCAACCTCGCAAACACAGGTTTGTATGTTTTGTCGCCTGAAGTGAGAAAAATCTTCAAGGAAAAAGGCGTACAGCAAATAATCAAGGAAAAGAACCGCTTGGACTTCGGCTACGACTTCATCCCCTACATCATTGAGTCAGGGCGGCCAGTCTACGGTTACACGCTCAAGGGCAGCTGGTTTGATGTGGGCACACCCAAGAGCTACTTGGAAGCCATGAAGAAGCTGCTGGAAGGCGGATTTTCAACTCTCAACGACTTCGGTGGCCGATTAAACGAGGAAAACCCCATTTGGGTGCAGGGTGAGAGCGCAGATTCGGAGAAACGCCGCCAAGAAATTATCCGCAAGATTAAGCAGAAGAAAATCCGGATTGAAGGCGCCGTGTTGATTGGTCGGCACTGCCAGATTGAGGATGGAGCACGAATAGTTAATTCATGCATCGACGACTTCACCCGGATCGGCAAGAACGCCGTGGTCGCCAACTCTGCAGTGATGGACCGCGTCATCATCGGCGATAACGCTGAAGTCTGCGACAGCATAATCGGCAGGCATGTGGTTGTTAACTCGAGCTGCAATAAACCCACAAAAATCGCTGCGGTCTCAGTAATCGCCGACGACGTCACATTGGAAGAGGGCTGCAGGCTTACTGCATCGAAGGTTTACCCGCACCAGCACGTCAGGGGAGAATTCCAGAACCAGACAATAATAGCAAACTAAGTTGTAATTGAGAAATAGTTTGTGTAAAATGGGAAAAACTAAAGCTCAAAAGAAGAGCGATAATTACATCGTTGAGAACCCAACGGAGTTGTTACGCGGCCTAGCTAAGGGAGTGCAAGTTAAGGAGCCTGTGAAGCAGGAGCTAATTAAGGCATCAGCGGGAATGGTGGAAAAGAAAATGGCGAGATCGAAGTAATAACAGCCAACAAGCATAACAATGACAGAAAAGTTACGCTTTAAACCACTTAAAAATGAGATACTTAATTTCTTTCGAAGCTAAATCTGGCACGGCGATTATGAAGCGTTTGCGCACCGTCGTGGCTAATCTGCCGTTCTTCACAATTTCAGTGGCGGAAATGTCGGAACCCGCTTTCTTCACGGTCACCATGTAAGGGGCATGCTCCACTCCTGGACCATACTTGTACACAGCGAAGTCGCAGCCAAACTTTATTCCAGGCGTAACAATTAAGCCGCTGTCCCGTAGGTCATGGTAAACAGCGTATTTTTCTTCAAACCCCTCGTAGAGCTGTTTGGTTTTCAACCTTAGCTTTCGCAGGTTCACGGGTGCTTCGCCGGGGTTCTCGTAGACTTCGATGCGTTCAACCTCAGCAAGGTAGAGACCCTCCATCAAATCCAAAATCAAGGGCACGTCGAACTCGGGGATTTTCGGTTTAGGGATGCCGACGGGTTTGCCGTAGTACGCGGTTTTGTAGAGTTCAGAGCCTTCTTTTGGGTTCCACACTACAAGGAAGTTTTCGATGAGTTCAACCTTGATTTTCGGCATGTTTGCGGCTCTACATTATGAACGATAGCATGCGGGCTGCGTCTGCTGCGTCTTCAGCTTTATCCGCGGAGTTTTCCAGAAGCTGTAACACATCGCGCAGCAACATGAGGACTGGGACTTCGAGTTTGCTGCTGAGCACCTTGATGGTTAAGGCGCGGTACTGGTCGTCGACGATGCGCTCGGCGATTTCCACGTCTTTTGCGCGTTCAAGGGTTTTCTGTGACCCGTAGTTCAAGACCATCATGGTTTCGCGGAGCTTAAGCACCGAATCTAAAACTGCCAACGACAGTTTGAGGAGGTCTTTTTTTATGTCGGGAGAGATTACCCAGTTGTGCTCCATGATTTCGACGAGGTAATATGCGATGCCTTCGGAGAAGTCAGCTATTTCGCTGGACAGGTTGGTGAATCTTAGAAAGTCTTCGCGCGCAAACAGGATGGCACCTATCTCAGCAAGCTCCTGAGACACCATGCGTCTTGCCTTGATGACTTCTTCTTGTCCCGTGCGGACTTCGCTTAGGAGTTTGCGTGTGTTTTCTTTGTCTCCGCTCGCAAAAAACTCGACTAACTGCGGAATTTTCCTGGAAACATCCACTACTTTACGTAAGTTATCCTGACAAGCGTTTAACGCTCGACGCTTAACGCGCTCTTCTGTTTCTGCTGGAAGTGTCAAACCGGTTTGCCTCGTCTATAATTAACCCTAATTTTATCATGTACCCTATTTGTGTGTGCATTAAAAAAGATATTTACTTAACTTTTGATAACGCTTCCTAATTGTTCAAAGTTTAGTTTTTCCTGGAAGTACTCGTGTAGTTTTGTGGGCAGTTCTTTGATTTGGATGCGGATTTGCTGCCAGCTGTCGCGGTCGCGGATGGTTACTGTGCCGTCGCTTAAGGTGTCGTAGTCGATTGTGATGCCGAGTTGTATGCCTGCTTCGTCGGCGCGTGCGTAGCGTCTGCCGATGGAGCCTGTTTCATCGTACTCCGTCATGAAACCTTCACTTACCAGTAGTTTTTGGACTTCTTTGGCTTTAGTGTCTAAGCCGTCTTTGCCCATCAATGGATAAACGCCAACTTGGATTGGCGCGATACTGCGTGGAAAACTCATGACTACACGGTCGTCTTTCACGTTGTAGGCGTATTCCATCGCCACGTAGAAAAGTCTGTCTGAGCCAAAACTGGGTTCCACAACATGGGGCACAAAACGTGTTCCCCGCACGATGGTTTTCTGCATGCTGATATCCACCTGTTCGGGTAAAACCTGATAGTTCCCTGCCATGAAACTGCCGTCTTTCTTCATGGTATCTGCGATTTCCTGCGCTGGAACCTTGGCGAGCTCCGCCGCAACTTTCCCTGCGTCGCCCTTGTAGATTGGACCAAGCTTAGCCATCAGGGGCTTCACTGTTAGCTCTTCCTTCTCGACTGGAGATGCGTATTCCTTGTAAACCGTCATGTCTACGCCGCTGGCTTTCATATGGCAGCTCAAGTCGAAGTCGGTGCGGTAAGCATGACCTGAAACTTCCACCCAGCCCCAGCGGTCAACGAGAACTTCCTGATCGAAGCTCTGGCTGCTGTAATGGGCTTTTTCCCATGTGAGTTTTTCTATGAAACGCTGTTTATCCGCGGGGACGCCGAGTTCGGTGAGGAGGCGTTTGGCCTGTGCCATGAAGAAGGCTTGCCATTCGGAGCGGATGATTTTTTTGTCAAGGGCTTCGCTGACGGTGAAGTTGGTTACGTCTTCGCATTCTTTGAGCCGTGTCTCGCACAGCAAGATGGGTAAAACCTCATTTTCTACGTCAGCAAGTTTATCGCAGGCTGGTTCTTCAGGGTCGAAGAAAAACTCTAAATCTGCAATTGTGAATTCTCTGAGCCGAATTAAACCTTGGCGTGGTGAAATCTCGTTGCGCAATGCATGCCCAATCTGGATGCAGCCAAAAGGCAACCGTTCCCGAGCAGTCGTGTAGAGCCTGTTGAACTCCACGAAAATGTTCTGTGCCGCTTCGGGTCTGCCATATCCAACCGCGCCCGAATATGGCCCAATCGTGGTTTGGAACATGGTTAAGTAGCGTGTGGGTGCGCCGAATTTGCCTTTGCAGTCGGGACAAACAACGCTGTGAACCTCAATTTCCTTCGCAACCTCTTCAAGAGTCATTTTCTCTGCTTCAGCACTGCTAATTCCTTTTTCCTCAAGCAAATGGTCTGCGCGGAAGCGTTGATGGCAGTTTTGGCATTCCACCATCGGCTCCTTAAAATGGTCAACGTGACCTGAAGCCTCGAAAACTTTGCCCGGCGCAATCACCGAATTCTCCATCTCGTAAATCCCTATTTTCTTAACGAATAATTCCCGCAGTTTTGCCTCAACATTCTGCTTCAGACGCGAGCCGAGCGGACCGTAAGTTACGAAGCCGCCGCTTCCACCGTAAATCTCAAAAGACGGCCAGAAAAACCCCCTACGCTTAGCTAACTCGTTAACTGCAACGAATTTGTCGCATGCTGGTTTGGAACATTTAGCTTCAGTGCTCAATTTCGAAGACCTGCTTATCTGGTTAAAAGCCCTAAACAATTAAAACATTCCCATGAAGAATTACTGACCTGATGCCTTTGCAGTTTGAATGCTATTATTTGTAAGAGTAAAAATCGGTCTTTTAGTTTAGTTAAACGGCAGCGTTGAGGGCTTCTTTTAGGTGGTGTTCAACGTGCTGGGCGAGTTCTTTTAGGTCGCCAAAGCCGCGTTGTTTGAGAGCCTCCGTTAGGGGCTTCTAGGGTTTGGGGTACAGTTTTTGATGTTTGAGTTGAATAGGCGACTTGTGTGTTCATTTTTTGACTCAAAAATCTGTTTTCGTAAGGGCATATTAGTTTATGTGATTGCACGGTTACCACCACTAACTCGTTTTCAGTGGCATATTTGGATCCTAATATCCAAGGGTATGCACAGGACCTATAGAGGGGAGGCTATGCGCCACGAACATATTTGGAGCCTATTAGAGGTTCTATGTTGAAACCTATAGGGGGTAGGTCAGTATTGGCTCAAAACCAACCACCCATTAGAATATTAAAAATCAGTGCTAAAACAAAAAAAGAAAAAAATTGCGGGAAAGAACTATTGTTTCTTGGTTAGTTCTTCAAGGATTTCTTTGGCTCGGTCAACGCGGACTTTGCGTTCTTTAACCATGCGCTCCGCGACTAAATCAACCATTTTGTCCTTTGCACCTGCGGTGACAGCGATGTTTCTTGCATGCAGCGACATGTGGCCGCGCTGGATGCCTTCGCTTGAGAGTGCGCGTAGAGCTGCGAGATTTTGGGCTAATCCTACTGCGGCGAGGACTTCTCCGAATTCGTTGGCGGATTTGACGGCGAGGATTTTCATTGCGATTCTGGCGAGGGGGTGGGTTTTTACTGCGCCGCCGATTAAGCCGACTGCCATGGGTAACTCGATTGAGCCTTCTAAGTCGCCGTTTTTGTTCTGGACCCAGTTTGAGAAGGTTGTGTAGGGTCCGTTGAATGCTGCGTAGGCGTGTCCGCCGGCTTCGATGGCGCGGTGGTCGTTGCCCGTAGCTAAGATGACAGCGATGATGCCGTTCATGGCGCCCTTGTTGTGGGTGGCTGCGCGGTATGGGTCAGCGGCTGCGAATGCTGAGGCGTATGCGATACCTTCAACTACTGCTTCTCCGCCCAACGCTTCCTTGGGCACGGTGCACCATGCTTTCGCGAGGCGTTTAACGGCTAAGTTAGAGATAATTCGGAGGTAAACGTGGCCGCCGGTGAGCTGCTCTATTTGCGGCGCGATTGCTTCCGCCATCGTGTTAACAGCGTTGGCGCCCATTGCATCGCGGCAGTCAACAAACAAGTGCACGATAAGCATTTGCCCCATGGTGGTTTCGATGACTCTGGCGTCGAGGTCTTTGGCTCCTCCGCCAAACGAGTTGAGAACGGGGTCTTGGTCGTTGGCTTTCTTTAGAAGTTCAGCTTTAGCGTCTAAGACCTGTTTTTTAGCGGCTTTGGCGTCTTTGAGTTTGACAAGCTGAATTTGCCCAATCATTATAGGCGCTGTGCTGCTGGTGTGGAAGCCTCCGCCGTCGCGAACCATCTTGGCGGCGTAGCTGGCGGCTGCGATTACGCTTGGCTCCTCTGTCGCCATAGGGATAAGGTAGTCTTTGCCGTTTATCTGGAAGTTAACGCCTATTCCCATTGGCTCGGGGAAGACGCCGATGACGTTTTCAACCATGTGATCAGCCACATCCATGGGCAAAGAACCAGTGTTCTCAAGTAAACCTACTTCTTCATCGGTTAAACCCGCAAAATCTTTAATGATTGCCAACCGCTCTTTGGGCGGTAGCTTGTAGAAGCCTGAAATTACAGATGACTTAGCCATTCTATTTCACTTGCATGTGACTGTTTGGCTTTTGGCTTTTAAACTTTAACCAACCCAGAGCATAAAACATTGAGCTTACAGGGTAGTTTGACCGTTGCGTCGTGGCATAGCGACGGCACAAACGCCTAGGCGCTTGTTGATTTCACGGGCTAACGCGTCGCCGTTGCTTCGGTAGTTGTCGGTGATTACCTGTTTGGCTTTGGAGCGTTTCACGTATTCGATTAACCCGTCAAAATCGGAGTGGTCGCTAAGCGCCACCAAGTGTTCGCGGTCGCCGATTTGTCGGCAGGGCGAACGAAACTCCCAGCCGCTCACGCAAATCCGCGCATTACGCAAACCCACATGCTGGCGCTGGTTCATGTGGTAGAATGCGACGCAGGGCAAGTTACCGTCTAAAAGTTCTTTTCCTTCATTATCAGTGGAAAGCGACAGGCAACCCAGACGCATGCCATGATGCTCACATACCTTGGTAACTTCATAGACTCGTTCAGGCATAACGAACGGCACCGCAACATCTGCATCCCGAAGAATCTGCATGACCTCTTGGAGTTTGCCATGGTAACCGAACACATACACCGCGCCGCCCCGCAGACGACTCTCAATCATGGAGACCAAGAGTTCGCGTACGTCAACGTCGAAGTTGCGCCTGCACGATGGACTCCCATACGTTGCTTCAACAACTAAAACGTCGCAGTCAACTGCCTGTGTGCCTTCCAGCCTGAAATCCCCCGACCAGACAATCCGTATTCCCCCTACATCCTCCACCAGAACCTGTGCGGCACCCAGGATGTGGTCGGCTTTGAGGAGGCTAATTTTTTCGTCTTTGTACTTGAGGATTTTACCATATTCGAGGGTCTTTACCGTTGGTGAACCCTTGAGTTTGATTGAGTCGTTGAGGGTTTCTGTGAGGTCTCGGGTGGCTTTAGTCATTAAAACTTTTTCGCAGTGTTTTAGGCTGCTTTTTAATCCATAAAGGTGGTCTGCATGGGCATGTGTAACCACACGCAGGGGTCTTGAAGCGTCAAAGGCGTCGCAGGCAACACTGTCACCTAACAAAACCGCGCCGCACTTAGTCACCGATGCCCTTTCAGCCAAACCCTATCTTCCCGCTAAGTTTTTTCCGCTAACCAATCGATAAGCTCCTCTGGATTATCGGTTTCAATGTTGACTTTTATGGGTCCAAGCGGCGATTCAGCAGTTTCCTCGGAGAAAGAAACATGCCCCGAAAAAGCCACCTGCTTATTCAGGCAGAAACTAATCATTGTTCCTCGGATGGATTTGAAGAGCAGTCTTCTTGATGCGTCGCGGATTCTGTCGTTGCGCAGCATGTTGCGCAGGTTAAGCAGTGAATTTTGTCCCTTAGCCACCGCGGTTAGGGTGCTGCCTTTACCGCAGGGTTTGATAGTTGTTGTGGCGTCGCTTAGAAAGTTGTTGACAGCTACCTTAACGCTGTCTTCGTTCTCTGTGGGGTATATTTCAGCTTCAACAAAAACTGTTACTTCAACCATTTCCGCTCAATCCTCTCTAAATTATCTTTAACTTGAATTTTAAAGTGTTCCACGCTGTTGTCGTTAATCAGTATTTTCTCTGCCATAGCGATGGTATTTCCCAAGCCAACGCCCAACTCCCGCATGTCCCGCTCGTGAAAAACCGCCCAGTTAGGTGGATCATCGCTTCGCCCCCGACGGGATAAACGAGTAAACCTGACTTCTGGCGGCGCATGCACAGCCACAAGGGTAAACTTTGTAAAATGTTCCTTGAAAATGTCAACTTCGAATAGGCTTCGCACTCCATCGATGAAAACTTTGGGGCTTTTTTGCTCCTCAATTTTTGGGATGCATTTTTGGGCTATAAAGTAGTTTCCGCCTTCAGCACGTAGTTTCAACATGACTTTTCCAACGTTCTGCGGCGTTGGCTCTAAACCGCATTTGGCTGTTTCTTGCCTGACAACGTCGCCCATAGCTACAACGGCGTAACCCAGCTCGCGTGCAGTTTCCACCACAAGAGATTTTCCTGAGCCAGGCATCCCTGCTAAACCAATAACTAGTTTGTCAACGTTCACGTTAAGTACCCTTTTTTGGTTTCATATTAGCAATCGTCTGCATTAAAAAGAGTTTGTTTTTAAATTAGCTGCCGAACACGTTTCGGTTTAACTCAGGTTGCGGCGTTTCCCCCACAGAAAAGCCGAGTTCAGGATTAATCTAGCTATTTAAATTAAAGTGAATCCAGCTTCGAGAATAGAGGGAGCCCTCCATGTTTCATTTGAATTAAAAGCCGCAGAATATACAAATTCCCAAAAAAACACTAGTGCCCAAGCAAATCTTTTGTAGTTTTCAAGGCGATTAATTATAAATGAAGTTTCAAGCGTTAATCAAATGGGCTACAAAAGTTCCACTTGAGGTTTGAAGGTAATGGTTACAAACGAATCAGAGAATAAACCGTCAACGCACTTTGACGCTGCGGTTAAGCTTAAAGAGGCAATTTCCTATAAAAACCAAGGTAAATTCGAAAGCGCTTTGACATCAATTGATGAAGCCATAAAACTTCAAGAAAACTATGTTGATGCATGGCTCATGAAGGGAGTAATCTTGGGTCAGTTGGGCAGATGTGTTGAATCGCTGAAATGCTACGACAAAATACTCGAAGTAGATCCCCGCAGCGCAAACGCGTGGCATCTGAAGGGCGCCACATACAGCATGCTGAGTCGATTTGACCAAGCAGCCGAATGCGAGGTTAAAGCAATCGAGTTGGACCCAGACAACATGTATCTGTATTTAAGTTTGGCAACTTTCTATCAGAAACAAAAAAAGTTTGAAGACGCCCAAAAATGCTACAACGACCTACTAAAACAGAAACCCAACAACCCACAAATCCACTATTTAATCGGAGTAACCCTTGCAAACAAGGGCGAATACCAAAAAGCACTTGATTTCATCGAGCAAGCCTTAAGGTTAAAATCCGATTTCACGGAAGCCTTGATAATAAAAGGGGTGCTATTGACTAAATTAGGCAGAGGCGACGAAGCGAAGTTGTGCACGGAGAAATTGCTGGAAACAAAAAAAGAAACGGAGAAGCAACCTGAGCCTGAGAAACCAAAGCCCGCTGAAGTGAAACCGCCGAGTCCGCTGAAATACTACTTCCAAAGAGAGCCTTCATCCGCCCAAAACCCAGACGCGTAAAGTCCGTGTGAACTCGAAAAGAAAAAAGCAGACGCATCTCGGGAATGCATACATTAAAAAGCATTTATGAGGGTTATATGTTAAATTTAGTGAAGGAACAATATGTCAGAACCACAAATTAGAAGCTTCATCGCTTTCGACATGAAAAACGACAACGTTTTAAACAGAGTTGCCGCAGCGCAGAAACTCTTGATGCAAACCAACGCAGACCTAAAAATGGTGGAGACATCCAACATCCATATTACACTTCGTTTTCTGGGTAACATCAACCCTGAGATGGTGGATAAAATCTATGCAGTTATGAAAAACGTGAAGTTCAATCCATTTAACATTCGACTGTCTGGGCTTGGGGTTTTTCCAACTCTTAATTATCCGCGGGTAGTTTGGGCAGGAATAACCGATGGCGCAAAGCAGCTTACAAGCATATTTGAGCAGCTTGAACCCCAAATCCACGAACTTGGATTCGCGCCAGACCCTAACGGATTCAGCCCACATTTAACCATCGCACGCGTCAGAACAGGGGCAAACAAACAGCGGTTAATCGAGTTGGTAACTAAACAAGCTAACTACGACTTCGGCATCATAAGAGCCGACTGCCTGAAGCTGAAGAAAAGCCAGCTCTCGCCCAATGGTCCAGCTTACTCAACGCTCAAAGAATACTGTCCCTAAATGATAACCCATGGCAAAAGAATTAGAAGCCATTAGCAAACAAATTTTGGAGAAGATTACGCCTAAAGAAGAGGAATACGCCAAGGTTGAGGCGTTAAGCCGCGAGCTTGAGCAGAAAATCACGTTAGAATGTCAAAGGGAAGGCGTAGCGGCAACCGTGCGTGTTGAAGGCTCTATAGCTAAAGACACGTGGCTGAGCGGAAACCCTGACATCGACGTTTTCATGCGGTTGCCAACTTCGATTCCACGCAAAAACCTCGGCGATGTGGGATTAAAAATCGCGAAGAAAGCAGCTGGAAACGCAAAGCAGCTGGAACGTTTCGCTGAGCACCCTTACCTCCAAATTTTTCTCGACGGTTACAAAGTGGACATTGTGCCATGCTATGATGCTAAATCGGGGGAATGGCAAAGCGCTACCGACCGAACACCCTACCACACAAACTACATCAGGGCACGTTTGGATAAGCAGTTGCGCGGTGACGTTCGGTTACTGAAGAAGTTCATGCAAGGCATCGGCGTTTACGGCGCTGAGATTAAAGTCGGGGGCTTTAGCGGGTATCTCTGTGAACTCTTAATCATGAAGTACGGCTCCTTCGAGGCAACACTGCATGCCTTTGCAAAGTACAATAAGCGGGTTGTTATTGACATTGAAGGTTTTTATGCTGAACGAGAAAATGAAATTTCGCTTCTTTTTCCTGAGCCCTTAGTAATCGTTGACCCCGTGGATAAAGGAAGAAACGTCGCGTCAGCCGTTCAGCCCCAGAAACTCTACGAGTTCATCGGTGCATCACGGGCTTTTTTGGAGAACCCATCTGAAACGTTCTTTTATCCGCCTAAACCAGAAGTTTTATCCACTAAGGCCTTGGAGAACCAGCTTGAAAAATGCGGCTCAACCGTTGTGTTTTTGGTTATCGGCGAGTTAAACGCTGTTCCCGATGTTCTCTGGGGGCAACTGTACCGTTCAAAGCGTTCCCTGCGAACAATGCTTGAGCTGAATGATTTCAAAGTCCTCAAAGACGCGGTTTGGAGAAGCGAAAAAGCCACGAGCGTATTTATGTTTGAGCTTGAAGCGCAGGTGCTGCCCAACATCAAGAAGCATCTGGGTCCGCCGCTTGAACGCGAAGCTGAATGCGTAAAGTACCTGGCTAAATACGCAGGCAACGAACAGGTGATTTCGGGTCCCTACATAGAAGATGGACGCTGGATGGTGGAGCTTCCGCGCAAAACCCCAGACGCAGCCGCTCTGCTAAGGGAGAAGCTGGCGGACGGAGGAAAAAATGCGGGCGTCGCCGATTTAATCGCGGAGGCAATCAAGGAAAACCTCAGAGTCCTCGTTAACGGCGAAGTTGTTGAAGTCTATGAAGGCAATGCTGACTTTACAGTGTTTTTATCGGGGTTCCTTTCAGGTAAACCGTTTTGGCTAAATCCCTAATGGCAGGGCGGTATTGGCGTTTTCTGGCGCCATTAACATGTTTAAAAACAGGTGTTGCCCACACAAAAAATGTGCGGGTCTTTTGGGTTTACTGTGTTACGGAGTGGTACCAGCTGATGATGTATTCTGGCAGGTTAAGTCCACGTTCACCGAGGCGCTCTGCAAGCCTAACTGGCAGTGGACTTAGCACGTATGCTGCACGAGTGTAGAAGCGCCTTGGCGTAAACGGCTTAACTTCTTCAGGCAACACAATTTTCAAGTCAGCTTTCTTAGCCAACGTGGATTCTGCGTTGCCTGTGATGGCGAAGACTGTGCCGCCGAATTTCTTGAGCACATCCGCCCAAATGATTACTGGTCTTGTTTCGCCCGAGAACGAAAGCAGGATTTCAAGGTCGCCCGCTCGTGGATGCGGTGTGTTGACGCCTCTTGTGATGTAAACGTTGTCGCCCAAGAAACTTTTAATGTGGAAAAGCCGCACGCCAGTCATTTTGGCGATTTCGTTTCCTGTGCCTTTTCCGCCCAGGAACACGTCGGTTCGTTTTTCCATGATGTCGACGAGTTTAGTGTAGGTTTCTGAGTTTACGTTGGCATCTATCATGTCGCCGACTTTCTGGAATTCTTCTTCGCATAATCGGAATACTTCGCCGACGGGGAGGTTTCGGAATATGGCTTCTATCATGCTGTTTAATAGTTCAAGGGTTCCGAGCTCGAAGATGTCGCCCATCATGCCTGTTTCAGCGTATTCGGCTCCTGGCTTGTTTTTGCCGCGTCCCTTAATCTGGACAACTTGTCCGTATTTGCTGGTGATTTCAGCCAGCGGCGACTCCAACGTTGACGTTAAGAGCCCCATGGAGAAATGGGTGGATTTTTTTTCGTCTATGTACTTTGCAAGGTCCTGTGCCATGACGAGTGGGTCGTCGCTGTAGCCGCTGCCCGAGTTCATGAGCAAAAGCGTTTTTTTGTAGCGGCGTTCCAGGTCTCCTGCGGCGTCGTACATGTTTTTGCCTGGGAACCCTGGGTCGTCGGGTGTTAAAACAACTTTGTTTCGCCAGCCCACTTGGCTTAGTGCAATTTGGCTTAGGGCGGCGTTGAGTGAATAAAGCGATCTGCCTGATCCGCCGCAGATAACGCAGTCTGCAGCGGTGAGGTCCTCATACAACGGCGCAAGCTCACGTTTCTTGATGCCCATAATGTTTTCTTGAATTCTGTTAACGTACCCAATAGAACTGACATTGCTCTTAATACCAACCGCCCCTTCAGTTCAGACATGATTCAAGGATTAGCTATATTATTCTTGCGCTCGCCAACCCATGTTTGCATCGGCTCGACCATAATTTATGGTTCTGCGGGATATGGATTTTAAGCCTAATTTGTTGTTTTTTCGTCTTTTTTAGCCCTGAGCACGTTTAGTTTTCTTTCTTTAGTAGTTGTAGTGAAAAGTTCCCTATACACAACAACAACAACCAGCAGGCTGGGCTGCACAATGTGTTTTGGGTTCAGGGTCGGTTTAGGTTGCAGACTGGTTGTGCAAACAGCTACAAGCAGCTGGACCGCAAACAAAACAACAAGACAACCTAAAAATTAAACTGGAAAAGATAGCTCACTCTTAAGACCCTCTCTGCACAAAGAAACAACGTTTGAAGACTGCTCTAAAACCGACGAACCTTTATATCAAAAGAAAACATCAAACCACAACTCAGTGAACAATATGCCAACTCAAAACAACGCCGAAAAATATCAGTTTCTCGTTAAATTAGCCCTCGAAAAAGGGGCAGCAGACGCAAAAATCATTCCAACAAGCAAAGTCGTCGTCGAAGACCGCGTGGTCCTCAAATGCAAAGTCGGCTGCAACCACTACGGCAAAACCCTCGCCTGCCCACCCTACACGCCCTCCGCTGAGGAATTCCGAAAAATCGTTTCAGAATACAGTTACGCTATGTTCATGAAGTTCGCCTCAAACGCGCAGGCTGAACCGGAAGTGTTGGCAAAGCTCATGGTTGCCGAAACCGACCCTACCGTATCAAAAGAAATTAAGGAGAAGGCGGCGAAGTTCTGGCAGGACTGGAAAGATGACAAACGCAAAATGCTGCAGACCGTGGTGGATTTGGAGAAAGCCGCCATGAACAAGGGCTACAGTTTAGCTATTTCGTTTGTTTCGGGTCACTGCCAGCTCTGCGAGAAATGTAACATCGAAACCAAGATTTGTGCCCACCCCAATCTGGCACGCTGGTCCGAAGACGCGGTCGGCGTGAACGTGAAGAAAACCGCTGCTAACGCAGGAATCATGGTGACTTTTCCGTTTGCCAAGAACCCAGAATCCTTCGGAATACTCCTAATCGATTAAGCCGATATGGGTAAAGGCTAAATAATTTAGCCCACAAAGGAGAAGCCATGAAGATTCTTCTTGACGAAATGTACGCTGGCTTAAAAGAGTACTTGGAGACTTTGGGCTATGAGGTTTTGACGGCTCAGGAAGCGGGGCTTAAAAGCGCTAAGGACAGGGAAATCGTGGAGTACGCTGGGAAAAACGGTTTGGTTTTGGTGACTCAGGACCAGAAGCCCGCTGAACTCGCCGAATTATTGGGGGTTAAGTGTGTGTTTATTTCTAACTTGATAATCGCCAAAGTGGTGGATCAAAAAATTAAAGAAAAGTTTTAGATGCTTAGATGGCGCAGGTACTTGTTCCAAAGGTACGCAGACGCATAACCCGCCACGGCGCCAACTGCTGGACCCATAAACACCACCATCATATCTAACATGGTGCTTCGCTGCACAATCAAGCTAACAAATGATAGACCCGAAAGATTGACGGATTGGGGTAGGATGGCGAACGCCGAATAACTGGAGACCGCAATTAAAAGCGTGCTTAAAGCCATCGCCGCTATGAGCCTGTTGCGGTTTACGCCTTCGCGTGAACCTTTGATTTTGAATGTGAATAAGAAAAGGTCTACGAATACGCCGAAGAGGAAACTGAAGAAAAACGTGAATGGTCCCAGAGAAGCATTCCACAGCGCTGTTAAGAGCCCTCCGACCGCGCCCACGTACATTGCGCCGCCTTTTGGGATGAACAATCCGCTAATCGCGAGCAACACAGCCTCGACAACGATTATCAGGTAGTTTATCGGGGGCGGCAGGAACACGTTGGTGACGAAGATTATGGAGCCGAACAGCGCAATTATGAATAGCCGCTGAATCCTTTGCATGTATGTTCCCCCTTGGGTATAGGAGTCTCGGGTCCATTTAAAAAACCTTGATTTTTATGTGGGCATATCGAGTTGGTTTTGGAGCGGGGCAGGGTCAGCAGGGAGGAGTTGATGGGGAGGTTTAGTTTGTCCGCGGAGGGGTTTGAACGTGAATTTGCCGTGTTGCGGCACTGTGAGCTTTTGCGTGGTTTTAAGAGGGAAAAACTGTTTATTTCACGAAATTCTGATGTCTTTATTGCGTTGTTCAATGAAACTTTTTATAGTTTAATGGAAAGTTATAAATTGGCAAGACACAATATTAAATGGCATATAATAATTAACTAATAGATGTAAAATTGGAGATAAGAAAAATGAGCACTCACGCAGAAGACCTAAAACTTCGATTAATGACAATCGAGCTCCTACGAACCGCAAAATACAAACGAAACATCACCTACCGGGAACTTGCCTTAAAAACAGGTCTCCCAGTCACCGTGCTTAGCCGCTATGCAAAAGGACACGTCTTACCAAACACCGTGAGAGCCAAACAGCTCTGGCGTGTTTTAACCAAACTCGTCGGCTTAGAAGCGGAACTGCGCAGCAGAATAAAATTCGATGACACCGGTTACTTTGACAACACCGAAATCGTCGGCGACTACAACATCCTCCAGCAAGCCGCAAACCACGCACTTGCAAACTTCGCGGGCAAACGCGTAACAAAAATCTTAACTGCAGCCGTCGACGGCATCCCACTCGCCACCATGGTTGCCAACTCACTTGGCGTAAACCTAATCGTGGCGAAGCGCAACAAAGAAGTCGGCGTCAAAGCCTTCCTCGAAGAAACCTACATTTTAGGTCGCGACTCAGGTGTAACCGTAACATTGTACATTCCCAAGGAATCCATCAAGAAACGCGACAGCGTACTCGTGGTGGATGACATGATTAAGAGCGGCGAAACCCAGGAAGCCCTCGTGAACCTCGTAAAGAAATCCAAAGCGGAGGTTTCAGGCATCTTCTCGCTAATCGCCGTCGGGGAAGAATGGAAGAAACGGCTAAAGTCGGGCGAAGATTCCCCCGTCGAAGTCGTTACACACATCAAATCGCCCTACGACACATCTGCTTAAGCCGAACTTAAGCCCCTTTTCAAATTCTATTAACAAAGCTGAGTGATAACAGAATGAACAAAATCGGCCACATAACCCTACTAGTCAAAGACCAAGATGAAGCCCTAAAATTCTACACCCAAAAACTCGGATTCCAAAAACGCCAAGATCAGGAAATTGCCCCGAAGGTGCGGTGGGTTACTGTTTCGCCCAAAGACCAAACCGACCTTGAACTGACTTTTGTTGTGGCTAACACTGAAGAAAAACGCAAAGCGGTGGGAAAGCAGGCGGGAGACCATGTTTTCCTCACTTTAGAAAGCGATGACTGTCGAAAAGAATACAAGGCGTTGAAGGCGAAGGGCGTGAAGTTCTTTGGCAAACCCGAAATACAAGCATGGGGTGTCGACGTGGTTTTTGAGGACCTCTACGGCAACTTGCTAGATTTAGTGCAGCGTTTCAAACGTTAAAACAGAAAATCTTTAACGCATCCCAACACAACTAAGCCATATTCACATTCACCTTTGAGGTAACTGAAATGCGCATGATAAAATGGCTAAACGGAACCGTTATAACACCCGACCAAACCAAACTGCCCCTCCAAGAGGTAACATTGGAAATCAAGACAGTCGACCAGATGGCTGAAGCCATAAAGGTTCTGCGTGTCCGAGGCGCCCCGCTTTTGGGTGCGGCGGCTGGGTTCGGCGTAGCATTAGCGGCTTACCACTCAACCGCGAAGAATAGAGAAAAGTTTTTGGCGGAACTTGAAACCGCGGGCACCTTGATTAAGCGCCAGCGACCGACCGCGGTGAACCTGTTCTGGGGCGTCGATAGAGTATTAAACAAAGCCAAAAGCGTTTCAGGCAGTGTCGAAGAAATCAAGGCCGCAGTTATCGGGGAAGCAGAGAAAATCGCGGACGAAGACGCCGCCCAAAACCGCGCAATCGGAAAAAACGGCTCAGTCCTCATAAAAGACGGCGACACCATTTTGACTCACTGCAACGCGGGTGAACTCGCAACCGTTGAGTACGGAACCGCATTGGGTGTGGTCCGCGCGGCTTGGGAGGAAGGCAAAAAAATCAAAGTCATCGCCGACGAAACCCGCCCATTACTGCAGGGTGCAAGGCTTACAGCGTATGAGCTTAAACGCGACGGCATCCCAGTCACCCTAATAACCGACAACATGGCGGGGTACGTTATGAGTAAAGGCTTAGTTAACCTGGTCATTGTGGGCGCAGACCGCATCGTGCAGGATGCCGTGTTCAACAAGATAGGCACCTACAGCGTCGCCGTGCTGGCGCACGAGCACAAAATCCCCTTCTACGTTGCAGCACCCAAATCAACTTTCGATTTAACCCGCAAAGCCGCAGACATCGAGGTGGAGGAAAGAAAGCCCGAGGAAGTCACCCACATAGGAGGCGTACAAATCGCCCCAAACGGAGTAAACGTAATGAACCCCGCTTTTGACCCAACACCACTCAAATACGTCACAGCCATCATAACAGAAAACCGCGTAATCTACAACAAAGATTTTGGTGAATTCAGAAAAGGAAAAGTACAGCGTCAAAGAGTAGAGTAGCGATCAAGTAATGAGTGAACCCAAGAAGGCTCCAGTGGAATTCCGAACCAGTGGTGTCCTCGCCGAGAAAGGCGTCGTCGTCACTGAGCAAAGCAACATCGACGCGCTCACCTCCCGCGGCTACGGCACACTCGAAAAAAAAGTTTTCGCGCTCACATTCTATGAATCGCTCTACCTGTTGGATAAGGGCATGCTTGAAATCAAAGCTGAAAAAGGCAAAACCGCGGATTTCCAGGGCATTCTGCACTGCTACGAAGCCCAAAACGACAACGCATGGGTCAACTACCTGGTTTACCGCGATTTACGCAGCCGCGGCTACGTCGTGCGGGAAGGCTTTGGCGGCGGAATAGACTTTCGCATCTACGACCGCGGAGCATACGGCAAAGACACCGCCCCCTACCTCATCATGATTACGCAAGAAGGCAAACCGCTCCCAGTAAACGACCTCGCAGATGCACTGTCCAAATGTAAAAGCCAAAAGAAAGAACTAATCTTAGCTGCTGTGAACCGACGCGGCGAAGTCGTGCATTACTCAGTTTCGCCGTTGAGCTTTAGCAAGATTGATCAGGACGACCAAGATGACTGATTCCAAAAATTATGCGTGGGACGCCAAGGATTACGCAAAGAATTCCCAGAACCAACTTCAATGGGCAAAAGAGCTTATTCCAAAACTCAAACTCAAGGGAAACGAAGCGCTTTTGGACATCGGCTGCGGAGATGGAAAAATCACCGCTGAACTATCCAAGTGCCTGCCAAACGGCAAAGCAGTCGGGGTAGATTCCTCTGCACAAATGATAAAGCTCGCCCAAACAACTTTTCCCAAGAAAAATTATCCCAACCTTTCCTTCCAAGTTATGGACGCTCGAAAACTGCTTTTCCACGAAGAATTCGACGTTGTTTTCTCCAATGCCGCGCTGCACTGGATAATAGACCAGAAAACTGTGCTCGTAGATGTTCAACGAAGCCTGAAACATGGAGGCAGACTGCTGTTTCAGTTGGCGGGTAAAGGAAACGCCCAAGCCGTGCTCTGCATCTTAGATGAATTATTGCCCAAGGAGCAGTGGAAGGTGTTTTTTGAAGACTTCAAGTTTCCCTACGCATTTCTGGGTCCCGAAGAATATCATGCTCTGCTGGTTGATGCGGGTTTGAAGCCGATGCGTGTGGAGCTTTTTCCCAAGGAAATGAAGCATGTAGGCGCAGAAGGATTAGCTGGCTGGGTACGAACTACGTGGCTGCCCTACACCGAACAGCTGCCCATAGAAAAAAGGGATTTGTTCGTGCAAGAAATCGTGGATCGCTACCTCAAAGGCCACCCCGTCGATGCGGATGGCACTGTCCGTTTGGGTATGATGCGGCTTGAAGTAGAAGCCTACAAACCCTAAGACAGCTCATTTCAACATAACTAATGGTTTAAAAAAACGCTCATACGACCTACCCCTCTATAGTTTGTGCAATGAGTTTCTATTAGGGTCCAAATATGATGGCAAAAATTGATTTTCTTTTGCAGCAGTGAGGAGCCTTTAAAAGAAATAACTGCGCCATCTTAAGCTATCACAGGAGCCAAATGCATGCCAGCTTTCCAAACTGTCCGCGGAATGAGAGACCTAATCGGTGAAGAAGCAGAAGCCTTCACACACATCATCACAAAAGCACGGGAAACCGCTCTGCTCTACGGATACAAAGAAGCCATCACCCCCCATGTGGAGCCGTTGGAACTGCTCAGCGCTAAATCGGGCGAGGAAATCCGCCAGCGCATGTTCATCTTCAAGGACCTTGGCGAACGCTTGGTGGCTTTGCGCCCAGAGTTCACTGCTTCAATCGCGCGGTTAGCCACGACTTCTCTTAAGAACGAGCCTAAACCGCTCAGACTCTTCTCTGTGGGCACTGTCTACCGCTACGATGAGCCCCAGCGTGGGCGTTACCGCGAGTTTTGGCAGTCAAACTTTGAGTTGATGGGTTCAGCTAAGCCTGAAGGCGACGCCGAAATAGTTTTGATAACTAATAATTTGATGAAGTCTTTGGGGCTGCATAGTTACGCATTCAAAATCGGCCATATCGGTGTAATTCGAGGCATCCTTAGCCAAGATGGCGTGGATGAGAAAACCCAGAACGCCGTGTTGCAGCGCATGGACAAAAAAGAATACGAGGCAGCGCTCAAGCTTGTTGAATCCGACAAATGCCGAAGCATGCTGGAGGGGTTGATTGCAATAAGGGGCAACGATTGGCTTGACACGGTTGAGCAACTCCAAACCTACCTCGCAGGCTACGAGAAGGCGAAATCTGCTGTTGATAACCTTGCGGAAGTGCTCAAACTCGTAACTCAAAGCTCCGAGTTAACCGTCACTGTTGAACCAGCTTTCGCACGCGGCTTAGAATACTATACGGGAATGATTTTTGAAATACACATTCCAGGACTCGACATCGCACTGGGCGGCGGCGGACGATACGACAAACTAATCGAAGCCTTCGGCGGCGAACCCACACCGGGAGTCGGCTGCGCACATGGAATCGACAGAATTGCCATCGCCCTGCAAACTCAGAAAACAGTCATCGATGCAAAAATAGGCAAGAAAGTCGTGGTCGTGCCTATCACGGAAACGATGAAGTCTGAAGCATTAAAAATTGCACAGCAACTGCGAGCCGCGGGAATAACAGTGGAGTTTGAGGTTATGGGCAGAAAAATGGCGAAGTCGCTGGAAGACGCAGACAAACGCAAAGCAGATTATGCAGTTATCGTTGGCGAAAGAGAACTCGCAGAGGGCGCGGTTGTGCTCAAGGAATTGGCGAATCGACAGCAAACCACAATCCCAATTGAAAAACTGGGTGAAAAAATCAAAAGTTAAAAAGAAAAAAATTGTTGAGCCCAAAAAGGGGCTGTTTTTTTTAGAGTCGTTTGATGTAGCGGTTGACTTCCCACTCGGTTACCTGTGTGCGGTATAGGTCCCATTCGTTGCGTTTCTCTTTGAGGAAGTTCTCGAATGCAGTTTGCCCGAGGGTTTCACGCATCAAATCGCTGGTTTCGAACTCGTCGAGTGCTTCTTTTAGTGATTCTGGCAGTGAAACTATGCCGCGTGCCTTGCGTTCGTCATAGGTCATGTGGTAAACGTTCAGTTCAACTGGGTCGCCTGGGTCAATCTGGTTCTTTATGCCGTCTAACCCTGTTGCTAAGAGCACTGCGAATTGCAGGTATGGGTTTCCTGAGCCATCTGGACAGCGGATTTCGCATCTTGCTGCGCCTTTTCTTCCGCCGAAGTTGGGTACGCGGATGAGGGGTGAACGGTTTTTGTGTGCCCATGCAAGGTAGACGGGTGCTTCGTAGCCTGGGACTAAGCGTTTGTAGCTGTTTGGCCATGAATCGAGGACTGCCGCCATCTTTCGTCCGTGGGCGAGTTGTCCACCGATAAAGTTTCTTGCAAGGTCAGAGAGAAAACCGTTCTTTGCGTCGTCTGAGTAGAACATGTTTTGGGTGATGTCTTTGTTCCAGAGGCTTTGGTGGACGTGCATGCCGCTGCCGTTGATGCCTTGAAATGGTTTTGGCATGTAGGTAGTTACGTAGCCTGCGCGTGCAGCAACTACTTTGCCGCACATCTTCATGGTTATGGCACGGTCAGCTGTTTCAAGTGCTTCACCGTATTTGAAGTCGATTTCGTTTTGTCCCAACGCGACTTCGTGGTGGCTGAGCTCTATTTCTATACCGAATGCCTCGGCTGTATCTGCTATTTCACGCCGTAAATCATCTGTTAAATCGCTTGGGTGAAAATCAAAGTAGCCTGCTAAGTCGATTGGGGTTGGTAAGCCGCCTGTTTCGCTTTCTTTCACGATGAAGAACTCTAGTTCAGGAGCGCAGATGAAAGTGTAACCAGCTTTAGATGCTTTTTCAACCGCGCGTTCAAGAACGTAGCGGGGGTCGCCTTCGAAACGTTTGTTTTGCGGAGTGTAGATGTCGCAGAGTAGTCTGCAGGAGGATTTCTCTTTTGGCCTCCATGGCAGGACGGCGAAGGTAGTTGGATCTGGAAACAGGACCATGTCGGATTCTTCGATTGGTCGGTAACCCGTGATTGATGAACCGTCGAAGGATTGGCCGTTTTCAAAGATTGTTTCCATGTTCTTTGAGCTTACGGCGATGTTTTTGAGCATGCCGTTTATGTCGGTGAATTGCAGTCTAACGAATTTTATGTCTTGTTCCTGGATTTGCTGGATAACTTTGGTAACTTGTTCTTTCCATGCTGGATTTTTGAAGTTTCTCATATTTTATCCTCGCTTATCAGCGCTGTGATATATTGTTACTGAATTAGCATTTAAACTTAACACATATAAGTTTTAATGCATACTTTCCGTGCAAATGTACAATTATCGACTAAGTTGGTGGCAGGCTTTGGAAATTTGAACGCGAAATTAACTGTTTATGGAACAAATATGCATTTTTGGCAAAAACAAAAAAAATTAAAAAAAAGAAAAACAGGCGCAAGATTGAGGTTTATCCTCAGGTTCTGCCGCGCTTACTTTTGGTTTAGTAGTCCAGGTACTTCATTATTTCCCATGGCGAAACGTAGAGGCAGTACTGGTTCCAGTCGTTGGTCTTCAGTTCTATGAATGCATCGAACACGTGGCTGCCCAAGGTTTCCTTTATGAGTTCGTCTCCTTCCATCTCGTCGAGCGCGTCTTTGAGTGTGGTCGGGAGTTCTTTTATGCCGAGTTCCTTGCGTTTTGCTTTGCTTAGTTTATAGACGTCTTGGTCAACTGGGTCGCCTGGCTCAATCTTGTGCTTTATACCGTCGAGTCCAGCCATCATGATGCAGCTGAAGGCAAGGTACGGGTTACATGATGGGTCAACACCGCGGTACTCAACGCGTTTCTGAGCAGCAAAACCTGCGCCCTTGTAGTAAAGGGGTATTCTTGCGAGTGAAGAGCGGTTTCTGCGGCTCCACATGACGTAGATTGGAGCTTCAAAGCCTGGCACTAATCGTTTGTAGCTGCTAACTGTTGGGCAGCAAACGGCGGTTAGGGCTTTTGCGTGTTTCAAGATGCCTCCCACGTAGTACCGTCCAAGTTGGCTCAGTTCAGCGTACTCGTCTGCTCCGTCGTACATGACGTTCTTTCCAGCTTTCCAGAGCGATGAGTGAACGTGCATTCCGCTGGCGTTGTCCAGGTAGATGGGTTTAGGCATGAAGGTGGCGATTAAGCCGTGTTTCTTTGCGATGTTTTTAGCTACGAATTTGAAGTACAATGCGCGGTCGGCGGTTTCGAGGAGTTCGCCGTATTTGTAGTCGATTTCTACTTGGCCGACTGTTGAGACTTCGTGGTGGTGCTTTTCGATGGTTAAGCCGAAGTAGTCTTCGAGGATTTGGCTGACTTCGTTTCGATAAGCGACGGTGGTGTCTTCGGGTGGTGTTCGGTAATAGCCTTCTTTGGGTCGCACTATGAATCCGCCGGGTTTGATTTCAGGGGATTCAGGCATAACGCGTGGTGCGCCCCATGCGTCTCCTTCGCCGCTTTTTGGAGCAGCCCAAAGGTCCCAGACTAGTTTAGTGGGGTCGATTGAGGTGAATACGAAGTGTTCCAGTTCAGGAGCAAAAATTCCGGTGTAACCCATGTCTTTAGCTGCTTTTACAGCCCTTTTTGCAACGTAGCCTCGTGGGCAGGTAACTGAGGGTTCTTTTCCGCCGAAAGCTTCCAGTGAATCACCAAGGATTATGGCGCTTTTCTGCCCTTCTTCTGTAACCCAGGGCATAATCGCGAGGGTTTTTGCGTCGGGCATGAATATCATGTCGGATTCTTCGATGGATTTGAAACCTCTAACAGAGGATCCGTCGAAGCCGATGCCTTCTGTGAATGCTGCGCCGTTGATGTATTCTCTTGCGGGCAGAACCATATCTTGGAGTATTCCTCGGACATCGACGAATGCTGAGTGCACCCATCGAATGTTGTTTGTTTTTAGAGTTTCAATGGCTTTCTTCACTTGTTCGTCCATGAGTTTCACCATTTTAAATTCATATGTATTGGAAATCACTTAAAACATAAACGTATATAAGTTTATCTCCAAATTCTTTAGCTAAACGTTCATTAAAAAGGCGAAACGTTGAACTGAAATTTATCACAAACAACCAAAAAGTGGACGCACCACCCATAAACAAAAAACAAAAAAACTCTAAAAACCATTAGCGCTCCCTGCGCAGAAAATCCCCAACATCCAAAACGTTCCTAACCACTAGAACATTGTCAACGGCGGAACCGCGCAGGTTCTCAACGATCCTGCCAAAACCCAAACACTCGCCAAAATCGTTGAACACCAAAGTGTTCGTATCCTTCCTGCCCTGACCCACAACACGCACGATACTTTTTCTCAAAACGTCCCTGCCGCAGATGAAAAGCCAAGCTGCCTTCTTATCCAATACAATTCGGTTAGCTTCCTTTTTCGCAAGCATCCCAAGCAAGTTAAAGCTGGGAAAGAACTTGCCCTCTTTGGCTTTACCCAGAAAAACACCTGCCGAGAAGAAATCTTGGCGAATCAAGGGTTTCAAAACAGGATTCACAAGGTAGAAACGTCCAGAGTTCTCAACCATTAAATCCACATTTAACGCGATTTGGACGCTGAATTGGGCTGCAAAATCTGTTATTGCTCGGGTGTTCATTGTGTTGGGCTCCGTTTTTTTAGTTTGCACACAAAGAAGCCTTGGGTTTCGCCTGGCCACAGCCGCCTGCAGTGTTTAACTGATGGGTCCAGTTGTTTGCCGAAAACGCTTGTTAAGCCTTTTTCACCTTCGCAGTATATTTCTTCGATTTGTAAGTTGAGGTTTTTTATTGCCCAGTCCATGTTCAACTCGTCCTCTTCAGGCTCAAGCGAGCACGTGGAATAAACCATTTCACCATCGTCGCAAAGGCAACCAGCTGCTTCAGTCAGGATTTCCCGCTGTAAACCAGCGTTGCGCTCTACGTCTTTGAGGGTTCGATTTAAGAACCAGTTTTTGTCCGAAGCAAAATTGCCCGAGCAAGGAGCATCCACCAGAATCCTGTCAAACTTTAAGTTCAAGGTTGGAGCTTGCCGTGCATCCAAAAGGTAAGTAACTGCGTTACTGACGCGACAACGTTCCAAATGGTTAAGCAACGCGTTCAACCGCCACTTATCAATATCTAACGCTACAATCCCGCCCAAGTTCTCCATCAAATCCGCCAACTGCACAGTTTTTCCGCCAGGCGCCGCAGCGACATCGAGCACCTTTTTGCCCTTCAAATGGGTAAAGACGGAGACGGGAATTTGTGCGGCGGCTTCCTGAATCGAATACATGCCTAACAGGTATTCGGCGGTTGCGCCAGCAGAAACTTTTGAGTCAAGCACCCAATAACCCGAGTCAAGGAAAGGGATTTTTTGAGTGTGAACACCTAATTCTGTTAGCCTTGCGATGAGTTTTTTTCCTTTCGCGTTGGTGTTGTTAACGCGGATGGCTTGCTTTAACGTAACCTCATGGTATTGCCAGCCTAATTGCTCGTAGCGGCTTGTGAAAAATTCTTTGCCCGACATCAGCCTTAAATGATTAAATCGTGGATAAAAACTTTTCAAAAAAATGTTAATTTGCGCTTGGACACGTTTTTCTTATCTATGCGGCGTTGGCGTTTATCTGCGGCTGCTGGCCCTGATTGAAAGGTTCCAGTTTATCGTATTTTTTGACGCGCCAGTACCCGAATGAAACCAGCCAGGACAGGATGAATATACCGATGATTCCGAAGCCTATCATTTCAAAGTTAATGGTGTTTAGCCAACTCCAGAACAATCCGCTCAGGTTCAGTTCTGTGGATAACACCTGCAAGAGCTCTATGGTGCCAATTGCCCATGCTACCAAAACGGATATGACTGTGACGGTTAAGTTGTAGTAGATTTTTCTGATTGGGTTTAGGAATGCCCAGCCGTATGCAACGCGCATTGCAACGCCGTCGGCGGTGTCTACGGTGACCATGCCGCAGGTGAACAGCAATGGGAGAATGAGGATGTAATAGAGCGGAATGCTCGTGGATACTCCGATGCCTACGCTTATGGCGATTAAGGCGACTTCGCTAGCGGTGTCGAAGCCCAAGCCGAAGAGCAAGCCAACGGGGTAGATGTGCCAGGGTTTGGTTATGACTTTGAAGAGGGGTCGGAAGAAGCGGTTCATGAATCCGCGGTTTTCGAGCAGGTGGTCGAGTTCTTCCTGGTTTAGTTTGCCCTGTTTGAGGGTTTGGAAAATCTTGTAGATTCCAATGACTATGACGGCGTTTATGAAGCCGATTATCCAAAGGAAGCTTCCTGAAACCAGGGTTCCGACGATGGCGCCGGTGCTTTGGAGGGCTGGGATGTTGGCTGCGACAGCGCGGGTTGCAAATATCAAGGCGATAATTAACGCAACCACCACAGTTGAGTGCCCCAGCGAGAACCACAGTCCTACGGTATAGGGGCGTTTTCCTTCTTGCATGAGTTTTCTTGTGGTGTTGTCGATAGCTGCGATGTGGTCTGCGTCGACGCCGTGGCGCAATCCGAAAACGTAGGCTACGATGCCTAAGCCGCCTAGGACGACGGCGATTTTTCCTATGATGAATGCTGCTGAGAATCCGACGGCTGTGATGGCTATGAGTATGGAGAAGATTATGGCGATTCTTACTTTTTCGCTTTGTGAAAGATTGACTGTGGCCTGATTTCCTGTCATTACAAGCTCCTCAGTAACACTTTATTTGAGAAACGTGTTACGTATAATATAAAAGCTTTTAGGTACAAAACGCAAACAATCAATAAGCGACTAAACATGCCAAAAGTAACCCGCATAGGCGTAACCTTCCCCCCCGAACTCCTCAAAGACTTCGACGAAATCATCGGCAAAATGGGGTACGAAAGCCGAAGCAAAGCAATCCAGGACGCCGTCAGGCTCTACGTGTCCGACCGCAAATGGCTAAAAGAAACAGACACCATCCAAACCGGCGTCATTTTGATGGTGTACGACCATGACGCGAAAAACCTCGAAAGTGAACTAACCGAAACCCAACATGAACACTCAAAAATAATCACCTCCACCCTGCACATACACGTCAGCGAACGCGACTGCCTTGAAGCCATCGCTGTCAAGGGTAAAGCGTCGGAAATTCACCATTTAAGTGATGAGTTGACGACGCGGCGGGGCGTAAAAATCTTAAAAACCACAATCGTGACGGTTTAAAAGTTAAAAAGAAATAGCCAAAAGCTTAGATTTCGAACATGCGCTCCAGCGACGCACGCGCCTTCTTCGCCACGGCGTCTGGAACCTTAACCACGTTCTTCTCCTCTTTGAGAGCGTCGTAGAGACGGTCAAGAGTGGTTAGCTTCATATTGGGGCAGATAGCGCCTTCGTATGCAAGGTAAAAGTTCTTCGTCGGATTCTCCTTACGCAACCTATGCAATATGCCTTCCTCAGTGCCTACGATAAAGTCTTTGGCGGGGGATTCTTTGGCGTAGCGGCACATTTTTGAGGTGCTACCGATGAAGTTGGCGGCTTTGCGCATTTCGCTGCTGCATTCGGGGTGAACGATTGCTATTGCGTCTGGATGCTGCATTTTGAGGACTTTGACGTCTTCGGGTTGGAATAGGAGGTGTGTTGGGCAAAAGCCGTTTGCTGGAATCGGGATGATTTTTTTGCCTGTTTTTTCGCTCACGTACTGTGCGAGGTTTTTGTCGGGTCCAAACAGGATAGTGTTGGCATCGAGGGATTTTATGACTTCGACGGCGTTGGCGCTGGTGCAGCAGACGTCGCATTCGGCTTTGCATGAAGCCAAAGTGTTAACGTATAGGACCACGGGGGCGCCAGGGTGCTGTTTTTTGGCGCGCCGAATCTCGTCAACCGTTAGCATCTGAGCCATGGGGCAGCGGGCGCCTAAGCAGGGCAGAAGCACCTTCTTTGTCGGGTTGAGAATCGCTGCGGATTCAGCCATAAAATCAACTGCGCAGAACACAATCATCTCGGCATCCTTCTCTTCCGCGGCTTTGCGGCTGAGCTCGATGCTGTCACCTACGTAGTCAGCAACATCCTGGATTTCTGGACGCTGATAATTATGCGCCAAGATCACAGCTTTCTTCTCTTTCTTGAGTTTTTGGATTTTATCCGATAAAGCCATGCAGTTCCGCCTTAAACGTGAAAAAATAAGAGGACAGGTATACAGATAAAAGCTTTTACCTTGCTGCTGATGCTTTAAGCCTTAAAAACGAGGCAAACAAATCGGCGAGTCTTCAAGAGCCAAACGGGGAGTTAATTGCGTTTGGATACCTCCGCTGTGTGAAGCGCCAAATTTTTGGGCATTTTTTCAACATGTTAATGCGCTGGTTTTTAGTCAATACTGACCTACCCCCCTTAGTGATTTGCCTACCCTCTATAGGTTTCTGCAATGATATGATATTAGGATCCAAATAGGTTGGTGACGGCACTTAGGAATTAAACAAACTAAGAATGCCCCAAAAAGGCGATGTGACTAAACTCCGTAAAGAACATAAATGGGAAAAACATTCGCAATAATTATGTCAAAAATCCTCCCGAGGCTTTCGCCTTAACTTTCAGGATTCATTAGGTGAAGTTATCATCCTTCAATTTTCCATACAGAATTTCAATCAATATTGTTTAAATGATTATTGTATTGGCAAGTTTTGTTCTTCAGGTGCTTGCGGCTGCTCCGTGACTATGGGTAAAGCCGAGGGTTTGTTTCGTGTGCTCAGAACTTTCCAAACCATCACTGGTGCCCAGCCCGTTATGATGCACACCGTAGCTGGGAACCCTCCGATGTGGAAATACGCATCTATTTGGGGTAAGAATGCTTCCCAGATTCCAAAAGACAAAGCTATGGCCGCTGTGGTTATGAGCGCGGTTTTTTTGCCGAATTTATTGAAGGTTTGAACTGAGAGGACGCCTGCAAAGAAGAAGTCGCCTAGCCCAAGGCCGCTGAGTTGAATGGCGCCTGCCGAATTTATGAAAAGGGGCAATTTCGGCAGCCAAACTAGAACTGGTAGACCCAGCCCCGTAAATGTTTGCGCAGCTGCTACCATGGGTCCAGTGAAGACCAATGTGGTATCTAATATGGGAAGCAGCACAGCAAAAATCAAAGCCGTTTTCCAAGTGAACAAGGATGAAAGATACAGGATTATGAGGAAAGCGAAGGTGAATCCGAAAGCATCCAGTAAAATCGGGAACCAAATATTGAAGGTTCCATTGTAAAGGAAAGCGAAGAAAACGAACAGGAGCACGAATAACGCTGGAGGTTGAGCGGCTATGTACCACCGTGCTTTGGAAACGATGTTTTTCTGTTCGAAAACCACAATGCCGAGGCAAAATGCAGCGAAAACAAAGAATGCTACTGCCCTGTAAACTGTGTAACCGTCAGAAACTGGACCCAGAAAGCTCACGAAGGCAGCAATCAAGCCGCAGATTCCGAAGGCTGCAGAAATAATTTGTGCATGCGTCTTTGTCAAGTTAGTGAACACGTATGAGAATGTGAATAACAACATTGAGTAAGACGCTAAAAAGATCAGCATCAGAAGGGTCGGCACAACCCCTCCTGGATTAACCATGGCTGTGAAGGCGATGACAGATATCACAACAGCCATAAAGACAACGAGAAGAATGACATCGCGTGTCTTGAACTCTTTTTGCTCAACCGTTGCCACTAATTTCTTTTCCACACGCTTGTTGAGGAACATAGCAATCGTTATGACGATAAAAAGCGCCGTGGGCATGGCAAGGTCTATAGTAGGCATAGACCTCTCAATAATCGAAAGAAGCTTTTATTTGTTTAGCCAAAACCAACTAAAAACCCCAAAGAAAAGGGTTAGCAATTGAAATGGACGTTGAAAATGGCTAAGGAAGCCAAAAGCGCCTCTTCCATGCGAACCGTCACCGTGCCCTGATTAGGAACCGTATTAACTACGAAATCCACCAATCCATCGAGCTTCAAGCCTTCATCCTCAACGATTTCATGCAGCCCACGCGAGGGAGCACCGAAAGCCACCAAAACCCGCTGGCTACCTCGCCATTTCTCGCCAATCTTTGAGGCAACATCCATGAAATCGTTGCCTATCCTTGCGGTGGCAATCTTCAAATCAAAACTGCCGTTTTTTAGCAGCTGCCCAAACGAGTGTTCCTCCACCTTTACCCTGTAGCCCCAATACTGCGGAACATCTTCGCGGCTTGCAGCCTGCACGTCAATCTGCCTGCCCACGTTAACTACCTGCAGGGTTAAGCGTTTGCCCACAGCAAACTGTTTCTGCCTAAGCAATGCTGGCTGCTGAACCCCAATATCCACCATCAACCCATCTTTAACTTCAGACATCACCACGCCTTCACGGTACTCGCCTACCTGAAGATGCTTGGTTTTGCCGCTTGTCGGATGATGCGGCGTGCGCAGCGGAGGCAGGATTCCCGCAAACTCTAAATCAGGGTCGAGTTTGAAGAGCGTTTTCCGCAGGTACTGAGGTGTTTCCAAGTAGTTGAGAAGAAGAGCCATGTAATCTATGTCCCTGCGCTGATCCATTTTGGGGTTGTCAGGGTAAACTATGATTTCGTCTACTCGAAAAATCGCGGCTGCCCGCCCAATCAGTCCGATTTTAGCTGTTTTCTCCCGTGGATGCGGGGTGTCGGAGATTGCGGATGCTGGAATCGCGATTGAAAGTTTATGTCTATTCATGTTACTCGTGTCCTTTACGCTTACTCGTCTGCGGTGTGCTTAAAAGGCAGGGATGAGATATAAAACTGCGTGTTATTTGGAGGACTCCAATATGCCAACAGCACTTTTAGATAACGTTGAAAGAATAAGCACAGTGGATAAGAGCGGTATGATTGATTTTTCTGTTAACGCAGCTAAACATTACCGTGAAGCAGCAAAATACGCCGATAGAATCATCGTTGATTACCCCAAGCCCAGCAACATCGTTGTAGCTGGTTTAGGCGGCTCCGCAATCGGTGGCGACCTGCTCAAGGACTGGGCAAAAACCCAACTTTCCATACCCATCGAAGTCAGCCGAGAATACAAGCTGCCAGCATACGCCAACAAAAAAACTTTGGTTTTCATCACAAGCTACTCAGGCGACACCGAAGAAACCCTCAGCAGTTTTCTAGATGCGCTCAAACGTAAATGCATGATTTACTGCATAAGCAGCGGCGGCGCACTCATTAAATACGCCAAAAAATACAAAGTGCCTCACCTGCAGGTACCTGCTGGAATGCCTCCGCGAGCTGCATTGCCCTACATGCTTGTGCCGCTTCTGGTGTACATTGAGAAAGCAGGCTTAGCCAAAGGCGTAACACAAGAACTAAACGAAGCGTTCAGCTTTCTCGAAAAAATCAGCGAAGAAAACTCACCCCAGAAACCAACCAACGAAAACTTCGCAAAAAACGTCGCCATAAACATCGGTGAATCAACCCCTGTGGTTTACGGGTTTGGCTTTTACCGCAGCGTTGCCCAGCGGTTTAAGCAGCAGTTTAACGAGAACAGCAAATCCGCCGCCAAATGGGAATACTTCCCAGAGCTTGACCACAACGAAATCGTCGGGTGGGAAGGCAGGGGCGAACAATGCAGATGGTACTCAGTGATATTTATCCGCGACGTCGATGAACCCGCGGAAATCGAGAGCCGAATTGAAGTCACCAAACAAATCATGGAGAAAGTGGGTTTAGTAATGTTCGATTTGGAGGCGCAGGGCAAAAGCACCTTGGCAAAGATGCTGTCAACCATTCTCGTGGGCGACTTCATAAGCGTCTACTTAGCCGTTGTGCGCGGAGTAGACCCGACACCGGTAAAAACCATAAACATCTTGAAAGATACCTTGCAACAGAATGGGGTGAAAGAGAAAATAATTAGCGAGCTAGAAAAATCTAGCTTAAGCTAAGAATTTTTTGAACAGTGCGTCTGCTTCTTCAAGCGACACCATCTTGGGCGGACGCTTAAACCCGTAAGCGCAAATTGGCTCCACTGCGCCTTTAACTTTGTTGGTTAAGGCAAGTTTTACTGCGCGGACAACGTCGAAGAGCACTGACCCTGCGTTTGGCGCGTCAACGGTTTGGAATTTAAGGTCGATTTTCATGGGTGCATTGCAGAAGTATGCGCCGCTTATGAAGAAGTAGCTGTCGCGTTTGTTCTGGAGGAAATCCACGTAGTCGGTTGAGCCCGCGACGATTTCGGCTTTGTATGGGATTGCCGCTGCTACGGATTCGGTTTTTATTTGGCGTTTGGCATCGCGTGTGCGATCCATTGTGTCGACGGATTCGGTTCCTCCGCCAACGTCAAGTTGGTAGGTTTCGTCGATTCGCACGCCGTTGTCTGAGAGCAGTTTGAGTAGGGTTTTGTGAAGGGCGGTTGAGCCGACTTGGTCGACTAAGTCGTCGCCGACAAGGGGAAGCTTTGCGGCTTCAAACTTCTTTGCCCATGATGGGTCGCTTGCGATGAAGTTGGGGGTAGCGTTAACAAAAGCGCATCCCGCGGCGAGGGCTTGCTCTGCATACCACTGGGTGGCTTTTGCAGCGCCAGATGGAAGCAGGTTAACCATGACTTCTGCGCCTGATGCCTTGAGGACTTTAACTGCGTCTGCGTCAGGTGCTTTGCTGGCTTGAACGATTTTTTTAGTTTGGTCTCCAACACCATCAAGCAACGGTCCCTTGGTAACTTTAACGCCCATCGATGCAACGTCGCAAATTTTTGGCGCGTTATTGGGTACAGCGAAGATTGCTTGGGAGAGGTCTTTGCCAACCTTGCGGTCATCCACATCGAAGGCCGCGACCACTTGGATATCTTTGGGGCTCAGTCCCGCCAGAACGGGGTGGCGTAATCCAAAACAGTCTTGGGGCTTCTCGAGTTTTCCGTAGAACTGGATGCCCTGAATGAACGATGAGGCGCAGTTTCCAACGCCGATTAATGCAACTTTGACTTTAGGCATGTTTTTTTGCACCTTGCTTGGCTTTTCTATTTGCGTTTGCCGTATAAAAAGCTACGCCGCATAAACCTTCAGAAATGGAATTCAAGCCAAAAAATTTCCAAAAAAACAACGCCTTAAGCTTCATGTTGTTAGGTATAGGTGAACAGCATAAGAAATGCTTATTAAACGAGGCAGGGTAACTTTCAGAAGCCAGGTAAAATTTGGGCGAGTAGATCAGTCTGGCATGATCGCCACGTTGGCATCGTGGAGGTCGCGGGTTCAAATCCCGCCTCGTCCACCAAACACTTATTCATGTTTACGCCTTGAAGGCACCTTATTGCCGATTTAAGGGCATTTTCACATATTTTAGACGGATTTAAACCCATTTCATAGGCTAAATTCGCTAATTCAGGGTTTAACTCGATTGTTGAACTGACTTGTGTTAACATTTTTCTGATCTCCACGTTCGTAACGTGTCTGTTGTCCGGTTAGGACTTTATAGGAATAACGGCTAAAAATCTATAGAAAATTCTATTTACTTTAGAAGTTGGGCAATTAAGAAGCTCAAACCTGCAAGTGAAAAGATATCAACCATTTTCGGGAATGGATGCTTGCTTTTCTCCTCGCATTCCTTAATCCACTGATTTAAGGACATGACCAGTAAATCAATGACTGACGTATTTGACTGATTCATCTCAGTACTTGAAGTTTCGTAATATTCTATTTGATCATAAGCATGCAGTTCTGTCAAGATCTGTTTGTTCTTAGCCAAAGATTTGTGTATACCTTCAATGCCTTCAGTAAATCTAAACCGACTTTTAATTAGATCAGCTTTTATTTCTTGCAACACTGTTACCGATTTTTCATCGAAACCGCTTAACATTATAAAACCTGGCACTTCCAAGGTAACTGTAAAAACGCCTATCGTAAGAAGACCATAAATTATTACAAACTGTGTAATGTTTGGTGACAAATTGTACAAAAAAGTAATTCCTGCCACAAGCGCAACAAAAAGGATTAAATTGATTAAGAAAAGCGGAGCTATAGACCTTTTTCTTTCCTCTTTAGACGCCTTATATTTTTTAAAAAGAGCAACAAGTGTTATAAAATAAACGATGATATATGCTGGAAGAATTATTGACTGAATAGTGCTATAATTCACCCGCGTTACCTGCTCTTGTTTCTAACTCTCTAATTAAAATGGCGATTTCTGGAATCTTTTCAAAACCAACTTGATTGATCAGGTCAGTTCTTCTGTATTGTTTCTTTCCTTCAACTTTCTTATCAGAAAGATACCCTTTTTCTTGAAGAGGATCCAAGAAACTGTTTAGATTTCGTGGATCAGTCTTTAATTTCATACACAATTCTTCCCTGTCTATGTAGTCTTTTGTTAGAAGCAATACTTGAAGTCTCTTGGGAGAATTTGATAGCATGCTGATTAGGTCTTGCTTAATGGTCTCTCGTTGTCCAATAGTAAGTATTCTGCTTATGTTGTGAGTATTGCCTTTTATTTCGTTAATGTCGTTCCGTATATCTCTAATATCTTCCTTTATTTGATCAATTTCTTTGTCTCTATTGTTTTTCGGCAATTTTATCCCCTTCTATATCTCCTCATATACGAGTTTGTCTTTTAATTCGACTGATCTGATGAGCCCTTTACTTCTCAAGTTACTTAGTGTAACCTTAACGTTATCTTCTGTTTTACCTGTTTCTTTTACAATGTCATCGATAGTGTGTTTCTTATCGCAAAGCTTCAAGATTTTCGCTTCTTCGTTTCCTATTTTGGGTTTAGGGCTTGCTCTTTTTTGAAGCACAATAAGAGTTGTCAACTTACTGTCAATATTATCCAAAGTCTTTGAAATCTTTTCAAATTGCTCTTTACTCATCATTTTCCTCTCGCCTCTTAATGTTACTCTAAAGCGGTTACATTCTTCTTAATTCGTGGAAACATCCCTCGAATGTTACTTGCCCCCATACCAGTTGCCTTGTCAATTTCTTCAGATGTTGCTCCACTCTTAAGCAACTGTAAAATTAGCAAATTTCTAATCGATTGAAGTTCCTTCAGTTCATCTTTTTTCGCTTTAGATTTTTCTTCACTCAAGCCTTCTTATCCCCCTCGCCATCAACATTTTTCTCAATTTCATCTTTCTCTTCAATTTCTATTTTCTTCACTTTTGATCCATTAATTTTGGAAACAGGTACTAAACGTTGAATTGTCTTTTCGCTAACGCCTAACGCATCTGCGATTTCTTTTCTTTTAAACCCAGCCTGTTTAAGCAAAACCACAGTTATAATATCCAATCTTTTGATTATTTTGTCAAGTTTTTCGTTAGATGCCTTGTCGTTCATTGTTTCACCTGCATTTCCTTCTTCTCTGTTTCGTTTTTCTGATTGTTTTTAACTTTAGCTTTCTTTTGGCTTCTCGATGACTGAATAGAATCTACGGTACTTCCAATAACAAGAGCAATCACATTATCAGGAAGTTTCAAAGCCTCCAAAACTTCAATTTGTCCTTGCTTAGTATCTTTGTCTTTGAACAGAGTGTCTTTCCTGAGGGTCAAAGCGGTTATTTTCGATAGAACTTCAATATTAGCATTCAATTCTTCAAGTAGTTCGATTATCTTATCATCATTTGTTTTATTGTTCATCATCTATACCTTCGGTTGCCTCGTGGTCTTGTATTATTATTCCAGACAGTGCCTTAGATTTTGGGATTTCAACGCCCACTTCTTTCAGTGAAAAAATTTGGCGATAACGCTTTTTTAATTCTGGATGAATTTCAACAATTCCAATGATTGACCAATCTTTCCAGTAATTTCTTACGGTGTGCTCTGCAATACCGACTGCTTTGGCTATTTCTAGACTTGAACGCCCGTCGCTAAGTTCATATGTAAGTTTCTTAACGTCCGAATCAAGATTATCTACCAAAACTTGCTTTACTTTTTGCATACCCTCAAACTTAGTCCATTTCAAAATTTCTTTTAAAATTTCCTTGATGTTTTTATCGTCACTCATGAGTTATCTCACCATCAGGTACTTCATTAGGGGCATTGCTTGGATACTTGGGCACAGAGATACCGATTGATTCCAAGGATACAACTTTCTTAACCCGACCTTTTCTTGTTGCAGGAATAACTAAATTCAAAAGTGTCCATTTTTCCCACATGTTTCCTACTGTAACATGAGTAGTTTTTCTGCCTGTCGAGCAAACTATTTGCGCTATTTCCCTTGAGCTTCTCTTTCCATCCGAAAGCTCATAAATTAACTTGTCAATTTCAGTACGCAATGCGTTAGTTAAGAGAGGTACGAATGTTGTCATAGCTGAAAATTTTGTCCAGAAAATAAGTTCATCTATCTTCTCAGAAAGACTTTGGACGCCAGTTTTTTCGCTCATGGATATTACTCCAGGGATTTAAAGTAGTATTTCTTACCGCCTACATCGTCATATAAGACCAGCCCAGATTCGAGAAGCGATGACAAATGATAAGAAACGTTAGGTTGAGTGGTTTTTATCTCAACAGCTATATCATTTACTGTGTGTTTTCCATCACAAAGGTCGTATATCTTTTTCTTGATTTCATTTTTCAAAATTGATTGCTTTTGTTCTTCGATAACCTTGCTGTTTGTTAGTTTCAAGACTGAAAGAATCTTTTCTAAAAGTTTTCTAGTCTCAGGGTCTTTGTCCATACTCTTTATCCCCACTCTTTATGGTATTTTACCAATATAGTGCTTGCTTAAAAAGTTTACTCATTTTTGTTAAGTTATCATGTATATGCCATAAAAAATCATGAATAGTTCGGCGTTTGTTTGCACAAGTTTTCAGTGTTGGCAACCCACTAAAGCTTTTAAACGATTTGCGTAAATATGCAAATGACCCTAATTAGGCAATCATCGTCTTAAAAAGGAGAGTTTTAAGGGAATGTCTGAAAATAAAAACGAGGAAATGAAGGAGCCTCATCTTACGGAAGAGCAATGGGAGATGCAGAAGTTTAGAATATTTGCTCAGAAAAAAAACCTCAAATCTGTTGACTCACTTTGCTTTTGGTATGATATAACGGGTTTTGGTAAGGCATTGTCTGATTGCAACTGGAACCTGGAAAAACTTCAAGAAACAGGTTTGATTAATTTGTTAAGCAGTGTTTACATTTCTGCGGGTTCACCTAAAATTGTCCAGTTTCCACCTAATCCGTCTGAGCATGTCTTAGCTCTGAATGATGGAATAGCGAAAACAATAGATGTTTTAGGTGCGGATAGCATGTATGACCCAAAATTATGGATGTATTATTTGAGGGATAATTTATGCGTCCATTATTTTCTCGTGGGACAGGCGAGATCTGCAGGTTTTGGTTTTAGATCGGTTTTCGCTGGAGGAGAGCGAATTCAATATGCCCCTGTTAAAATAACTGGTCAATCGTTTCTACATTATAATCCTGAGTGCATTACGGAAAAGACTAAGGATTTTCTAAAACAAGAATTTGTCTATTATCCTGCAGAATTTCAAATGAATACCGCATTTAGCCGAGCATTTATTATTGAAAGTAAAGGCAGTCATTTTGGGATTAGCAAAGATAGGATATATATTGAAGAAAGATTTTTCGAAATTTTGAAGACAGCTTTGGGTAATTATATCAAGATTGTTGACAACGGAGAAAATAAAATAGAGTTCTTTTCCAAGGACAGTCTTTTGTTCGATATATCTTATGACAAGGGTATAGATTTCAAGTCAGAGAACTTGGCATGCAAGGTTTTTCAACTAAGTGCTTTCGCTGTTCACAACGCCCTTGAAGGAGAGACGACCGAATTCCCGTTATTACCCGAGTTGATCGATCAAATACAAAATAAGCGATGGGCGATTACGAAAGAAGGTGTCCGAGAGATCGAATAAACTGTTCGGTTGCAATTTCGTAGTTGAATAAATTTGAAGGTTGTTAAAATTTTAAACTTGTCAACTCAATTGAACACTATTTCTCCAATGTTTTGCGATGAGCAAAGTACGTTATCGAATTGTATTTTCATCCAATCATAAAAAAGTATAATTACCTAAATTTTCAGACTTTTTAATACGTTTTTTCGTTAAAAATCGAGTAAAATTATTCTGGTAAACATAAAAATACTATCATTTTAGCCTTATTTTGGTATTTACTTCACGTTTTAGCGTTCGAAAGGAAGAGCGTTTTGCGATATATTCACCGTTTACTGCCACGATACGTATGCGGCGAACGTTCTCTAAAGGATGGACTTTATCCATCTACTTCTTGTTTTCTCGAATCATATCGTCTTAAGGCGTCTTAAACCTTGAGGCAGAGGCAGACGAAGAAGCATCGAAAAGTACAACAACTTTTGAAACGGATTAAATTAGGTCAAGAAAATGGATTTCGCATAAAAGGTCGCTTTTGATCTTTTTTACCTGAAGCCGATAATACCGCTTTGAACCAGCCAATCGAAACGTATGTGAGAATAACTATAAAAGGTAAGGCAACCGACAAAGCTAAAACAGATGATGTTTCAGGCGACAATAAAGCAATAATTGTCCCTGACATAGCAAACTGAAATCTAAAAAGTGGTTGAACAAAAAAGTTCATAACATCATATACCATTTTCGTTTTTTCATCTTTCTCAGGATTTAACAAACCCAAAAATGCTGCGGGCATCGAGAAACAGAAAATCGCTACTTTTATGAACACATCAATTGGAGCTAATAATAGAATAATACCAAAGGGAACATAGCTGATATCTGTGAGTGCTTTTATTTGAGTTAGTGTTAGCATGATTATTCGTTCATAAGTTCTGCTTAAAGAGCTTTGAGATAGACCTCGCGAAGTCGCGATTGAAACATAAGGGAAAAAGGGGTTGTAATGCGTTTACGTATTACATTTTTTACTGGAGACGAATGGTTTCTCTTTATCAATTACTCCAAAATGAATGTCTTCCCTTTCTCGATCAATTACTCGTTTAACCGAATATTCCATCGCGTGGGACACGCTGGCAAAACGTTTTTCTGTGATCTTTTCAAGAATCCAATCCATCAGTTCTTTGTCGATAGCGATGGTTGTTCTAACTTTTTTTTTCATTTAAATTTCCTGAAGTATTGGTTCTTCTTTTAGTATTAAATAGGTTTATGAATTTCAAATCAACAACAACTATTTTTTTACGAGAAAAATGATGCAAGAGTATGAATTCGTAATATTTATTAAATCGTAAGTTACTGTATTGAGTATTGAGCTTTAATATACAATATAGATCAGCAAAATAATAAATGGCATTTGAGGAGGATAGGCGAAAATAACTAAACGCAAAAGAAAGTCGATAAAACCAAAACCGGCAGCAGAGTTGTATCTGTACCTCTGTGTTTTTATGGCTTGCGCGATGGGTTTTGCGGGAATAATCTGTGTCTTCACTCAATCAACCCCCTTTAACGCCACTGTCCCAATCATAGCAATGGTTGCATTGTTTTCAATCGCAATAAACCGAAAAATTAAGATGAACTTAAAAGACTTAGAAGTGAATTCAGAACGGTAAACATTAAAAATTAACTATGACAGTAAGCCAAGGTTTTATTATAAACAAAAAGAAAAAAAGAGTTGCAACATGCATACTTCGTATTTTCCTAAGGAAGCTTATAGCGTAGTCTATTGTGGTCATGAAATGCTCTGCCGTCAATGATCGTTAGATGCCAGTCGTCAGGTGGAAGTTTGTGGAATGTTTTACGGTAGCCTTCTTGAAGCAGCATTTTAGCTTCATCGAAAATCTTGCGAACAGTTTCAAGTTCATCAGCATCCAAAGAGATATTGATTGTTTTATCATTATGATGTTGAATTATTTTGTCTTTTATCCTTTGAATGAATGCCTTTGCCTCTTTACTTTGAAGTTCTTCGCAGAATTCATCAAGACTCATTGACTCTGGAAGGCATGCTAATTCTTTGTTTGAACTGTAAGGGTTCGGGCAATCCAGCGTAAGTTGCGCTATGTCAAGCAATGGGCTTGAAAGTGTTTCACTGTGAGCTTTTTGATCTAAATTATCGTCTTGAAGCCATTCAATTTTGTGTTTGGTGTATGCTTGTGCTATCTCGCTAACTATTTCTAAAGGTAATCCTTTTTCTGAAAGCATTCTTTGTTTTCTTTTTTCTTCATCAATTGCTTTTCTTATCAATTCTGATGCATTAGGCAATGACTTTAGGAATTCAGCATCTTCTTCTGAAACTCTAATTGAAATTACTCTCATGGGTTTAGCTTTAATCAATTTTATCACCTACCTTTGTATTACGTAAACGTATGTTTCGTGTGTGATCGTTGTTTTTTAAATCGCAACTGCGTGTTGCCTTGCATTGAATTTGTTTCATGTTTTCATGCTCCAATGATAGTTTGAAAGCCACATCCTTTCCGCAAAGCCCGGCAGCGAAATACAAATAAAAAACCTCCTAAGCAGGAGCCTCTAAGCGCCAGAGGTGAAGAAGGGGGCAAAGAACTGAAAACCCCCTACTGTGCGGAAAATTCCGCGATTAAACGCTTGCGGTGTAAGCTGCCCGAGCCTTTTACGGGAATGTGGCTTCCAACGTTTTAGGCAAAACGCCTCCATTCTTGCTTAATCGGGTGATCTGCTGAAATGTCATTCTGGCTCAACATCGGAAAGTCTGGAAGGTTTGGGATTCTTTCATTTGTTAGAAAATCGATTTCTTTTTTTAGAACAGAATATTGGCTGCTTAGTTCCGATAATTCAGTGGTTGCATCAATGTAGACATTGCACGTTTTAAGATCCGGTTTCTGCCCTTGCGCTAGAGCTTTTTGAGCCCTCTCGTTGGCTTTGACTATGGTTGGAAGTATTTTTTCAGCTTGTTTTACGTTGGAAGTAAGGTTCTTGGCGAGTTCCTTAATCTTGGGAGATTTTTTTCTTTCAACTATTTCTGCGTCATAGACAGCGAGAATCTTTTCATAAAAGAGCATAGCCATGTCGAGAACTGCTTCTTTGCCTTTTATCTTTGTTTCATGCGATTCCCAATCGTTTTCAGTGTAACTGCTTACCTTGTTTGATGTTTCAATTGTAATTGTTCCACAAAGTTCCCATTGAGATTTGGCGTTAGCATCAATTAATCTCGAAAGTAGTGGTTTAGCGCTTCTCAATTTTTCAATTTCTTGAGTAATCTCTCCTGCATTCGATATTAATTGGGCAAAGTTGAGGTTGATGAGTGTGTTTTTGTGAACTTCAGGTGATGTTGCTTGGAATGATGAGGATGAACCGCCAAATGCACCTAACGATGTAGCTATGTCATAAGCGCCTTCAAGGATTGCTTTCTGAAAGTTGCTTTCTTTTTCTTTTGCATAACGCTCTTGAGCTTCCGCTGAATCCAGCGGGTAATGTAACGTCGAAGGCATTCTTGTTAAGGAAACAATGACTCCGCTTTCTTCAATTATTTTTTTAAGTTTTTGTTCATTCATTTGTTTTCACCTCGTTCTCTTTCGATAGTTTATGCCCGCAGTTTGGGCATTTTTCCGGGTTTTTAACTCTTGGAGTCCAAACATGATTGCATTTTGGACACCCTAATTCTGGCAATTCAACCATTGTTTACACCTTTTTTATGAAGCCGAATTTACGGCAATAGGCAAAGTAAGAAAATGCTTAAATATTGTTTTAGTATAATAAAATAATTGTAGTGTATCACAATGAACAATCGTTGGTCCGAATCAATAAAAAACAATATTCTCGACTTAATGCCCTCTGATGGCTCGCCAGTAAAAGCTGGAATAATTTACAAAAAATCAAAGTTAAGTACGGTGACTGTGAGCAAATACCTTTCAGTTATGGTTGATGAAGGAATAATTGAAAGAGTTCAAGTTAGCCAAAAGAATGTCTCATATCGACGCCTTGAAAAAGTTAGACTACAGAGGATGATAGACAATTTTGCAAAAGAAATAGAGGCATCACTTGCCTCACTTCCTAAGAATACTGCTTCAAGTGTTGAAGGAGCGGCTAAAAAAATTTCAAATTATGCGGCGAATTTGAACCGTAGAGCAATTACTGAAGAAGAATTGGAAATGACCAAAAACGACTACTATCTAATAGAAGAAACACTTTTCTTTGTCTTAACAACCCAGATATTCAAAATACTAAAAAAAATAGTGCCAATTGAAGTTGCCCGTAGAGAAGATTTTTACATAGATTCGCTGGGTAATGTTGTGCCAAAAAATTTAGTTGACCAAAGAATTAATCCGTCAGAAATTCCAGAATGGAAAAAGAATATAGCGTTTATAGATGATGCCGTCAAAATGATACGAGAAAGTGCAAATGAGACGTCGAAAGAGAAGATTAACAAAATAAAGTAAGGTTTGCTTTGTCATAAATGACTTTCAATCTTTCAATACCTTTTGCAGTATAATTTTTCGCTAAAACTGATCTGGGCGCTCTGCCCTCGAAAATATCAACGAAGCGATCCGGAACTAACTGTTCCCCTAATTCGTTTGAAAACCAAATTCGTAAAATTTGGGGCGAAATCTTAACGCCAGCTGCTTCGCTGGCTTTCCGCCACATCAGCTTACACTTCTTTGGATATAACCTGAAGACTTTGGCATCGTCTGGTTTTGATGCTAAGTATCTGTTTAGGTACTCTTCGGTTTCTGCATTGTAGAAAGTAATGCCAGAACGCTTTACGCGTGTAAAATGCAGCGGAACAACGCTTCTGATTTTGAAGTCAATTTTGTCCTTGTTTAACCCCATGATTTCGCTGCGTCTTAAACCCGTTGACAATGTAAACAAGTACAACGCTCTCTCGCCGTCCTCAGTCAACGCTTCAAAACCCTTTTTCAGTTGTTCCTTTGAAGGCAACGTTATGTTTTTTCCTAACAAATCGACTGGTGCCATTTTAAAATCCAAAATGCTCTCCGGTGCATGAAGAAAGTCCCTAACGAATCTTCGCAGGCTGGTTAATTGAGCATTGTAAGTTCTTGAGGACTTGACCATATATGCTTTAAGAAATTTCGAGACGGTTTCATAGTTCACAACATAGTTGGAACAATCTAAGTACCTGCGAATATTTGATTTAGTTTCTCGAACAGTTCTTTTTTCGAGCCGCATGTTTACGGTCATGAATTCCGCAAAGGCTTCAAGGGTTTCAGGTTTAATGATTAATTCAGCCTTTTTTTCTGAAAAGGAGCTTGTTTCTGTCCCTGTTGGCATCGTGGAGGTCGCGGGTTCAAATCCCGCCTCGTCCACCAAACAATAATTCGTGTTTACGCCTTTAAGGCAGCTTATTGCCGTTTTAAGGGCGTTTTCACAGATTTTTGGCGCGTTTAAACCCATTTCATAAGCTAAATTGGCTAATTCGGGATTTAACTCGATTGTTGAACTGACTTGATTTATCATTTTGTTAATCTCCACGTTTTGTACGTGGAACCGAGTTTATGTATCCCCTGACAAAATAGGAAAAAATTAACTGCAAAGATTAAGTCATTTGCTTTCATTCTGGAACTGGTTTTCATTATAAGGCTTCTTGTAAAAGACTCTTTACTAAGGTCAGTTAAGGATAGCGTGCTCTAACACTTCTCTGAATATTAATCAAATTGGATTTTGGGTAAGGAAAAAGAAAAACATATTCTAATGAGGGAGCTAAATCATTCTTTGGTGAATAAGTTTGAATTCTACTGGTTGGTGGACTCTGCATTTTGACTGGGGACCTAAAGGTAATTACTTTTGCACACAAATTTACTTCAATTTTGACGGAACTTTCGGGTACTTGGCAGGAGCAAACGAGGGCACATTGACAGAGGTGGACGGAGCCATAATTTGGCGGTTCAAGAGAGCCCCAAACGAAGAAAACAACACCGTTTACTCTGGCATAATCAGCCGAAATGTCATGTCAGGCATAATGTTCTCCACAACAGGAGGAAAAGGACACTGGTATGCCGTCAAGAAAGGCACAAAATTATCCTTGAACAAAGAAAACCCCTCATTACCCTACTTGATTGAAAAACAAGCAAATTCTAAAATTGACCCAGCAGGCAGACCACAATAAACAGAGCAGGTTATATTTCTACGCGCGCTCAATATCTTTATTTTCTCTTGCTAACCTACTTGCTTTTCTGAGAGAAGATACTTAACATGGGCACCTGTCAAAAATGTGGTAAAACAGTTAGTTTGAAAGAATTATCTAAAAATTATGGTCGCTGTCAAGACTGTTTTCAAAAAGAATGTTCTGAATATGAATATTGGAAAGCCAGACAATTAAGTTCTCCAGATGTCATCAACAAAAAAGGAAATATTGAAAAAAAATGCAGTAAATGTTCCTTCTCAAAAACAAAACAAAACAATTATTCCGAACCTGCGATTTGTTCAAAATTCCAAATTAGAATCGCCCTCAGACAAGAGTTGGCAGAAACTTGCTCAAGCTACATTTCAAAATCCGATTGTGAAAAGAAAGATCTGAGTAGAGAGATGAATAAGGAAGAAGACAGTTTTCAGATTATACTTGATTTCTCTTCTTTGAGAGATGTAATGACAAAAACGGGAATAACAATGACGAAATTTGAATGTCCTAACTGCCACAGTGCAGTTAAGATTCCAGAGGCTGGAAATATCATCATTTGTCAATATTGCCTAACACCCATCAGACCAAACGAGATTTTTAAGAAAATATCTCTAATTTAATAACTTCCTTTTGAACACTACCTCCCGTGGAGATGTCACCCACAAAATCTCCTTTTTTCTTGAATTAATGTTTGTTCAAGTTTTCGTTTAACTTTTGGTTTAATTTACGAGCGCGTAAGGGGTGGGATTTGAACCCTCCGTCCAATGGAGATGTCACCTGCATGCTTTTTGACGGATAAATCAACGAGATTCACCGCCACTTGTCTCTCCATATCAGGTTCAGAGGGACTTCATTGAGAAATCGAATGGATTTCTCAAGCGAAAATTTTATGAACAAACCCAAACACAAAACTAACAGATTTGAATGTCAACCAAAAAAGTTAACATTCCAAAGATTCTCAGTTGGTTTTCCGCCTCAGGAATTGTTCTAAGCTTGGCTGGTCTCTTTTTGCCCTGGGCCAGTTACCCTTGACACGTACTCGACGTCATAGACCACCCGTATTATACTGGTGTTGAGATTCTAATCGGAGACTTTGCTTTAATAGGCTGCCTTTGGAGCCCTTGGATTTTTCATCCGAAGCCTCAGACGACCTATCCAGCCAGCAAGATTGGTGATTGCCGGCGAATTTGCTGCAGCATTATTTTCTTCCTTCTGGATTCTTGATCCCAACATCATTTCCTTCTTTTGGTATCTGAAAGCGGCCCTCTAAGGCTCCTGCACAGCGGTTACCCACTTCGAGGACAGCCTCATTTACGCCGGCAGATTCGACAGCAGAAGATGAATCAGCAATCGGCGCTTTAGAAGATAATGATGATAATGATGATACTGCGAATGGAATCTGCAATTGGGCATTATCTTTCAAAGATAAACCCAAATTGTATACTTTATTCTTAACAGAGACACGGCTTTTACCCATAACCTGCGAAATCTCACTAAAGCCCTTTCCTTCCTCAACAAGCAAACGCAACTGCCGCTCCTCATCAACCGACCACGGCTTACCCCTCAATTTCACCCACTCCAAGACACACCCAGTACACTCAAAGAACCGTTTCAAAATTATTAACACAAAAAACGCAAAAAAACCCAAAACAAAAACAAAACACACAACTCAAGAGCCCAAGCATCAGTGAGCCGCAAAGTGTAATTTTAAGTAATTATATCCAGACGCGTTTGATTTCAGCTATAACGTCAAAATGCGGATCATCCGAAAGCACTCGTGCATGATTAAACAGCGCGGTTGCAGCAATTATGCAGTCGCCCATGGGTAAATTGCTGTATTGGCATTTGAATAGGCCTGCTTGTTGGGCTATTGGCGGGGTTAAGTTTTGGATTTCTAGGCCGCTTTGGAGAAGAGCTTGGTAGCGGCTTTGCGCCATATCTTTTCCTCTTATCGCGCAAGAAATCTGGGTTATTTCCGCCATGACTATTGTGGGCAGTAGACCTTCGTTTCGTGATATGAGTGCCTTTAATTTCCTGTTAGTTCGTTCTTTTGTTTCAACTTGTTGAGAATAGAAACATTCTCTTAAAAATCTGGTGTCCAAGACTTCTTTCAAAGTTAGTATTCTTCTCTGAGTTTATCTATCATTTTGTTGACTTGCTCAATGGTTGCGTATCCAGCATCGATACCAATCATATCCAAAAGTTTTGGCACAGGCTTGAAGAGAATTCCTTTTTCGGTGACCTCTACGGATAAACGGTCGCCTTCTTTGATTCCGCATTGACCTCTGATTTTCAGCGGAATAGTGGTCTGTCCCCGCCGTGTAACTTTTACGATGTTTTCCACGATTTTCCCTCATCAGTGATAGTTAATCCTACCGTAAAAATATTCCTATTCAGAAAAATAAATAGGATTTATTTGTGAAAAAGGTACCGTGCCATTTCCAGTCAAGCAGCCAACCGTTAACTCTATGAGCAATCGCGCGAGTTAGTACATAATAGTTGTTTTAGCCAGTTTTAAAGAGAGGTGAATTTTTCTATGCAAACCCAAAACCAAAAAACCCAGCGGTTCGGCACATCAAAAAACAGCGCAGTCATGCCCGAAGTCAGAGACAACCAATGCATGTATTTTAAGCGAATCTAATCCACATTTTGTTGACTCCCCGCTTGGTTCTCGTTTAGCCAGTTCCTCGATGTAACCACGGTTTTCCCCGCAAACGTCATTTTCAAGGCGCCTTCATAGGGGCAGATTTCGACGCATCGTGCGCACAGCATGCACCGTGATTCGGTTACGTCGCCGCCTTTCTTCTCGTACATCGCTGTGGCCTGTGTGGGACAAACGCGTTTGCAGACGCCGCATTTAGTGCATTTATGCTCGTCTTTCTGGAGTTTTGTCAGTGCTATTTGTTTGAATGGCGTAAAACTGCTGAACAATGCAGTTAACCCGCCTAAGGGGCAGATTCGGCACCAGAACCGCCGGTAAATCAGCGCCAACGCCGTGATTACCCCGAGAATAATCAGGTTTATCGAGGTCAAGTAGAAACCTGTTATCCATCCGGGTCCATACACGATTTGGGAGATGTAGTGCCAGTTCATTTGGCCAATAGCGACTTCGATGAGGATGCAGAGGGGTCGCATGGGGCAGACTAAGCAGAAGGGCTCATTGATATTGCTGACTATGCCAGCTTCCGTTCCTTGTGGTCCGCCAAGTTTGGTTCCGGGGATGAGTTCTGCACCGAAGATGGTGTATGAGGCGAAAATAACGCTTAGAATCATGAAGACCGCGATTATTATGTACCGTGATTGCCCAAGCGCGGTGTTGGTTTTTTGGGAGAAACTCAGGTGGCGTAGCCGCGCAGATTTGCGCACCCTTGTCAGCGCGTCTTGGTATAAACCGAAAGGACAAATCCAGCCGCAGAATGACCTCCCTAAAATTATTGCGGCGGTAACTATCAAGCCCAAAACTATGCCTATTTTTTCCAGCCCAGAAGTGGAGTAGATTACGTTGTAGCCTCGAGGGTAGTTCCAGAAAGGAAAAATATAGGCTTGAAGCTGCCAAATTGCACAGGTTACGGTTCGCCCGTTGGGGTAGTAGCAAGCTAAGATGGGCAGGGAGATACCGTCGGGGAACTGATTGCCCAAAAAGCCAGCGCCGACTAAACGGTCACGCGGCGAAATACCCAAGGGATAAAATAATGTTCCTGGCTTGTTCAAAGGACCTATTATTAGCCCCATGAATACGCCAACTACGGCAGCTCCTTGTATGAAAAGCCTAAGTGTGCTGATTTTTCGGGTTTTGTCTTTGGATAGTTTAAGGATAAGGATTATGCCGGCCGCCACTATCAGCACGTACCCCAATACGATTGTGGTTGCAGGGTCGTTTATCCAAGACATCTTCAGATCCTCACTTTAACTCTAATAACAAGTGCGATTGCAACCATGACCGCTAACACAGCAATCACTGCAATGATTACAGAATGCGCCTGATAAAACGGCAAATTGTTGTTATTCGGAACGGCGAAGCTATAATGGGTTATTGACATGTTGCCCGTTATGCCGGTTACAACCACAGTATTGTCTGGCAGAAGTATCCAGCCCTCATGTTCACCGAGAAAAACTGTATGTCCACCAGGTCCTGGAATAGTAATATACCATTCGCTCGCGTGAGTTGGCTGCGTAGTGTTGAGGCCAAGATTAACTGTTTGTTTGCCTTGACCTTGAACCATGCATCTTAAAGTTCCGCCAGCATTTATTGAGTTGCCTCTGTATGAATAGATAGTCATGGTGGAGTTTTCAGCAGAAACCTCAAGGGTCCCCAAAGATACAGAGTTCATTAGTCTCAGGTCCCTAAAACTCCAAGTATCGTTCTTCAGCGTCGCCGATGAACATGAACCGTTGACTGCAAAGCTGATTGAACCATTAAGCTGTGGAATGCTAAATTTGGTTGCTGGCGTAAAGGTGGTGGAACTTTCAGCCATTGTACCTAAGCAAACTAAAGGAAAAACTATAGCTACAATTATGGCTGCCACAAGTCCAGTCAGGACTGCTTTGCTGTTGGTTGCCCTCAAAGTCTCACTGTATGATTTAAGTATGTTGCATATGGGCTATAAGGCTTTTCAACTTAAGGCTTTACAGATGAGACCGCCGGCGATTTTGAAAAAAGAATTAAATGTTGAAGTCTTGGCCGGTTTCAGGTTTCTTTTCTGGAGCAGGCGTCTCTGGCGAATTAGGGCTCTGTTTTGGAGTTGACTGGGGCTTTGTACGTTTTTTCCGCATAGTCAGGAACATTATCAACGCTGCAACGATGACGACGACTGCCACTATAACTGCTGCGTAAAGAATCAAGGTTGAATCTCCTGATCCTCCACTGGAGGGAGTACTTGTCGGAGTACCCGTTGTTGAGGATCCTCCAGAAACTTCTTCTGTGGCTGCAGCGGAGTCCCAAGCAAATGTGGTTGCTGAAGACCCTTGTGTTCCATCAAATTCAACGAAGTAAGTGTGTGAACCCGAAGAGGTAGACAATGGAACACTGACATTTATTGGAAAGACTTGACCACCATTTGGAGCAAGGTAGACGGGTGAAGTGGATAGATTGAATCCGAGAAGGGTATCGGTGGGCATCCAGTCGAAGTGTATACCCACGTATGTTATACTAAGTGAATCATTAGAGAGGCTGGCGAATAACAGGGTGACTGTTGTTGTTTGACCTGCTTGCATTGAAATACCGCTTGAAAAAACCGCGTGAACTATGGCTTCATCTTGGTTTAGAGCCGCAGCAAAACCAGTACATAGGAAAGCAACAACGAGGATTGTTAAGATAAACAATGTTTTTAGTGATTTCATATATTTCCCCTCTCTCTTAGTGTTATCTTCTGTGCTTATGCTTTTTTAACTTTACCCCAAAACATGCCAGAATCCCAGAAAAACATGTTAAATAGACAAAAAACCAAAAAAATAACGCAGTTGAAAAAATTAAGAAACTGTTTTTCCGGCTGTTAGGCTGGGCTCGCTCTATCCACCAAGTGTTCTGTTCCGTCGGGGCAATAAACTTTTTCGCCCTTCAAAACTTTGCTGTAGCGTGTGATGCAGGACTTCTGTTTTTCGCATCAATCGCAATCTCGCGAAATCAATTTTTTTTCACCCGTTGCTTCACATTTCAAAATACAATAGCTGAATGGGGATTTAAGGTAATTTACATCTTAGAGCTTGGCGACTGCGATAGTTTTAAGTGGCGGCAAACTGTTTTGGCATGAGGAAACCTGAAAATGGATACGATGGCTTTAGCCAACCTACTCTTAGACGTCGCCAGCGCCATAAACTTCATCGCACTTTTGTGGATGCTTCGAGCCATCATTAAAAACCGGAATGTGCTGCGCGGGTACAGCATCGTAGGGTCTTTCTTGACGTTTGTATCCATCGTGGGCTTCGAGTTAGCCTATCATCTGCTGGGAAACACCATCGGGTTTATTTTAGGATGGTTTACGGTGGCTTTCTGGTTTATCGCTTTTGTCTACAGCCTTAAACAGAAACTCAGAAGCCCCAAACAAAACAAGCCAGTGTCATAGCCTTAAGAGGCTGGAAACTGGATTTTGAATTCTGTACCCTTGCCCACTGTGCTCTCGAAGTTTATGGTGCCGCCATGCGCTTCTATAACCCGCTTGCAGACAGCTAAACCGAAACCTTGCCCACGGGATTTAGTTGTGAAGAGGGGCGTGAAAATCTGGTTTTTAATCTCATCAGGTATCCCAACTCCCGTATCCTTCACGGTAATCGAGACTTGACCATCTAGATTAACGTGACCCGTCAAAGTTAGTTTGCCGCCGTCTGGCATAGCCTGCACCGAATTGGTTATAAGATTGATTAAAACCCGTTTGAGGAGATGAAGGTCGGCTTTTACTTGGGGAAAATCCTCTTGAATTCGGCTCTGCACCTTTATGTTGGTTGGTGTGGCGACCAAGGCTAAAACGTCGGCAACGAGTTCTTTCAGGTTGATTGGTTTTTTGTCTATTCGAACCGGCTGCACAAACGCTTGCAAATCAGAAACAATCTTATCCATGTAAGCCGCCTGCTCTTCGATCACATTAATGCTCTCTTGCAGGTTGCTTTTGATTTCTCCTTCAATAAGCGATTCCACATCTCCCTTCACCAAATACAATTCGCCAGTTATAGTCTGCAGCGGGTTGCGAAGGTCATGTCCCACCATGCCCGCGGTTTGACCAATAGCCACTAAACGCTCGGAATCCTTAAGCTGCTTGGTTCGTTCCTCAACAATTTTTTTTAGAACATCGGCGGCATTTTCAAGATTTTTCTGAGAAGTCTTCTGTTCGGTGATATCTCGCACTATCGACCAGATGCCGATTACTTTTCCTTTTCCGTCAGTTAACCGCCAAGTTCTCACTGATGCTGGAAACACCGAGCCGTCCTTGCGCTGATATTCTCTTTCAAAAACGATTGAGCGCCCAGTTTGGAGGACTTTGTTAACTATTTCTTCTCTTTGCCTATGCCACTTTTCGGGGAGCAGATGATGGACCGTGAGATTTTTTAGTTCTTTTTTTGTGTAGCCTAACATTTTAGCGTAGGCTAGGTTGCAGTCAATCATTCTTCCCTGCAGGTCACGCGCCATTATACCATCCTGTGTTGTTTCATAGAGTCTGCGGTACTTTTTTTCTGCAAACGAAAGCTCCTGTTCCGATTTCCTTTTTGCCTTAACTTCCTGTACCACCTTTTTTTTCTGTTCGGTTATGTCCATGAAAATAGAGATAAAAAAGGTCTTCTTCGGACTGCAGATGTAGATTTGATACCATTTGTTTTCGGTTTCACAGTAGGTTTCAAAGTGCTTGGGCACGCAGGTTGAGGCTACTTTGCCGTAGACCGCTATCCAGTCGGTTGGGGCATTCTTTATTTGTGGGTTAAACTCAGTTGCTCTCTGTCCGATTCGGTCACCTTTAAACTCGTGAATATTATCGTATACTTTGTTGCTTTCGAGGAGGATATAATCGATGGGAGTGCCTTTTTGGTTGCAAACAATCTTGTAAACGGCGACGCCGTATGGAAGGCTGTCGAATAAAATGTTAAACTGTTGGCTGTTTACCCCTAATTCTTCGAGTAATTTTTTGCTTTCATCGGCGAAGTTTTTGGTTTGAATGGCGGTTTGTGAAGAATGGATTAAAGGGTGCATCTGTTTGTTTGCCTTAGACTGAGCAACATCGATAGAGCGTACTATCTTTATCACCAATAGTTATTGACACGTAAGTGCATAAAAAACTTTCCAATATCTCATTTATCAATAAACTATAGATTAACCCTCATGCAATTAACCGCTGGCAAGCTTTGCAAGCATGCAATCACGGTTTTTTCACTGTTTTGTTTTAGAAATAGTCTTATGGTTGACTGGTGGATTGTATCTGCGTAGTTTACATGCCGACTAATTTGCCGCCTGAAGCGATGGATAAGTGGGAGCTGGTTGAGGCCGCCAAGACTCCGAAAGAAAAAATGGATGCGATGCTTGAGTTCTTAAAGTTTGTTCCGCACCACAAGGGCACTATGAAACTTCGGGGCGAAATGAACCGCAAAATCGCGCTGATTCGAGAAGACTTAGACAAAAAGAAGCGCATGGGCACGGGCAAGAGCAGCGGCGGACCCAAACTCTTCATCGAAAAAGAAGGCTCAGCCCAAATAGCATTGGTGGGCATGACGAACGTGGGCAAAAGCGCACTCATGTCCGCCGTAACCAACTCAAAAGTCCTCGTTACACCTACCCCGTTTAGCACCCATGAACCTGTGCCAGGCATCATGAGTTACATGGATGTACAGTTCCAGCTTGTCGAAGCACCCGCAGTGATGGCGGGGGCGGCGGAGGGAAAAGCAGGCGGCAACGTCACATTGGGCTTAACACGCAACGCTGACGGGGTAATCTTAATGGTTGATTTAAGCTGCGACCCCATTCCGCAGCTGGTGCTGCTTTTAGCTGAACTAGAAAAAACCCGAATCTTAGTCTACAAGCCCAGTGGAAAAGTCGAAATTGACAGACGCCACTCAGGCACGGCACTGCGAGTTATCCTCGTGGGCAAACTAATTGGCTGCAGCATGAACCAGGTAGAGCAGCTGCTGCGGGACCACAAAGTCCACGACGCCATCGTGCACATAAGCGGCGAAGTCACCTTGGAAGACGTCGAGAACGCCATCTACGAGACCACAATGTACAAGCCCGCAGTCATCGTGGCAAACAAACTCGATTTGAAGGGTGCCCAATCCAACCTGCGACGCCTAAAAGCGTTTTTAAACGGAAAATTGCCCATCGTTGCAATGTCTGCCCAGAACAAGGTTGGCATTCAGGAACTGGGAAAAGCAGTGTTTGAATCGCTGGGACTCATACGAATCTACACCAAGGAGCCAGGCATGAAGGCACACGCCGACCGCCCGTTCGCCCTTAAAAAAGGCGCCACCGTCAACGAATTAGCCAAAAACATCCATAAGGAGCTTTTGATGAACTTCATGTTTGCCATGGTTTGGGCGAAGCGGCTGCAGTTTAGCCCCAAGAAGGTTGGGATGAACTTTGTTTTGGACGATGGCGACATAGTGGAGATTCACGCGAAAATAGCGTAGGTTTAAGCTGTCAGCTAACTGGTTATGCAGCGTTTGATGTGTCGGCGTTTATTCTCTGATTGACTGGTCGGGTTGTTTGAAGCGGATAACCCTGGTTTTGTCCCTGTCCAACAGCACTTTTCCATCCTCGACGGTGAGGTACGAAGCGATTGTGCCAACCGTCGCCATTCCCGGAATAACCTTAACTGAGGGGGGCAGGGCGTTTCTTATTCCACCGTAGCCTGCGATGCAGCTTAGTGCAATGGCGGCTTGGGAGTCGCCGCATGCTTTGGCGACTTTTTTTCGGTCGCTTTGGTTTAGTTGGCAGTAAGGCGAGGTGGGCAGGTTGAAGAATTTTATCGTTGCGGTTTTGCCGTTTTGCTCCAGCAGTTCTTTTAGGCGTTTTGCTTCTTTTGCGGTGCCGTAACTGCGAAACCTCAAACCGAAGAGTGAGGATTCTCCGATGATGGGCATTTCTTTGACGTAGGCTATGCTTTGGTTGGCGCAAAACGCGCAGCCGTAGATGGTTACGGATTTGGCATCGCCGACTTGGTTGAGGAGGAATGAATCACTTGCAAGTTCAGAGTAGCATCCCAATAGAAATCACCACTTTGTGTATGGATGCAGGTTGTATTTAAGAATATTCACATGAAAATTTAGGCAAAAACCAATTTAGTCAGAAAACAAAAAAAGAAAAAAGTTGGTTTAGGCTGGCGGTGCTGGCGTTTGGCTCTTGCGGTTGCTTCTTCTAAGAACCAGAAAGATGCCGACTATCGCTATGACGCCTACTACCGCAATCACTAGGACGTATATCAGTGTTGAAGAGAGGGTGACGGGGGTTTCTGTGGGGTTTGGTGTGCCAGTCGCGGCAGAGGTGGGTTGGGTTGTCGGTGCTGCAGTCGGCGCAGGGGTCGGGGTGGGAGCAATCGGGGTGGAGCCAATCAATATCGCGTAGCTTGATATTGCACTCGACAGGGCAGCTGTGTTGTCCCAGGGAGTCACGGAAAAAGCCACTGATTGCCCTGGTGAAAGCGCAGTCCCCAAATCTGAGAAACTTACCGCTGCAACCGTGTTATTGGAATAGTAGAATGTTGTGGCTAACGCGACGTCGCTGACGCTTTGACTGCCGCTATCTTGGATGTTGCCGCTGACGGTGTAGTTCCCAGCGTTGTTGGCAGCGTTAAGGTTTGAAGTTGTTAAACCCGAGTATTGTGTGTTTGTGGCGCTGGAAGGGGTGATGGCTCCAACTGAAACGGTAACTGTGGAGGCGTTGGCAACCCAGCTTTGATCCAGGGTTGCGCTGCTTTCAGGGGTGAAATCCAAATAGAAGGGCGCTTTCTGGTTGGACACGATGTTGGTTGCAATTGTTTGCGCTTCAGTTGCAGCCACGACTGTTCCGTTGGAATCGTAAACTTGCCCGACAACCCATATGGAGCCTACAGTGTTTGAACCTGTGTTCTGCACTTCGCCGACCGCGACCAAGTCATAGGTATATTCGGCTGAAGTGGTGGTTGCTGGCGCAACGTACCAGGTGTAACTTAGAATCTGAGCACTATTAGTTTGCGCTCCAACAAACGACATGGATAAAACGTTAAACGATGCTAACGCTAAAACACATAGAATTACAAAGGCTAAGGTTTTTTTCAAGTGTCTCCCCTCAAACATTTTGTACTTTAATCTCTGGTTTAGCGTTAACGAGTTATAAGGTTTTTTCCACATTGCCTCCAAATGTGCGGCGCCGGGGCATAGCAAACAGGGATTCTTCGCTAAAAGAGAAGGGTAGTTTAAAAAATAAGAAAGAAAAAGATTGGTTTATCTGCTGGATTGCGCGACGCGTTCGATTTCGTTGCGTTTGGCGATGGCGACGCTTTTTATGTCTTTGTTGGCTGCGAGCATGAGTTCGTCGGCGAGGGTTTCCTGGATGCTGCGTGGGGTGTTGGCTGAGCTTGCTCTTGCGCCTTCGGTGATGTGGCGTATGGCGAGGTCGATTCTGCGTTGCGGCGCAACGTCGACGGATAGGTGGTAGACGACTCCTCCGTAGCTAACTCTTGTAGTGTCTTCGCATGGAGAAGCGTTTTCGACTGCTTTCACGAGGACTTCGATTGGGTTTTTGTTTGTGCGTAGGTTAATGATTTCGAAGGTTTCTTTAACGATGTTGGTTGCTTTGGCTTTTTTACCTGCGTTTTTGCCGCTGCGCATTAAGCCGTTGATTAAGCGTTCGACGATGTTGACTTTGGATTTGCGGAAGCGTTGGTGTTCGTGGCGTCCCATGCTGTGGGGTGCAACCATCGGGGTTAAGTTGAGGTATCTTTGCAAGCCGATGTCGACGACTGCGATGTCTTTGAAACTCCATTTCTGGAAGAGTTTAATTTCTTGAGGTTGAGCTACAGTTACTGCTGCCATAATTCATTACCTTGCCGGTTTCTGTTTTCGTCCGTAGACGAGTTCGTTTAAGGATACGCCGTTTACCATGACGACTTTCCATCTAACTCCTGGAATGTCTCCCATTGCGCCGCCTCTTGTTCCACCGATGCCTTCTACGACAACTTCGTCGTGTTCATCGACTACGTTGAGGGCGCCGTCTCCGGGCAGGAATGCTGTGATGGTTCTGCCGTTTTTGATGAGTTGTGTGCGTACGCATTTTCTGATGGCGCTGTTGGGCTGTTTTGATTCGACGCCGACTTTCTCAAGCACGATGCCCCGGCTTTGAGGTGCACCCTGCATGGGGTCGACTTTTTCGTCGAGTCTAAGCATGCGTCGGTTAAAGTAACGATCTGACCAACGGAAGTTTTTCCGTTTCTTTGCTAGTTGCCTTGCGGCAAATTCGCCCCTTGGTGACTTGGAACCCATTCTAAGATATTCCTTCTTTTTGCAACATCATATTCATAGTACTAATATTTAAACAAAACGAAGCATCGAAGCTAAAGAATGGCTGTTTAGGAGGGGGTTTGTTTTGGTTTGTTTGAGAGTTTTTCCAGATTTTTGTTCGTTGTATGCACGCATGCCAGTCGGAGCTGCATCAAAAAATGCTCGCTTGCTAACATCAAAGGTCTATGTGGACAAGAACTTAGCGTACATAACGTTTTATTGCAAAGCCGCTTACCCGAAAACTGTCGGATGATACAAGCGCACGCCTGAAACCAGCCAAACCCAGCAACTCTTCGCAGCCGCCGTAGAAATTTCTATAGACGGCATAATAATCGGCACCGTAGAAGGCAACATAACCTACGTCAACGCTGCAATCCTGAAAATGTACGGATGCACAGACAAAGGCGAGTTACTGGGAAAACATGTCCTCGACTTCATAGCCGTCCCCCAGAGGGCGCGCGCAATCGAGAACTCCACCGACAGCTTCAAAACGGGCGAGGGCTGGAAAGACAAGTTCACAATCATAAACAAAGCAGGCGCAGCGTTTCCCGTCGAAATCACGTGTACACCCATAAAAAACGCAGGCGGAGCATCAGTGGGATTTACCGATATTGTCCGCGACATAAGCGAGCGGGTAAAGAATGAGGAGAAACTCAGGGAAACCACTTGCAAACTCGAAGTCGCCAACGAAAAACTCCTAACGGTCGGCGGCTTAGTTCGGCATGACATATCCAACAGGCTATTTGCCCTCAACGCCACCGTGCACTTAGCCCATAAAAACGGCAACACCAAAGACGTATTAGCTGCGGCGGCGCATGCGTCGGAGGAAATCGGGAGAACGCTGGATTTTTCAAGGGATTACGAGATGCTGGGGCAGCAGGAACTCTGCTTCATAAATGTCGGAGCCGCGCAACGTTTAAAGCGTCTGATGCATGAGTTTTATGCAGGGATTTTTGATGGTTGATGTTGAAGCGTCTGGATCTTTGGGCGGTTCTGTGAAGGTTTCAGTTGGAAACTTTGACGTTAACGAAATAGTTGGCAAAGTCCGCGGTTATGTAGATAACTTAAAAACGGTGTCTGTGGGCGATCAGAAGCTGGCTGTGAGCGTTGAGGGCTTCAGTTTCTCTGTCGGTCAATCTGGCGGGAAATTGGATTTGAAGTTGGATGTGGATTTAGCGTTTACGCCTGCTAAGCGTCCTTAAAACTTATCTCTAAGCGCGCGCATTATTGGGCAGGGACTTGGTATGGAAAAGAAATGTCCAGTCTGCAAAAAACCGTACACTACTTTTGATGCTAAATCGAAGTATTGTAGTGATGCTTGCGCTAGGAAAGCTGGCAAAAAATAAGTTGCTGGCTGTTTTTGGGCAAGTTCCAAATTTTTTGTTTTCTTTGTGAATTTTGCAATTGCTAAATTTCGTGAGGGTTCTTAAGGTTCGGGGGTTGTGGTGTTTTGAGTGATAGAGAGATTTAGTCCTAGTGTATTGGAGGGTTATTCTTTTGAGCCCCAAATCATAGGAAATTTCAGCGGCATAGTTGGAGCATATTAGGAGCCTAATAGTGGATCTATGTTGAAACGATAGAGGGGTAGGCAGCCACTAATGGGGGTAGGGTCGTATTGACGTTTTTCCAAGCCAAAACCATCACGCCGCCGCTTCAGACGCTTTCTTAAACATCAAAACCAGCGGCACCGACAACGCAGAAACCAAGGCTGCAACCACAAACGCCAACCCATCAAACCCCGCTGAACCTAAAGCCATCCAGACTTATTATTATCATAAAGTTTACAAAATAGCCACATAAACAGTTCTGCCTGTACCAAAAGCTCAAAGCTTTGTAAGAAAAAGGCTTTGAGAGGCAGCTATTTTTTATTGGTGTTGCTTGACGAATCGGGCAAGATTAATGACTTCTAAGTCGCCGCTGCATCGGGGGCAGGTTTTTTGGATTTCAGGTGATTTTGCACCGATTTTTAGGGGTGCTCCGCAATGGCAACAATAATAGGTTAGGGTTTGGTTTTTCTCCGCGAGTTTTTTAACCAGGGCAACAGCTTCTTTCTGCTCCTCAGATAACTCTTTTTTCTTTTTGTCAGCCCCAGCTTTTGCCTCGGTTGAGTAGTTTCTGCAGTTTTCTGCCTCAATGAAATACTCGTTAAACCCAATTTTCGCGGGTTTCATCTTTTTCCCGTTTTTCTCACAGGTTTCTTCATCGAAGTGTCCGCAGTTTTCACAATTTTTCTTCTTGTCGTATTCTTTCTGGAGCGTCCAGTAGCATTCGGCACAATACATCTGTTCGTTACCGTTCAAATTCACAGTTAAGCCTTTACCAGAGAAGGATTTTTTGCAACCGCTGCATTCAAACCGCATATTGTTCACGTTGAAAAATACTATTTGCGGGGTTTTATTTATTGTTTGATTTGGCTTTAGGGGAAATGGCTTGTTGTTTGGGTACTCTTAAACCGGCTTAAGTTTGGGTTAAACTACGAAGTGTATTACTCCAGTCAAGATATACTGAATTGCAATCGCAGCGATAAGCAACGCCATAACCCGTGCAATAATCAGAGAACCCGTTTTTCCCAGAACCTTGTATACTCCATCAATGTACCTGAGAATAACCCATGTTACCAGCATCACAACTAAAACCGATGCAATCGCGATTTCCACGTTGTACTGTTGAATGTTAAATATGGTGGTGGTGATTGCACCTGGACCGACAAGAAGCGGAATAGCTATGGGAACAGCACCTAAACTCTCTGGCGATTCAACGTTTTCATGCATGCTGCCCGTAACCAAAATCCTGATGGCAATAATAAGCAGCAAGATACCGCCTGCAACTTCAAAACTCCAGATTGAAAGCCCAAAAGCCGTTAAAATGCCAGTTCCAGCAAATGCGAAAACAAGCAACAGAACCATGCCGACGATTGTTGCGGTGTTGTAGACTTTTTTCCTCTGGGTACTGGGCACGTTTTCGGTTAAACCAACGAAAATTGGGATGTTTCCAAATGGATCAACGATAATAAAAAGGGCTAGGGCAGCTTTGCCTAACTCCGAAATGAAAAGCATGAAGTCCAACGTGGCATCCCAGTTAATGCATTAGGTTTACTCGGGATTCGATAAAAACGTAACGCTAAGCAGCCCTAAAAGGACGGATGGAATAAAAAATAAAAGAAATTATTTTACGATTTTTTCCCAGCTCGCCACCCGATCAAGAACTTCCTGCACCGGCTTTCCTCCATAACTCCTAAGCCGCTCTCTTAGCTGAGTATCTGCAACTACCGCTTTCTGGTAATCCAGCATTTGGGATGCGCCGTCAGTCAAGTAGAGGAATCCATCTGCGCCTGCCCGAGCACAGCGAACGCTAACGGTAAGTATTTCCGCAGGAGTCGGAACGTCTTTTGGGTTGTCTCCTGGACCGTAAACGTATAAGCTGATGTAGAACGGTTTTTTGAGCAGTTTCTTAAAGTTGCGCGTGAGCATTTCAAAATACCAAGGGGTAGCATAGTTTTTGCTGAACATAACGACGTTGAATGCATCGGCGTACTTGGCTAAGTCATCGAAGTCTACGCCGTAACGTTCAAGGGAGGTTACTGGATCGGGCTGGATGCTTAAAATGAGGTCTTTCTTAACGTTTTCGCGGATTTGAGCAATGTAATCGGTTACTTCTTTTCTGCGCCACTCAAGCCAGCTAAGACCGCTGTTTTTCCATAGTTCTTGACAGCGCGAGCAGGTGCAGTGGCCGTGGTCGGCAAAGTATTGATTGTTTAAACAAACCCCTGGTGATTGCCTATCGACTTCGGCTATGTACTTTAGTTGTTCAGCTCTGTGTTCAGGCTGAGTTTGGCACACGATGTTCCAGTAAATGTTGAAGTTGGGGTTTCCAATTTTTGCTGGGCCAAGTGGTGACTGAGAAATCCAGTCAGGGTGATCCTTCACCGCAACGTTGTCTGCGAAGACGGCAACGTTGCTGACCATGTCGTGAACTGGCTGAAATCTTATGCCTGTTTCAATTTTTACGCGGAAAACGTGAAGGTCGAATCCCTCGGGTTTCTGGGGTTGAAATGTGAATGAACCAAACTTCATAGTCGTGTGCCTTTGTCGCAAAGAAACGCTTGTGTGGTTATAAGTTTTTTGTGTTGGCAAGGTCGGCGGCGGTTTGGTTTCTTCGTGCTGTTTTAAAAAAGCGGCAAGCTAAACATGCCCTTTAACAAGTGGACAGATTGTTTGTTTTATGCTGTTCAACTGGGTAGTTTTAAATAGCTGAATGCAATAAGTGTGCAATAAAGCCAAAATTAATCTAACAGGCGTAAAAACCGTTACAACCTAAACCCATCAAATGAGCCATCATGAAGAGACCATTGTGAGAAAAAAACAAAACCTAGAAACGGAAATCGACAAAATTGATCTCCAAATTCTCGATACCCTACAGGAAGATTGTCACCTAAGCTTCCGAAAACTAGCTGACAAAATAGGCATATCAGGCGTTATGACCGCTTCAAGGATCAAAAACTTGGAGACCAAAGGCATACTGAAGGGCTACACCGTGATTCTTGACCCGGTTAAGTTGGGTTTTGATTTGACGGCCGTAATTTTTATGCAAACCGAAGGCGGGTACCTAAAGGATTTAGAGAATGAACTTTCGCAGATGTCCAACGTTATCGCTCTCTACGAAATCACGGGTGATTTTGATGTTGTGGCTGTGGTTAAGCTTAAGGACCGCGATAGCTTGAATAGTTTGCTCAAGAATTTGCTTGTGACGCCTCACATTAGGAAAACTATGACGAACATTACGCTTAATGTGGTTAAAGATGATTTTAAGATTAAGCTTTAGTTTTTTGGGGAAGCTTTAGTAAACAAAGGTTGAGTTTTTGTGCTTATTGATTAAAATCTTTTCAATGTTGCACAAAATTTATATACAAAGGTTGAGTAATCAGCATTAATATCGAACAAAAGATTAAACACGGAGGAAAGAAAAACATGAAAGCATACATCCTATTAAGCACCAAACCAGGCACCTCATTAGATGTCGTGTCAAAAATAAAATCAAAAGTCAAAGAAGCCATCGTCGCAGACGCCATCTTCGGCAGATACGACGCAATCATAATCCTCGAGGCGCCAGCGCTCGAGAACATCAACCAAGTAGTTTACAAAATAATCGAAAAAGACCCCAACGTCATCCGCACAGAAACATCCATCGTTCTATCACCAATGTAGATGTTGAAAGCAGAAAAACCTACCTCTCAACTTTTTTTTTCCTTATTCTCATAAAACATATTCAGAAATAGTTTTTATCAATTAAAAAAATAATAATCAAATTCCCAAAATTTAAAAATCAGAAGTTAAGCTTGAGGGATTGGTGAAGAATGGATTTCTTCTTCACACTTAGGCCCTTTATGGGCTTTAAGGACAATTGAACTTACTGTACTTTTTATTCCCTTAATCTTCATGATCCTATTTTTGAGGACATCCCTGAATTCTTCTATGTCTGCTGCTGAGACTAAAGTGACAATGTCAAATTCTCCTGTTACCTCGTAGAGTTCTTCGAGGTTTTCAAGTTTTCCAAGGGCTTCAAGGACATTGTCCATTTCAGGTGATTCCACAAAAATATTTATGAATGCTAATAGTTTGGGCATATAGGTCGTCTTGCCTACTCGAACATGTGTTAGGCATATTTATACTTTTTCCAGCCAATCAGGCAGTATTTCTATTTTTTTTGCGACGTTTGTAACGTAAAATTAGGTTTTCACTAAAAATACGTTGGAATATCAGTCAATTTGTTTAACCCGCAACTTGTCAGCCAAAGCGGGTTTAACACCTAATCTTTGCAGCATTACCCCGAGAAATTGCCATAGACTGACGGATAATCTTTTATGAGCACAAGGTTAACTCGCAGAACATTCACGTAAGGAGTTCCGAAAACCCAAAAAGTACCCTCCTGATTCTGCTCCGCAATATTGGTCAGCGCCGCCGAAGAAATGCCTGTAGCGTTGTTTATTTGAGTTATCTGGGAGTACGCATCTTTCAGGGTGATGTCTGGGTCAACGCCTGAAGCCGAGTCGTTTCTTGCGTGGAAGAAGAAGGGCATGGTGAAGTTTTGGGCTATGAGGTTTGACCCAACGGGTTTTCCATTTAATTGAACGATTTCGCCGTTTCCCTGGTAGGGAAAGAAAACTTGGGCAATACCAGTTACTACAAGTGGGAAGAGTAATCCGCATATCAAAAGAGAGACCAGTGCCAGCCCAATTATCGGTTTAAAACTTATTTTTTCTTTGTTTTCAGTCATGATTTATCCACCTTAAACGTGAAACACTCCTACCAGCAGTAGATCTATGAGTTTAATTCCAATGAAGGGCACAATGACTCCGCCAACACCGTAGATAAGGGTGTTTTTTAGGAAAAGCGTCATCGTGCTGGTCGGCTTGAATGCAATGCCCCGCATAGCAAGCGGAATCAGGAGTGGTATGATTATGGCGTTGAATATTAGGGCTGAGAGAACAGCGCTCTTCAAGCCAAGCTGCAGTACGTTTAGAGCTTGCAGTTGAGGTATTGCTGCGCTGAACAGAACCGGCATGATTGCAAAGTACTTAGCTATGTCGTTGGCGATGCTAAACGCTGTAACGGCTCCACGAGTCATGAGCAGCTGTTTGCCCAGCATCACAACATCGATAATTTTTGCAGGGTTCGATTCCAAATCAACCATGTTCGCAGCTTCCTTGGCGGCCTCGGTGCCTGAATTCATGGCTAACCCAACATCTGCGGCAGAGAGGGCGGGGGCATCGTTGGTTCCATCGCCTATCATGGCGACGATTCTGCTTTCAGCCTGCTCTTTCTTAGCTATACTGAATTTGTCCTCGGGTTTAGCTTGAGCAACGAATTCTTCGATTCCGACCTCTGAAGCAATGTTTTTCGCGGTTAACGGTTGATCACCGGTAATCATGACTGGGCGAATCCCCATCATTTTAAGAGCTTGAATTTTCTCTTTAATGCCCTCTTTGAGGACGTCTTTTAGTCTGATTATTCCGATGGCTTTGCCGTTTCTGGCAGTTGCAATGGGTGTTTCGCCCGCTGCCGAGATTCCTTCCACTATGAGGTCATAATTCTGTGGCACAGGGTCAACTATTTTTTTGATGGATTCTGGAGCGCCCTTTATTATGTTGATTTCGGGTTCAAGCATCGAAGCCATGGATTCGTCGGAAACAGTTGAGGATTTTCTTCTGATGCGCAGGCGGTCATGTCCTGATTTGTCGCCTTTTGGCAGCCTCATTCCAACGTTAGTTATTTTGACTCCGCTTGTGCGGGTGCTGGCGGAGAATGGAGTTGCTTCGGATAGTGCGAGGGAGTTTAATTCGTTTGGAACAAAACCTTTCTCATGGGCAAGAGTTAGTATGCTGCGTCCTTCTGGTGTGTCATCATGCCATGATGAGAGAAACGCGGCTTCTCCAACATCTTCTTCTGTGTATCCTTCAAACGGAACAAATTCTATTGCCCGTCTGTTGCCAACGGTAATTGTGCCGGTTTTGTCCAGAAGAACAACGTCTGTGTCACCTGCCGTCTCTATGGCTTTGCCTGACTTGGCAATTATTTTGTGTTTGTAGAGTCTGGACATTCCTGAAAGCCCAATTGCAGGCAACAAGGCGCCTATGGTTGTGGGCAGAAGACAAACGTAAAGTGCAATCAGCACCGAGAGGTCTGCGCCAAGGCCAAGTGTGACTGACATTCCTAGAAGGGCAAGTATGATTATGGTAAATATCGCTGTCAACCCTATCAGGACAGTTGTTATTGCCACTTCGTTAGGTGTCTTTGGTCTCTTGGAGGATTCAACCATCTTTATCATTTGGTCGATAAAGGTTTCTCCAGGGTTCGTCGTAACTTTCGCAGTTAAATTGTCGCTAACAACTCGCGACCCCCCGATAAGGGAGTCTCCAGGCGCCTTCCGAACTGGGGCCGATTCGCCTGTGACAAGCGATTCATCGACCATAGCAATCCCCTCAAGGACATCGGCGTCTAAGGGAACGATGTCGTCTTTTTCGATAAGGATAAGGTCGTCTTTTCTAAGTTGCGTTGATTTTAAATTAATTATCTTTCTCGTCCAGTCTTCGGTTACTATTCTCTTGCTGGAGACCTCGGTTTCCAGTTTCCGTAAGGCGCCAGCTGTGCTTTTTGCCTGTTGCTCAGCAAGAGCGTCGGAGAGTGTGCTGAACCAAACTGTAATGAGAAGAATCGCTGCGACTTCAACATAGAAGACTTGCAGGCTTGGACTAGCTACCGGCACGAAAGCCTGTGGAACGATAGCCATTGCTGCCACAATAAAGAACATGATTTCAACGATAAACATCACTGGATTTTTTAACAGTGATTTTGGGCTTAAACGAACCACTGAATCGACTAACACTTTTCTGGAGAAAGCTGATCTCAGTCCTCCAGGGGCTGATTCATTGCTTTTTGTTGGGGCCGAAGCTTTCTCACTATCAGAAGCCATTGGTTAACCCTCTGAAGAATGACGAAATTGGTCCAAGCGCCAAGAATGGGAAGAACGTTAATACTACGAGTATGATTATGCTGGCGACTAGAACTATTGTGAATATTGGGCTGTCAGTTTTAAGTCCCGATGTTCCACCACGTTTTCGCCCAATCATCGAGCCAGATAATGCAAGTAAAATTGCAAGTGGCGCAAAACGTCCGATGAAGATAACGATTGCAGTTGCTATGTTAAAGAACGGGGTGTTTCCTGATGCTCCAAGAAAATCGGAGCCATTGTTTGCTGCCGCTGATGTGAATTCATAGAAGATTTGTGTGTAACCAACAGAGTTTCCACCGACCCCAATAGCTGACGCTGCCCCTGAAGCATACGCGATTACCGTAGGTACTAGAATTATAATTGGGTGGATTAGGAAAGACACCATGACGAGTTTTACGTCGCGACCAGTGATTTTGATTCCTAAATATTCAGGGGTTCTTCCAGACATTAACCCGACGATGAATACGGTGATTATTATGTACATGACCATGTACATCATGCCAATGCCTTTTCCGCCTGGAATCGACTGGATGAACATTCCAAGGAAACCCGAAGTTATTGTCAAAGGATGCATGCCTGAGAGCGCGGAGTTAACGGACCCGGTTGTCGCTGCGGTTGTGGCAACGGTGTAGAAGCTGGACATGAATCCTCCGATTCTTGTTTCTATGCCTGGTGCGATAAGAGGTATCGTTGGCGCAAACGCTATGGCAAGGTTAATACCGAAAAGAATGTACGCGCCCCACAATAAGGGTCGGGCTTCCCGTTTTTTACCGAGTAAATCACCGAACACGAAAATGAGCGCTGTAGGAAGAAGAAGCATAAGCGCTATCATGAACACGTTGGAATAAGGCGACGGATTCATGAATGGATACGCGGCGTTTGCACCGTAGAATCCTCCTCCGTTCGTGCCCAACTGCATTATTGAATCTAAGGAAGCAACTGGACCGACGAGGATAGATTGCGTGGTGCCCTGCAATGTTGTTACTGTTGTGGAAGCATTCAGGGTCTGTGGAACACCCATTACGATGAAAACCACCGAGGCGGTTAGGCACATTGGCAAAAGTATTCGAGTTATGGTACGAACAAAGTCGACGTGGAAGTTCCCCATGTTTTTGGAGCCAACGATGAACCCCCGAATGAACGCGATGCCCATACATATTCCAGTTGCGGCAGAGGTCCACTGGAGGAACTGGATGGCGGTCATCTGACTAAAGATGGACAGTGTTGCTTCACCGTTGTAGTGCTGAAGGTTTGTGTTTGTACCAAAAGAGATTACAGTGTTCAACGACAGGTCCCAGCTTAAACCGTGAAAGCCCAATGGGTTAAGCGGTAGGTTACCCTGAAAAATGAGAATTAAGAATGCTATAACCATCTGGGCAACGTTAAGCAATAAGCCAACGAGGAAATACTGTTTCCAACCCATAGAATGCGATGGATCGATGCTGCATATTTTATAAATAAAATTTTCAACGGGGTTTACGATTTTATCTAAACGGCTTGGGGCTCGGTTATAAACTCGGGCGATGTACGGAGCGATTAGCTTCGCTATAAGTATGGTAATTCCGAGTATCAGGATAACTGAAATGGCCTGAATTGCATCTATCACTTAATCCGAAACTCCAAAAGACAGCATATTTATTCACTATGGCTCCTTTTCGCTCCTTACTGCTTTAAAGTGGAAACGTTCACTTTTTTCAGTAGACATTTGGGTCCTTTATGAGGCTCCAAAATAATTGTGGTTATGGTGCTCTTTATTCCTTTTATCTTCATTATTTTCTTCTGAAGAACATCCCTGAACTCTTCGATACACGATGCAGAAACAAGGGATACTATGTCGTATTCGCCTGCGACTTCGTAGACTTCTTCGATGCTCTTGAGTTCTGAGAGAGCCAGCAGTACTTTTTCTTTTTGGGATTGTTCCACGAATATGTTGACTGATGCTAAAAATCACTCATGCTTTTACTTCCTTTCCAAAAGAATTCTGGAATTCCAGCGTTCTTTTACTGATTTGCAATTTTGGTTCTCCCTTAACTTTTATACTGGTATCCCTTCCTCATTATAAACTTATTTGTGATTTGTACATAAAAATTAAGATATATTGAACTAATTTACAGAAAAATGTATAATTGTTGAAAACATAACCTGACCAAAATGGTAAGGCTAAGAAAAATTGTCAAAAAAAATTAATCCAACGCAGTGTTATCTCGCAGGTCACAGACCTAAAAATCCGCTAAAAACAGAATTTACCAATCAAAGTTCGGCCGTCAGCAAAACAGCAATTAAAAAAACAGGTTATGAGCAGTTGGTAAAAAAATTATCGGCAGCTCTTGGCGCCGTTCTCGGTTGAATGTTCATGCACATCTTTAACAGACCTTCCTGAAGGGTCAGCTGCTTCAGCAAATTCTTTACTCCACCTAAACGCAGTCGGCGTGGAACAAGCAATCGTTGGACCAACCGGAACAGTTAACGCGGCAGACGGGCTTGAGAAGTAGCCATCGAAGATTTCGCGGTAGTAGCATTCTTCTTTCGATGAAGGCGTTTGCTGTGGAAAACGGGTCTTTACGTTTTTCATCATTTCGTCAGTCACCGCGTTTTCCGCGTGTTTTTTAAGGTAGTCTATCCAGCCGTAGCCGACGCCATCGGAGAACTGCTCTTTCTGGCGCCAAAGAATCTCGTCAGGAATGTAGCCTTCGAATGCTTTTCGCAACGTAGCTTCTTTGATCAACGACTGAGAGCTCTTTTCCGCCGTATGCTTCGTAGACATCTCCCAGTATGATAGCGCTTTTTTGCTTTTCGTCAGTTACCCAGGGCATTATGGCGAGGGTTTCTGGGTCAGGCATGAATATCATGTCTGATTCTTCGATGGATTTGAAGCCCCGCACTGAGGAACCGTCAAAGCCTATGCCTTAGTTAAAGGCTGAACCGTTTAAGTATTCTCTTGCGGGCAGAACCTTGTCTTGGAGTATACCGCGAACATCAACAAAGGTTGAATGGACCCATCTGACGTTGTTGGTTTTTAAGGTTTCAACTGCTTTTTTTGTCAAATCAGTTTTCTCCATTTTTTTCACCATTTTCTCAGATTAAACTGGTTATGTTTTGAGCAAGGAACATTTTTATGACATTTAAAGATAGTTGAGATTTGTTCATACTAATTAATAAATGTGTGACATTTGTGCACATAATATCTAAAAAATTGGATGCGTAACTCACATAACTTTTTTCTACTTAACGTTTGCTCCAAAATTAATTAAGCAAGGCCTCAGAATCAACGATTGTTATGAAAAATAATTTATTTTGTCGACACTCATTCACTAATGTTCAACAAAAAATTCAATGAAGCAACATACGTCCATCTTAACATCTTTCTGCTGAAAATATTTCTTGTATTTCTTAAAAGTTATGAACAAATCATAATCACCTTTATATCTAATCACCCACTCTTTGGTTAATTGACTAATAAAACTAAAGGTGAATGAAAAAATGATTGAAATATTGGATATAGTCTCGGCAGCCGTCATAGTAGGATCAGCTCTAGTAATGGCGATTCAATTACGTTCCGAATTAAAGAAAAGCAATCTCTCACCAAAAGGCAATTAGTTGAAACCTTCTCCAAATTGACGGGAATACCCAACTTCCCGTTTTTGTCTCTCTGTTTATTAAAAATATTTTTTTTAAACTCGACCTCTTCATGTGTCCAAAATTTTTAACTTTTTTTCTTGCATTCTTAACCCGAAAAATCTGATTCAATTCAGAACTTTTGTCAACTTTACATAACTTTGTGATTAAACTGAATAACTATTCTTGTAACCATGGTTCACAAATTAATTTGCCGTAAAATACTTTAAAAATAAAAGTTGTCTGAAAAAGGATTCCTCAAACACAAAAAAATAAAAAGGGAAAATGAGCCTTCGGGCTCGAGGTTTCTTTATTCGTTGATGCTGTGTTTTTTGCCGTCAGCTTCTTCTTTGCCTGGGAATGGGAAGATTGCAGATTGTTTGCTTCTTGAGTTGGCGTAGTAATACCCAAAGCCTATCAACATCCAAACGGCAGTGATTATTATTGCACTCAAAGCTGCCAGTTGTGTGTCGCCTCCGCCGATAAATCCAAGCCATATGACTGCGATCATCATCACTATGTTTGCGAAGAAACCAGCGATTGGCACTACGTATTTGGTCAGGACTGAGCGGCGTTCTCTTGACAGCGCTAGGACTGCCACGATGCAGGTAACTCCGTATAGCAGGAATGTTCCAAAGTTGGACAGCAGTATGATAGTGGTAAGGTTTCGTAGTGATAGCACTCCGAAGGCGCCGATTATTGCTGAGACTGCTGTCAGTACCCATGTGCCAACTGCGGGAGTTCCGTATCGTGGGTTTAATTTGCCCAGGGATTCTGGAACTTCTGTATCGCGGCTAATGGCGTAGGTTACTCTTACACCGGTGTTGAGGCATGCTAAAGTGGTTCCTAATACGGCTGCTACTACGGCTGCGGCAACAATCAGCATTATTGCGAAGCCTCCGCCACCGAACAATGCGTCAGTTGAGATTCGAACTATGTCTCCCAATGGTCCAGCTGAGACTGCGGCCATGCCAAAGGTGTATTTGTCGTTTATCCAGGCTTGTATTGCGAAGAAGCCGAGTAGATATGCGAATGCTCCTTGGATAACTAGTGACAGTATGATTGCTTTTGGGACATCTTTGGGGTTTTTGGCTTCAGAGGTTAATGCGGTGATGGATTCGAAGCCTACAAGTACTAGTATGGCAAGGCTTGCTTGGAAGAGTACGTGGCTCAGGTTGGTAGGTGCGAGTGATGCGGCGGGGTTTGAGAAGTAGAATGTTACATGTTGAGGGTTAATGAAGCGGTAGGAAAGCGCCAGTATAGATACGCCGACTAACATTACGAGCTGCACTATGTTGATGATTAGGTTCGTGTTTGTGGAGCCTTGAATGCCTCTGTAAGCTATTAAGCCTACTATAAGCGCGAATAGAACTACTATCGCAATTTGTTCCAGCGGAGATATAGCGACTCCGACGGTCTGCAGAATATATGTCATGAAAAAGCCCATGAACGCCACCATTACTCCCGGATAAACCCAGTAGTAAAGGTGCGAAAGCCAGCCTACTAAGAACTTTGCGCTGCGTGCTTTGCGGTTGCTGGCGCCTCTATCGAGCAAGGCGCGTTGAGCGAAGTAGTACGAGCTGCCTGTGCCTGCGTCAGGATAACGTCTAGCCAACCACGAATATGATGCTGCAGTCAAGAATGACAATATTAATGCAACTAAAAGTCCGAACCATATGTCTGGGGCAGTTGAAGCGCCGGATGGGTCTATCTGTGCGGCTTGGGTTTGATAGTTTAACCAAAGAAAAGCTCCAGGCGCTATCAAAGCCATAGCGTTGATAGTTAACCCTGTAAGGGTTAGAGTTTTTTTCATTTGACCTTGAGTTTGGGGTTGTTCAGTCATTTTATTTAGCCTCTGTTATTCTTTTTTGGTAGGTGATGTGGTGTCCTTTTTTGCCTCGGTCAGTGAATTCGGTTATGTACTTTGTGGAATCGTTTAACGATTGTACGAGTACTTTTTTCACATTGTTCACCAAGATTTATTTTACGTATCTATCTGTCCAGTATAATATAAGTATAGTTAATATTTGTTCATAATTGTTATGAAAAACTAAAAATGTTTTGTATATTGGAGCAAAGAATTGAAGCATTAAGTATTAAATCACTCAACCATAAATCAGCAGTTTTTCTGCTACAATTTTAAATATAGCTAGACAAATTTAAAATTTGCCACCTGAAACTGCCGAGCGCACTTTTGTCTTTAATTATTTTTAAGTTGGCGGATTTTAGATGTTGAGACGGGTTTTTTGGGTGTATGGATGTTTGCTTATTAAAAGGCGTTTTTTTGGATGGTTTTCGAATTTTTTTTCTTTTGGACAAGTTGTAATGAACAAACGCTTGGGTAAATGAAAGTTTTGGCGACAAATATTCAGTAAAGTTTTGTTTTATGCAGCATGCGGATAGTTTTAAATAGTTGATTAAAATATTTGCACAGTCAATAATCAAATAACTAAACAGATGTTAAATGGTGTTATGATATGAGTGCAGCTTTGACTTCAAACTCTGGAGATGTAGCTTGGATTATAACAGCAACAGCTCTCGTAATGTTGATGACGCCAGCACTGGGCTTTTTCTACGGCGGCTTAGTACGCAAGAAAAACCTGGTCTCAACGATTGCGCAGTGCTTCATCATATTTGCTGTAATAAGCCTCACCTGGGCACTTTGGGGCTACAGCTTAGCCTTTGGACCCAGCTACCATGGCATAATAGGCAACTTGTCCCTCGCAGGATTAAACGGCGTAGGCATACATGACATCAACCCCGCCTTAGCCGCAACCATACCCACGCTACTCGTCTTTGCTTTCCAGCTAAAGTTCGCCGCCATCACACCAGCCTTAATCATCGGTGCATGCGCAGAAAGAGTTCGCTTCCGCTCCTTACTGATATTCATTGTCCTCTGGTCAACAGTCATCTACGTGCCAATTGCCCATTGGGTTTGGAACCCGGATGGCTGGCTAAAAGGCGTCGGATCCATTGACTTCGCAGGCGGTCTAGTCGTCCACATATCCGCAGGTGTCTCAGCCCTTGCAGCCGCGCTTGTAATCGGTAGAAGAAAAGGCTCCGCTATTCCATGGAAGCAACACATGAAAGATATTGACCACAAAGAACGCGTCGAATTCAAGCCAACCAACATACCCTATGTGCTATTAGGCGCAGCACTACTGTGGTTTGGCTGGTTCGGATTCAACGCAGGTAGCGCACTCGCAGCAAACGACCTCGCAGTCTCAGCACTCGTGGTAACAAACTTAGCCGCAGCAGCAGCCGCAGTGAGCTGGATGCTCATGGACTGGCTCATCAAAGGCAAACCATCCGCAGTAGGTATGGCAGTAGGCGCAGTCGTTGGATTAGTAGTCATCACACCCGCCTCAGGCTTCGTTAGCCCTATGGCAGCAATAATCATGGGCCTGATAGGAGGCATATTGTCCAACCTCGTAGCTAACTGGAGAGCTGGCAGATCAAAAATCGACGATGCGTTAGATGTCTTTGCATGTCACGGTGTCGGAGGTATCTGGGGCGCAATCGGAACGGGCATATTCGCATCCATCGGCGCAACGGGCCTGATCTATGGAAACGTCCATCAATTCCTCGCTCAGCTATTGGCTGTCGCTGTGGTGGTGCCGTTCTCGTTCTTTGGCTCCTACCTGTTGCTAAAGTTGACCAACGTGTTCTCGCCTCTGAGAGTAAGTCCTGAAGCAGAAGACGCGGGCTTAGACCTAAGCGAGCACGGTGAAGAAGCCTACCAGCTGGATTAGAGCAATTTTTTGCTCAATTTTTCTTTTTTTTAACTTGCCCTTTTTTTCTTGCTATTTCTTTCTTGAAAGCCGTTTTTGGTGTTGGACAAATTATTCTTTTAATGCTGATTTTTTGGACATTTTTACGATTATTGGGGCTCGTATGAATAATTGTTAATGATTATGTCACTTGTGAGCGATTGATTGGACATTTATCAAAATTTGACCCCGTAATCGATGCGAATGCATAGTTTAAATATTGGTTCTGACAAAAATGGGGAGTAACTAATCGCAAACGGGGAAAGGGATGGCTGTAAATCCAGCGGACATAGCGTGGGTTCTAACATCAACAGCGTTGGTTATGCTGATGACTCCAGCCTTAGCTTTCTTCTACGGCGGTTTAGTACGCAGAAAAAACCTCGTATCAACCTTAGTCCAGTGCATCGCCATTTTCGCCGTCGTGAGCCTCGTATGGTTTTTCTGGGGGTACAGCCTCGTTTTCGGACCCAGCATCGGCGGCGTCATCGGAAACCTGTCGCTGGTCGGCTTAAACGGCATAAACGTGAATACGATTAATCCCACTTACGCGGCGGGCATTCCAGAAATCCTATTCTTCGCTTTTCAACTAAAATTCGCCGCAATCACCCCCGCGTTAATCATAGGTGCATGCGCAGAAAGAATCCGCTTCCGCTCACTGCTCATCTTCGTTGTTCTATGGTCCACACTCATCTATTCGCCAATCGCCCACTGGCTGTGGAACGCGAACGGCTGGCTGCATGTTTTGGGTGCATGGGATTTCGCAGGCGGCATAGTCGTCCACGTTGCGGCAGGGGTATCGGCGTTGGCAGCGGCGCTTATCGTTGGCAGAAGGAAAGGCTGCGTTTACTGGAAAGACCAAATGAAAGCTCTAGACCGCAAAGACCCCAACGCACCAGCAATGGGCACTGAGTTCAAACCAACAAACATTCCATACGTGATTTTGGGGGCAGGTTTATTGTGGTTTGGTTGGTTCGGATTCAACGGAGGCAGCGCTCTGGGAGCCGACAGCATTGCTGTTTCCGCGGTTGTTGCAACTAACTTGGCGGCGGCTGCAGCAGCGGTAAGCTGGATGATTCTGGATTGGATAATCAAGGGCAAACCCTCAGCAATCGGCATCTCCGTTGGCGCAGTATGCGGTATGGCTGCGGTTACGGCTGCGGCAGGGTACATTAACTTCACGGCAGCAGTAATTATTGGTTTGGCAGCGGGTATAATTTCGAATTTGGTGGCTAACTGGCGTGCAGGACGCTCAAAAATCGATGATACACTCGACGTTTTCGCTTGCCACGGAATCGGCGGCATAATCGGCGCAGTTGCAGTGGGCTTGTTTGCAACCGTCACCGTTAACTCGGCTGTTACAAATGGCTTGTTCTATGGCAACCCAGGATTGCTCGGTATTCAAGTGTTCGCGGTGGTGGTTGTAGCTGCTTTCTCGTTTGTCGGTTCTTATTTGCTCTTGAGGTTTGTTGATTTGTTCTCGCCGCTACGAGTGAGTCCGAAAGAAGAAGACGAAGGCTTAGACATGAGCCAGCATGGCGAAGAAGCATACAATTTAGATTAAGAAGCATATAACAAATATTTTTAACATGTCAATGCATGCGAAAATCGCTAATAACACCTACCCCTCTATAGTTTCAACATAGAACCTCTATTAGGCTCCAAATATGATTACACGGTAAGCATTTCGGGAAATCAGCTGTAATTTGGTGCAAAAACAAGTTAGCAAATCAGGCTAAATGGATTCGTCGATGTTTAAACCAGATAAAAACGGGTTAAAACTAAAATTCTTTAGAATACGTAAACGATGTACCGTACTCATCGCATGTGTAACGTGCGACGCAGAACACAGCGTTCTCTAGTTTTCTGTCTGGTTTCGCAAGTTCTTTTCCGCATTTTGGACAATTAACTCTATAACAAGTAATCAAGATATCAACTTGAACATTAAAAGCATCAATACTATATGAAATAATGTTGTCTCAAACAAGAACAACATCTTCCGTTAAATCCAACGGCATGTTTAGGGGTGAATTTGGGGTTCATTGGGTCTATATTGGGATGATATTCTGAATAAATCTTAAGTATTTTCCATGCAGGGCTCTAAGATAAAGGAGAAAAAACCATTTGACCCAAAAACGAAAAAACGCTTTACTCTTAGTGATGCTCTGCAGTATCTTGGCAGTCGCATTCACCTCTTCAGCAGATGCTCTAACAACTGGAACATTAACAGCTTCGGCAACAAGCAACAACAGTGTTATCGCAGTCAGCGGCAGCGGATTCAACGCTTCAGAAACAGTGCATGTGGGATTACTAAATAAAACTGACAGCACATCGGTGTACAACTTTACTGAGACAGTGACAACCGACAGCGCAGGCAACTTTTCAGCAAACCTTACCCTTCCAACGAACGTTTACGGAACCTTCAACATGACAGCATACACATCAACCGTCGCCGCATACACTGAATACACTATTTCACAAGCAGTAACAGCCATAACCGTCACACCAGATGACAGCAACATCATCGCAGTTAACGGCACCGGATTTAACGCTTCAGAAACAGTAGCTCTAACACTCGCCGACTCTGCTGGAACAACCGTGTACACATTCGCTAACAGTACAAAAACTGACGCTCGAGGAAACTTTAGTTCCACCACCGTAATCATTCCAACAAACCTAACCGGCTCATACACTTTAGTTGCTTCAACTTCAAGCGCAACTGCAAACGCAACTATAACCCTTCCAGATTTAACCGGATCAACAGGAGCAACGGGAGCAACAGGTGTTGCAGGTGAAAACGGCGTAGCTGGAGAACAAGGAGCATCCGCAGATTCAACGATTGAATATGCAGCCATCGCTTTGAGTGTAGTCGCAATAGCCGTTGCAGTATTGGCAATAATGAAGAAACATTAGCTCGGCAAGCAACAAAACCACTACGTTCCCTTTTCTTTTTTTGGATAAATACGAGATTAGCTATTTTTTTGGTTCAAGAAGCGCCGTCGATAAAGAATCCTCTTGAAGATAAGTGTTGGCGGCATCCATTATGTCCCGGCTTGAAACAGCCTTAACTTTGTCAATATGGTCAACCAACGCGTTTTCATTCTTGAACTGCATTTCCATGTAAGCAATTATCTCTTGGCACTCCTGCGGATCATCCATTCCGCGGAGGCTGGCGCCCACAATCAGGTTCTTAGTCCTGTCAAGCTCATCAATCGGAACCTTCTCAGATCTCAGTTTAGATAGTTCCCTAAGAATTACCCGTTTAGCTTTCACCAAATTTTTATCCTTCACGGCACAACTGATGCTGAAAAACCCGAAGTCCACACCCTTGTTATGGTCCGAGTTGACATCGTAGGTTAACGCGTTCTTTTCACGCAGTTCTACGAATAACCGTGAACTGGTGCCTCCGCTAAGCAACGCGCTCATTACATCTAACACAGGGACATCTATGTGGCTTGAACAAACCGTGCGTGCACCCATACTCAGGTATGTTTGGGCTATCCCAGATTTTTTCTCAACAACCAGCGGCTCGGGTTTAGCAGTTTCAATAGGAAAACGCTTTCTTGAAGGGTTTTTCTCGGAGGTTCTGCCGCTGAAGTTTTTAAGAACAATCTCAGCGAATTCTTCAGTGAAATTACCAGTTAAAATTAAAATCATGTTTTCGGGGACATAATTTGCTCTGTGTGCATCGCTTAATTGGTCAAAAGTTAAGTGTTTCACGGTTTTTGGGAAACCCCCGACGGGGCGGTTCAAAGGGTGGTTTTTGAATAGACTTTTTAGGAGCAATTCTTCGAGCCGTTCTGTCGGGTCATCTAATGCTTCGGCTAATTCATTTAGGATTATTTTGCGTTCTTGCCTGAATTTTTCTTCCTCAAACTCTGGATTAAAGAGCAATTCTGAAATAATAGTTGCTGCTTGGGGTAATTCGCCTGGTAAAATATCCATGGAGCTCATCATGTGCTCATGGTCAGTGTAGAAATCCATGATTCCCCCAGAGTTCTCGATGCTTCGGGATAGCTGGATTCGTTTTTCGGAGCCTCCTGCAAGCATGTGTTCAAGGAAATGGGCGACTCCCGCAATTTTTTCAGGTTCTTGGTTCGATCCATACTCGACAGCGATTGACAATTGCGTTGTGTTGGCAGATTGCTTTGGAAACTGGAGCATTGTTAAACCGTTTGGAAGTACGCTCCTGCGCCAAAACATGGCTGTAGTCATATCAAAAATCAATCAAACGCTTCTAAAAAAGATTAACAAATTTACACAGTTTGCCATGGTCACTTTGTCGGAATTCAGTTTTGTTAACTGTTTTGTTTATCTTCGTCTTCCAAATGGAAATGGTGCAGGAACCGATGTACGATGGGAGCGGCAAAAATGCCGATTGCCACCAACTCGATGAATCCACAGTAAAGAGCGTATATTCCAGCGAACATTTTTCCTCCCTCCGTGTGCAATATTCCGACTGGTCCCATTCCACCCATAAGCATGGCGGCGTTGAGGAAAGCGTCAACCCAAGAGTACCCTTCGAGTGCGTGGTAACCGATCATGCCGATTACCAGCGAAACAAGAATTATGCTAAGCGTTATGGCTGCGTACTTAGCTAAGCGCCGAAGGAATAGACGTCTTGGCAGCAGTTTTTCGTGGTGGTGCTCAAACATCTGCCTGATTCTCTTGTAACTAACTACCTTGCCTTTGCCTTTATACTTTTCAAGGTCGTAATACAATGAAAAAGCCGCCTTAGTTAACAAACATTTTAATCTCCAAACAATCCATCAAAGCTCGATAAGAATGACCAGAGTAAAATGCAAGAAATGCGGCGTCGTCTTCGAACAAGGGCTCGGAGGAGCAGCTTTAGCTCCGCATATCGGTCCATTGCACTACGTAAAATGTCCATCCTGCGGCAAAAGAAGCTGGCTCAACATTTACACTTCAGTGAAGGATCCCATCACTTGGCCTCCAGAAGAAGCAAAACAACAGCAGGCTGCCCCCCAGGAACTAAGCGAGGAAGAACTGGAGAGGAAACGCATAGACGAATCCAAATACGAAAAAGCCCAATCATAAAACCGCGGACAGTACCCCTAATTGATTGACACCCAGAACCTTACCCGAAAATTTGGCAACCTAACAGCCGTAGACAACGTCACATTACACGTTGAAGAAGGCGAGGTTTTCGGGTTTCTTGGACCCAACGGAGCAGGCAAAACCACTACCGTTCGTATACTCTGCTGTTTAATCGGCAAAACCAGCGGCGAAGCAAAAATAGGCGACTACAACGTCGACAACGAAGCCAACTGCCTTAAAATACGAAAAATGGTCGGTTTTCTGCCAGAAAACGTTGGATTATACGATAGCTTGAGTGCTTACCGAAACCTTGACTTCTATGGACAACTCTACGAAGTTCCCGAGGTAAAGCGCCGAGAAAACATTGAGCGGCTCTTAACATTGCTGGGTATCTGGGAGCGGCGGGAAGATGCAGTTGGCACTTTCAGTAAGGGAACTAAGCAGAAAATCGCGATTGCCCGGGCATTAATCCATGATCCGCAGGTGTTGTTTTTGGATGAGCCGACGGCGAACCTTGACCCTGAAGCTTCGAAAACAGTGCGGGATTTCATTTTGGAGCTTAAAAAAGAAAAACGAACTATTTTCATCAATACGCACAATTTGGATGAAGCAGAACGGCTCTGTGACCGAATTGCCATCCTAAAAACTAAATTAATTGTGGTTGATTCGCCTAAAAACTTGGAGCGTAGTCTCTATAATCGGAAAACCATAGTGCATTTGGATAGGGTTACGGATAGGATTTTGGCGGCTGTGCAGAATTTAGGTTCAGTTAAGACGGCTCGTGCCAGCGATAACAAGTTAATTCTTGACATCGATAACCCTGAGAAAGACAACCCAGACGTCGTAAGAACAATAGTGCAAGCAGGCGGCAACATCCAGTACGTCACCGAACTGCGCTCAACGCTTGAGGATGTTTATTTGAAACTTATTCGAGAGGCTTCCGCATAGTGAGGCTTTGGAAATCGTGGATTGTGACAAAAAAAGATCTCAGCGTCTTTAAGAAAAACAGGTATATCCTCTACTCACTGGTAGCTCTGCCCCTAATATTGGGTGTGGTGCTGCCCATAATTTTCGTGTTTTCTCTAGAAGCTGAGGCTGGGCAGCTTACGCGAACTCAACTTATAGCGGCGGCCCAGACAATAACCGACTTAGGGTCAACATATTTTGTTATCATACCTACAGCATTGGCGTCAATAATTGGTTCATACAGTTTCGTTGGTGAAAAAGTTGAACACAGCCTCGAACCATTATTGGCTACTCCTACAACAGACGGCGAACTACTCTTGGGCAAAAGCTTAGCTGCATTTATTCCCTGCATGGGTGTAACCTACATAGGCGTAACAATATTTTCGATTCTTATCGACGGTTGGTCTTACATAGCATTAGGTACATTCCTAGTTCCGAACACGTATTGGGCAATTATAATTGGTGTTCTGGCGCCGTTGGTATGTGTTTTAAGCGTTGAAGCCAACGTAATCATATCATCCAGAGTTAATGACGTGAGGGCAGCACAGCAACTCGGCAGCCTTGTTGTTGTTCCGATAGTTTTGCTAGTTGTTTTCGCTTCAACAGGCAGCACTATAATATCAAAAGAGCTGCTTGCTTTAATAATGTCAGCAGTAATAGGCGTCCTGTCCGTCGCTCTATTTTACTTAAGCAAAATTACTTTCCAGCGTGAAGAAATCCTGACAAAATGGAAATAGCCCAATCTATTAGATGAGTCGGCTGAGACTTTTTTAATGAAAAAATAAAGAATGACGGGTTTTCTGGTTTTTCAGGGAATTCAAAGCATCAAATCTGAGAAACCCCTTTAAGGGCAGTATTTTCTATTGTACGGTTTAAGGCGGCAAGCTTATGGCGAAGGCAGTGCAAAACGGCAGCAACGCAAACAACAAGTCAGGTGTCGCTACGCAGCCATTGTTAACCACTGACGACATGGTAAGCCTGCCCATCGAGGAACTCATGGCGCGCTTGAAAGTTTCGCCGCAGGGACTCAGCTCCGAGCAGGTAGCAGAACGCCTTGAAGTCTATGGCAGAAACGAACTTGCCCGCGAACACCAGCACCACGCCCTCAAAGAATTCCTCTCACACTTCAAAAGTCCACTCGTAATCATCCTTTTGGTTGCGGGCATAATTTCTGGTTACTTCGGCGAAATAGCCAACACTGCAATCATCCTATCCATTATTTTCATCAGCGTAATACTTGACTATTATCAGGAGAGCAAAGCGGAGAAAGCGGCTCAACTGCTTAAACAAAAAGTCACCTCAACCGCCACCGTCCTTAGGGATAATGTTAAACAGGAAATCAAGCTGCCAGAAATCGTGCCCGGAGACCTCATTTACCTGTCAGCTGGCGACATAGCCCCTGCAGATTCACGCGTCATAAGCGCCAAAGACCTGTTCATCAACCAATCATCCCTAACGGGCGAGTCATTTCCAGTAGAGAAAACCGCGAGCACAATAAAAACCAAGGAAGGCGGCATTACTGAATGGAACAATTTCTGCTTCATGGGCACATCCGTGGTAAGCGGCACCGCAACCGCATTGGTTGTTAAAACTGGCAGCTTGACAGAATACGGTAAAATCGCTAAGAAACTCACTGAAAAAGCGCCCGAAACCGAGTTTGAACGCGGCATCAGAGGTTTTGGTTTTCTTATCATGCAAATGACTTTTCTTTTGGTCATCTTTGTCTTCTTGATAATTTCTCTGCGCAACCCCACCACCAACGGCGTTGTGACGGCGCTGCTTTTTGCGGTTGCGTTAGCCGTAGGGTTGACTCCTGAGCTTTTGCCCATGATTATCACCATTAACCTGTCTCGAGGCGCCATGGCAATGTCCAAGAAAGGCGTCATCGTAAAGCGGCTATCCGCCATAGAGAACTTTGGCAGCATGAACGTGCTTTGCACTGACAAAACTGGCACGCTCACGGAGAACCGAATTAAACTAATCTTAAACGTTGACATGGAAGGAACAGAAGACGAAAAAGTATTCCTCTACTCATTCCTCAACAGCACCTTCCAAACTGGGTTAAAAAGCCCCCTTGACGAAGCCATCCTGAAACACAAAGAAATCGACACCTCAAAAATCCTGAAAATCGATGAAGTGCCCTTTGACTTTATCCGAAGACGTGTTTCCGTAGTGGTTGAACGAGAGGGACAAAGATTCTTCATAGCTAAGGGTGCTCCAGAAGAAATCCTCAAAGTCTGCAGCTACTTTGAACTGCGCAGGGGAGTAGCGGACCTCACCGAGGAAAATCGAAAGAAAATTGAGCAGAAATATCAGGATTACAGCGCTGAAGGCTTACGAGTCTTAAGCATCGCGTACAAACGAATCAAAGAAGATAAAGCCGTTTACTCCATAAACGATGAAAACGATATGGTGTTTTTGGGTTTTGTTGCTTTCCTTGACCCGCCTAAAGAGACTGCTAAACAATCGCTTCAAATGCTCATCAAGGCTGGTATTGAACTTAAAGTTCTCACGGGCGACAACGAATTGGTCACGCGGAAAGTCTGTGATGAACTGGGCTTTGAAGTGAAAGGCGTTGCTCTTGGAACGGACATTGCTAACATGTCGGATGAAGCGTTGACTGCGGTGGTTGAGGAAGCAAACGTTTTCTGCCGCGTTAACCCCATCCAGAAAGACCGCATAATAACTTTGCTCAAGCGGAACGGACACGTGGTAGGCTACATGGGCGACGGGATTAACGATGCGCCGTCACTGAAAACCAGCGACGTTGGAGTGTCAGTCGACAACGCTGTAGACGTCGCAAGAGAATCCGCCGACATCATTTTATCGAGAAACGACTTAACCGTGCTGGCTGAAGGTGTTTTTGAAGGACGCAAAACCTTCGGCAACACCATGAAGTACATCATGCTTGGCGTCAGCTCCAACTTTGGCAACATGTTCAGCGTTGCAGGCGCCGCCATATTCTTAACTTTTCTACCTATGGCTCCCGTCCAGATTCTACTAAACAACCTGCTCTACGACGTTTCCCAATCGACAATCACAACCGACAGCGTTGACGACGAGTACGTTGAGCGACCCAAACGATGGGACATCAGCTACATCAGAAGGTTTATGCTGTACATGGGTCCAGTCAGCTCCCTATTTGACTTCTTAACCTTCTTCATCATGCTCATGGTCTTCAGCATCCCATTGGTAGGCTACAGTCCTCACGATGTCTCCCTATTCCAAACAGCATGGTTCATCGAGTCCCTCTGCTCACAAATCTTAGTAGTGTTCATAATTAGAACGCGAAGAAACCCCTTCTGGAAGAGCAAACCCAGCAAATACTTAGTAATTAGCGCCGTAGCTATACTTGCCTTTGCGTTAATCATGCCCTTCACCCCACTTGGTCAAGTGTTTGGGTTCGTTGCACCTCCACCACTCTTCTTCTTATTGTTGCTACTTCTGCTTTCTGCGTATTTGGTGCTTGCTGAATTTGTGAAGAACTGGTTCTACAAACGCCACGCATACCGCATCGAGCAGACTTTGGTGCCGAAAAGAACCCTCTACGTTACTAGAACGGCAAAGCTGATGCAGGACATGATTGCAACCGTAGCCCTTCGGGTTGAAGATGAATTCTCAATCGATTCGTTAACCGACGACTTAAACAGTGCAATAACCTACCCCATCAACTCAAACCAGATGGCGCGAAACCTCCAGTACCTGAGACGTTCAGGATTAATCACTGTAGACTGGAATAAACGAACCATAAAACGGCAAAAATCGCTGGGCGACTACGTCAAGAAAAGCATCATTGGCGGTCCAATCTGGCCAAGCATAAACGATGACTGGCGAAAAATAAACAACACCCTCCTAAACAAGCATGGCGCTGTTAACGCTGAATACCAGCAATTAATGCCCAAACAATAACAGATTTGTCGCCGCAACGGCGTTTCTTGTTTGTCAAGTTGAATACTGCTTTTAGCAAAGCCGAATTAACAAGTTAGCGCCACTTTTCAGGTTGTTTTAGTCGCACTTGGCAAACTGGCAAATTTGGATTCTCAAAAACCGTTATTTGCAGTTTCAAGTTAAACCAGAAAACAGGTAACGAAATATGAGTAACACGAATATTTGCTGGGAATGCAAACATGACACCTTAAAACTCAAGATACTTGTGCCTTACAACTGCACAATCAAAGAGCACATGCGCAAAACAGGCGATTTACAATCAGACATTGTGGCTATCAACAAAGAGAAACATGGACAATACAACGTTTGGTTCCGCTCACAGGGAAACCTACGGCTATTTAGTTTTAAGATGCTTCACATGTGCAAACTAAAAGGGAAACAGGAAAAAGATGACAATGTAGGCGCATGCGAAAACTATGATTTAAAAAACGCTCAAAACTCAATTTGCAACATAATCTACACCAAAATGCCCAGTCCCGAAGCAACTAAAAAATAAATCGGGAAATTAACCCAAACTTATACTCTTTTTTCCATTAAAGCGAATGTGGTTCCCATCTGTTTAATATCACACGAGAAATAATCGACGAATTAAATAATTACTTAGTCACAGTGAGAGATTGTGTAAGCGATGAGTAAAGCCCTGATTGTTTATGGAACAAGGTATGGTGCAGCAGCCAGTACAGCTCAAGAAATCCCGGGTATCCTCAGTCAAGAAGGCTTAGACGTTAAAGTAGTGAATGCGAAAGAAGAAAAAATCAGCGGCATAGCCGAATACGACCTCATCGTAGTTGGCAGTGGAATCCAAATGAATAGGTGGACGGGCGAACCCGAAGACTTCCTAAAAAAACACCAAAAAGAACTCACAACCAAAAAACTGGCGCTTTTCGTATGCTGCGGTTCAGCCAGTGACAAAACTAAACCCGATGCAGCTGAAAATGCCCGACGGAAGTATCTTGAAGAAAAAACCGCCAAGTACAATCTGCAACCCGTCGCCTTGGGCTTGTTTGGCGGCGTCTACAACTTTAACAAAGTGCCGTGGTTTGCCAAGAAAGGCTTAGAAATGGAGCGACCGAAAATTGCGGCGGAATATAAAGAAACGGAACCCGGAGTCTACGATACAAGAGACTTGGATGGCATCCGAAGATGGACAAAAGAGCTTGCCCAAAAAATACAGTAGAAAAGAGCTTACGGGTTAGACGTAAGATCTTTGAGCTGTTTTTTGGTTAGGCCAAGCCCCGGTGTCGCGTCGATTCTCTTTTTTACTTGTCCTTTCTTGAAAAGCAGCACGGTTGGGTAGTAGTCTATTGCGTATTTTTCGCATAAATCAGGTTTATCGTCAATCACAACACTCATACACTCTTGCGGATTGGCTTTTGCATACTCTTCAAAAATCGGCAGGAACCTCTGCGAATATGGGCACCATGAAGCATAGAATAGAACGAAAGCTTTCTCTTTGGATTTCAAAGTGTCTTCAATGTTGCTTTTACCCTGCTGGGGTTTGCGGTTTTCATTTTTGCTCATCATCAATCACCTCTCCTTGTCTTCCTCTGGGTAATGACTGCTATCGCAAAACGGTTTGTTGGTTGATTTTCCACAGCGGCAAAGAGTCACGCGGTTCCTAACATCATAGATTTTTCCGTCAGCAGAATAAACTGGGATTGCGCCGCGAACCCAAACTGGTCCATCCACACCCATCCCAGGGTCCATGATGAAACCGATTGATTTCTCAATGGACGGCTCAAGGTTTTTGCAGCTCTTCTTATCCACTACTACCAGCCGACCTGAGGGACAGTCGAAGGCGTTTCGTATGGCGTTCTGTTTTAGTTCAGGGTTGCCAGATTCTGGAATCTGCCCCCAGATGCCGCCTCCCCGATGGCAAAAACGCGCCGACGCACAAAAGAGTTCAGCATCCTTAAGTTTCAACGCGGGTCCATCGATTGTCTTCGCCATCTTCTCAAACGGTTCATTGTCGCTTACTTCTGTCCCGTCAAAATGCGCCTTCACGTGGCTTCCGTCGCAGAACGGTTTATTGCTTGATTTTCCGCATCGGCACAAAGCGTAGGTTTCAGGAGTTTGCAGCTTGGGGCTAAACGTCCATTCAATCGGGATTCCTTGTCCATCGCATTTTATGGTTGCCTTGAATAATGGGACGTTTCCAGAGACCAAGTATGGTCCATTTTTTAAAACCTGTATCTTAGAATTGCCGTTTGGCTTTGGGGTTTGTGTGTTTTCCAAATAGTTTCATCTCTCTTGACAGTAATAATCAAAATTTTTCTTCGGTCGGTTGCTACTTCAACAGAACTGGTTTGGGTTAGTTAAGTTTTTTGTTGATTTTCCAGTTTGCCTTTAGGGAAAAAAGTTTTTTTCCAAAAAAAGGTGAATCAGTCAAACAATGTTGCGGGGGTGAATGTTGAACTTGTTGCTACCTCCAAGCAACCACATATAAATATTAAACAAAAAAGGCTTCTATCTAAACAGCAGTTTCTCAATTTTAACCTAAACATTTTTGGAGAATATAGTTTGATTCAACATCTTTCTTTTCACAGTATTTGGCAGTATGTGAGAATCATAGTTCTAATACAGGTTTTAAATGTAGTCATGGGTTATTTGGCATGATTGGCTTATGGTTATGCAGTGTCGGCTGGAACCATCATAGCGTTATCGGTCGGCTACACATTTTTGGGTTTAGCCATCAAAAAAGCACATGAAAGCGAAGCAAACGCTGAAACTGCAAAATAAAAACAATGCATGTTTTTACTTGCAAAGCGGCGTTAAGGCTGTTTATGGTTGTCTATCTGCACCCACAGATGGTTTATAGCTTCCAAGGCAAATTCTACTCAAAGGAACAAAGGAGCGATTAAAGTTGGAAGACAGAATATTTTCGAAAAGCGAACTAAGCGAGTTTAACGGAAAAGACGGTAAACCAGCATACGTCGGCTACAAAGGCAAAGTGTACGATGCCACCGACTCGTCCCAATGGGGTGACGGAGACCATATGGGGCATTTGGCGGGTCAAGATTTAACTGAGGAAATGGAAATTGCGCCCCACGATGAAGAAGTTATGAGTAGACTTAAGGTAGTTGGGGTTTTAGGCAGTTCATAATTTTGAACTCTTAAACTGCGTTGCATTATTCAAGCATGGGCTTGGCAAGCAGGTTTTTCTGTAATTCCAATTTTGACTGCGACATATCCAAAGCATGCTGTCTTTGCCAAAAAGGGAACCTCGAGAAAAGAGAGGTAGGTATTGGGTGTAAGGTGTTGTTGGCACCATTCTTGCATATCGGACTATGTTAATCCTAGTTGCTTCATCATTCCGACGACGTCGTAGAACAGGCGTTCTTCTGTGATTTCGTTGTTTTTCCATGTTGCAACGGTGCAGAATTCCAACTTCGCAGTTTTGTGGGTGGGCGGGATGATTTTGCCGTCGGGCATCTTCATGGGTCCAATCATGGTTGCTGTCCAATCCGCAACGGAGCAGGTGTAGTTGCCGTCGCCGAAAAGAATCTTGTAGGGGTTGTTTACCAGTTTGTTGTCGAAGGTTTTGAAGAATTCAACCGATTCCTTGTGGTGCGCTTCTCGGCCGACTGTGGGTTTAGGTTGCCCCGGCCAGTGTACAATGACGTTTTCGGAGTGGCGTTCCTTGAATGTTTTCCAGTTTTGTCCGTTCCAGGCATCGTCTAAGGTTGTCATTAACTTCATGTTTTCTTTAGTACTCAAAAAATCACCATTACCTTTTGGGTTTGTCTGCGGTATTAAGGTTATGCTGGAGGTGTTGTTTAGCTACTGAGGGGTGTGTGCTTATACGTTTTGATATACAGTTTAATATACAGTTGTGTGGGTTGGCTCGGAAATGACTTATAAGTATAAGTGTGTTATAATGGAGCGATAATAATGGATCCACAATGCGAAATAATCGGCAAATACGTCCTGCCAATCTTCCGCTCTATGCTTGCCAAAGAGCTCGTCCAAAAATACCATCTTTCACAGACCGAGGCAGCTAAAAAACTCGGAACCACCCAAGCCGCCGTAAGCCAATACCTCAGCGCAAAACGAGCCTACAAAGGCATCGAACATGTTGAGCAGTACCTGCCGAAAATCCAGTCCATGGCGGTTGAAACTGCCCAGAAACTGGTGAGCAAAGAGATTGCCGCGGGCGATATTACGCTGGATTTTTGTAATCTCTGCGCCACATTTTGCAAAAAAGAACCTTTAAACTCTGAAATTTCCAAACCTGAATACTACATTTAAGCTACAGTAAACCCGCGGATTAGAGCATTCTCAGCAGGTCTGCTTTCGTAATGATGCCTATCACGACGCCTTTTCTGGACACTAAAACAGCCGAGTAAGTCTGCAAAAGGCTGGTGATTAACGACAGCGGCGCGTCCTCGTTTATCTGCGGAAAAGCCTCCTCCATAATTTCCCCAGTCGGCAGCTTAGAGATATCCTCTAAATCTTTCCCCGCCAAAATCTGCCTCAAAATTGCTTTTTCTGACACACTTCCGACGGATTGTTTTCCTTCGAAGACGGGAATCTGGGAGTATCCGTGTTCCTTCATCATGTTGACGACTTTTGAGATGAGGTCGCTTTTTTGTACGGATACGACTTCGTTGTGGAGGATTTTTTCGGTTTTAACTTTGGTTTTGAATTCTAAGTGTTCGAGGACGTCGAAGATGGTTTTTACTTTGGTGTAGGATGAATCTATGGTTCCTGCTTCGAGTTTGGCGATTAATGATTGGCTGACGCTTGCAGCTTTGGCGAGTTCGCTCTGTTTTAGACCTAGTTGTCTGCGGCGCCTGGCGATGTCTTCGAGGGTCGGGAACATGCTTACAGTTCAGTACTTAACGGCGTTATATTCTTTTTGGAATAAAACCCTGCCAAACAACACATACAAACAACCCCAAAAATCCTTCAAGTCAAATTCTTAATTCATCCACTTCAGCTAAAGAAGGCAAAAGCACCGTTATCTTCTTATCAAGCTTATTTTTACCGAAGACCACTTGAACCTCGGAAAGTTTAGTGTCTGAGTGAAAGACGGTTAAAGCAGCGGCTTTTCGGATTGCCAGACTTGTTTTGGGTCCTTGAAGGATGGTTGTTGGGCTGCCGCCTTCTGGGACTTCAAAGTAGAAATCGGTTTTTTGCTTGGATTGTAGGAGAACGCCGTTTTCACGTTCGTTTCTGCCCACAATTATCTTGTTGTCCCCAAACCTGAAGTGTCTGCCGACTTTGAGTAAGTTAACTTCTTTGACGGTTACTCTTTTTTTATGCCCGAACAAATCTCGTAATTTGCCCGCAAATTCTTTGTCAGTGAGCAGACACCCGCCCGCCGCACAAGGATAATTAACGATGTTGAATTCCTTGGTCATTTGAATTTGCGGCTTCCTCGAACGTCCGCTGATGTCCCTGAGAGATTCCTTATCAACGAATCCTTTCGATTCCGCTTCGGTTTCTGGCAAAAGCTTTGCAGACAGGGGACGAAGAATTTTTCCTTCCAACCCAGCTTCCCACTCGATTAGGTCCAGGGCGCCTTTATGCTGGGACATGGGACGCTGGCCAAGTACTTCGCCGGTGAAAATGAATTTTGCGCCGATTTGTTTGGCGTATTTTTTTGCTTTTTTTAGCATAAAGATTCTGCAGTCTACGCAGGGGTTGAGGTTTTTTCCGTAGCCGAACTTGGGGTTTCTGACTATTCGTAGGTAGTCGGTACCTGCGCTGACGTGTTTGAGTGGTATGTTGAATGTTTTTGCTGCTTCTGTGGCGCCGCATCCGCCTTTTCTGCATAGACAGAAGGGGGTTACGAAGTTGATGGCTTCAACATCGATTCCCTGTTCTAAGATGAGTTTCAATGATAGAGTGCTGTCTAATCCGCCTGATAGTAAGCCTAAAGCTTTCATTTTTTGTCCTCAAGACTGTTTAATAACGGTGTTATTTTTTGGTTGTGCAGCTAAAAAACGTTGTGTGTCCAAGAATTGGTTATGCCGCATTTTGCTGTGTTATTCTTTTTGGAATATTTGTTGCAAAAATGGTTATAACGGCGTTATCGGTTGTCTTGTTCTAACAAACAAAACAAGGAGCACTAAAAAACATGACTAAAAAAAGATTAGACACAATAGCCGTCCACGCAGGTCAAGAAACCCCTGACCCAACAACAGGGTCACGGGCAGTCCCGATCTACCAAACGACTTCATATGTCTTCAAAAACACCGAACACGCGGCGAATCTTTTCGCCCTAAAAGAACTCGGAAACATCTACACCCGAATAATAAACCCCACAAACGACATCTTCGAGCGACGAGTAGCCGCCATCGAAGGCGGAACAGGCGCATTGGCAGTGGCTTCAGGACAAGCCGCCATCTCACTGTCTCTGCTGGCTATAACACAGGTTGGCGACGAAATCGTTGCAGCCAACAACCTCTACGGCGGAACCTACAGCCTTCTGCACTACACCTTCGCAAAGCTTGGCAGAAAAGTAATCTTCGTTGACTCACAAAAACCCGAAGAATTCAAAAAAGCCATAACCTCAAAAACACGCGCCATCTACGCGGAAACCATCGGCAACCCCAAACTTGACGTTCCCGATTTTGAGGCTTTAGCTAAAATAGCCCATGAAGCAGGCATCCCCTTAGTCGTCGATAACACCGTTGGAATAGGAATAGTCAGGCCAATTGACTATGGAGCAGACATACTAACTACATCAGCCACAAAATACATCGGCGGACACGGCACAAGCATCGGCGGCATCATCGTGGACAGCGGCAAATTCAACTGGAACAACGGCAAATTCCCAGAATTCACCGAACCCGACCCCAGCTACCACGGCCTCAAATACTGGGATGCATTCAGCAACTTCCCCGGCTTGGGAAACGTCGCGTTCATCTTCAAAGTGCGCGTTCAACTCTTAAGAGACATAGGTCCAGCACTGAGCCCATTCAACTCCTGGCTTTTCCTACAAGGCCTAGAAACATTGCCTCTTAGACAACGCAAACACTCCGAAAACGCGTTGAAAGTAGCGCTGTTCCTAAAGCAGCATCCGCTAGTAAACTGGGTTGTCTATCCAGGCTTAACTGACAATCCAAACCACAAAATCGCAGCCAAATATCTTCAGGGCAACTACGGCGGTCTCGTCGGCTTCGGAATCAGAGGCGGCAAAGACTCAGGACGCAAACTAATCGAGTCAGTAAAGCTATTTTCACACCTGGTAAACATCGGCGACACAAAGAGCCTCATCGTTCACCCAGCCTCGACAACTCATCAGCAGCTAACCGCGGCAGAGCAAGAAGCAACAGGCGTCACAGAAGACTACATTAGATTATCCATAGGAATCGAAGACCCAGAAGACCTCATCGAAGATTTAGATCAAGCACTTAAAGTTTCAGCGAAACTTTAAATCTAGAGCAGCGTTAAAGCTGCATCCCTCTCATTTTTTGGAGGCACAAAAGTTCACAAACGATAACAAACCGGGAAATTCAGATACCCAAACATTCACCTTCGCGTATCCACCAGCGGAGCTCATTTTGGAATCAGGCGAGAAACTTGGACCAATAACACTTGCCTACGAAACCTACGGCAAGCTTAACGAGCAAAAATCAAACGCAATTCTTATTCTTCATGCCCTCAGCGGCGACGCACATGCGGCTGGACCAGATGGGTGGTGGGAAAACCTAATCGGACCGGGTAAGGGCATCGACACGGACAGGTACTTTGTCGTCTGCAGCAACGTTATTGGAGGCTGCAAAGGCTCCACTGGACCATCTTCTATCGATCCCAGGACTGGAAAACCGTACGGCTTGAGTTTACCCTTAATTTCGATCCGCGACATTGTCGAGACACAAAAACAATTAATCGAACACTTAGGCATCCAGAAGCTTTTAGCGGTCGTCGGCGGCTCCATGGGCGGTATGCAGGTGTTGCAGTGGATGGTTTCTTACCCCGACAAAATACGTTCAGCAATCCCAATAGCAACCACGCTTAAACATACGCCCCAGCAAATCGCCTTCAACGAAGTGGGTCGGCAAGCCGTTATGTCTGATCCTGACTGGAGAAACGGCGACTACTACGCCCATGCACCGCCAGCGAAGGGCTTAGCCGTGGCAAGGATGATTGGGCACATCACCTACATGAGCGACACATCCATGACTGAGAAGTTCGGCAGAAAAACCCGAGCCGACAAAGAACCCTTCAAGTTCAGCGCAGACTACGAAGTCGAAGGCTACCTGCGCTACCGCGGCGATAACTTTGTCAAACGCTTCGACGCCAACAGCTACCTCTACCTAACCAAAGCCATCGACAACTTCAACATCCTCAACGGATACGCCTTGGGCAACGTCGTTAGGGGTTTGAAGGCGAAGGTGCTGGTGTTAGCGTTCAAATCCGACTGGCTCTACCCAGCCTACCAAAGCCAAGAAATCGTGAAAGCCTGCAAACTGGCAGGCGTGGATGCGAGTTACTGCGAAATAACCAGCACTTATGGACATGATTCTTTCCTTCTGGAGACGGAGCAGGAAACTCCGTTGATACGGGATTTCCTCAAATCTGCAGAGAACGGGAACGGTAACCACACATGACAAAACAAACCCACATAATAGAACACAAGGTGATTTCAAGCTGGATTAGCAGCGAAGCATCCGTTCTGGATTTAGGCTGCGGAGACGGCGAACTGCTCAATTTGCTTATACGAAACAAACAGGTGCACGCGCAGGGCGTGGAACTCAGCGAGCAAGCCATCCACAACTGCGTCGCAGCAGGCTTAAGCGTTTTCCAACAGGACATCGACATGGGATTAACTGAATACGCCGACAAAAGCGTGGACTATGTTATCCTCAACCAGACACTGCAACAGGTCAAGAAACCCGACTTCGCCATAAAAGAAGCGTTACGCGTAGGCAGAAAAGTCATCGTTGGCTTCCCCAACTTCTGCTATATCACCAGCCGCTTTCAAATCTTCTTTGGCGGAAAAGTGCCAGTTTCCCCTTCACTGCCCTACCAATGGTACGATACTCCCAACCTGCATTTTTTGAGCATCGCAGACTTCAAAGAATACTGCAAAAAAAATAAGATAACCATCGAAAAAACAGCGTTCATCTCGAAAAACCGCACCGTAAAGTTCCTTCCCAACCTGTTTGGCGAAGTTGGGCTTTTTTTGCTTTCAAAATAAGAACAGCTGTTTTGCCCCTCGATTTCCGACCCTTACGTGGGCACCCAACTTTTAGGCATTGTTTTTCAACATACCAATGCGCTTGTTCTGTGCCAATACTGACCTACCCCCTATAGGTTTCAACATAGAACCTCTAATAGGCTCCAAATATGCCGCAGGCTTTACATGTTCAAAGAAGTTAGTGTGGTGCAGAGGGTGGGATTTGAACCCACGAACCTCTGAAGGATAGGCTCCTGAAGCCTACGCCTTTGACCATGCTCGGCGACCTCTGCACATGCTTAAGGTGTTTATCCCAATTACTTCTAAGTAAATAAATACGTTGCCGACCCGTACTTCGCTAAAATATCATTAACCATCTATTCTTTGAATGTTTTTAGTGCTTCCTGCATCTGGGTTTCGTTTATGCCTTGGTACTTCATGATTTCAGCCAGGGTCTTTTTGCCGTCGCTCGCTTTGTATATTCGTGTGGATGCTACATCTTTCTCTCCAACACTTTTCGTTGCCACATTCTTCTCCATTAAAACCGCTTTAGGCTGAGGTTTAAGCAAGTCGATGCTTTGAGAAGTCAACTTGTTCATTTGGTTGGTCCATTCCAAAATCTGTTTGCCCAATTCTTCACTGGGTGTTGGAATACTTAAAAGAGCCTGCAGCTGGCTAAAAGCCATAATGTGCATCATCCGAATCCTAAGGCACAAATCTTTGAGTTGAGGATTATCCTTTAACTGTGTTGCTTGCTGACAAAGCAGGTACTGGTTGGTATCCAAAGCCATCATGATTTGGGGGACAGCATTGATTTCTTTAATTTTGTTTTGGAAGCTGCCGATGTCAATTTTAAAACTGCCTAACCCAACGTTAGCGCCTGAAATAGTGTATTCTTCACCCGTGTATTTGACGAGGCGTGTGCAGCCGTTGCCTTTAATTTTTTTGGCGATTTCAAAAATGTTTGGCATGCTTTTACCTAGTGCTCCTAAATGTGGGTTGTTAAATATAATAGTTGCCAAAAGTTTTGAGCTCAAGTATTATAGCAATATTCATATATATCTATGAACTACAAATTCTAACTTGGGCATCATTTATGAGTCTAGACTGGAAAAAATGGACAAAAAATGACCTTATCTTTGGAATTGTTCTACCCATAATCGCAGTTTTTGTTATTGTGTTAATTTCAAAACTTCAATCGCTAATCGGAGGATTTGGAATCGTTTTTGGACTTACGATGGAAATATTGGAGCTTGTCGTCATAGTCGGTGTTCCCTTAGCCCTTGGTCTACTATGGAATCGATGGGCAGGCGGCGCCTCAGGCTTTTTAATGGGCACTTTCTATGCACTGTACTGGTCCAGCAGTTTCCATGGCATAGCTGGTTCCGGCACAGTCCTGTTAGCATATATTGTGAGCCCAATGTTAATCGGTTATATGGCTGGAGCTCTAAATAAGCGCTCAGACAACTTCAAAAGGCTGCTTATTTCTGCTTTAGTTGCATGCACAATTGGCGGTTTAGTACTGTTTACTATATTCCAGATGTCTTCCGCAAACGTAGTCACAGGACTAACGGGGTTTGCACTAACCGTCTTGACACGCATGCTCGCCGCTGTACTGACAGCTGTTGTGGTCAAAGTCTTCTTCTGGTATGGCATGGGAACTCGTAAACATACAGATATTCCCTAACCCTTTTTCTTTTGGGGAGAACTTCTTTGAGCCAAATTTCTTGTCACAAAAAACTTGTATAAACTATAAAGAAGGGCGCTGTTCCCTTACCAGCCCGGAAAAGGTCGACAATGCCTGCCTTGATTTCGAAGATACCGCTGATTTTCTAAGATTAAAGGCAGATGCGGTAAAAGGGACGCTTTCCTAACCGAGTTATGACGTCGTTTGTTTGGCTATTAGTTCTTTTACTCTTCTTTCGATTTCATCACGGATTTCTCTGACTTTATCTATGGATTTACCCTTTGGGTCTTCAAGTGCCCAATCAACCGTGGGTTTAAAGAATGGACCGGGGCAAATTCCTTGAGCGCTGCAACCCATAGTTACAATCAAGTCTGCATCCATCGCCATTTTGGCAGTTATTTCCATAGGCTTGTTAGTTGAAATGTCGATGCCTTTCTCCTTCATGACTTCAACGACTATGGGGGTAACCTTGTCGGCGGGTTTGTTGCCCGCGCTGGAAACTGAAACGTTGTCTGCGCCATATTTCTTTGCAAACGCTTCTGCCATCTGGCTTCTTCCAGCATTTTCAACGCAGACGAACAAAATTTTCTTCATTCTAAACGCCTTTTTCTATGTTAATGCAGCTTCTTGAAGTTTTTCAATCGACCTTCGAGTTTCCTCTTCTGATGGATGCGTTATTGCACCTGCTGGACATATGTCTTCACAACCTCTGCAGAATACGACGCATGCATTTTGGTCTTTCACTACAGTTTTCTTTTTTCCATTCTTCTCTTCAAAATCAAATGTTTGCATGTGGCAGAATTCTACGCATTTTCCGCAGGAGACGCATTTTTCATAGTCAATTTTTGGCGCCCAGTGTATTTTGTTTCTTGGGATTCCGTCGTATTCGTTTTCTGACATAGAAATCGTCTATTCAATAGTCTAATATGAATATATTTAAATATTGTTATGAACATTTTTTAACTATGCCCCAACCAGCAATCGCACAAGTAAGATTCAAAGCCCAAGTTTTCCATGCGCTCTCGGCATCAGACAGACTAGAAATACTCGAGTTCCTACGCGACGGTGAAAAATGCGTCTGCGAAATAGTCCCCCACCTAAACCTTATCCAACCCGTCGTTTCCAGACACCTCAAAATCCTGCGTGACGTTGGAATAATTAGCTGCCGAAAAGACGGAACAAAAAGAATGTACTCCATCGTCAATGCGCGAATACTCAACGCAGTTGATTCCCTGACGCCTGAACTGGTCAGTGTTTTGCTGAAAGAAGTTGTAAAGCAGATGAGCTGCAGTTCTGAAGATGAATAACATGGTGTCGGTAGGTGTCGTCAGTGACTTGTGACGAGGAACCTAAAACCTTAGGCTGGATAAGCAAACTCCTCGCGCTGTGGATTGCAATAGCCATAGTTATCGGGTTGGCCATCGGCAAATATTTCCCAGCTTTCAGCAGCACCCTCCAAGTCGGCATACCCATCGGCTTATTCTTCATGATTTACCCGGCTATGACAAAAATCGAAATCAGCGAACTAAAAAAAGCCGTAAAAAGCCCCAAGCAAACCTCTATAATCATCTTTTTCAACTACGCCGTAAACCCTTTTCTCCTGTTTGCTCTGGGATACGTTTTCTTTGAAGTGATTTTTCCATACTTTGGGTTAATAGATCCCGTGACCGCGCGGTATCTTTGGACGGGTCTTATCCTTCTCGGGGTTGCGCCCTGCATTGCCATGGTGCTGGTGTGGACTGACTTGTGCAAGGGGAACGGTCCGCTTGGAATAGTGCTTATGGCTTGGAACTCGATAATTCAAATAGTAACCACGCCCTTGTTCATCGCATTGCTCATTGGCACCTATGTTTCAATAGATATTGCAATCATTGGAGAAAGCATACTGCTGTACCTCGGGCTGCCCCTGCTTTTAGGCGCCATTACCCGAAGAGAAATCATCAAACGCAAATCGCAACAGTGGTTCCAAAAAAAATTGATACCGTACTTCGACTCGCTTCAGCTGCTGGCGCTGCTCGCCACGATGGTTGTTATGTTTGCGCTGCGGGGCGGCGTCATCCTCGATAATCCCTCCCTGGTTTGGCAGATGGCGATTCCGGTGGTTCTGTTCTTTTTCCTCCTCTTTAACATCGTTTATTTCACCACGCGACGCCTCGGATACAACTACGAAGATTCCTCAACCATGGCATTTCACTGTACGGGCAGAAACTTTGAGTTGGCAATAGCAATCGCCTTAACTGCATTCGCTTCGATGCCGATGGTGGCAGTGTCAACTGTGGTTGGTCCACTCATAGAGATTCCAGTCATGTTAAGTCTGGTTTCGCTTGCGCTACGACGAAGAAACCGCATCAAACGGGAACCAAAAAAAGGCGAATCAGCGAAATAGCCCTAAATTTTCTATAAATAATGGAGGGGTAGGTCGTGAGAGCACAATCTTCGCCAGCTTTTCATCGGTTTACCCTTTATATAAGAGGGCTATAGTTTTTGAGAGCAGCAAAGGAGCGTAAGTTGGTTGCAGCTGGAAGAAATGAAGAAAGAAATCGAAGCATTAGTCATAGCAAAAGGCTTCTACAACAAACCCGAGGACATCCCAAAGAAACTGCTCTTTGCATTCATAGAACTTGGCGAAGCCAGCGACGCATGGAAGAAGGGGTTGCCTGAAGAAAAAATTGCTGAGGAACTAATCGATGTTGTCTTCTACGTTTTGGATGCCAGCCGCTTAGCGTGCCCCAGCATGAACATGGATGAAGTGTTCAAGAAGAAACTTGAGAAAAACCTTGGGCGACCATTCCAGTACGGCGAAGGTCACCGCGCCAAACAGCCCACAGAAACAAAAAAACCGTAACTAAGGTTTTTATGGCAAAACCACAGTATTTTGTTTGCTGAAAAGAAATTGGATTTCACCTATCCCAACACTGTAGTTTTCGAATGCAGCAAATGCGGTTTATGCTGCGGCGACACAAAGCAGAAGACAAGGCACATCTTGGTTTTGGAGTCAGAAGCAAACGCTATTTCCAAAAAAACGCGGTTGCCAAAACAGGATTTTACCCAGATAGTTGCAGATAAAACGCCTTACCTTTATGAAATGAAGAAAAACCGCGTGGGCAAATGTGTTTTCCTCGAAGACAACCAGTGCAGTATCTACGCGTATAGACCCTTAATTTGCAGGTTCTATCCCTTTGAACTAAAATTTGATGCTGACAAAGACTTGCATGTTTTCGATTTTACATTCGAGTGCCCTGCGATAGGCAAGGGCAAAACGTTGACTCGAAAAGATTTTGAAGAAATGTTTTTGTTGGCTCAAGAAAAGCTGCCTTAAAGCTTCCCCAGAACATCCGCCTGCTCCAATGTGACGCCGCAGTAGTGGCATTTTAGCAGTAGCGGTTCCTCACTTTTAACATGGAATTTGGATGTTACGGGTTCCTCGGCGTTGCTTATGCAGCAGGGGTTTACGCATTTAACTATACCTTCGATGGCGCTGGGCAATTTAACCTCTAATTTTTCGACTACCGCGTAGTCGCGAACGATGTTTATAGATGCATGGGGAGCCACCAGTGCAATCCTGTTGACTTCCTGCGGGCTCAGGGCTTTGCCTTCAATCTTCACAATGTCTTTAACGCCGATGCTTTTGCTGGGAACGTTGATTGCGATGGTCATAACCCGTTTTTCTTTGCCCGTTATACCTAAAATCTTCACAACATCCAACGCGTATCCGCCGCGGATGTGGTCGATGACGGTGCCGTCTTTGATTTTAGTAACTCTGAGCTCCTTGTCACTCATACCCTTTTTGTCTCCCGCATAAGCTATGAAGATGCAACAAATAAGATTTTACTCAAAACAAAACAGAAAATTTATTGAATATTAGAACGCAGATTGATGACGGTGGTACCTGCGAACTTGTCAAAGTACCGCATGAACGCGCTGTTTTTTATCCGCCACCCTATAAGTAAGTCGAAGGGGAGTAATGGTAAAACTTTGCCAAAGTTTCGTACTGCTGCATGGTCGTAGGACATTTTCTTTCCATCAGTTCTAACGACCTTTAATCCTATTGCACGTTTTCCTATGCTTTGACCGTTAAAGCCCTCGAGTAAAGTGGAGTAAAGCCAAAGAAGGCCAATTGTTATGAAAAGCAATGAGCTAATTTTGTTGCTAAAGAAACCCGCCTGAGAAATCGAAAGCACGTCAGGAATGAAAGTAATTGCCGCCGTGATAGCTAATATCATCGAAAAATCGATAAGGAATGCAAAAGCCCGATTTTTAAAAGAAGCAAGCGGAAGTGAACTTGCCTTCCCCTGCACGTCAGCCACTTCTGCCCAACCCTCAACATCATGAATGACGCGCACAGCGCTCTCGCCAGCTCTACTGAGCTTGTACTTGCCGTTGGAGGTTTGCTCTATGAAAGGTGCGAGTGCGCGGAGGTGAAAGCTGAGCTTTCCAGTATCGACCTTGAGCATGTTTAGCAAGTCTGTGAAAGATGACTCGCCGTTATTGCTGAGGTCTAGTAATATTTCCCTTCGTATGGGATGTGAAAGGACGGAAAGTACCTTTGAAACGTTTCCTTGATCTACTGCCATATTGTAAAACCATGAGTTTACTATTTAATGATACCTTGTTGATGAACGGTTTTGGCATATAATCCATTAAAAAGGCTTACGCCAATATAAGTGCCACTCAAAAAAACATGTTAATCCCAGTAAAACCTAGTTTTAATAGCAGAAAAACAACTTTATAAATGATTGTATGTCAAGCGCCGAAGTAGCTGTCCAAGTATTCAAGGAATTGGAAAATGAAGACTTCCGAATCCTCAACATAATCGAAGCTGGAATGAGCAAACACGAATTTGTACCCAAAGAACAAATCCAGAAACACTCCAAACTCCCAATGGACCGTGTAGACTTTATCCTTGGCAAGTTAAACAAACTGGGCTTAACTTACCGCACACAAGAAACCTACAACGGCCACACCCTCAACTACACGGGGTACGACTGTTTAGCCATAAACGCGCTGGTCAAGGCAGGGGTGATTGAATCGTTTGGGCAAACGTTAGGTGTTGGAAAAGAAGCCGATGTCTATGATGCGTTGAACTCTGAGGGCAGACGCATAGCTATAAAATTCCATAGGCTGGGGCGAATAAGTTTTAGACAGACCAGACGCAAGAGGAGCTATAGCCGGGAACACTCGAGTTGGCTTTTTCAATCTCATATAGCTGCGGAAAAAGAGTTTGAAGCCATGAAGCTGGTTTACTCCAAAGGTGTTGCGGTTCCTGAACCCATAAGCCACAACCGCCACGTCGTCGCCATGGGCATGATTGAAGGTGCTCAACTCTACAAGTACAAAGACATCGGCAAACCCGAAAAAATCCTAAAAGACATCCTGCGCAACGTCAGAAAAGCATACTTAAAAGCACACATTATCCACGGCGATTTGAGCGAATACAACATTATACTGCAACCTGACGGTCACTTGCTCATCATCGATTGGCCACAGGCAGTAAAAACCGACCACGCAAACGCTGGCGAGTACCTTGAAAGGGACATTAAAAATGTGCTGGTTTTTTTTAGCCGCAAATTTAACGTAGATTTAGCTGCAAAAAGCGCCTGTGACTACGTTACTGGAGAAGCCAGAAATCTGGCTTTTTAGTGGTGGTTGGCATCCATGACTATGTAGAGAATGTTGTTTCCTCGAAGCAACACGTTCCCGTAGTTAGTCATTAATTGGTCTTCTTTGAATTCTGTGGCGCCTTCCAAGAGTATGTTCATGTGCCCGTCGCACTTTATCATTTTTCCCTTGTATTCGTAGCCGTTTTTCAGTACAACTTCGATGTTGCCATGCAGTTGTTTAATGAGAACGTTCAATGGTTTTTTACTTGGTTCCATCATCGTCAATTTAGGGTCCCTGTCCATTCCTGTTGATATGCAAGAACCCCCTACCAAATATAAAAGCCTTATGAAAGCGTCCCATAATTAATTAAGCAAAAACAGGTTCGGTAAGGTTAGAAAACGGTTTATTTAAGAAAACTAAGCGTAAAACTTGGTCTTCATTAGCCATCATTACTTTTAATTGAGCTAACTAAAACAAGGACACAAAAGAAAAGGGATTTGGAGATTGGTTGCGAAACTATAGCTTAGCCAATAATGACAATGCCGCAACGACCAGAAACGCGATGCCAGTCCATAACAGGTCGCCTGTGAGGAACCATACTACGACGGCAACGAGAATTGCGGGAATCAAAACCAGAAACAGTTTGATGAGAATAATGATTATCACGCCAATTATGACAAGTCCGATGAGGAAAGCAATGTCGAATCCACCGAGACCCAAGCTGCTAAGTATCGAATAAATTATAGTCAAAAAAATTAAATTCAATAAAAGTCCTCAATTAACCGTTGTAACGGAGGCTAATAAGCGTTACCTAAACAGATTAGCGCTCAAACAAAATTTAGATGGTTATTTTTGATTTAATTCTTGGAAGAACCTCTCTTTGAACCTGAAGCACACCAAAAGTTGCTATCCTAAACGTTAGGTCACCAGCACGTGGATTTTTCGAATTTAGCGTTCGCTCATTTTGCCCCTGAGCCTTGAGAGAACATCGTCTTCAACCCATTTTTCGCCCTGAATCGTCAACTTGAAATCGGGTTTCGATGGGTCAGGTTTGAAGATTTGCCCTCGCTTAGTCATTTCGTTAAGCCTAGCAGGCACCATGCTTTTTATGCCGCTGGACTCCAAAAGCTTCTGAACTTGGGCAGCGGTGTTTTTTCGTTCATCTGAAGCGTATAAAACCAAACCGACTGCTTCGTAGTGGGTGAGGTTTTCGCGGGTAACGATGATTGGTCCTTCGGTTGTAGGTTCGATTATACCTTTGAGCTGTGCTCCCGAGGGTGTTAGGCGGTTTGAGACGAAATCGGAGAGTTTCTCAACGAAGTTCTCTGGAATGGATTCGAGCATGTTCATTATGTCTTGTGGGCTTTCGCCTTCGATGACGACTTCGCCAAAACCAGTTTTTATGTGTGCTTCGATGCGTTTCAACAGATTTCTGCCTCGTTACTGCTAACTCTTAGAAAGCATTTAGGATTTGCGGCTAATAGCTTCTTTTAACATAAAAAAGGCTATTTTAGCCGTTCCCTCAGGAGTTTGCCTACCAATTCGGGGTTGGCTTTACCGCGGACCTCTTTCATTGCGGCGCCCATAAGCATGCCAAATGCGTTCTTACCCAGTTTGTCTACTTGCGCCTTGTTTGCGGCGATTACGCGGTCGATAACAGGCGCCAAGTCCGCTTCGGTGAACATTTTCAAGCCCAAAGCACCAATTGCGTCCTGCACTGTTTTGCCCTCGTTCTTGGATAACCAGCTAAACACATCTGCGATGGCTTCTTTTGCGAGTTCTCCTGAACCTACGGCTTTGAATATACTTTTGATTTGCTCATCTGAAACGTTGTCAAGCTGGATGCCTTCACGTTTCAGCGCCTTCGTCGTTTCTGTCAAGAACGCCGCAACCGTGGAAGCCGCAACGCCGCTCTCTTTCACCGTTACCTCAAAGAGGCTGCCATACTCCGAGTCAATAAGCTGCTTACCCAACTTCTCGTTCAAGCCGTACTGCTTGACAAGACGTGCCAGCTTCTTTTCGGCTGGTTCAGGCAAGTTCGACATGACTTTGTGCACCAATTCGTCTGTTATCATCTGTGGGGGAATGTCGGTTTCGGGGTACATTCTTGCCGCACCGGGACGTGGACGCATGTAACGTGTGGTTCCGTCGTCTTTTGCAGTCCGAGTCTCCGCCGGGATGCCTGTGCAGGCTTCCTGCGCACGTTCCACGACAGCTTTGAGTGCATCTTGCGTGTTCTCTGCAGTGTCAGCGACGAAAACCACTGCGTCGGTTTCTGCGGCACCCACTGCTTTTCTCAAAGCCTCCACTTCTTCGGCTGTGATACTGTAGTTGGCAAGTACCTCGTCAGTGTGGAATATGCCGCCGACTCTGCCCCAGAATTTGGCGCGGTCAGACAACTCGCTGCCAAGACGGAAGTTAGGCATCAATTCGCGGCCCGTTAAACCTGCGAATCCTTGGAGTTTGACGGCTAGGACCTTTTGTTTTTTGTCGACTGCTTTGCGAATAACCTTGCTTTTTGTTTCTTTGAATATGTCTGTGACGTCCACGAAGTCCGATTTAAGCGACTCATGGTTTACGCCGCATTTGGCGAGGTCTTCTTTTATAGCGATTAAACCCAGTTGCCGCTGGACCTCATAATCCACGACGGTGGATATTAACTCAAGTTCCTGAACACCCTTAATTTCGATTAAAGCACCGTTTGGCAAAGACACGTTCAAGTCCTGCCTAATCGTGCCCAAGCCACGCATAACCTTGCCCGTATCACGCAGAATCCTGCCGATGGCAAACGCGACTTCCTGCGCCTCCATGGGCGAATAGATCACTGGCGCCGTCGCAACTTCGATAAGCGGGATTCCCAGGCGGTCGATGCGGTAGCGGATGGTTTTGCCCTCATCCTGTGTCCCCGTTTTGCGAGCGGCATCTTCTTCAAGGCTTGAGGCTTGCATGGGAATGATTTTTTCTCCGACTTTTATCCAGCCGTCGAGCGCGATGATGCAGGTGCGCTGGAAACCAGTGGTGTTTGAGCCGTCGATGACGGTTTTGCGCATAACGTGTACTTCGTCAACGGGCTGCATGTTCATCATGAGCGAAGCCGTTAAAACCACTTGTACCGCGTCCAAGTTGATTGGGTGCGGCGGCTCCTCATCCATCTCGACTAGGCAGCTGCTTTTTCGGTTGGCTTCGTAGAGGATTTTTACGCCCTTCTGGAACTCGAAATAGGCGGCTGGGTCGATTTGTCCCAGTTCACTCTGGGTTGGCCTGAGCCTGCGTAGAAAAGTGATTTCAGGGTCTTCTTTGAAGAGTTCGGGTGGGCAACTGCAGAATAGTTTAGAGCCCACGTTTAGCTGTTGGTGGATTTCCAAGCCCACTTTTAAGCCAACTTTAGCGTAGTCAATGGTCATTTTATTGTGCTCCTTCAACGATTTTGTCCTGCGGAAGCGTACGTGACGAAAATTCGCCTGCAATGTTAGTTTTCAATAGCTTCTTTGCTTCTTCAACATCGCTGGTTTGTCCAAGAACCCACATTAATTTAACTAATCCCGTTTCGGGAAACATGTCATCGAGCGGCACAACACCAAAAGACAGCAAATCCCGCCCTGTATCGTAGACGTTCATGTTTACGCGACCCCAAATACACTGGGAAGCCAACGCAACCAAAACGCCCTTCGCTACGGCGTTTTTGATGGAGTCAAAACAGAATTTGCTAACATGACCTAAACCTGAACCCTCAAGCAAGATGCCTTTGAAGCCTTTTTCAACGTAGAAATCTATGACCGCTGGGTCTAGCCCGGGATAGAACTTTACAAGTGCGACTTTTTCGCTGAAGTTGGGTTTTAGGACCAGCTTTTTCTTGGGGTCTCGGCGTTGGTACTGGTCAGTTTCCATGGTTACCTGCAGGTTTTTGACTTTGGCGATTGGGAATCCGTTGATGGATTTGAAGGTGTCTCGGCGGCTCGTATGGCACTTGCGAACTTTTGTGCCTCGATGCACGACCGTGGCGATGTCGGAAACAGATTCATGCATGACTAAACACACTTCGGCAAACGGCGCTTCTCCAGCGGCTTTCACTGCGCCAATAAGGTTTGTGGCTGCGTCACTGCTGGGTCGATCAGACGAACGCTGCGCACCCACAACTATAACTGGCACAGGCAAATTCTGCAAGGCAAAACTCAGCGCGGCGGATGTGTAAGCCATCGTGTCTGTGCCATGGGCGATTACTATGCCATCTACGCCCTGCTCGATGCGCTCCGCCACTTTTTGGGCAAGTTCTGTCCAGTTTTTCTGGGTGAGGTTTTCGCTGTAGATGCTGTAAACGATTTCTGTGTCAACTCGGGCTACATCCGCGAGTTCGGGAACGACGCCGTAGAGGTCGCTTGCTGAAATTGCTGAGCGCACGGCTCCTGTTCGGTAGTCGACTCGGCTGGCGATTGTGCCGCCTGTGCTCATAATGACTACGTGGGGCAATGCAGGGTTCTGTTTGGGGATGGACGGAGAGGCAAATGCGGGTTTTGTGCCTTTGCCGATTTTCTCCACTTTAACTTCTTTTGTAACGTTGATGCCCACGTTGTAGCCGCTCTTCATCTTAACAATGACGATGGTGCCTTCGCCCAGCTCAGCACGTGGAATCAAGATGCCCTCGTAAACTTTGCTTTTGCTGGTAACTCTGATGATGTCGCCGATGTCGCAGTCCGCCAATTTAAGCTGGCGCAAAGCTTCGCCCTTGTAACCTGAATTTTCAATTTGACTCATCTACTTTTTCTCCAAGGTTTTTGAAACGTAAACTCCATCGCACTCGTACCCGAAACGCATGTAGTACCTTCTTGTTCCTAACGCGCTGATGACTAAAAGCTTTTTCAGACCCAATTCCTCGTGAGCTATGTGTTCGGCTTCTTTTAGGAGGATTTGTCCGTAGCCTTTGTGCTGTGTGGCGTCTTTGGCGTGTTTTCCCACTGGAACAAGTTGCCCGTAAACGTGGAGCTCCCGAATTATTGCAGATGGCACGGCTGTTATTTCAGGTCTGTGGGCTTTCGCGGAGGGAACTCGCATGCGCAGGTAGCCAAGTAGAACGTTGTTTTCTGGGTCTTCGGCTGAGATGAAAAATTCCGTGCCCTCCGAGGCTTCGTAGCGCTGGGTTAAGATTTTGATTTTTTCCAAGTCAGGCTTGATGTGGTCAACGGCTAATCGGTGTCCCACTTCGCGGCATCGGATACATTGGCATTGGCTACCCTGCGCTCTGAGTTTAGTTTGAACAAGCTCGCGCAGGTCACTCTTTTTTACCCCCGCTAAAATCAATCTTGCAGGAATGTCGCGCTGCACCCGCATCAGCCTCACCCATGTCGGGATGGTTTTTTTGATTTCAGCGATGATGTTTGCGGCTTCTTCGGTGGTGTAGGGTTCGTATGTGCCGTTTTGATACCATTCGTAGGTTTTGGTTCCCGCGATGGTTAAGCAGGGATAGATTTTTATCATATCAGGTTTGAAATCTGAATCCGTGAAAATCCGCTTGAAAGCAGCGAGGTCTTTCTGGTGGTCGGAACCGGGCATTCCAGGCATCATGTGATAAACTATTTTTAATCCAGCATCCTTTGCGATGCGCGTTGCCTCAACCACGTCCGCGACGCTGTGGGTTCTGCCGACTAAACGATAGATTTCGTCGTCGGGATTCTGCACGCCTAGCTCAATGCGGGTTACACCCATGTCGAGCATTGCGTCGATGTGGGGTTGTTTTGCCCAGTCGGGGCGGGTTTCAATGGTTATACCGACGTTGCGGGTTTTGCTGACTTCCGCATTCGCCTTTGCCTCTTCTAAGTTCGCGGAGGTTTTATTTGTTAGGGCGTCGAGGCAGCGTTGGATAAACCACGTTTGGTACTCCATGGGAGTAGCCGGGAAGGTTCCACCCATCACAATTAACTCGACCTTATCCACTTTATGCCCAATCGCGGTGAGCTGGCGGAATCGGCTCTTAACCTGCTCGTAAGGGTCAAAACTGTTCTGGGTTCCGCGCAGCGCCGCAGGTTCATACCCCGTGTAGCTTTGCGGGCTGCCCTGTGTTGGTCCGCCTGGGCAATAAGCGCAGGGCTCCGGCTGCGGACATGGATAAGGCTTTGTCATAACGGCTATTACTGTAACGCCTGAGATACCGCGGGTTGCTTTTCTCCGTATTATGGGTAAAAGCTTTTTTGCTTCCATCGATGTTAAGACGCTTATTAAATCGGCGTTACTTGGGACCGCTTCCAAATGGTACTTTGCCGAGACTTTAATTTTTAGGCGATTAACATCCTCATGAGTGGGCGAAGTCATAGAAAGTAAAGTGGAGATTATTTCTCTGAGGGCGTCTTGGTTGTTCAAGTGGAAAGTACCAGAAATAAGGTTAAGACTACGAATAAATAAACTACACTAAGTTAAAAGGAAAAATCAGCTTGAAAAAATGGTCTGCTTAGACCCAGTTTTGCCCTGCTTTTCTTTGCAGAATCACACGCTTTTCATAATTGCGTTTGTTTCTGATTTTTGGGCTTGGAGCAGTTTTCTCTTTTGCAACGATTTTTGGCGTTTGAGACCTTACTTTTCCAGCTTTTGATAAGCTTCCGTGAGTTGGCATATTCCATACCTTTGGCAAAATATGCATGGATGATGCACTTAAACCTTTACCCGTCTAAACTAAATCTAAAATGACACGGGAAATTCCGGGGTTAGCCAAATCTTACACCCCGTGTTTTAGGCGCTGCTATTCAACATGTTATTAACTGTGAAAAACGACAATAGCGACCTACACCCTTAGAGATAGAACCCCTCTATGGTTTGTGCAATGAGTTCCTAATAGGATCCGAGCCCTGTGCATAATTCGGTTTTGTGTTTTCTTTACTGTTTAACTTTCCTGATGATCAACTTTAGAGTAACAGAAAAAAAGCAACAAACCACCCAAAAACAGAATACTGCACACCCCTCAGATCCAAATATGTTCGTGCGTAGCCTCCCTCCTATCGTTTCCTGCATACCTTGGATATTAGGCTCCAAAAATGAATAATGGATTGTCTATGAATCTGGCTGTTTAGCTTTGTTTAGGAATCTGGACTAAAAATTGGTGGTTAGTCAAGGAACATTGACAAAAAAGGCTTTATGCTCAAGCATGTGTGAACTTAAATGTGAATAAGGGCGGATAAAAAGTCAGCGGTTGTTTGCAAAGATTTATGAGTAAAAAAACCTGTATGAACTACATGGGTGGGGATGGATATTAAACAGCGAACCTTTCTCTGTTTATTGATTGCCACCCTGATTGCTGTTTGTTTCTTAAGCACCCAAGTTGCGCCAGCCGACCCGTGCTATGGTCCCTGCATAACCTCGGACATCGATAAAACCCATATTAACATCAACGAATCCGTCACGGTAACTGGACAAGTCTGCCCCGCCGCGTCGAACAAAACTATCCGAATCGCGTTTACCCGACCCGACTACACCTATATCGAACAATACGTATTAACCGACGCGAAAACGGGCAATTACTCCTTCACCCAGGAACTCGACATGGCTGGGTACTGGAATATATTCGCCATAGACGGACACATCAGTGACCGGTTATTCGCGCAAGTCACTGATCCCCAGCACCCAGATGCACCGCCTCCAAGCCCGAGCATACCAATAACTTACAAACCCAATTGGTCGGTTATAGGTGCATCCGCTGTCCTTTTAAGCGTCGGTGCAGTCGTTGCCGTCTTCGGAACAAGAAACAAAACCCGAAAAATCAGTTCCTTGCGTTTCCTTGTCCAAGTTGGCTTAATACTCGTTATTTTCTTCGGCGTATTCATCGACCACTACGGGTTGCCTGTGCCTGCAGCCCAGATTGCTCCACATGAACTATCAATTGGAACCACCGTATTGGGAGTCGGCATGCCCGATGGGCTTCCAGCGCCCTTCTTTGGTTGCTACTACCCTTGTGGAAGAACCGTAACGTGCGCATTATGGCAGATTCAAGCCTACATCTACCCTTTCTTCAACGTTGGCGGAGGCTGGGGCGTACACTATGATTCGGCAGGTTTAGAGCGATTAGGGATTGTTTTCGGCATAATCATAGTGGCAGCTGTGGTTTTGGGGCGGGTGTGGTGCGGTTGGGTCTGCCCATTTGGATTGTACGTTGATTTAATGACGCGTCTGCGAAAAGCACTGCGAATTAAGCGACGCAACTTCTCCGACAAGTTCAACGAACGTTTCCACCAATTAAGCTATCTTCTCCTTGCCTTACTCATAGTGCTCAGCGTGGTTTTTGCTTCACAAGCCATAACGGGCACCCAACTTGTGGCTGGAACACAAAAAGGCGGGGAAGCCTACACTTATTATTCAACCCCATTCTGTCAAGTTTGCCCAATGAAACCCTTCTGCGTCCTAACCGAAGCCAGCGTGGGCTTGATGAAACCCGAATGGTTAACACAGAACACAACCGGGCAGTTTTGGCAACTTGGACAATACATAACATCAACAAACCTCATCATACTGGCAATTGTAACTGCCGCCGCATTCTTCTTCCGCCGTTCCTGGTGCAGAATCTGTCCACTCGGCGGTTTAGTTGCGCTCTTTAACCGTTTTCCGCCATTCAAATGGGTCTCAGGGGTGCGCCTAAACAAAACGGAAGAGAAATGCACCCGATGCGGGATATGCAAACGGGTTTGCCCCACCCAAGTAAAGGAGGTCTACGAGCAAAAAAGCGGCGATGTGGCGTCATCCCAATGCATCTTCTGTCTGCGCTGCGTGGAAATGTGTCCAAGCGAGGATTGTTTGCAGTTCAAGTTTGCGGGTAAAACTGTTTGTAAGTCGAGGAATTGGTTAAATAAATCCGACAGCGTTAAGGGTGAATAAGATGAGGGGACTTTACATGCGTAAAGTGCTTGTTTTAACTGTCGTTTTCTTAGCGCTCACGTTAGTGCTCGTTTCGGCTCAACCCGCACGTTCCAAAGAGCCTTTGCCAACGGTTGTGATTCAGCCCGACGGCACTGTTTATCCTCCTACTGAGGCTATTGTCCAGAATGGAAACACTTACACTTTCACCGATAACTTGTATGCAGCGATAAAAATTCAGAAAAGCAACATAGTGCTCGATGGCGCAGGTTTCACGCTTTCGGGTCCCTACAACGGCACGGCGATGGATGCTTGGGTGATAGGTGAAGGAAACGACCAGCTGCCTAATGGAACGCTGGCGCAGTACGTAATAGGCATCGATTTGGGCAGTCCTGATGTTAAGGGGGTCACTATTGAGAACCTGGACGTCAAAAACTTCAGCATTGGCATGTACATTTGGACACAGAACAACACCATAACTGGCAACGGCGTATTTGACAACATCGTGGGCATCCTGCTTTCAGGCTCAAACCAAACCGTGACAAAAAACTATATCGCCGACAATCAGCGCGGCTTGTTTTTCGGCTTCAACAATGCAGGCGACGTTATCCCTTCAGATATAGTAATCAACCACAACGATTTTGAAAACAACGTTGTGCAGTTGAACGGCTGTGAATGCAAATACATCAACGCCTCCGAGCCGCCTCACAGCTGGGATAACGGCCGCCAAGGCAACCACTGGAGCAACTACAACGGCACCGACAGCAACGGCGACGGTATAGGCGACACACGCTACGTAATCGACGCATTAAACCAAGACCGCTACCCTTTGATGCAGAGCCCAACCAAAATGCCCAGTCCAGCGGCAAAAGTTCCCGTTGAAACCATAGTTTTGGGGTTTTCGGCAGCGGCGGTTGTGGCTGTTGCCGCGGTTGTGTATAGAAGCAGAAAGAGAAATTAGCGTTTGCGCTATTCTTTTATCCCATTATCCTAATTTGTTAAATGGTGAATAGATGAAAGTTGTAGCCATTAACGGAAGCGCAAGAAAAGACGGAAACACCACCATTTTGATCCGCCGGGTCTTCAGTGTTCTTGAGAGTGAAGGAATAGAAACCGAACTTATCCAGCTCGCCGGAGAGCAAATTCACGGCTGCACAGCCTGTGGAATTTGCAGAAAAGTCCAGAACAAGCAATGCAAAATTGTAAACGACAACGTCAACGTCTACATTGAGAAGATGGCTATGGCAGACGGCATAATATTGGGTTCACCAACTTACTTTTCCATGATGTCCTCCGAAATGAAGGCCCTTATAGACCGAGCAGGATTTGTCGCCAGAGGAAACGGGGACCTCTTCAAACGCAAGGTCGGCGCGGCTGTTGTGGCTGTGCGTCGGGCAGGCGGCATCCCCACATTTGACGCTATAAACAACTTCTTCCTCATCAGCCAAATGATAGTGCCCGGATCATCTTATTGGAACGTGGGCATAGGCTTAGCGAAAGGCGACGTTGAAAAAGACGAGGAAGGTCTCAAAACCATGTATGACTTGGGCAGAAACATGGCGTGGCTAATCAAGAAACTGAAAACCTAAGACTGCAGGTCAAGCTCGACGCCCGGTATTTTCTTTCTCTCGTAGATTACATCCATTAACTTGGATACTCCTGTAATCCAAACAAAGTAAATCGCGCCTATTACCATCCAAACGGGAAGTACTTGGTAGGTGATACCTTTGATTGACAGGCCTGCAGATGTTAGGTCAAACAAACCTACGAATGCTAAGGCAGATGTGCTTTTTGTTAGTGAACAAAATTCGTTTGTCCATGACGGGATAACGATTCGGTAAGCCTGCGGGATAATCACATGGCGAAGCGTCTGCCATCTTGACATTCCAACCGACATGCCTGCAGCCATTTGATCGTCGAGAATAGTTTGCATTGCTCCTTTCACGTAGCCTTTCTGGTATCCGGCGCTGTTTAAACCGAAAACTAGGAAAGCTAACAAGTAATGGTCCATCTGCAAATGCAGCAGAGCGGGCACCGTGTACACAGCTATGAATATTTGAATAAACAGGGGGCTTCCTCTGAAGAATTCAACGTAGATTGCGATGAGTCCTCTTGCGGTTCTTCCCCCGTAAATGTCTCCAATCGATAGTAGTGTCCCTAAGAGCAGACCCAAACAGACGCCGAAAAGAGTTATCTCTACAGTAAGAGTCAACCCTTGAAAGATCCATGTCCAGTACAAGGGATTTGTTAGCCATTCAAACATTCATTTATTCCCTAGTTGTTCGATTGATGATCCTCGTCATGAATTGTTTTGCACGGTCTGTGTTTGGCGCATTAAAGAACAGGGACGGCGGTCCTGTTTCGACTACATGCCCTTCATCGTAGAATATCATTTCTTCAGCGACTTCTTTAGCAAAGGGCATTTCATGGCTCACGATGAGCATGGTTGTGCCTTCATGGGCTAAGTCACGTAGCGTATCGATGACTTCGCCTGTAAGCTCAGGATCCAATGCGGAGGTTGGTTCGTCTAGCAGTATGATGTCCGGTTTCCGTGCTATGGCTCTGGCTATTCCTACTCTTTGAGCTTGCCCACCTGACATCTGCGAAGGATACTTCTTAATGCAATCGGTTAATTTCACTTCTTCCAGGGCAGCTATTGCACGTTTACGCGCTTCTTCCTTAGGCAGTTTAAGTACTTGCCGTAGCGCCAGCTCAACGTTGCCTAAGGCAGTGAGGTGCCTGAACAAGTAAATGTGCTGGAAAACAAAACCAATTCTTGCTCGAGCTTTGTTTAAGTCAACGCCTTTTGCGGTTAAGCTTTGATCTCCAAGGTAGATGTCGCCTTTATCAGGAATGTCAAGCATCGCCATACAACGCAGAAAAGTGCTTTTTCCCGAGCCGCTGGGGCCAAAAATAAGTTTAATATCTCCCTTTCGGATCTGTAAGGAGACGTCTTTAACTGCTTCAATTACTTTTACGTCTTTTCTCTTCTCGCCTTTAACGCAATACGTTTTGTAGACATGTTTTGCTTCCATTACACAGTCGGTCATTTTTTTACAGTCCTATTTTTTTCTTTCTTCTATTTCCCCATCTGTCAAGTGAATACGCAATTGGGAAAGTTATTGCGATATAGATGAGCGCGCCGAAAATGTACGGTGTTATAAAGTCGCCCGTGCTTTGTCTTATTTGATTTGCTCGAGTCGTTATTTCCAGTAATCCTGAGAGAACGTAGACGTAAGCTGAATCTTTTATGAGCAAGGCGTATTCGCTGCCTAAACCCGGAGTTGAAAAAGTGAAAACTTGCGGGACCATAATATGCCAGATTGACCGCCACTTCGAAAGCCCGATGGATTGACCGGCAATCATCTGTTCGTCTCCAACGCCTCGGATTGCGCCTCTGTAAATCTGCGATTGATTTGCTCCGCTTCTTAATCCTAAAACGAAGCATGCCACAAAGAACGCACTGCCAAATGGTAACGGGAAAAAGGTGCCTAAGCCAAAAAAGAACAGCAACATTAAAACGATTTCAGGGATTCCTCTGAAAATCTTTTCGTAAAGGTCTACTGCAAAACTTATTTCTTTTTCATAAATTCGGGTAAACGCTAATGGCAAGCCTAGTGCTATGCCGACTAAGAAAGAAATAATGGAAATGGAAAGAGTTAATGGTACTCCTTCCAATAGGTTAAAGAGTTGTTGCCAAACGTCCAATGCTTATCACGTTTCAGCATGCCATTTCGCTTTCAGTTGATCCACTGTGCCGTCGGCGATTAATTGTGTCAATGCACCGTCCATTTTGTCCAAGAGTGTGTGTGAGCCTTTTGCAACTACGAATGCTACTGGATAGTATGGGTGGTTATAGATGAGACCGATTTGAATTCCTTGAGCTCCGTATTGGTCAATCCACGCGTTAGTGACTGGTGTTTCAGCGTATACTGCTTTTACGCTTGGGTTTGCGCTAACCATGTCTTGTACTGCTGATGCTGAGTCACCCCAGGAGTGCATTGCTACGCCTGCTGCTTGGAGTTCTTGCTGTTCGATTTCTCCATCTTGCGTTCCAACAGTGATGCCTAAGGTTTTGAGGTCTTGAAGCGAGTTTATAGTGGTTATATGGTATTTGTCCATGGTGCTCTTCAACATAATTACTTGTGATTGAGATACACTGTGAGGTATAGTGAAGGAGACTTGGTCGAGTCTACTTGGTGTTATTGAGAAGCCGCTGACGCCCATGTCAAGTTGGCCGCCTTGAACAGAGAGGATAATGTTGTCGAAACCTACATTTTGCCATTCAATTGTCAAGTTCAATTTTGCTGCAGCAGCGTTTGCTAAGTCAACTTCGAATCCCACGATTTTGCCGGTTTGGTTGTCGAGCAGTTGGTATGGTGGCCATGTTGGGTCTGTACCGACTTTGATGACGCCTGTTTTCTCTATGTTTGCCCACGCTGTGTCTGTTGATGAGTTTTGCGCTATGAGAAATGGGCTTGAGATTAAGCCTACTCCGAAACCTACAACGAGCATTATAACAACTAAAGCTACAGTTAATACTTTTGCCATTTTGTTATTTTCTCCCTTGCCCAAATATTCTCTGGTTTACGTATTTAAACTTAAGCATAATACAAGAAAAAGCTTGTTTTGTTACTTTTTAATTGTGGGATGTTCATTTTGGATCGATACGAGCGCTATTGCGATTATTATGAAGAAGGCGCCGATGGTGGAAAATATCGTAATAGGTTCTTTTAGGACAACAATCGATAGTATGACGGCGACGACGATTTCAGACAAAAGTAGCACAGTAGAAACCGATGCTGAAAGATGTTTGAGTCCCTCCAGCCACAAGTAATAGGGCAGAACCCAGCAGACAATCGCTGTCCAAAAAATCGCCAGCCACGCCCAGCCTGATAGCACAAAGAAGCCTGGACCAGACAGAACCGCGAAGGGCGCTATTGAAAGAAACGTTAAGACGAGAACCCACGTCATCGACTGGAACGTTGCAGAAGTTGAATTCATGACTAATTTTTTGTTATAAACCATGAAGACTGCCCATGTTAGCCCCGAAACGATAAGCATCAAATCAGCAAGCAACTGGCCTTCACCCATCGACGAAAAATTGAGGTTGGTGCTGACGAAAACAACCCCCGTTAACCCAGCTAGAACACCGAGAATCTTTTTACGTGAAAACGTCTCTCCCAGCAGTTTGGGGCTGAGCAGCGCGACCCACATGGCGCTTAAATTTATGAACAGCGCCGCCTTCGCAGCTGTTGTATAGTTCATGGCGACGTACTGGAGCAGGTAGCCTGCAGCATTTGTAATCCCCAAAAACACAAGCAGTTTCTTGTTAGCTACCTTGAACTCCATTTTCCTAAGCGCCAGCATGACGGTGACTAATGCAGCGGCGGAGACCAAGAAACGCCAAAATACGAATGTGAAAGGGTCGATGGTTTTTAAACCGATTTTTATGATTGGAAACGAGGTGCCCCACAACGCGCCTGCGAGTATGGTGAAGAAGACGGCTTTGGTTTTGGTAGTTAACAGTGGTTTGCGGGGCAACGGCTGGTCTCCTGCTTGGTTTCTTGATAGGCAGTGTCAGGTAAATAAAACGTTTTTGCCGAAAAGAAAAAGTTTTAAAATAAAAAAAGATGAAGTTTGGAGCAATAAATTATTTCATTATTGCTTTGAGGTCTTCGTCGGGTGTTTTCAGGGGCATGATGTTGAATTTGTCAACGAGCACTTTGAGGATGTTGGGTGTGATGAAGGCTGGTAGGCTTGGTCCGAGGCGGATGTCTTTTATGCCAAGGTACAGCAGCGACAGCAGGATTGCTACGGCTTTCTGTTCATACCACGATAGCACCATTGAAAGCGGCAGGTCGTTGATTTCCACGTGGAACGCATCTGCTAAGGCTTGAGCTATTTTGACTGCGGAGTAGGCGTCGTTACATTGCCCGATGTCGAGTAGGCGCGGGATGTCGTCGATTGTGCCCAGTTCTTTGTCGAAGAATCGGAATTTGCCGCATGCCAACGTCAGTATGATGGTGTTGCTTGGTGCTTTCTCCACGAATTCGGTGTAGTAGCTGCGTCCGGGTCTAGCTCCGTCGCATCCGCCCACCAGGATGAACCGTTTGATGTGACCGTTCTTGACGGATTCTATGACTTTATCCGCAACGCTTAGCACTGCGTTTCTGCCAAAGCCCACTAAGACCGTTTTGCCTTCGACGTCTTCGGGGAAACCTGGGAGCTCCAGTGCTTTTTTGATGACTGGCGAGAAGTCTTTGTTTGTGATGTGTGGTACGCCTGGGTAGCCGACGGGTCCAGCTGCGAAGATGTTGCCTTTGTAGCTTTCGATGGGGTGCTGGATGCAGTTGGTGGTCATGAGGATGGCTCCTGGAAACTGTGCGAATTCACGCTGCTGGTTCTGCCATGCTGTGCCGAAGTGCCCGTAAAAGTTGGGGTACGCTTTAAGTTTGGGGTAGCCGTGGGTTGGGAGCATTTCTCCATGGGTGTAGACGGTTATGCCTGTGCCCTGAGTCTGCTTTAGGATGTAATCCAAATCGATGAGGTCATGTCCAGATACCAATATGGCTTTGCCCTTCTTGTGTCCCAGCGGCACCTTAGTTGGTACGGGGTGGCCGTAGGTTTCGGTGTTGCCCGCGTCAAGCAGTTCCATTGCGCGGATGTTGACTTCGCCGCATTTTAAAACTAAACCAACAAAATCGTTTACGCCAAGCAATTTGTCAAAGGGAGCTGCGAGTCCCTGGTGGATGAAGTCGGAGACTTTCTGGTCTTTTTTGCCAAGAAGATACGCGTGGTACGAGTACGCGGCGACTCCTTTCAACCCATAGGTCAAAAGCCATTGGAGCGAATGCAGGTCTGGGTTCATTGTTGCATCGGCGTTTATTCCATGTTGTTTGCCCTGAGCAACTAAGCCTTCAACCGTGTTTTCTAGCGGTAAGTGGGGGGATTTTACCTGCAGCTGTTTATGAAGTTGCTCGTGGAAATCAGCGGTTTTTCTTATGTAAGCTACGATGGCTTCTGGGTCAAAGTTCACGTTTGTCAACGTGACGAAGAGTGCTTCAGCGGTGAAGACGCCTATTTTCTCGTCGTGCAGCCCTGCTTGGATTACGTGCTGGCTGAGTTCTCTTAGTTTGTAAACTAGGAGGTCTTGAAGGTTTGCGACTTCTGCTGATTTGCCGCAGACGCCCGCGATTGTGCAGCCTTGCCCTTTGGCTGTTTGTTCGCATTGGTAACAGAACATTTGGTTTTGACTCATTTTTTACACCTTTACAATATACTGTGAAAGTTTGCAGATAGCCGTTGTCCCTAATATGTTAGGGATTTAAAAATTGAGCTACCTACAAAACTACTTGGGCATGCATCTTATTCTGTGTTGCGCCGCCGCTTAACAGCTGAGCTTACAGTTCCCGCTTAAAATAATGCTCCAAAAGCCTGCGTGTTCCCCGGCGCATAATCTCCGAAAGCGTCGCCGCGCTGATGCCCAGCTTCGCCGCCAGCTCCGCCATCCCGACTTGACGCGGATAATCAAAAAAGCCGCTTTTAAGCGCCAGCCAAAAAATCCGTTCCTGATTCTCAGTTAAAACGCCGATTTGCTGCTCAAACTTGCCAATTTTCCGCACGTTCACTGGGTGCCCGGATTTTTCTAAGTCGTCCACTATGCCTTTGTAGGCTTCGAACGTTGGCACCATGAAACTGTAAGTGATAATATTGTCCTGCATGCTTTTGCCCGATACCAAAAAAGCGTCGTGCGCCAAAATCGCGTTGCAGACTTCGCAGCCCTGGCTTTCCAGCCACACCGCCGATTTTCCTTCCACGTGTCCTTTGGCGGCGAGTTCTTTAGGAACTTTACTGGCTTGGTCCGCCCCAACATCCATCAGGTGCCTAACGGAGCCGCTACTGGAACTTCGCACATCAACGACTTTCAGGTGCTTAAACCCCAATGACGCAAGTTTTCCCACCATTCTACACTGTTTGTTCTCGACTTCGATTACAACGTGGTAGGGTTCGCGCCAGGTGTCAACCAAACTAATCAGCCTTGCATTTTTAATTGGAACAACATGCTGTTAAACATAATTGAAAAACAAAAAAAGGAAAAGTTGGGATGACTTAGATTTTGCAGTATTTTGCGTACAGCACGATGCCAACAGCCAAGATGCCTATCACGAGAATGAAACAACTGCTAAGTCGATTAGTACGGTTGGGCTGGCAATTGCTGCGCCGCGAAGGAACAGAGATGTTAACGGGTTTTTTTTGAACCATGCGATACCAACTATGGCTACGGCTATGGCGGTTAATGCCGCTACCGGGTTTATGGTTTGCAGTGCCTCACAAGAAGATACCACGAACGCAAGTATAGCCGTTAGCGAAACCAAGATTACCGCTGTTCCAATGGCTAAGTTTTTGTGGCTCAATTCTCTCACAGCCTGCTTGCTGTACTGTTATGGATTGTTTTGATTTAATGCTAAGCGTTGGAACAGGGTGTTCAATGATTGGAACAGAGGCTGACTTTTTTAAAACAAAAAATAAATTATTTTTGAAGAAAAAATTAGTCTTCTTCTTTGTCAAGTTTTCTTTCCTTAATCTTTAAGGATTCTTCGTCGCCCATGACCTTGAAGGTTTCAGTTAGCTCGTGTTTGTGCAGGAATTTTTTGACTGTTATACGCACGTATTTTTTGCTGAGTGCTTCGCCTTCGCCTTTAACCGTCACGGTTTTGCCGTCTGTGGATACGTCTCCGCCTGTTTTGTCCTTGAGGAAATCGGCTAGTTTTTCTATGAGTTTTGCTTCTTCGCCTTTAAGTTCTGAAGCATCGACTTTCATTTCAACCATTTATTGTTCACCTCGATTCATGCTGCGCCAATTAACTGATGATTTAGCTTACTTTCTCATAGCTACTCTATTGATAAGTTTTCCGCTTGAACCTTTGTCAGTTCGCCCGTCGAGTCCTTCTCACTGCATAGCTCAGACTCTAGTGCTCATCATCCAACCAATACGTCAACGCCTGCGCTTAAGACTGTTACGCTGCAAAACCATGTTTTCCGTGAATGAAACTGTTTTTATCCACCAAATCAGTGTTCTTATTGGCGGAGTTTTGGGTTTGGATGTTTCAGAAGCGATTGCGAACAGAAGAAGTATAAGAACCTACAAAAAACAGGAGTTGTCGAAGGGCACCGTTGAGACGCTGATTGATGCTGGAGGGCAGGCGTCCTGTAGCGTTGATTCCAGTCGGGTACCCAGCTGAAACGCCTAAAAACCGCCCGAGAAGACCAATCGGTGAGGTAATGCATAAAGAAACCTTCTGATTTCACGTTCAGCGGGATTTGCTTAGTCAAAATCTACATTTCAATATTCATAAGGTTTAAAAGCAGCGTTCACATCTATGGTTGAACTTCAACGGCAAATGGTGCATGTGTGAATTGGTAGAACGCCGATTCAGAGACCGTGTGCGATTCAGCCGCTGAAAAAAGGTCAGAATAACAAAAGGAGGAAAAGAAAAGAAATGTTATCACGAGACTGTGATGGATGCTCCCAAATGAAGCCCTGCAGCAAACGATTCGACGTCGCCGAGAAAGGCAACTGCGTTTACTGTCCAGATGGAACAGCCCATTTAATTGACGGTGCATAAATTTAGCGTTAAATTGTTAATTTTAAGCAAAAGGTTTTTTCCCGTTTTTCTTTTATTTTTATTTTTTAATTTTTAAAGATTATTTTATGTTTCCAGCTGCTGTTTTTCCAGTGTTTTCTTTATTTCGCTTAGAATCTCTGAGAAATCAGCCTCTTTATCCGGCTTCATCCCCTTCTTGGAAACCTTCAAAACTGTAGTATACCCTTTAGCGGATAGAAGTTTTTCCATGGCGTTTAGAGTTCGGTTGTTTCCGAATAGGCGGAAAGTGCAGAACAAGATTGCTTTTTTGCCCTCCGCGTTGGGCATAGCTTCTATGAAGGCTAAGGTTTCTTTTGCGGGGCTTCCGCCTTCGACGGGTGTTCCCAAGATTAAGAGGCCGCAGGTCTGGATGGCTGACGGCGCAACTGAGGCCAAGTCGTATATGGGGGCTTTTGCCATGTCGGCTATTGCCAGCGCTAAACGTTTGGTGTTTCCCGTCCTTGAAAAATAAACTACACACGCGTTCATAGATTCAAGTAGGTTTGATTTAGTTAATAAAATCTTCTGTACCCGTCGATGTGGTAAGTTTAAAAGTTCAGCCAAGCAGTATTTCACTGAAGCGAAAACCCATGGATTACGCAGTAATCGCCGACTCATACGAAAAAATCGAGGCAACCACCAAACGCCTCGAAATGACCGATTTGCTGGTTGAACTGCTCAAGAAAACCCCCAAAGACATCATATCCAGAGTCGTTTATTTGACGCAGGGCAAACTGTACCCCGACTTCATGGGCGTCGAAATGGGCGTAGCCGAGAAACTCGCCGTGAAAGCCCTCTCCCGAGCGGCGGGGCAAAGCGAAACAGTAATCCAGTCTGAACTTCAGAAGAGCGGCGACATCGGCGAAACCTCCGAAAAACAACTCTCAAAACGTAAGCAATCCACTTTTTTTACAAAAAAACTCACCGCCGAACGCGTCTATGAAACGCTCGAAAAACTCGCGAAGACCTCGGGTTCAGGCACCGTGGATACGAAGATGACGCTTCTCTGCGGGCTCCTCACCGACGCCTCGCCTAAAGAAGCCAAATGGATAATCCGCACCGTAACGGGCAACCTGCGCTTGGGCATCGCGGACATGTCAGTTCTCGATGCACTGGCGATTGCGTATGGCGGCGGAAAAGAAGCCCGCGAATCCATCGAACGCGCCTACAACATATCCTCAGACCTTGGCAAAGTAGCCAGCATCGTAGCCGAAAAAGGCTTAGAAGGCATCCAGAAATTTCAAGTGAAAGTTTTCGAGCCCATCCGCCCCATGCTTGCCGAGCGGCTTGGCGCGCCCGAGGAGATTTTGGAGAAGTTCAGCGGCAAATGCGTAGCCGAATACAAGTATGACGGCGAACGGGTGCAGGCGCACAAGAAAGACGGCAAAGTCGTGCTGTTCTCAAGGCGCTTGGAAAACATTTCTGACCAGTACCCCGACGCGGTGGATTTAATCAAGGAAAAAATAGCTGCTAAAGAAGCCATCTTGGAAGCGGAATGCGTCGCGATGGATTTAGAAACCGGCGACATGCGCCCATTCCAGGAACTCATGCATCGCCGACGCAAATACGGCGTTGAAACCGCCATCAAAGACTACCCCATCTCGCTCTTCGCATTCGACGCCCTATACGTTGACGGCAAAGACCTAACCCTTGAACCCTTCCCGCAAAGGCGCAAAGCCCTCGAAAAAATCATCACGCCAGGCGACCGCATGAAACCCGCCACCCAAAAACGCGTCAACAGCCCAAAAGAACTCGAGGACTTCTTTGAGCAAGCCATCGGGGAAGGATGCGAAGGCTTAATGTGTAAATCCGTTGCCCAAGACTCAGTTTACCAAGCAGGCAGCCGCGGCTGGCTATGGATAAAACTGAAGCGGGATTACCGAAGCGAAATGACCGACACCGTGGACCTGGCGGTGGTCGGCGCTTTCCACGGCAGGGGCAAACGCGTGGGAGCCTACGGTGCGCTGCTCCTCGCCACTTACAATGATGAAAAGGATACGTTTGAAACCGTAACAAAATGCGGCACAGGATTCACAGACAAAGACCTATCCCAACTCCACGAGATGCTCCAGAAACACGTGGTTCCACGCAAAAACAGCCGCGTCCAATCCACTCTTGAAGCTGATGTTTGGTTTGAGCCAGCGGTGGTGTTGGATATTTTAGGCGCCGAAGTCACGTTGAGCCCCATCCATATGACCGCAATGGATTCCATCCGTAAAGGCGCAGGCTTAGCGATCCGTTTCCCCCGCTTCACAGGCAAATACCGCACCGACAAAGCACCCGAAGACGCCACCACAAGCAAGGAAATCGTGGAAATGTACCGTGCCCAGCTCAAGAAAATCGGTGAAATCCCAAAAAGCTAAAACTGATAAGCACCAATTTGCTAAGTAGTTGCGAGTGCGGATTGCTTTGTCTCAAGACCCCGAAAAAATGAAATCGATGATTGCCTTCAAAAAACGCTTAGAAGACCAACTGGACAAGTTAGCAATTGAAGCCAGCGAGGCCCAGGCGGCCCTCGACATGGTTAACCAAATGTTGCTCGAGAAAGGCTTCAAACGCGGCGACATCAAAGAAGTCCCCGCATCTTCAGCATCCATCCCCAAAGAAGTGGTCCTGCCAAAACATGAACCTGAACCGCCAAAACCAGCGCCGACCCAGCAGCACACGGAACCCGAAGGCGTAATCCCCCTAAAAACCATGGCAGAAGAACCCCTGGCACTCATGTACTTCGACAAACAAACCATCCACGTGCTGCCCGACGAGAGCAAAAACTTCAGCGTCAACACACCCCCATTCACCAATTTCCTAGTCGAAAAAGTCTTTGCTAAAATGCAGGAAAAAGACAAGGAACTCGTCAGGCTGGGGCAGATGTCAACCGACAAAATGTTCTCCTACAACATTGCGCGGCAAGGCGATTTAATCCGTGAAATCACCATAAAAAACGCTGATGAAGAACGAGTTAAAGAGCTTAAGTCAAGCATCCGCTGGACTTTCGAGAAAATGTATGAAAAAATGAAAAGTGGCGTTTAAGCCTACACTGAATGTTTCTTTAGCGTGTCAGCTATCTTGTTTTTGGGGCATAACCCGACGAGGCGTTCTGCTTCTTTGCCGTCTTTGAAAATTATCATGGTGGGTATGCTAAAGACCTGGAATTTCTCTGCTGTAGCTGAGTTCTCGTCTACGTCGAGTTTTCCGATTACCATTTTGCCGCTGTTCTCTTTTGCCAGCTCCACGATGGTTGGGGCTAAGGCTCGGCAAGGACCGCACCAGTTTGCCCAGAAATCAACGAAGACCAACTTGTTGTTCTTGATTGTTTCTTCAAAATTTGCGTCAGTTACATGAAAAGGTTCAGCGCTCATTTGATACATTCTCCATTTACCAACTAGTACTAGTTTTAGGTTTGTTTGATATAAACCGTTCGCGCCCACAATTTTCTTTTTTAGTGCTCTGCAGAAAGTTCACCAGCCTATTTGGATCCGAGGGGTGTGCAGTATTCTGTTTGAGACGCAAGCCGCGGACGGGTTTAGTCGATTCGAAAGAGTCCCGTTCCACTAAAAATGAAATCGTCGTCTAAACCAAAATATATGCTCAACCTTTGTCCTTTAACCGTGATGGAATACACTATTTTGGATCCGAGGTTTTGTTCCTTAATTATGCCCAGCTTGATTAGGAAGTTGAAGAATTCTTTTGAAACGCTCAAGTTAATGCCGGCCTTGCGCATTATTTGTTGCTGTGCCATCGAGTCCCCCTTGTCTAAGACCTTTATGATGGCTAGGTACATCTCCATTCTAGACAGCCCCAAATCGTTCGTCCCTTTCAATGGAAAATTGAACATTTACGACTATTAAGGCTTTCGACTTAAGACTGTTATCACGCGAAACGAAAATGTGTTTTTTCACCAACCCAAGAAAACTTGGACAGAAGGTTATCCATAATTATCTTTGTGGCTGGAAGAAGAAAATGGTTAAGGTGCAGCTTTATTTTCTGTTGAGCTTGTTTGGTTGGGTAGTAATGTTTAAGAGTTTCTTTTAGCTATTTTCAATTGTATTTTTTTATGCGGAAAATCGTGTTTTTCGGAGTATTCGTCCTGTTTGTCTTGTCTGCGGCATCTTTTAGCATGGTTTTTGGTGAGATGATGTCGTCAAACGTGGGGGTAGCGGGCGGCGACGTCTTCCGGTACGGGTACGTTTGCTATTTTAACTCAAGCGACCCCCATGCCGTTCCTTCGGCAACTTTTTCCTCGATTAACGAGACGGATTATTTCATGATAAATGTAACAGGGGTTTCAGGTGATTCAGTGAGTTTTGGTACAACGCTTAAGGATTTGAATGGTTTAAGCCACGTTGGGGTATGCAGTATGAACGTGGGAACTGGCGCGGCTTCGAGTTCAGGGTACGGCGGTCCCGCGGATGCGTCGGGCTTCTTTTTCATGGCGCGCGGAATGGGGATGATGGGACGGATGTTTCCCTCTTCGGCTTCGAGCCCAACCATAAACGACACGCAGTCGATACCCTACCCAAGCGGCGCAAGGTTAACTAATCACTATGTCACGAGCACAACTGTGAACGGCATGATGGTGAATTCAGATTTTTACTTTGACCAAGCCACAGGCATGATGGTGCAGTGGCGCCAGCAATACATCCAGGCAAGCGGAAACGTACAGACCAATACGACCCAGATGATGAAGATATCCTCGTCCAGCGTATGGGCAATCCCTGAGTACTCAACGTTCTTGGTTGCTTCCGCCTTCATCGTGGGCTTGCCGGTTTCGCTGCTGGTTGTTTTAGGAGCTGTTAAATTCAGGCGGCTCCAAGAATTAAAAAATGGACTACGCAATTATTAGTCAGGGCAAAAAAGGTTAAGGCGTTTTTTTCCCGAAGGTTTCAGGGTCAATCTGCCTGCGCTTGCCATCCTTATCCACCACGTACATGTGGAAGTCGTATTCGTCGCAGTAATCTTTGACTTCAAGATACCTGTCCCTGTTGCCCTCGAACATTTCAGGCGTCACAACCTCGCAGATGCGGGTTAAGCAGCCTTCTTTTTCGGCTTGTAAATCTGGAAGATACCCTTTCCCAACTGCAGATGGTTTCTGGTAGCCTTCTAAATCTGCTTTAACTGTCCAGTGGTCTTTTTTGAGTTCTTCAGCCACTGCCCTTACGCAGGCATCATGGCTGGTGTCTTGCGGTTTAGTTTTTTTCTCAGTCATTTCCGACACGTTCCACGTTATTGTTTTTTCCAGGGTCTAATAACGCCTTCATTATCCCAGTAGGCACAGCACATTCGAGCGGTAACGTACATTTCTATTTTTTTGCTGTAGCAAAGCCTCTTGCTCGATGCGTCAGCTTTTGATCCGCCTGGAAGCGTTATCAAGTCAGCGTTTTCGGCTCGATCCATTTCTTCCCTGTTTTTCGGGTTGATTCCACCTTCGTTGTTTAGTTCCTGCGGGGTTACGGGTTCGTTGTTGTTGGCTACGAATTTGCAGTTGTAGCAGTTTGTTCCAACAACTTTTTCTTTAGCTGGATTGTTTTTGCTCATAAAAACGCCTATTGATAATGTATTTTTCTGGAAGTAAAACATTTTGCAAGAATCTTCTAAAAGACTTCGTTAACTAAAGACAACGTTAGATTAACCAGTCGACCCGTCAATCTTAACGTTCACGTATTAACTTAGGACTGTGTTTGTGTGCTGGCTGCTTCAAAGATTTGCGCGATTAAAAATTGTTCATCCGCATCTTTATGGTCTCCTAGATGATTCTTTACCGCCATAGACATTGCTGCTACGTCAGGAACTACCAGGATTTTTTCTCCGCATGTGCACTCTACAAACTGCATGGTTGATTTGGGTTCTTTGCCCTATTTTATGCTGGTTTCTGAGGCGATTCTAAGTTTTGGGCTTTGATTATCGTTCATAAGTTGAATCTCCAAGCAAATAGTTTTGGAAGAAAGCTAAACTCTCACTATTTCGCATTGACCAAACATAAGCGTTTGTGGTAGGTTTATGGCAGTCACAAATTACTCTTTAAAAGTCCGGATGCTTGAGAAGTTGGAATGGTGGGCCGAGGCGGATTTGAACTGCCGACCTTTCGATTATCAGTCGAACGCTCCAGCCAAACTGAGCTACCGGCCCCCATTTGAGGTGACAGAAGTAAATACTAGCGTGGGTTTATAAGAATAACGGCTAAGGCTTCCAGCTTTTCTCTCTTTATGTGGGAAAAACGGTTTTAACTGTGCCACAAGACTGCAAAAGGGAACAATTGCTTTTTGTGGTTGCAACCGTTTTCTGCTTCTGTTTCGATGTGAGATAATCATTTTCTTTCACATGCTCTGCATGCTCCATGTTGAAACGGTCACGGTGTGGATGTGAAAGTACATATCGTTTGTTTTTTTTACACAAGAACCCATGTACAACAAAGATTGGCAAAAAAGAAAAACCAAAATCAACTCAACACCCCTCATAAGCGAAGACCGCGAATCAACCACACGATAACCAACACGCCCGCCAACACAACTCACACCTAAAAAACAAACCCCACAAACAAAAAATACAATAAAACCAAACAGAAAACAACCAAAATAGCTTCGCTTATTTGATTTTTGGAGTTAAAATAACTGCTCTATACGAACGTTCTATGCTTTCAGGGAACCATAGGCGTGCAGTTGCGTTACTGTTGGAAGAGATGAAGGTGAAAATCGAAGCTCTCGTCATGGCTGAAGGGGTCCGAAATTTATTATAGTTGCGCTAGCTTAATTTCTTTAGGAGACTTTTTTTATGGCACGTAACATCAAGATTTTAGTCTATCCTGTTGGGGATGTTGAGAAAGCTAAGGAGTTTTTTGGAAAGTTTCTTGGCACAGAGCCGTATGTCGAAAGCAACTTTTATGCAGGTTATAGGATTGGTGAGCTGGAAATCGGTTCAGACCCTAATCTAAGCTGGGACCTATCACGTAAACGGATGTTTTGGATATTAAGAGCAGCCTTCAAGCAATGACTAAAGCTGGCGCGGTGATTGTTCAGGACGTTAAGGAGGTTGGCGGGGGCTTGTTGATTGCAACGTTTAAAGACGCTGACGGCAACGTTGTTGGGTTTAGGCAACAACCAAAGCAGCAGTTTTAACACATAATTTCGGGACATCGCCTTGAGGGTGGATTTAATAGGATTGCCGTAAATCTTTATGTGCAACTCAGATATTGACTTGTTAGGTTTGGGCTCGTAGCCTAGCACGGATTAAGGTGTCAGCCTTCGGAGCTGAAGATCGAGGGTTCAAATCCCTCCGGGCCCGCTTTCATTGTTTTTGTTATTGCGTTTTGAAGTCATATACCCGTAAATAATCATGTTGCTGTCTTTTTTGTGGAGTTTTGTTGGGCATGCAAACCTGGATTTTTGGAGACTTTTAACTATGCCAACATTCAAGACTAAAGATGGAACAGAAATCTACTACAAGAACTGGGCAGCGGGCAACCAGTCGTTTTCATCCATGGCTGGCCGCTTAACGCAGATGCGTTTGAAGACCAAAGGTACTTTTCGGCATCCAAAGGCTTCCGCTGCATCGCACATAACCGCTCGCAGTTCTTCAAAGCTTAGACGTGGAAGTTAGCTTCACTTCTTTTTTTTGGAATTATCTCTTAATTACGTGGGCTTGGACGCTAAAGGGGCGTTTTAACGGGTTATTCTGCCTTGGGCTTGCCTGGTTTTAGCAAGTTTTAAATCCCACGTGCATATGCAATAGAAAGAGGCAGTTGGGGGAAAAAATATGGTTGATCCACTCTTAGTCTTAGCTATAATCGTACCTTTAGTCATAGTTGTATATGCAGTCATTTCAACAATTCGCATAATTAGACCAACAGAAAAGGGACTGGTTGAACGCTTAGGCAAATACCGCAGGTTCGTCGAAGGCGGCGTAACGTTCCTGTTTCCATTCATCGACCGCATCATAAAAGTCAACGTCACCGAACGCATGACACCCGTGCAGCGCCAAGACGTCATCACCAAAGACAAAGTCTTCATGGGCGTAGACGCTGTGGTGTTCTACCGAATCAAATCTGATGAAACCTCAGTTAAAGCGTCACAGTACGCCGTGGCAAGTTTTGCCGCTCAAATCGACACTCTTGCCCGAACCGTCCTCAGAGACATCATCGGCGGCATGGATATGAGCGTAGCGAACACTTCAAGACCTGTAATCAACGCCAGCCTCAAAACAGCCCTTGACGAGCAAACCGAAAGATGGGGCATAGAAATCGTGCGGGCAGAAATCAAAGACCTTGAGCCCCCGCGGGAACTCATCATTTCAATGGAGTCCGTGCTTAAAGCAGACAACGACCGCCAAGCCGCCGAGAAAACCGCCATAGCCCAAGCAACCTTAGCAAGCGGACAGAAGAACGCTGCGATTCAAGTTGCAGAAGGACAAAAACAAGCCGCTATCCTCCAAGCGGAAGGACAGAAAACCGCCACCATCGAAATAGCGGAAGGAGACGCCCAAGCGACTAAACTGCGCAATGAGGCATTAACCACGTACTTCAAAGACAGCGCCATCACCTTCAAGCAGCTGGACACGATTACGGCATCCCTGCAGAACAACACCAAAATAATCGTGCCCGAAGGCAAAGCAATCTCGCTGATACTAAACGAACAAGAAAACCTCGCCAAAGCCACAATCATTCCAATCCCAACGCCGCCAACCCAGAAAAACACACGGCAAATGTAAAAATTGGGTTTCCTACCCAAAATTTTTCTTTACTTATTCCGATTTTTCTACTTCAATTTTTTAAGATAATCTTTTATAATTAAATCATGTTCAAAAGCCAAGGGTTTAGGCAACTCGTTTAGGCTGAAGAGCTTGATTTCTCGGATTTCGCTGTCCTGCTTCTTGATTTCTCCGCCCACAGGCTTCACCACAAAACACGTAGGGTAGTACTCGTAGTCGATGTCGTCTTTGATGCCTTTCTCAATATATTCGCCTACTTTATACACGATGGCGGCGTTGAGTCCCGTTTCCTCTTTGACTTCCCTAACGATGGTTTGCTCGATTGCTTCGCCAGGGTCCATTCTGCCTCCGGGAAGCGCCCAGTAGCCAACGAATGGTTTCGTGTTGCGTTTAATCAAAAGAATCTTGTTGTCGGGGTAGGGAATTATGGCTGTTGAGGTTTTACCCGTGTACTTCTTCATTTGGATTCATTCCTAAGTGGTTAGTTTGTATCTCCAGTTGATTACTATGGATGCAGCGAAGATTATGATGCCTGAGAAAACAACCAGCGGACCCGAAAAGGGAATAGCCGAATCGGGACCAAAGAAGATGCTCCAGATGAGAACTCCAGAGAACCCGGCTGCGGCGCCGAACACTGCGCTGAGCATCGCGTATCTTTTCATGTGTGAACTCAGAGTTTTAGCCGCTATCGCTGGCACGATTACGAGGAAGCCGACGAGTAAGGTTCCTACTATTTGGATGCCTATGGCAACAACGACGGAGACAAGGAAAAGGTAGAGCAGGTTTATTCTTGCGACTTTGATGCCTTTTGAAATGGCAAGGTCCTCAGAAATCATCGCCAACACCAGCTTGTCATAGATTAGTTTCGTGAGCACTATCGCTACAACGCAGACTACCGCTGCAATGGACATGCTGAGCAGGGTCACTTGGGAAATGTCTCCGAAAAGCGCCGATTCAAGCGCATCCAAATCTTTCCCATAAATCAAAATACCGATTGCCAATGCGAGCGTGAACATTGCGCCGACGAGGGCTTCGAAAGAGATTTTTGTGGTTCTTTGAATCTGCCAAATTATCGCTGCAGAAACAAACAGGAACGCAAATGCGCCTATGTATGGGTTAAAATGGAACGTTATTCCAATCGCTAACCCTGGCAGGGCAACGTGGGAAAGTGCGTCGCCGACCAGCGCCATCTTCTCCAACACCATCAGCGAACCCAAATAACCGGTGGCGACACCGACGAAAATCGAAAGAATTAAACTGTAGAAGGTGGAGTCAAGCATGCTTTAATTTTCTCCTCTTTTGGTTTCAACGCAGACTGTTTCGCCGTAAATCTGCCGTTGGATCTCTGGTTTAGCTATTTCCGCGGCTGGCCCACAGAACGTTAGGCACTTGTTTAACGCGAGCAATGCATCGGCGTATTCCTGGACGATGTGGATGTTGTGAGTTATTAGAAAAATCGTGATTTTCTGGGTTTTCTTGATTTCGTTAAGCATCAAGTAAATGGGTTCTTCGCTATCCATATCCACGCCCGTCGTCGGCTCATCCAAAAGCAGCACGTTAGGGTTATCGTTTAGCGCCCAAGCAATCAAAACCCGCCGCAACTGTCCACCCGACAGGACACCCAGCCGCTTATCCAAGATGCTGTTATCCATTAAACGCACTTTTCTAAGCGAGTTTTCCACATCAACGCCGTTTCCAATCAAGAGAAACTCTCTTACCGACATGGGAATATCCGAAACCGCCACGTACTGGGGCACGTAGCCAATTTTCACTTTCTCCGTCCACTCAACTGTACCCGTGTGGGGAACAAGGTTTAGCAGCGTTTTAAGTAGCACGGTTTTTCCTGCGCCGTTGGGTCCCAGAATGGCTAATGTGGTTCCTCTGGTAACGTTGAAGCTTAGGTGGTCAAGTAAGACTTGGTTCTGCAATTTTACGCCAAGGTTCGAAACTTTCAATATGAAATCGTTCTCAGACATCGATTAACACAACCTTCGTCCCGTCTAAACCCGTATACAACCTAACAGATACAACATGAGGAGTGCAATAAGTTTTTTGACAAATCACCGTTGAACCGTTAAGCGGTTGCCTAACACCTGTTTTTCCTTATCCGAGAGCCAACCTTCGCTTCTAAGGGTAACTAAGCCTTTCTCAACGTTCTCCATGAATGAGTCATCGTTCAAAAGATTATTCTTCTTTGCTAAACCGTTAAGTTGGCTTTCAAACATGCCGTTCTGTTTAGTCAGCGGTTGAACCTTATCAATTAGGGCGGTTAACGTTTTAAACCACGGAGTCAAGCGGTCCCTGATTCTTGACATACCAAACGCGCCCCTGAGCTTAGACGAAAAATCCTGACTGCCAATGTTCAATGGGGGAACGATTAGGTAGCGTCTCCCTGAACCGTTTTCGTAGCAAACCACATAGAACGGAACGTAGAACAAAGCGGCGTTCTTCAACTCTTGGTCCTTGATACCCAAACCCTCAAAATTAGCCCAAGTACCTTTCTGCTGCTCGACGCTTCTGTCCAAGCCTTCAAGCACCGGTCTCGCTAGATTAAGCAGCTTCTCGGTTTCCAGCTTGAAAACGCGGATTTTAGCGTCGCGGGCGGCTTCAAGGTCCAGCAGGGGCTGTTGAGCAAACTTAACTTCTGTGTCGAGCCCAAAATTTAACTTTGAAATTTCCTCAGCTTTTTGTTTGCTCATCTTTTTAATGTTGTTTTCAACGTTTTTTAATTCTTTTTTAAGTTCATCGAGTTCCTTCTGGGTTTTCTTGATTTTCTCCTTCCACCGCTTCTCGTAAGCGATGTGGTTCTGTACCGCTTGGGCTTTAGCTTCATGCTGGTAGAGCTTTATTTTTCTCTCTCGGGTTTTGATAGATTTGAGGGCTTTTGCTTTCTGTTTCTGTAATCGTCCAATTTCTGTGTCAAAACTTTTTGTCGTGTTCTTTATTTTGAGTTTGTAATCCTTCTTTAGTTTGGCTATTTTTGGGTTGACGAGTTCTTCTTGGGCCCTGATTTTGGCGTCTGCCTCCTCCTTGTCTGCCGACGCTTCATAATCGAGCTCGGTTAAGTACTGGCTCGTGGTCTTGTTCACAAGTGTTTTGCATTCTGCTAGTTTTTCAGTCTCCTCTCTTAGCGCAGATTGCAGGTTGTCAAACTCAGAAAGTATGGCGGAAATATTGGATTCAACGAGGACAGGCGAAAGCAAAGCAACATCTGCCTGCGCCGACAATTCCGTAGCTTCTTCGCGGTAAACGTTAAACTCGCTCTTAAAATCCAAGTCCACGATTAAACCGCTCAAAACAAACTGCTTCTCTTTTGTGGACTGCTGAAAGTAACTGCTGTGGTCAAAGAGAAAGGCGGAGTATTTTTCTCTTGGAGCCGAATTAACCACCAAACTCTCGATGAAGTTCTTCGCAGAAGGCATCTCGAGGTAAGAGATGCTGTGGCTGGCGTTGCCTAAACCATCAAAAACGAGGGCTGAATCGTTCTTTGGGAAAAGCCACAAAGGATAGCCTGTTTTCATCAGGTAAACGAGTTTTTCTTCAGGCTGCCTTGATATTAAGCCGCCGCCCCTGCTTCGTTCAAACTCTGCAACGGCGAAAACAGCTGCCGCCTCAACCCCAGACGCGCTGGTTCGTTGGTTTGAAAAGGGCAAACTTGACCGTTTTATGGCAGGGGACAACATGGAATCAATCATGGTATAGTGGACAGCTGTTTTAAAATTTGCCTTCCCTTAACCAATCAGAAGTCTGGTTCAGCTGGGCAAGCGCCTATTTGCTAAGTTCCCTTTCCATTGCTTTAGCCAAAAGCTTCCAGAGCTCGGAATCTTCTTCACATAATTTGTCAGTCAATAATTTGAGGTCTTTTTGGCTGAGGTTTCCTTGGGGCTCTAAATGCTGGGCATTAAAATCTAACCGCGACGCCATCTCGCTTTCTGAGGTAATTTGATAGATGAATTGGGAATATTTGTTTGGACCCGACAGATGCGTTGAAACCCATGACAGTCGATTGGGGTAGAGGTGTACGAGCTTTTGTTTTTCCACAATGCCGCTGTCCATGTGGAAAGTCTCTTTCAAAATTGCAGTGCACTCTGTTAGCCAAATGACTTCTCGTTTAGTGTTGGTTTCACCCATCAAAGCATGGTCTTCAGGCTGATAATCAATACACCACTCGAAAGCTACCTTTGCAGGAACCGCGAAATGTTGGCTAAAATTGTAATGGATCGTATATGGCATAGATTTCCCAGTCTTAGGGGATAAAACCTGGTATATTATGCTTGTGCAGCAGGCGGTTTAGACGAGAAGAAATCGCTTATCCGCCTCTGAAACAGCGCCTTCTTTAACAGTTCGCTTTGGAGTATCCACCGCTGCATTGGAATCTCGAACCTCCCGCCGATGAACTGTAGAGATTCGGCTAAGCTCTTGAACATGTAGGGTTTCTGGTGCATGGCGTTTCGGACGTTTTCGCGGACTTGCCAAACGCCGATGGGCATGATGTAGCCTGGTCTGGCTTCACGCAAAACGATGGCTGTGGCTTGGCGCCGTTCCTTCTGGAGCTGCTCGCAGATGGCTAAACGCGCCGAGTAGTAGCAGCCGCCAATCGCTGCGTATGTCGTGCGTCCGCTGTTGCCTTCCCAATCCGAGAAGATGACGATGTTCTGGCCAGTGGGGTTCCAAACAGTGCCCGGGTACCATGCCTCCATGGATTCGTAACTCCACTGCCCAGGAATCATCAGAATCTCAAACACGTTATCCATGTAGATGGATTCGTAGACTCGGTACTCGTTAATTTCGGGGAACGTCTTGACTTTTTCCCGCAGGTTCTTGGAGATGATGTCGTCGACGGCTGTGATGCTCCAGCGCGTTGGCACCAGACGACGTTTCTTCTCTACGCCAAATGCGCCGACGCTGAAAGCCTTCTGAATCTTGGAAACCAAGACACCGCGATTGTAAAGTTCCACTACCGCGTTTGTTGCCTTCAAATCCGTGTCGTAGTAGGCTTTCTCGATTTTTGTGTCGTAGCGAGCGTTGCCCACATGGAGATCTCGGATGGGCGCCGAAGGACCAAAAGGCTGCACATCATCGTCAAGGTAGATGGAGCCCCGCGGTTTTTTAGTGAGATTCAATTCGATGTCAACGCAACTGTCTGCGAGAGCTAACTCCCGCGTTTGATCCAAGATTCTGCCTCCATCCGCGAATTTCTGCACGTTAACCCTGTGTTTACCACGCACAAGAAGACTGCGAAAACCCACGATCTCATCCATCGACTTCCCAAACCACCGCTCAGGCAAATCATAAATGCCTGTGTCTTCGTGTACGGGCGGAACGAGCGGTCCAGCATAAACGTTGGGGTAGCCGATTCTTCCGATAAAAACGCTGGGTGGAGACATGCCATTGATGTCTTCGGAGAACATGAGCGGAACGCTTTTGAGGAAATAGTTGACTTTGACCATTATTGGACAGCGGGTTTTGCCGCATAGTGCCCTTGCTCCCTTGCATAACACGCACAGGCTGTCGTTTCTGCCTCTAGTCATGATTTGTTGTTGCTCGAGTGCGCTGCTGTTGACTTTTTGTATGATGTCGACTAGCCAGTTGCTGGGTTTTTGGGTGCTCTGGGGCTTTTGGAGGAGCGTCATTCTGAATAATTATCTTGTTGTTCTCTCATATGTTTTTTCTGCATGAAAATGCTTAAAACGCCTGTTTTTTTGTGAAATTTTGTGGTATTTCGGTTTTCGACTCATGTCGGGTATTGAAGGCTTGCTTACATGAAGTGTCATGATACGACTCTTTCTATACTAAGAGATGTGTCATATAAAAAAAGTATCAATATACGCCCTGACATTAATCCTGCTCGCATCCACAGCACTAGCCTACAGCGCAACCGTCAAAGCAGACTCAACCATTTCAGTTTACATAAATGACCCCTTCAGCCAAACAAACGGCAACAAGGAACTCTCGCTGGGCGGCTACTATGTTGGAGAAATCCCCATAACCCTAACCGATGGCACATCGAATCCAGTCCAAACCACCAGTTACTGTATGGATTTTGACCGCGTCATCTCTGTAGGTGGCACCTACCCTGCATCCTTAACACCTGCCGCAGACAACGCAGAGTGGCGAGCAGTAAGCTACCTACTCACTTGGAACCAAGCAGCTAGCAACAACGACGCAGCCGCCGACCAAGTAGCAATTTGAAAACTGCTCAACCATACTCGAGGAACCAACTACTACCGCGAATCATGGCTAGACACATCCGTCGACAGCGCAGGCGACGCTATTGCAGCTCAAGCATGGGGCAAAGACGTCGTTCGGCAGGGTGACCAGTTCCACGGGGTTTCACCAATTTCAAGCAACATGTCCGCTATCCAAGCAAACCCTGGACAAACCGTAGCCTTTACCGCTCAACTGACAACCTCAGCGGGAACGCCGCGAGCAAACGTTCATGTACTCTTCAACGCAACACTGAACTTTAACGGACAAACACAACTTCTGAACTCAACATACGTCATACCCGCGTCAGCATTCACGGACAGCCAAGGAAAAGCACAAGTAAACGTAACCGTGCCCTCAGACACCCTCATAGGCTCAACCATCGCGGTTGAAGCATCCACCCAAAGCATCTGGCCCCAAAGATACGTAGACATCACAGACCCCGCAACGCAGGACCTTATCGGAATCGGAACATCCTACTAGCTAACTCTCTCAACCAACGTCTACATCTTAGGATACATACAGGTGCTCCCTGAATCATCCATCGAGACAATAGCGGCTTTCGGAGCCAGTCGGCGCAGGATTCATCGTGTACGTTGAATTCAAGCACCCAAAAAAACAAGTTAAAACCTAAACATTTTTTTCCTATTTATCTATTGCAGAGCATTCTGGTTATTTTTTTAAGCGGTAACATCAATCGTTTAGGAAGTTTCAGCTTCACTTCATCAACCATCCTCCAAACGGTGGGAAGCGGAAACGGCGCCACGTTCACACTGATAATCTACAGGTGCCCATCGATTCTCACCAAATTTGCAGCTTTAACATCAAAAACACCGTACCTATACACAGTTTTTCTTATGCTAGCCAGTTCTTCTTGAGAAACCTGTGCTGCAAACCCGTATTCCTGCACCAAACAGTATTTGCTGTTACCAAATATTCTAGCAAACAGTTGGTGACGCATGCTTTCGGGAACCCGCTTGTAGGCTCGGTGGTCGTTTTCGATGCTTTTTTTGGTGCCCACCTTAATCACTACTTTCTGGTCTGTTGAGCGGATGCCGAAGACAATCTTGTGCCAGCCAAAATCTTTGACGTATAAATCGGGAAAATTATTCAAAATCAGGTTTTTTAAGTCTTCTTGGGGGATAAACAAGGTTCCGCTTGATTGTATGTAGTTGTCTATTAAATGGTCGATTTGCTTGGCTGTATGATGCAGAGTCTTGTATTTCAAAAGTTAAGCGCTCAAAAAAATTGTTTACATTAGAAAGTTAGGATTGGGAAATAATAAACCTGCAGGAAAATATTCGGGGTACCGAACACTTGGAATTTGACCTATACTACACTACATATTGAATTGCGATTTCGGGAAGATGCCCTTGCATGTGAAATGTTTCATCACTTATCTGCGGAATATGCTCAAGAAGCCATGTGGATATATCCGTGCATTTTTGGGGGTTACATGATAATTTTTTCCGTTTTCCATTCCAAAATTTGCAAGCAACACAAGGAATTTCGTTGGTCTGATCCATACAGCTCTTTTTGTGGTTAAATTGATTTATCGTTTATGAAAAGGGAATATTGAGTTGTCAACTGCATTTAAAATCTGAACCAAGAATAAATCGGCGCCCAAGCCGAGGATTCGAATGTTAATTATTCCTTTTAAGAGTTAAATTACTGAAACTTTTTTTAAATTTTGAATGATTCGGTTTAGAAAAATTAATAACATTTCACACGGAACTATACTTGATTGATATGGACGCTTTGCAGAAACAATTGCTGGATTTTGCCATGAGTTTAGAAGTTGACTATTTTGGGGTAGCTGATCTGTCAAGAGTAAAAGATTTTGTTTTGGAGCAGGGCGGCGAAGCTATTGCAGGTTTTTCCCGGGCTGTTTCGATAGGCATGCGTTTGATCGACAGCGTCATTGATGAGTTACCCCGTCACGAAGACCCGTCAGTCATTTTCACTTACAGAGGGCTCTATAATTCAGTGAACAACAACTTAGATAAGGCAACGCTCTTTATTTCCAAGAAAATTCAGGATGCAGGTTTTGAAGCTTACCCAATTCCAGCAGCGCAAAGAATAGACTCTGCAAAACTCAAAGGCGCTTTTTCACACAAGTTGGCGGCTAATCTGGCGGGGTTAGGCTGGATTGGAAAAAGCTGTCTTCTGATAACGCCTGAAAGCGGTCCAAGAGTAAGGTGGGCAACGATTCTTACAAATGCACCATTAGAACAGACGAACAAACCGCTTGCTGACGGATGCAGCAACTGCGATAAATGTGTAAAAGTCTGCCCCGTCAAAGCTTTCACGGGAGCAAAATTCAATGTTTCTGAACCCAGAGAAGCAAGATTCAACGCTCATCTCTGCGATGAATATATCCATAAACGAGAATTAGCTTTAGGAGAGGGAATATGCGGCCTCTGTGTATATACTTGCCCCTATGGACAAAAAAAGAAAGCCATCTCATAGGAAGGGAAAAGTGGCGCCCAGGCCGGGATTCGGACCCGGGTCCTACGGGCGACAGCCGTACATACTAGACCGAACTATACTACCTGGGCATTAAGCGCCGCAACAATACACGAAACTTTAGCTAATTAACCTTTCTCGGATTTGGCGTCCAACGGTTTGTTGAGAAAGCGGATGGTTGCCCTCGTAATCGCTGGTTTTTGGTTTTGTGCTTGGATTAGCGACAATTTTAATACCTCTAAAATTATTAATTTGGTATTGTCATTGTGGGTGGGTGGAAGAGTCAAAGTAAACGTTAGCTATGGAGCGACCGCGCAAAAGTACTGGCTTCCACTCGTGTTTCTGGTGTTGACGGTTGTCTCGTTTGTGTCGGGCGACGTCGGCGTCTTCACCGCACTCGTCTTCACTTTTCTGGTTCCAGGCTTAATCGCCTACAGGTTCTTCTCGCTAAAAACCCATGAAATCTGGGCTTTCGTGCCAATCTTCAGCGTTTTGGTTTCGGTGACGCTGATTTACTATCTGTCTTTGGCAGTGGGTTATTCACGCGAAACCATCCTTTTCAGTTTTCTCGCATTAACCGCAATCTACGCGCTCGTGGTCTACAAGAAAGGCGAACCGATAAAGCCCCCAGCGTTCCTCAAGCTGCAGCAAATCAAGAAAACCAGCCTTTTGATTTTCGCCGTCATCTTCATAGTCTCCGCAGCGGTCCTTGCCCGAAGCGTCTGGTACGGCAACCAAAACGGCATAGTCCTCACAGGCTCAAACTGGCAAGACACACCCTTCCACTACGAAATAATCGAATCTATAAACCAGGGCAATTTCCCGCCGCAAACCCCCAACTACATCGGCACACCCTTAACTTACCATTACTTCATCGATTTCCACACCGCAATCGTCGAGAAAATGTACGGGTACCTACCCACGCTTCTACCCCTGTTAAATGCGCTGTTCATTCTGGTTTTCGCCCTCTCAATCTACGCGTTGGCGCGTCCATACGGCAGGCGAGCCGCGGTTGTTGCCACGGTTCTGGCGGTTTTCGGTTGGGGACTAAGCTACTTCGGTTTGTTCTCGGCATTGTTCAACGGCCAGTTTGACCCGAACCAGAACTACATCTACCAGTTTAGGCAGTTGTTTGGTTTGCCCTCTATGTTTGACAATTTGCTCCAGCAGCGTCCACTGTTAGTTGGGTTGCCCGTGTTTGCTTTTGTTTTGGCTTTGCTCAGGAACATGGAGGACAAAAACCGCATTATCCTCGCAGGCATAATGACTGGTCTGGTTTACCAGTTCCACAACGTAGCGTTCTTCTGCTGCTACGTCGCCTTCGCCGTCTGCCTACTCCTCAACGTTAAACGCTTAAAATTCAGCTACTTCTATTTTCTGTTGCCCAGCGTGTTTGCGTTGCCGTTTATTTTCGGCGGCGGTCCCCCCCTAACGGTTGCTTTGAGCTCTGGGTTTTTGGCTGATTTCGCAGGCAACCAGTTTGCCATTAACCCCATCGTCTATTATTTGCTCAACCTCGGCATCCCGTTTGTGCTTGCTATCGCTTCATTCATAAAGCCTGGACACGAATACCTCAAAATCACTTTCCTGTTGTTATTCATGATTCCCAACATCCTGCTCTTAACGCCCTGGGACTGGGACATGTACAAGTTCTTCATGTTCGCGTGGATTCCCATCGTGGTTTTGGCTGGTATCTTGTTGGCTAAAACTCCGAAGGTTGTGATTGTCACGTTGGTTTTGCTTTCCATAATCACCACAGCCAGCGTAATAATCTATAACACTCAAACTCAGTATCTTGGAGTCAGCTGGAGCGAATACCAAGTTGGGTTGTGGGTTAGGGATAATACTCCGCAGAACTCGGTGTTCCTGACTTACTATGGAGTTCATGAGCCCACAAGCATGGTTGGAGGGCGCCTGCGTGTGTCTTCTTATGTGTATTGGCCTTACGGTCATGGGGAACCGCTTGACCAGGTGAACGCGAGGGAACGCGACATCGACATGGCGTACAACGGCACAGTGACCGACTTGGTAGCGGTTGTCCAAAAGTACAACGTGTCCTATGTGTACGTGGGCAACGAAGAATTGAATAATTACGGTCAAAACTTGGCAGCGCACTTTAACTCGATTAATTGGTTAACGCAGGTTTATGCAGATGGGAGCCTACTGATTTACCAAGTGGATTTAGAGAAGATGGGCAGTTAGATTTGTTTTTTTGGCGCCTGATGCTTTTTTGCCCGACATGTAACTGATGTCTATCCTGCCCATGGTGATTGACGAGAGTTTTTCGGGTTTGATTTGAGCGAGTTTCGCTTCGGGATTCAGCGAGACCTGCCGCACCAAAACCTCCATGGCATGGCGTTTCTCCGTCACGTCGGTGATTAAGCTTAGTTTTCCTTGGAAATGAACGCTGGTATAGACGTAGTCGCATTCCTCAGTAACTCCAAAATCCAGTACAGCCTGCCCCCAAACTTTGGGATTTGCTTTTGCGTACACGATTTTTTTGCCTTCAGGGGCACAGTGGAAGTAAATGCAGTTTTTGGTTTGGTCGTAGCCGTGGCTCAGCGAAACCAAATAGGGCGCGTTGTCCATGCAGAGGGCAACCGTCACGTACTTGGTGGCTTTGAGAACCTGTTTCACCTCATTTTGGTCGGTGATTTCTCGGTCCTTGCGTCGAACATGAAAAGACATGGATTAATTTTAAGGGCACAGGCAGTATTAACTTTTTTTGCGTCTCACCGCATGGTATGTGTTAGTTACTTCATTTTTGAAGTAGCCAATTACGTCTGGCGTAAATATTGAAAGCGAAGCCAAAAGGAAATTTAGTGGGAAAACGAGCGGGGACTCGAAGAGGTTACCACCGTAAGAACCTGTAACGTTCTGCATGTAACCCCAGAACTGGAACAGCGACCACCCAGCCGTCCACAACCACGCGCCGCCCAACCGAGAAAGATACTTCTGCTTCTGGCTGAACGCCTGTCCATGAGTGTATGAATAGAAGATTTCGCCAGCCACTGCCCCCGCGCCTCCGGGGAAAAAAGCGTTAACCAAAACCTTCTCCACGATGTTGCCGGGAACATATGGAGTAACCCATGGAACCATGAACATGCTTAAGATCGGAAGGTGGATGCTGCCTGTTGCAAGCCTAATCGCTGCTGGTATTGAATAGATGAAGGCGCCGCCTAACTGCCACATCCAGAAGCGCCTGCTCCTAATCATGTTTACAATGGCTTTGCGGTACATAGCATCTAAACTAACTGTGCAAGTTTTAAAAAGCCTTCCTAAAACGCCAAAACCAAATTCTGTTTTGGCTTAAAGGGGAAAAATAGTGTGTTGAGCGGACCAAGCCAAGTGCGGACATCGGTGAGTGCAAAAAATTGAGAGGGCGCACTTTACCGGTGTCTACAGCCAGACCCGCTTAACGGATGGCTCTTAGTTAATTGCTTCTTGGAACTCCTTACGGGTTTACATGATATAAAATGATGTTGTCTCACGTTGAAGCCACAATCGCCAAGTTGCTAAACGTTTTTGGGCTGGTTCATTTTTGCCTAAAAACTGTTAGTATGATACTTTGAAGCGGTGTCCGCAGATGTGGCAGGATAGACTGCTAAACAGAAAAAAGAGTTCTCTATTTTCTTGTCGGGCGTTTCAAGCTTGCACCCGCAGTTGGGACAGCTAACCATTAAAGCGCATTTCTGAAAAATAATCACCTATGGATTATATAGTCATATACATAGCAATATTTACATAATAAACGAATGTGTGTATACTGACGCTACAACAACGCACCTACGCTGTTTTCAGGCGACTTGCAGAAGCAGACTATTTTTTTGCATCCTCAAACGTGACGCTTGCGCCCCAATTATAATTTCCCACATGCGCATTGGCTGGTACTTTAAGCGTTAAAATTCCAGTTGCCGAATGACACGCTTTAATCTGCTGTCTGTCGAGTGAAAACGTCAGTGTCCAGCCGTGAGGCAACTTTGGCGAAGTTATAGTCAGGTGCATTTTGAAGTTTACGTTTGCGTAGTTTGTGATTGTTACGATTTTGGTGTTTTCTCCAACGTTAACGTTGCCTCAACTGAACGGAATTGAGGTGCCGCTGCTCGAGTAAACCCTGCTGTCGCCCTGAATGGTCAACATAACAGTGCCCTTCGACGGAGCGTTAGTATTTAAATTACCCAAAACAGTCCCGGAGACAGCAGCGATAGCTATAACTAAAATAACTATGGAAACTAGCACCACTCTCTTGTTCAAACCCAATGCACCCACCTGCTAAGCCGTTAACAACTAATGTAAAAGACGGATTTAACCTTTCATACGTCTTTTTTAGGACAGAAATCAGGTTACGCCTCAAAGATCACGAACCTATTAGGCTCCGAGCCTTGTGCATAATTCGGTTTTGTGTTTTCTTTACGGTTTAACTTTCCTAACGGGCAACTTTAGAGTAACAAAAAAAAGCAACAAACCCCCCAAAAACAGAATACAGCACACCCCTCAGATCCAAATAGGAACTCATTGCAGAAACCTATAGGGGCAGGTCAGTATTGGTCAAGAACAAGTGTGCATTAACATGCTGAAAATCAGTGGTTAAAATAAGGTGAGGGAAAGTTACGAAAGCAGCAGAAATAAAAAGTACGTAATAAAGAAAATAGGGGAACCCTTACTTGCGCTTAAGCATGTTGTCAAGGATTGGCTTTAGCTTCGCGTTTTCCGCTTGAATCTTCTCTTTGCCAAGCGCCTTCATTTCCGCGTCGATTTCCTTAATGACTTCGGCGTAGTGGATGCCTTCAGCAGCTGAAATATATTCAACTCGGAACCGCTCGGGGCTCATGCCCAGTTTTGTAAGCATGCCTTTGAGCGCGTCGGTTCGGGCTTTCATCTTGTAGTTTCCGCTGATGTAGTGGCAGTCGTATGGCAAGTGGCATGCGCCAAGCATAACCATGCCTGCGCCGAGTCTGAGGGCTTCAAGGACGAATTCGCGTGCGACTCTGCCGCTGCACATGACTCGGATGGCACGCACGCTTGCTGGGTAGTCGAAGCGGCTGATTCCTGCGAGGTCGGCGCCTGCGTAGCTGCACCAGTTGCAGAGTATTGCGAGGATTTTTTCTTCCGGTTTATCTTCGAGCGCTGCTCGGATTTGAGCCATGATTTGTGCGTCAGTGAAGTGCATCTGGGAGATGGCGTGCTGGGGGCATTCGGCAACGCATGTTCCGCAGCCGTGGCAGCTGGCAGTGATAATTTGGGCGGGTTTACCCTGCTCAATGCGGATGGCGCCGTATGGGCATTTGTCCTGGCATACTCCACATTTAGCGGTTTTGTTTCGGCATTTGGATTCGTCAACGATGGAGATGATGGGTTCAATCTTCCATTTCGGCTTGCTGATAACCGTGGCTGCACGTGACGCAGCACCGCTTCCCTGCGAAACGCTGGCAGGAATGTCTTTGAGTCCTGCGCATGCGCCTGCATAGAAAACGCCGTCGGTTGGTGCATCCATGGGTTTAAGTTTGGGGTGTGCTTCCATGAAGAAGCCGTCTGAACCCCGCGAGAGGTTGAGGATGCGGGCGATGTCTTCAGAGCCTTTTTTGGGAATAGCTGCGGTGGCGAGCACAACCATGTCGGCTTCAACCTCAATGGGTTGCCCAAGCAATGAATCCTCCGAGTGAACGACCAAGTTGTGAGTGGTTGGGTCTTCATCGATGCGGCTGACCCGTCCGCGGATGAAGTTTACGCCTCTTTCCCGTGCGCGGTCGTAGAATTCCTCGTAGCCTTTGCCCGGGCTGCGTATATCCATGTAGAAAACGTAGACTTCCACATCTTCCTTGTACTTCTCTTTAAGCTGAACAACATGTTTGAGGGTGTACATGCAGCCGAAGTTGCAGCAATAGGGGTAATGGCTTTTGTCTCGGCTACCCACGCACTGGATGAAAGCGATTCTGTGGGGTTTTTGCCCGTCGGATTGGCGGATGACTTTGCCGCCTGTCGGACCAGCAGCGAGAATTAACCGTTCGAACTCCATGCTGATGATGACGTTGGGGTATTTCCCGTAGCCCAGCAAGGGCATGTCATAGGGCAAGTAAACGTCAAAGCCTGTGGAAACGATTATTGCGCCAACGTCAAAATCGACTTCTTCAGGTTTCTGGTTGAAATCGATGGCTTGGCGCTCACCGCAAACCTCAGTGCACTTGAAGCATTCGATGCAGTAGTCTTTGTTGATGGAGTAAATCAGCGGAACCGCCTGATCAAAAGGCACTGAGATTGCTTTGCGTGTGCCAAGGTTCATGTCCCATTCGTTGGGGTACTCGATTGGGCAAGCGTCTTTGCATTCACCGCAGCCAGTGCATTTCTCGGGGATAACGTAGCGGGGGTTCTTGCGGATTTTAACTTTGAAGTTGCCTATGTAACCGTCGACTTTGACAAGTTCACTGTTGGCGAATATGATGATGTTTGGGTGGCGTGCGCAGTCAACCATTTTGGGTCCTTCGATGCAGATGCTACAGTCCAGTGTTGGGAAGGTTTTGTCAAGAGCCGCCATGTGTCCGCCAATGCTCTGGGTGTTCTCGAGCATGTAAACTTTGAACCCCATTTCAGCAAGGTCTAAAGCTGCGTTCATGCCTGCGATTCCGCCGCCTATGACAAGCGCTTTATTGGTGACTGGAACCTCGATAGTTTGAAGCGGCTGCATCAACCGCACCTTAGCCACAGCCATGCGTACGCTGTCTTTGGCGCGTTCCGTCGCCGCTTTAGGGTCGCTCTGGTGGCACCACGAAGCGAACTCGCGGATGTTAGCCATCTCGTAGAGGAACGGGTTCAAGCCCGCTTCGGATACAGTACGTCGGAAAGTTGGCTCATGCATTCTTGGAGAGCATGCCGCGATGACTACACGATTTAGTTTCTGTTCCTTGATGGCTTTGCGGATTTCTGCTTGCCCAGGGTCGGCGCATGTGTAGCGGTTTTCCTTGACGAAAACCACGTCTGGAATTGTCTTGGCGTATTCAGCGACTGCTTTAACGTCTACTGTACCAGCGATGTTTAAGCCGCAGTGGCAAACAAAAACGCCGATGCGCAGCTCTTCAGGTTTGCAGTTGCATACTTCAGGTTGATTGTGCTTAGGTTGTGGATCACTCATTCTTCAGTGCCTCCGAAAGGAACCGCTTCTCGACAACTTTGCGCCTGCTCTCGGCAGCTTGAGCTTTTAACTCTTTAATTGCATCGGTTGGGCTTGTTATTCGCTCTAAGGCTTTGTTCCATGTGCCCGAATGAATAAATGTATGATTGACTTTTGTGCGTTTAACACTCAGCGCATCTTCTACTGGGCAAACGTTCTTGCATGCGCCACAGTAAGTGCAGAACATCTCGTTAACGTGAACTTTCTTGTCATCACCCAACACAAGCGCACCTTTAATGGGGCAAACGTCAAGGCAATCACTACAGCCCTGAGGGCATTTTCCCTTGTTTATGCTGATTGTTCCCTCGAAGGCTTTCTTGACTTTAATCGCGCCTGCAGCACACTTGAATTCGCATACTCTGCAGGTTGGGCAATAGTCTTTCTGGATGTCAATGGTTATTTGGACGCGTTTCTTGGCGGCTGGCGAGAGGGCAGCTACATCCTGGACTGGGTTGCCGTCGAAGCCGACTTTGGAGACTGTTATAAGTGAGAGGGGGCAGGCGGGTTCGCATTCGACGCATTCTTTTTGGCATAGATGAGTATCCACTTTTATGTCTCGCACCAGCGTGGGGTAGCTGTCTTTTGCCAGAATCGAGAGGTCGTGGACACCGTTTAGAGTTACTTTGACTGCGCCGTATGGGCAGGTGACGTCGCAGATTCCGCAGAAAGCGCATTTTGCCATGTCGATGTCGACTTTGGCTTTCTTTGCTTTTTCACCTGGAAGCTTTGGTTGCTTGACGGTTTTTATGGCTTCTTTAGGGCAGGCCAATGTGCATACTTGGCAGCCGACACAGCGGTTTTTGTCAAGGGTTAACTTGTAATTTTTAACGTGCAACATCCACTCTAAGGTTAAAGCGTCTGCCGATTCTTGTTTCACTGTTTTGAACGGCATTTATTAATTCCCCAAGAGATTTTTCCGCGTGGAACAAATTTAGCCCCACGCCTACCGATTAGCAATCAGATTGTTTGAATGCAGAGCTTTCGTTATAAATATTGCTTGGATAAACTTTGCTTCCCACGGATAAAAAAGGCAAACCAAGGTAGACGCAACATCGTACAGGAAAGAATACACCTTGTTTACGGGGTTGTTTTTGTCGCATTGTCCTATCTCTTGATGCTACTTGTAGCTGTTTGCACAACCAGTCTTCAGCTCAAATCTGGCTTAGACGACAAAAAGCAACATTCCTTTCAGTCTGGTCGTTGTTGTTGTGATATAGGGACTTTTCCGTTACAACTACTAAAGAAAAAAAGTAAACTGCCAACTGCTAAGCCAAGTTCAAGTTAGTGGGCTGCGATTTTGCGGATTTCCGAAAACGTTCCTTGTATATGTAATCAAGCGTTTTCAAGACAGCTATGGCGAAGAGCACAAGGTAGAACAGGTGTGCAAAAGCTAAAAGCGGCTCCGTTAGGAGCAAAGGTGCACTGAAAGGATACCCGATTGTACTGGGCAACAGAACCGTGGCTATGGGTATGATAAGCACCAGATTTGTCTTGTCGGCTTTGAAAAAAACCTTCCAGTCGCCGCTCTTATACAGAACCAGAGTTGCGGCAGCGAAGAGGCTGAGTTCCAACGCTATGTTTACTGGACTGGTAATCGAGATGTAGTATGAACCCAGTTCATGGAGCCCGAACTGCTGATTTGAAATGGGCCAGAACAGCTGCAGTTTTCCGCCGATGAAAAAGTCGCCTATCAGCGGATGGGAAATCAACGCTAAAAAGTACGGAATCGCTTTTTTGCGGTAGATAATGAAGATTGGGATAAAAGCTAATGCCGCGACCACTATTGAGTGAGTTGGACCGCGATGAATTTCGGCGCCTGTTAAAAAATCATAAATTATGTCTATATCTGGCAGTATGGAGAGAACCAGCAGAAGCGGAATGTTCAGGTTGACATGGAGCTTTTTCGACGAACCTTTGCCTAAAAGGTACGCAATCGCCATGTGCCCAACAGCAAACAAACCGGGTTTTCTCCTTTAAACTCAGAGAATTCTGTTTGCTTGGCTTTTAAGCATATAGGTTATAGTCTACAGGTTAATGGTCAAGATTAGGTGAACGTTAGTTGCAACCAATTGGTGACAGAATAACTAACGAACATGCTTTACGCTAAAATATTAAGAACTAGAGATTAGCCAAAAAGCCATCTTGGGGAAAACCAGCAAAACACATTATGACCGTAAATAGCCAGTCTTGAAGGCTATGTTATGGAAGTTACGCTTGAATTTCTTTAAACATTAGTCAGCATAAGTAGAGACTAACCTACTTCGGGTGTTTGGCTTAGTTTTCTGGTTGGGAGGATATATAGAAAAGATATATTTTTTCTAGAATAACTGGTAAATAGTTCAAAAAGAAGGGGTGAGTACACACGGAGAAGCGTAAATTGGCGGTCACTGACGGCTCAAAGTGAGATTTTAGTGGTGAAGTTTGCAAGGCAAGAGCTGAAGCACAAAAGCATTTGATTTTGGAGCTTAAGGCTCAGTGGAAGCTTTTGTGGAGTGAACGCTTTGACGATAGGGTACGAGCTGAGGGGGTTTCAGTAAACGATTATGCGATTTTGGATATCGAGAAAGGAACCATCATCCATGCAACCAAGGATTTTAAGATCCTAAACCTTAAGCAGATCCTGGAAAAGCACAAAGTTGAAAACCCTGAACGCTACGTTCAACCAGACGTCAACGTTGGCGGCTGGAATAAATTCATCAAAACAGAAATAAATGGCAAAGCCGCGAAGGGAGCCGTGCCGCAGCGTATGTTGCTGAAAAGAAAAAAATCAGTCTAAAAAGGGTGCTATCCAGCAGTCTAAGAAGCGTGGTTGGTTGCATACTGTTTGATGGTTGTTTTTTTGTGTTTAGTTGTGTTTTTATGGGTTGTTGTATGAGTATTTAATGGTAAAACCAAAATCCTAATACCGTAATAGCCTTAATGTTCACCAAAATCGCCTGACAGTAACAAGATGCTTATTGGAGAATGATGACGGCACACTATTTTCTAATTCATGATAACTACCCTTTTTGCGGATTCCAACTTCGAAATATTTCAGTTATGGGAATACGCCTTAAGTCCTTAAAAGTAACAAAAAGGCTAAAGGAGATACGCATCTTGAAGTCTGTTGAGGAAATATTGCACCATACTTTTGGAGGTTGCCCAAAACGCAACGTTTGTAGCTTCAATCAAGCTAAAAGCAAAACCTGCTTTCATGGACCCTACACATATTGTGGGAAATACCGATCAACTATTGAACCAAAAAGAGAAGTTAAATTTAATAGACTTTAGTCATAATTAGTTGTGCTAGAAAAACTATGATTTTTTCGTAGTTTAGTGGCGGGTATCTTGTGAAAAGCGTAACTGTTGATTAGGTAATG
>CAIUPH010000003.1 GCA_903901015.1 Candidatus Bathyarchaeota archaeon | reverse complement strand
CTGGAGAGTACAACGATGGCGGGAAAATCTTCCGCAAACGAAAATAAGGTGTTTGCTATGTCTGTATCGAAGCCAAGCATAAAACTCGGTAAAAGTGGCCGAGGTGCAAGTTTTGCATGGAAAAGCGGCCGGGGTGGTGTAGCTTGGCAGCATAGAGGCCTGTGGAGCCTTTCGCCCGAGTTCAAATCTCGGCCCCGGCCCACCCATTGTTTGCGGATTTTTAGAGGAATTAAACAACAACATTTAACCAACACCTCACATATTTTTAGTTGCCTCACCAAAAAAACGAGCACCCATAAAGACGGACTCAACAGAGGAACGTAAGAAACACAAATCTTGCACTTATGACGATAGAGTTCTACCCAATTATGGAACAGGTGAGGGTCGGGCAAACATCCCATGCCGAGAGAACTTAGCAAAGGTGGGCAACGCCCAACAGTGAAGTTAAGCGTTTGGTCACATGGGAGACAATCAGCCCGAAAAAAAGGGAATTAGCTTTGGTTGAATCGGTGACTTTTGAGCCCCAAAACGTATCGGAGCTTGAAGGTTTTTCCAAAAAAACAAGGACAAAGTCCATGAAATCTGAGTGGTAATAACAAACAAGACCGCTGCTGACCCGCAGCCTGTATCATTCAATCAAGCATTGGATGAAGCTAAGAAACAAGGGCGCATCGACAGCAAAACAAAAACTATCAACGCAGAAAAATACATGATACGTTTCACCAAGAGAATAAACCCGCAAAACGGCGCAAACCAACATAAATCATACTAAATTTTTAAGTTCTTCTTAATTTTCCAACGTGGCTTCTCGCCTCTTACGCACCGAGTGCCAAAATAAGACCTGGGTTCTTGAAAGAGAAAAAAGACATTATCCCCTAAAAGGTCAATAGGTGATATTTCCCAGTTTTTTATTTCAATTTGAGCTGCTATAGGATTTTGCTTAACAGGAAGTTTTAGTTCCCATTCAAGTATCAGTTGAGGGTTTTTTCTATTTCAGCGATCAGATTAGTCATCCAATTGGCTGCGTTAGGATTTACGCGGTTAACAAATTTCAAGAAATTTTCTTTGCTATCAACAAACAATTTTTTATCTGGTTACATGCGACTCACTATAATTATAATAGTTAGGAAGTAAATAAATATATTGTTTTATGTATCAGAAGTTATATTTTTTAATGAGTTGTGTGTATATTATAATAAAAGGTTAAAAGGTTTGATTGAAAACAAAATGTACGTGATGAACGAAATTAAGGGACAAATTGGAAACTTTTGGAGGAATTAACGTTGTCAGATCCAATTTTAGCTCAGACAGAGGTGCTTGCAATCCTACAGTTGTTTAGAGAATCATTCTGTAGAAGAGACAAAGTAAAAAGCAAACGTTTACTGTTAAATGCTTCAAAGAAAGCTATGAGTCAAGAGCACACTTATGTGTCGGCAATCTACAGAGAAGCAATCAGGTTAATGGAGCAACAAGAATGAAGCAGGCAAAGTTATTTGGTGAAACGGAAGCAGAACCTAAAGTGCTTTCTTCACTTGATTTAGCTAAAGCAAAGTTGTTGGCTTCACAGATGAGTGACCAAATAAAATCCTTGTGTGTTCGACTGGAAGTTGTTGGTTCTATCCGAAGACAGAAAGCTTTGGTTGGTGACATTGATTTTGTGGTTGAAGCAACTGACAGTAATTGGGCAAAAATTACATCATGCTTCAAGAAATCAAATGTTATTTGTGCTGGAAATCAGCTTATAAAAGTAAACTATCCTGTTGATGGTGCATTATTTCAAGCCGATTTTTACCGCGCTTATGAAAATAACTTTGGGATTCAACAGCTTATTCGCACAGGAAGTGCTGAGCATAACACTTGGTTGGCAAGTCTTGCCTTGTCAAAAGGTTACAGACTAAAGTACAGCGAAGGGCTGTTAAAAGATGGACAAATCTTAGCTGGTAAGACAGAGGAAAGTGTGTTTGAAGCTTTAGGTTTGCCATGCCCTAAACCTGAGGAACGAGAAGTAGTTAATGGAAAACCTGTTTGGCTAAAAAAGTGAGCATATATCTGCTAAAACAGTTTGACAAGCTATTAGTTAATAGAAACTCTTCAAATAAAAGAATGAATAAAGTTGTCCTAAGCGAATGCTATTTTAAAATTAGACAGTTAGTACCCACAATACACAAATTAAATAAAGATTTGTTGTAATACAGCACAATCATCAGCTATCCAAACGTTAACTATTTGATTAGAAATATATTGAAAAACAAAGTGATAACACCATGAGTTGGAAATTGTGGAAAGATCCTCTTGTGAGAGCCTCCGAAGAATTCCAAAAAGGCTATCTTAAAGGGCTTAACCTTTCAGATTGGAATTCAGCAGCCTCAAGTTTCAATTCAGCATCCGAATTGTATAGCGGAGCTGGAGATAGGGCAAATGGAGACCTTGCCCGTGCATTATCACTTTTCGCTAAAGCATTGGGTAACCCACAAATCGCCGAATGTTGGGAGAGTGCTGCAGCAGCAATAAACTATACCGGGCTTGGACAAATTAATGTAACAAGCAATATTCCAACAAGAGACATAGTAGAAGAGTGCACACTCAAAAGTCTAGAGATTAAGAATAGAAGTATTGTTGATAATGTAGCAAAGGCTGGACAGCTAGAAGATACTGCAAAAAAATATTTGTTGTTTGGTGGCAAAAGCCTTCTGATTCCATTACTTCTGGAAAAACAACAATTAACAGGTTTAGCAAGAGCCCATAGGTTAATCGCTGAAGCATCCATACTACGAGGCGACGCTGAAATATCTTCAGACCCGAAACATGCTGCAGAATTCTATAGAATGGCTGCAATTCATATGAAAACATCTGGAGATATGCAGTACTCTCAGCAACTTTCAGGAAAAGCCGAAGATTTCGCAACAACCGCTCTTTGCTATTTTTGCGGACGTGAAGTAATAGGTAAAGAAATTAACTTCGTTTACATGAAGGCGCAAATATCAAAATTCATAGAAAACCAAAATGCAACCAAAATACTGCCTTCCACATTAGGAAATATGGTCATTGCATGCAAAGGGTGTCACTCAGCCATCACAATAGCAGCAGATGACATCGCAAAAGCTTACTTCGACCGAGTTCAAGCTGAAATTCAGCGTTTACAATCTGAGATTAATCAGTTGAATAGCAGGATCAATAACGTGCAGTTAAGGGCGCGATAGAGTGGCTGAAATAGGCAAAGTCTTGGGATTAAAATGTCCGAACTGCGGTGCAAGCTTACAAGAAGGCAGTGAACTTCAAAGCTGCAAGTATTGTGGCATGACAGTGCGAATTGATGATGCTAACAAATATTTAGAGTACCTTAAAGGGTTTATAATTGATTGGATGAGAACAGCACTACCTATAGGAGTTGGGGGCGTGACGTCTTCTTCTGTAGATACACTTGCCAGGCACAATATTTTTGTCTATAATATCTTACCTCGAATAAGTGCAGAATTTGGGAGTATTCAAACAAATGCGTATGATTTATTTTCAAAGCCGCTTGTTTTTCCACTATATGTTAGGCAGCCTTATTTTGTCAATCAATTCGGGGAGACAAAGTCATTTTTTACATATGATGCCAAAATAGCGGCTATACAGCCTTTTGCAGTCAATAGCGAGGATCAAAGGAACGTTCAAAAGATGGGGGGAACTGCCTTGGCACTCGCCCATATGCTAATAGGTCTGGATTTAATTAAGCAAAAACAGCCAGCTCCTTTCAAGTTAGCAGCGGAGAATTTCAGTGTTGCTTCAAAAGCATTGGAATCTCAAGACCAAGTATTGAGTAGACGACTTTGTGCTCTCAAAGAACTCTATCTCGCAATGGATGACCTCTACTCTAAAAACTTGGTAAGTGCAAGAAGTAGAGTTAATCAGGCAAAAAGTATTTTGGAAGACGTAAAGGCACAAAGCGCTTTCGATATTAACCTTTCATTATGCACTGGAGCGATTGAAGAAGAAATTGAAACAGCCAATACCATTAATCGTATAGTTGACATTATGGAAAACTCATGGGATGGAGACCAACTGGGTGTTCTTGCAAAAATAAACAAGTTCTTTGAGACTTTATCGGCGACTAATAACTCAATACCAATCACTTGGAAAAATCGACTTGAAAATGTGGGTAGATATTGTGAATTGTCCAAATGGTTCAGTGTCATTCTTGAGTCAAAGAGAGAGAGAACAGGACTTAAATTAACCCAAGGTTCTGGGCGGTTACTTTTTCCTTTTTGGGTTACACAAGTCAGATATACGTTTGGTACAGGGACACTATGGATGAAAAAAGGAATATGTGTTGAAGAAAATGCTTTGGTGGCAGCAACTTTTCCTTTGGTTCCAGGATTCTCATCCGCTCCTTCAGAAGTGGTTACAGATATTTTCTCCAATAGACCCGTTGGTTCAATTACAAGTTCTATAGTTGGTTCAGAAACAAGCATATCTGTTGGTTCTCAGGTTGCGAACATTGTGCAAAACGCACGAGTATCATCATTTAGTGGGTGTCAAGTTGTACCGCCATTAAGTACTTTACTTGAAGCAAAACAACTAATGGGTGAATATATCCAACAAGTATCTCGAATGTTGGGCGGAAAAATGCAGATTGCTAGTTGTGATGTAACGGAGCTGATTTTTGTACCTGCCAATGTGTCAGCAGGGCATATCGATTTCAATGGGTCACTAGGATACCTGCAACCTAAGAAAGTAGGTGACCCTTCGCTAATCAATGGACTTATAGTTTAAGTTTACCAAATTCTCGAGGCGAAAATCTGGTCATTAGACGCTGAACGGTTGCTTCCATGGTCTCTGGTCGAAATCTTGACAGTGATTGTTAAAGTACCCATAGATTTTCTTGACCTTAGTGGAAGTTTCTTGAACCACTGGAATTCACTTATCTAACTCTTCTTCACTATATCTGTAGTAAAACCAGATACCTTAAACTATTCTTAAAAAAAGGGGAATGCGGGTGACATCTCCACTGTACGGAGTGTTCAAGTCCCAACCCCGGCACCATTATATTAAAGAAGATTGTTTGTGGTTAGAATTACGAAGGAGTTTGTGCATTTGACGGGTGAATTTGAAAAGCAAGTCAAAAAATTATGTCTTGACCCTAAGGCGGAGAAGGAGCTAATCGATATGATAAACAAAGCTACAACCGAAGACCAATGTATGTGTTGCGAATCCAAAGAAGGCTGCGAGAACTTTAAGTGGCACAAAAAATGGCTCAACACAAATGGCTGTAACTGCTGTCCATAATCAGACCTTTGATTTTTCTTTTTTGAATTCCTAAAAAGAATTTAAACTGAACTCTAAACGATTACCTTGATAAAGGAAGGTTCAAATAAAAATAGAAACACATAGAAACCATGTGTCAACAATAAATCGAGATATCCTTTTCCGATAGTTGACAAGAAAAAAGTATAAGTTAGCTAACTTAGTTTAAAGGGGCGTTAAGCTTAATGCGTTTGGACTAAAAAAATTACAATACTTGAAGTATTGTTACTTTTAAGTTCAACACTCGCATTAATGCTATAAACACTAAAGCTGGGTGCCAACTTGGACATAGAAAAGAAAATTGAGTTAATCTGCAGACCGCCAACCGAAGAGTTAGTGACCACAGAGGATTTACGTGCGCTTCTCGAAGCCGAAGAGCACCCCATCGCCTACAACGGCTGGGAACCCTCAGGCTTAGCGCATTTGGGCACAGGCGTCATCTGCGCTTACAAAATGAAAGACTTCGCCGAAGCAGGCATCCACTTCAAAGCGTTTCTCGCCACTTGGCACGCGTGGCTCAACAACAAACTCGGCGGCGACTTAACACTTATCCGAAAAGCCGCAGACCTCTTCCGCCATTCATGGCTCGCACTCGGCGTTCCAGGCGACAAAATCGAGTTCATCTACTCCGACGAGCTCTACAAAGACATCGATTACTGGGCAAAAACCGTTATAATCGCCAAAAACCTCACCCTCGCCCGAACCACACGCACCCTGGAAATCGCGGGCAGAAAAGAAGGCGAAGCCCACTACGTCAGCGACTACCTCTACACACCCATGCAGGTAGCAGACATATTCCACATGAAAGTCAAAATCTGCCAACTCGGCATGGACCAGCGCAAAGCAAACATGGTTGGCAGAGAAATCGGCGAGAAAATCGGCTGCTGGAAACCCGTCTGCGTCCACCACCATCTGCTTCAGGGACTCGCGAAGCCTGGGATATGGCCGATTCCTGAGGGACAAGAAAGAGAAGCCATCGCATCAGCAAAGATGTCAAAGAGCAAACCGGACACATGCATCTTCATCTACGACACGCCCGAGGAAATCAAGCAGAAGATGAGCAAAGCATTCTGCCCCGAACGCACCGTAAAGTACAATCCAGTAATGGACATTTGCAAATACATCGTTTTCCGTGAAAAACCAGTCTTCACAATCGAGCGACCCGCTAAATTCGGCGGAAACGTCTCGTTCCAGAATTTCCAAGAACTCGAAGCTACCTACAGCGAGGGTAAACTGCATCCGATGGACCTCAAAAACGGGGTTGCATCGGAACTTGGAGGCATCCTTGAGTCGGTACGCCGCTACTTTGCAAACAACAAAGAAGCCATGGACTGTTTGGAGACTGTTCGGGCGGCAAAGATTACCAGGTAAACGTTTTGTCGACGCATCGCAAAGAGAAAGTTGAAAAAATCGAGCAACTCCTAACCCAGTTAATCGAAGAATCAGAGAAGGGCAAACCCATCGTTGTTGAAGGCAAAAAAGATGCGCAGGCACTCCAAGAGCTGGGCGTTTGTGGTCCAATTTTAACAGTGAAAAGCGGCGGCAAATCCTTCCTTGAAGCCGCAGCGGAGATAGAAGCGCTGGGTGCCCGCGAAGTTATTCTTTTTTTGGATTTTGACCGAAGAGGAACTGAAGGCACTAAACGTCTGCAAGAAAGTTTGGAACGGGGACAAGTGAAGGTTAATGTGGAGTTTTGGCGTGAACTGCATGGTTTAGTCGGCAGGGAAGTTTCATGCATCGAAAGCTTACCTGCCTACATGGCGACCGCGCAGCAAAAAACTGCTTAGAACACGGGCAGAATCGTTTTTATAAATCATCCATCTCCCTATACGTGAGGAATTCTTTTGGTATCAAATCCCGTTTTAGAAGCTATAAAATCTAGAAGGGCAATCCGCAGTTACGAAGACAAACCCGTCCCCGAATCAGCCATCCAAACGATGCTTGAAGCCGCAACCTACGCGCCTTCAGCAATCAACGTTCAACCCTGGAAATTCACAATCGTCACAAATAAAGCAGAAATGAAAAAGCTCTCCGACACAGCAAAACCCATGCTTGTTCGAATGCTACCCGATGTGGGCGACGAAGGCTTGGCAGGTTTAAAGAAGCGGCTCGCAGACCCAAACTACAACATATTCTACAATGCACCCCAGCTGATTTTTGTTTCAGGCTTAAAATCTCCCTACGGCATCTACGATTGTTCGATGGCAGCACAGAACATGATGCTATCTGCCTACACTCTTGGCGTTGGAAGCTGCTGGATAGGCACAGCCGTTGCCCTCGCAAACCAGCCGAACGTCAAAGCTGACCTTGGTGTGCCAGAAGACCATGAAGTCCACGCCGCAATAATATTCGGATACCCCAAAGGCGGCTTTCCAAAAGCACCAGAGAAACGTCCAGCACAGGTCCTGAAAAGAATAACTTAGAGGCGCAGGAATAAATGGATGTTAACGGAAAAGTAGCTATCGTAACTGGCGCATCTGCAGGCATCGGGTTAGCCACAGCGAAACTTCTCTCGAAAAAAGGTGCTAAACTCGTTTTAGCGGCGCGTTCAAAGGATAAACTTGAACAACTTGCCAAAGAACTGCCAAACAGCGTCGCGGTCGTCGCCGACATGTCTAAAGTTCAAGATGTAAAACGAATGGTAAAGCAGGCGGTTAAGCATTTTGGACGTGTTGACATCTTGGTTAACAATGCTGGACAAGGCTATGATGTACGCGTGGAGAAGACCAATCCTGAGACTTTCCGTTACCTCTTCGAGTTGGATGTTGTGGGTCCAATCGCCGCAATCTCCGAGGTTGTTCCGCTCATGCGTAAGCAGGGCGGAGGCGCAATCGTAAACGTCAGTTCAGGAACCGTTCTTATGCAACTTGAAGAGATGGGGCCGTATTCCGCGTTAAAAGCCGCGTTGGCACAACTCAGTTTAACGGCGCGTGAAGAACTTAAAGAAGAAAAAATCGCGGTCACAGTCGTTTACCCCTACATCACGTTGACGGACTTTGAGAAAAACACCATCAAAGACCCTTCAATGCAGCTCCAGGAAGAAACCATAGAAGGGCAGGAAGCGTGGGCAAAGGCAGACCAGCCTGAATATGTAGCTGAATTAATCGTTGGGGCAGTTGAGAGTGGAAAAGCTGAAGTTTTTGCGCATGACTGGATGAAGAGGCGTTGACAGCAAACAACTCTTTGTCCTTTACGTAAAAGTGGGTTATTAACTGCTGACAAAGGGTTTTTTAACCGTTGTGAGTTATTTATCATAGTTTAGTTTTAATCGCTTTATGTTTTTTTAGGGTTGAATGAAATGGAGAAAAAAAATCTATTCAAAAAAGTAATCGCTGTTTCAATAGTCACTATGCTTTTAGTGATGGTCTTCATAGCTGTGTACTTAACTGTAACTCAGCCAAAGATGCTGTATCCTGGAGAAATCCAAAACTACCAAGGCCAAAACCTCGCCTCAATCGCCGACGTTAGAGAAAACGCCATCAAAGGAACCCAGCACATCGACATGTCAACTTACCGATTAACCATAACTGGACTCGTAAACAAGAGTGTGGAATACACCTACGACCAGGTTCTAAGCAAGTTTCAGAGCTACCAAAAAGTCGTAACCCTCTACTGTGTGGAGGGATGGAGCGCTAAAATCCTCTGGGAAGGCTTCCTCGTAACTGATTTGTTGAAGGAAGCTGGCGTCGACTCTAATGCGACTGCAATAATCTTTCGCGCATCCGACGGCTACTCCACAGCGCTGCCGCTTGATTACATAACGAGCCACAACATCATAATCGCTTACAAGATGAATGGGTTAACGATTCCGCCTGAACGCGGCTTCCCGTTCCAATTGGTCGCTGAAAGCCAGTATGGCTACAAATGGATAAAGTGGATAACAAGTATCGAGTTAACCGACAACTCAGGTTATCTGGGCTTCTGGGAAAGCAGGGGTTACCCCAACGACGCTACGGTTCCCTAATTTACTTCAGAAACTTGGCTCTAACATGCTTCAAAGACAAGTAATAGACAACTAAAATACTGTATGGAATTTCAGTGTACGCTGGAAACTTGGGAATCCCAGGAACACTTGGCAAATTCAACACCACTAAAGAATCCCCGGCAATCACGAACAGCGAAACCGCAACCATACCCACCCACCCACTTTTTTTGCCCTGCCAGATGAGAACGGCGAAAACCAGTGTCAACGCGCCAAAGACAAAGGTGTAGATGTCGTAGGCTGCGGTTGCTGGGAGTCCCGACAAGTTTTCACCTGCAAAAAGCAGGGCTCCGAAGAACGCATGGATGGCGCCGATGAGCAGTTGCGCCGCGGTTAAAATGACGATACCCAAGCTTCTGCCTTTGTAAGTGATGATTGGGGGTTGTTTTTTGCTCATGCAATCGCCAGTATAGAGATTAATTTAGTCAAAGAACAGAAATAACTTTCCCCTTTTCATTCCGCAGTCCAAGAAGGCAAGGGATTATTCCAACCTTTTTAGCGTCAACCAATCCTTCCGCCACAGCCAAATGAACGGCAAAGCAATGGACAAAGCTATGGCTACGGCTATTATGATGATGCTTGTGTTGCCGAACTGAGAAATTCCAAAGAAGGTGGCAACCGTGTTTGGGAACGAAGTTACCGTGGTCACGATTGTCAAGTAGAAAATAACGACGGTTAAACCTTTTATCGACAAATTAATCTTGTTAGAAATAGCTGATAAATATACGTTTATGGCGTCGGACAGGATTTCCCTGTAGGTTTCCACGATGTCCACTTGCCTTGTTAACTCTTCATGGGTGCCGTCAAACAGGGTGCGGGCTTTGGATACCATACAATCGTCATCGCATTTTCGCAAGTTAAAAACCAATCCGCGTTCATACCAAAGAATCTTGTTGAAGCTAATCATGTTGGATTTGAGCTTGAATATTTTCTTAAGAGTGTCCGAGGAGATTTTCTCAACCACTTCCTCCTCCATCTTGGCAGTGAGACTCTCCAATTTTTCAATTTGGATATAGTGGTTGGAAACTATTTCATCGATGATAAAATACGTAACTTGCGCTGGCGGGTCAATCTTGCTTTTGCTCATTCGTTCTTTAACAGTGTTGACGATTGACTGGGTTTCTTTTTTCGCCACCGTGACAAGAAAGTTCTTTGAAAACGCGACGACAACGGGGTACGATTTTTTAGTCGACGTCACATCCTGCATGACTGGAAAATTGATTATTCCAAAACCCTGCTCCAAACGCAGGTTAACGTAACCCTCTGTTTTTGGTAACCTCAAAAAATTAATTGCCACCTGCGTTGCGTCGGAGACCGCTTGCAGCTCGTTTTCTGTCGGGTCCACGAGTTCGAGCCAAACGTTTGAGATGCTTAGCGCTTTAACTTCTTGCGGCTCCATTGTTTTTTCTGTGTTGTCTCCCAAGTTAACGGCGTGAATCATAAAGTAATCAAGCGTTTGCTAAGGCATATTAGATTTTTGGCAACTCACCCTAAATTTGTTAAAAATGGAGCTACTTTTTCTTCTGCTCCATCTGCTTAGCCAATATCTCAATGAACTGCCCCATGCGGTCTTTTGTTCTGCCAAAATCAATAATTGAGGTTATGGTTGTCACTGGGGTTTCAGCAGTTATCGACATACAAGTTGTATTCTCATCCCCCGAGGTTACCTCGATGTTCATGATTGAGCCATAAGCCATGAAACCACCCTTTGTCTTAACTTTAAGCTCATGGGCTACGTCGTCTTTCTCTTCGATTGTCCACTCTAAAATCTTGACGACCTCTGGGATTTCTGCCCAAATCTTATCCACTGGATAATCTATTTCGATTTTTTCGGTTTCGTTACGAAGGTAAGCCATGTTTCTTCACGAGTGTTTGTCGAAATAAATTAGTTGCTTATTTGAGCGACTCTTTCAGCGCTGAAAAGTACGACAGCACCTGCTCAAACTGGTCTTTCGCCATAGAAAGAACCACTTGGACAGCGGCTTTCTTAGGTGACGTCGACAGCGTCGCTAATGCATAGTCTAAGTTGGTGAATAGGGGCTCCCATGGAATGTTGACTCTTTTGCCCTTGAAGTTGTAGAGCGCAAGGACAAACGCGCTGGCTCGGCTTAAGCTGTCTCTGAAAGACTGAATACTCGTGCCGATGGTTGTGACATCGTAGTCTTTTCCAGCGATGAAACCAGCTATTACACTGTAATTCTGCTCTAAATTCTGGATTTCAACCAAGAGGTCTTGCTTGATTTTTGTTTCAGTGTCGTTTTGCATGCTGCATCGCTTTTCTGTATGTTCCATCGGGTACATAAGACTTGTTTTCAACAAAACAAAAATCAATCTGGTTTTCTTGGTTGCTTACCCGATTATTCGTTTTACATAAGGTATCTTCTTCAACGGAACAATGACTGCAAGGCAGATGAGCAGGGTGAGGGCAGTAATCAACGGGATTTCCACCATGGGATTTATCTTTATGATGCTTACGGTGAATCCCAGATACCCTCTCTGCAAAACATCAAGAACAATCACGTGGAAAAGATAAATCGGCAGAGTGTTCTGGCCAATTAATATAATCAAGCGGTTGCCTTTAGGAAAACGGTTTTCGATTTTTTGATTTGAAACCGCGGTCAAAAGCAGAAACAATGCGGCTGAAGCAAAGATGATGTTGAAGCTTGTGGCGTTGAGGAAGAATTGGCTGAATTTTTCTCCTAAAACTGCAATTACAAGGTAAGTGCCAACTATCGTCCACAGCAAAGATAGCACCCAAACCAAAGCCAAAAACTTAGGCTTCAACTTTGAGCTCAACAGGTAAGCGCCTAAAACAAAGTAGCCCAGCCATCCCGTGATAATGAAGACGTTAGCGTTTAAACTGTATTGCCCAAACAGGGTCATCAATGGAATTAGAGCTGTTCCGACAAACCATACGGCAATCAGGTAACGCATAATTTTCCAATCTGCGTTTTTAATGAGTACCCGCAAAACCGGCGTAACAAGATACAACCCCAGCAGCAAGTAGAGAAACCAGAACTGGTAGTCCGGTCCCGTTAACACTCCCTGTACGATGGCGTTTTCTGTAAATGCTTTGCCGTTAACGAGAAACTGCCACGCAAAATACACCGCTCCCCAGAACAGGAAAGGTATCCCGACCCGGTTCAAACGTTTTTTAAAGAATACTTTCAGGGATTCATCTGCTTTGCTTGGTTGAAGCAGAAGTGCGCCCGTCAACATTACAAACAGGGGTACGCATACCCGCGCCAACGAACCGTAAACGTTGGATGCCCACCAAATCTGTACTCCCTGCGTGGACATCCAGTTGACGTTGGAGTAAGATTCAGCTGAGGCATGAAGTAGAATAACTAGAACTATGGCTACTGTGCGGATCAGGTCAACGGGGAGTGAGTTGTTCCCAGTTTTTGGGTACAAATTTAGGTTCCTTTAGCCTCTATAGAATTCTTTAGGTTGCATTTTGCTAATAACACTTTGCTCTCGGAAGTTTTAGGCTGAGATTGTCTGTTCCTTTTGGCCAAGTTAAGAGGAATGCAAGTGACAGAATCACGATGCCGTTAATCAGTTGTAAGATACCGGCGCCTATGTTGAATTTTCTTAGGTATCCGAATGAAATATTGGATTTAGCAATTATTTCTTGTCTTTCTTTATAATTAATGTTTATTCCTTGCTCTATATCTTTGCTTTCAGTTTATTAATTTATTGAATTAGTCAGACTCGGCACGCGAATAATGCAGTTAAATGTCAAGTTCTTATAGCTCCAGAACAAGACATTTACCCCGTCGGTGTCACCGTTTGTCAGGGCTCCTTGAATCTCTAAAAGTTAAGAATTACACGCTTCGCAACCGCATCGTCCTGCCGCCCATGCAGACGGGACGGGCAAGCTTTGAAGGCGAAGTCACCAACAGGCTTATCAACTTTTACGTGCGACGCTCAACCCATCTGGGCTTGCCCATAGTTGAGCACTCCTATGTTTCGCCGACGGGCAAGATAGGTCCCAAGCAGCTGGCAATCCACAATGACTCAGTAATCGGCGGATTTGAAAAACTCGCAAACGCCCTACACAAGGTTGATGCGCTCGCAGTGGTGCAGATTTCCCATGCAGGCGGAGTAACCAACAAACGGGTTATCGGCGAAATACCTGCTGGTCCTTCGCCACGGGAAAAAAGCCGCATGCTTGAAGCAAGCGAAGTCTATGCCCTCGCCGACGATTTTGAATCGGCGGCTCGGCGCGCAGTCGAAGCTGGGTTTGACGGCGTGGAACTTCACGGCGCCCATGGATATTTGCTAAACCAGTTTTTCTCGCCGCTCTTTAACAAACGTGAAGACGAATTTGGCGGTTCTTTGGAGAAACGGATGCATTTTCCTCTGCTGGTTGCTGAAAAGGTGCGGCGAATCCTCGGCGGCAGGCTTTTGCTCTATAGGTTGGGTTCGGATGATTTAGCGCCAATGGGCACGCATATTGAAGATTCCATTGTCTTTGCCAGAAAACTGGAGCAGGCGGGCGTAGACATCATCGACGTGTCGGGGGGTATGTGCGGTAGCGAACCACGCCAGTTGCGGCAGGTGAAGGGCTACTTTGTTCCGCAGGCAACCGCGATTAAAAAGGAAGTCAGCGTGCCCGTAATCGGGGTGGGCGGAATCCTCGAGGCAGAATTCGCGGATAATCTTGTGCGGGACGGCAAAGTGGATTTGGTGGCGGTGGGAAGAGCCTTCTGGACCGATAATCAGTGGGCAGAACACGCCCTGGAAACCCTCAAAAACTGCAAATTTCCCGCTCAAATAACAAAACCCTTAAGCGGATGAACTCACTATTAATTTTGAAAAGAGGATGATACGCTTTTAGCCCCAAAAAAAGAGCTCCAAGAAACGCCAAGAATAGAGGCAGAGGCATTGCCTATCCAATGGAAGTTGGAGAAGAATTCGAAGTAGACATCATAGATATGAGTCCCAACGGTGAAGGCGTCGCCAAAATCAAGGGTTTCCCAGTGTTCATTAAGGGTGCAAAAGCCAACGAACACGTGAAAATCAGGATAACCGACTTAGTCAGCGGCTGCGCAGACGCCGAAGTCGTTGTTCCTTAATAAAATTCTTTTTTATTATTTTAAGAAATTGAGATGTTGCTCTTTTTTCGCATAAGCAGAGGATATTATTTTTTATTCGCTAAAGACAACGTTTTGATTGCAAGCTGCGCCCGCGCCAAACCTATCTGGTCAATCAGGAACTTGCCAAACGGCGAATCCAACGTCACATTCAGTATCATCCAATCCGCGCAGACCGCCACTTGAGCTATCGTGGGCAATTCACCTTTACTTCGTGCCAACATCTCTTTTGCCCAGGAAAACGACCACATGAAAATTTTTCCCCAAGTCTCGTTGCTGATTTTCTCGGTTTCTTCAGGCATCCGTTTAACCAATTGCTGAATCGTTAAGACTGCGTTGGGCACCATGTACAAAACGTACAATTCCAAGTTGCTGTCCGTGGCGAGGCTTTTTTCTATCCATTCTTTGGATTTTCCTTCATCGATTACCTTGTTGCATTTGCCACAGTTGAGGCTGTAGACTGAAACCGCGGCTCCGCATCTTGGGCATTTGACTTCTCGTTGCGACATGCTATCTCGCTTCTATTATGTAGATTTGTTAATAAAATATGTTATCCGGTTTACTGAACAATTGGCTTTCGTAACCAGCGCGTCCATTTCGAAGCCTCGCAAAGCACTCATCACAAAGCAGGCCAACCTTGATTCCAATACGGTTATTTTTAGTCTTAGCCCAATCTTTCCTCAAACATAATCTGCATCGAGATTGATAAATCCAGTAATAAAAGAAGAATTTGCTCGACTGAAAGGGGCATAATCTTCGTCGCAAACCATAAAAGCCACTGAAAAGTCACTTTAGAATCATGAAAAAGGTAAGCCATGTCAAGGGCGAGTTTCCATCTCAGCTGATAGACGCGAAGATCAAGGAGCTGGGCGATTGGCGGGGCGAGATGCTGGCTCGGATTCGGGCTCTGATTAAGCAAGCTGACCCTGAAGTCGTCGAAGAAGTGAAGTGGATAAAGCCATCTAATCCTCTGGGCACCGCGGTTTGGTCTCACGGCGGGTTAATCTGCACCGGCGAGGTCTACAAGAATGCTGTAAAGATGACGTTCCCCAAGGGCGCCTCGCTGGATGACCCTTCTGGTCTGTTCAATTCTTGTCGTGAGGGCAACACGAGGCGTGCCATCGACTTTCACGAGGGCGACAAAGTTGACGAAGAAGCTTTGAAGACGCTCGTTCGCGCTGCGGCGGAACTGAAAATCACCTCTAAACGAACCTAGCCCATGAGTGCAATATAAAAAGCCTGTTCGTTTAAGATTGTTGTCTTAGCCCAACCACGTTACCGTTAGCGTCCTTGATTTGAGCTATCCGCAAGTCGCCGTCTAATTCCTTGCCAATGAGATTGTGTTGTGGATTCAAAGAAGGACTTGGAAAGACAAGCAGCTATAGCCGCTCGGCGGAGAATAGCTTTTTGAATTCGCCAATAAGTGTTGTGGTGAGGCCGCTGGGATTTGAACCCAGGATCGCGTACGCCCCAGGCACGTATCCTGAACCATGCTAGACGACGGCCCCACACGATGAGGATACAAAAACGAGCAAGAACTAATAAAAACATTACTCAAGCCGCCACGTCTTCCACGTCAACCAGATTTAAAGGCGCTGGGTGAAATGGAAGAAAATAAAAGCCACTTGCCCCGTATGTGTTAAACTATACTGGTGGAAAACAGCGACTTGAACGGCGCAAACGGCATAGACTTCGTGGTCCTGAAAAATGTCTCGAAATACTACGGAACATTCCGCGCCCTAGACAACGTTTCATTCACCATCAAAGAAGGCGAAATCTTCGGGTACATCGGACCCAACGGCGCTGGAAAAACAACCACCATGAAAATCTTGGTCGATTTAATCAGCGATTTCCAAGGCGAAATATCCATAGGCGGACACCAGATTCCAAAGGAAAGAAACGAGATCCACAGACTGCTCGGGTATCTTCCCCAGAACGTAGCCTTCCAAGATTGGCGAACCGAAAATGGGCTTAAATTCCATTTCCAACTGTTTCGCTATTCTATGTAGATTGCGGGTTGATACGGCATAGCCATCGATGCGCGGTTCTTGGGGTCAAAGCGTTTCTGGTCGTCTTCGCTGTAGACGGATACTTCTGTGTTGTAGCGGTCGCCCAAAAATTTGGCTGCTCCTGCCAAAATATTGTGTTCATCCACTGCCTTGATTTTCTGTATGTTGGCTTTTCGGTCGCCTGGAACCTTCGTTAGCGCCTTGATTACTCTTGGAACCAAAGCTGCGATGTCTTTCATGTGGGGTTTTAGGTCTTTGTCGGCGGCGAATTCCTTCATTAAATCGCCGATTTTTGCTTCGCCACACACGGTTTTGTCGAGGATTTTCAGGTAAACCTGCCATTTCCATGGTGCAGTCGAATAGTAACAGATGTGTTTTGGAGTTATCTTGGTGGCTTTCAGGATGTTGGAGGTGTCGGTCATTATGTCGGTTATCAAGTTCTCCTGTTCCTCAGCGGCAACGTCGAGTTTGTTCTCGTCGAAGACTGGCCATTTGGCTGTGCTGATGAAGTCTGCCTCGCCCGTTTGGCTCCATAGCTCCTCGCATAGGAACGGAGCAAAGGGCGCAAGCATCTTTAGCCAAGTCTTCACTACTTCATTGAGCGCTTTAGCTTGGGTGTTGCCTTTTCGCTGGATGTACCAGCGTAAATCATTCCAGGTTTCGAAGAGCGCTACTTGGAGTGCAGTTCGGGTTTTGAGTTGGTCGAGGCTTTCGGTGACTTCTTTTATTCGGCTCTGAAGCTTGCTTTGCAGCCACCGCTCCAGCATCGTGTCCTCGTCAGTTTTGGCGGAAGCAATAACTGCAGTTGCAAACCCGATTAAGCTCTCAAACTTTGATTGCAAATCGCTAATGTTTTCAGCCCGCCAATCAGGGTCATCCATAGCTTCAGCGCCCAAAAGTAACCCGCAGCGGGTTGCGTCGGCACCGTATTTTTCGACGGCGCCCTTCATGGTTATGAAGTTGCCCTTGCTCTTGTGCATCCCTTGGCCTTCAACCATGAGCATGCCGTTTACGCTTATGGCTTTAGGCCAGTGTTCAGGCGGGAACAGTGCGGCGTGGTGGAAGATGCAGAATGACAGGTGGTTTGGTACGAGTTCTTTGGCGGAGTTGCGCAAATCGAATGGGTACCAGTAGAGGAATTCAGAGCGCATGGAATCCAGCAAATCAACGCTTATCCCAACGGCTTTGCAGAGGTCCGTTTTGTTGCCTTTGCCGTAGAAGATGTAGTCGAAGGCTTCAGGCGTTAGCGATTCAGGTTTTATGCTGTTTTGTTTTATGTGCTTGTTTATGGTATAAAACGCCATGTAGACGGTGGAGTCACTAAGCGTCTCGATTATCCAACCTTTACCCCACGGCAGCGGCGTTCCAAACCCTGTGGTTCTGGCGCACGCCCATTCCCGCAGCCAATCGATAACCGTGTTAAACGATGGCTTGGCGGATTCTGGGTAAATCGTCATTTGCGCGACGGCTTCGTGGGCTTTCTGTTTCCACTCGGGGTCAGAATAGTTCAAAAACCACTGGTCCGAAAGAATCTTTACGAGGCACGGTGTCATGCAACGGCAGACCACGGGTTTTGACAAATCGTATATGGAGTCGGCAACGCCAGCTTCCTTGAAATCTTTAATCAGGAGGTCTTTGACTTCGCGGACAGATTTGCCGGCGTATGGACCGCAGCTCTCTTTGAGGACACCGCCGTGGAACTCTTTTTTGTACAGTTCCTTAGTTGCTTGGTCAGCTTTGGGGTCATTTTGGTCTTTTATACCCATTTTCTCAACGATTTCAACGGCTGGGAACTCGCCGAAGCCTTCCAGTTTGATGATTGAAATCGGCTTAATTTGCGTAACAACAGGCGGGTCCATTCCGAACTGGGATAGAACCTCGGGGTTCTGCTGCAAATCTCTAAGCGCTAAATAATCGTATGGTGCATGTGCGGGAACACTGTAAACAACACCTGTAGCGGTTTTGGGGTCGACAAACCATCCGGGCAAAATTGGAAACTTGAGTTTTGTGACTGGGTTCTGGAAGGTTTTGCCGATGAGTTCCTTGCCCTGGAAGGCGCGGTTAACCTGGATTTTCTTTTCCTGTTCTTTAAGTTTTTCAGCGGCTTCTTGGCTGATTATCCAGCATTCGCCGTTAACGGTGGCTTCAACATATGTGGCTTCGGGGTTTATCCAGATGTTCGTTATGCCGTAGATGGTTTCTGGGCGGAAGGTTGCCGCAGGTAAAATGGTGCCATCGTCTAGCCTGTATTTTATGAGGGTGTATTCTTCGGGGGTGACGCCTTCGCCGCTTTGACGGTCATGGTCGCCAGTTGGGCTCTTGTCTTTTGGACACCAAACCACGGGGTGAGTGCCCCTTGTAACGTAGCCTTTTTCTTTGAGGTTCTTGTATTGCCACTCCACAAATTTTTGGAAGGTAGGCATCACAGTGGTGAATTCTCGCCGCCAATCCACAGAGAAACCTATGCCTTTGACGGCTAAGCGTCCTTCATCAGTGTAGTATTGAGCCATGTAAAGTGGGTCAACGAATTTTTTGATTGTTTCATCCGGCACACCATCGACTTCATGCAGAACACGGATGAATTCCACGTCACCTCGAGCCACACGTTGGCTGGCTCCAAGCAGCGGCTGACCAGTCCAGTGCCAAGCCCAAGGCCAAAGAACGTTGAAGCCCTGCATGCGCTTGAAGCGGGCGTAAGCGTCCACGCGTGAAGCCGTAAAAGTGTGTCCAACATGCAATGGACCGTTCATGTATGGAAAAGGAAAAGTAACCATTACTTTCTGCCGTTTCGGGTCTGGGTCAGCCTCAAAAACGTGCGTCGCTTCCCATTTGGCTTGCCATTTCTGCTCGAATTGCTTGGTTTGGCTCATGAAACTTGTGAGTAAGTCCTTTACTATTAAGAGTTTTCCCTACTTTGCTAAACGCGTAATCTCCAATTTTAGGGAACTAATAATTTGAGTTAAGTAATCTTTAAACAGCAAGAGTACAGATAAGGATATTATGTCATCCAAGAAAGGAACAGAAGTAGTCGAAAACCTGAAAAGAGATAGCGAAAAAGGGCTTGAATTGGCAAAACAGATCATGTTATCTGAGAAAATTGAGCCTCTTGAGCTACATAGAGCGCTGGAGCATTATATACAAAATTGGGTTAATTGCACTCATTTAGGTTTATTTGCGATGGCGTGTGAAGCTGCTGGAGGAAAAATAGAAGACGCAGTGAATGTTCAGGCAGCAATAGCTTTGATGACAGCTTCATTTGACATTCATGATGACATAATAGATAAAACTAAAACAAAAAATAAAATATCTACTGTATACGGCAAGTACGGTGAAGAATTAACGCTTCTTTTAGGCAACGCGTTCCTAATCGAAGGCATGATCCTATTTGCCGAGTCAACGACTATTTTTCCTAAAGAAAAAGCTTTGAAAATACTTGAAATCACCAAAAAACTTTTGTTTGAAGAAGGTAACGCGCATTCCTTAGAAGTCTGTCTTAAAAAGAAAAAACGCGTAAATCAAAATGAATACCTCAAGATTATTGAAATGAAAGCTGCTGCAATGGAAGCAGATTTAACTCTTGGGGCAATTTTTGGGGGGGCAAATGATTCTCAAATTGAAATTTTTGCAAGACTTGGCAAAGTTTTAGGAATTTTGGTTTTACTTAGAGATGAACTCGTTGATGTCTTTGACATAGAAGAGCTTCGTCAAAGATTACCTGTTAATGATCTGCCTTTACCATTACTGTTAGCAATGCAAAAAACAAAGACAAAAGCCGAAATTAATTTAATCCTTTCTAGAGCTAAAATAACCCAAACAGAAGTTTCTAAATTGGTTAGTTTGACTTTGGATTCAGAACCTGTTATTGAAATGAAAAAGAGGATGCAGCTTCTAATTGGTGAAGGATTGGAGCTTCTCAATAAACTTCCAAAGAAGAAGCCGCTGGGTAAGTTTCAAGCAATCGTTTCGTTTATGCTTGAAGACTTATAGTTTCTTAACCCGTCACTCGAACGGGAATTTCTCTCTTTTTCGTTGCCTTCATTTCCTATTCTCCTCTGTGTAGATGTGTAGAACAGATCAGCTAATAAGTTTTGTGTTGAACAGAAATACAGATCCATACAGTAACAAGAGTTTTATTCTTAAAACTACATAATTACGTTAGAATATTGAATGAATTCAATTAAGACTATTAGAGCTAAAATATTCCGAAAAGAAACAGTGCCAACCTTCTTGATAGTACTCAACACTTTCGTTTGGTACCTACTAACCTCTGTCGTCTTTACTAACATAATTAACTTAACTGTGCCCTCAACCCAAAGTCTCGCGCTATTCGGTGTTTTTTTTGTATCCATTGCAGTAACAGCAATTATTGGCTCAAAAGTGTTCTCTCGGAGGCGTGATACTCTTCTAAATATTTGGTTGTTTTCAGGCGTTGTAGCAACCTTTCTTTTGTCTTTAATTTCAGCTGATAATTTAATAATTAATGTACTCATAGTTTCTTTTTTTGGCACTTCAATTGGAATTGGGTTGCCTTCTTGTTTAAGCTATTTCGCAAAGTCGACGGCAATTGAAAATCGCGGTGTAATAGGTGGAACAATCTGGAGTAGTGTTGGTTTCACCGTGTTGGCGTTTGCTTTTTTGATAAGCATTGTTGGATCACTAGAAGCAATTATTATACTGGCAATTTGGAGGCTTATAGGTGGAGTTGGTTTTCTTTTTCTCAATAGAACTCACAAGGAGAATGAAGTGCAAAAGTCCCCAAGCTATTTGACACTAATTCGTAAAAGAGAGATATTGTTGTATTTATTTCCTTGGATAATGTTCTCTTTAGTAAACGCTTTAGAGGCACCGATGTTAGAAAGAGTTTTCGGAGAACAGCAATATGCTTTCTTCCAACTTGCAGAGTTTGCCTTTATTGGAATTTTTGCTTTCATAGGCGGGTTTGTCGCGGATATTGCAGGTAGAAAGCGAGTCGTTATCGCCGGTTTTATTATGCTGGGTATTGAATATGCTACAATGAGTTTGTTTTCAGCTTCCTCAGTTGCTATATATATTTTCACGACTCTTGATGGCATAACATGGGGTTTGCTTTTCTCGGTTTTCTTTACTGTTATTTGGGGCGATCTCGGAGAAAATTATGAAAAAGAAAAATTTTATGCATTAGGGGGCGTTCCATTTCTTCTTGCCAGCTTTTTAACTATACTAATCAAACCCTACGCGGAGTATATTCCAATAGCTACTGCTTTCACTGTAGCGAGTTTCTTCTTATTTGTAGCTGTAATCCCTTTGATGTATGCTCCTGAGACTTTGCCTGAGAAAGCAATCAAGGACAGAGATCTTCAAAGCTATATTGAGAAAGCAAAGAGAATCGCAGAAAAGGAAGATGTAAAAAATGAAAATAAAGGCTCTAACAAAATAGAAAATGAGAAAAAAGATGAAGATAAAGAGTCTCCTGAGGATGAAGAGGCTCGAAAACTAGCGGAAAAATACTATTAAGGCAAAATGCACATTGAATGCATGTTCTTTCACTTTATCCTTACGATCAACAACAACTTGAAATGCCTATGTTTCTTTATTGAGAGCTTATACGATTTCGACGAAGAGTAAAAGGATTTACAGTTGGATTTAATTTGGATTATCTCTTGGTTCCCTTTTCATTTTGATTAGGTAAAAGTTATCTGCTCTAGCGTCGAAAAGGGAAAACAATCAATTTTAATTAATTCTTTACTTTAACCTCTCCAACTTACTTGCCCTTTGCCAGTGAAGTTGAATCTGAACCCTTTTGATATGTCCTTGTTTTTCCAAAGAAATTAAGCTACGATGAACAGAAGCATATTCTTTTGATTTATACTCAACGATTTTGCCAAAAATCATCTCAGCAATTTCCTTAGTTGTCATGTCAGGTTTTATCGTTAGCATTTCTAACATTCTTCTTTGATTTTTAGATAGACCAGCCAAATTTTGCATCCCATTCTTAGCATTTTCTTTATTACCGGAAATAATTGTTAGTGTAGATTATAACTACACCTCTCAGAGCTATAATATATCCAAACCTGAACCATTTGTAGCAAAGAAAGGAAATTGTGTAAGTTGATTTTGCGTTAATACTACCTCTCTTTTTTTAAATCTACTGCCCTTAGTCCGGCGCTTATTTAAAATCTTTATGGCAAAGTCAAAAAAATAAATGTTGTGAACAGGTACTAAATCGATAAATACCCTAAAACAAAGTCCACGGCGACCAATTTTGTAACAAAGGTTCGGTTATTCTCGTTTTGTGATCGATATTGTGAAAAAAAGAAAGCCCGGAAAGAATCAGGTGATGATAAGAAAAAGAAGAACCAAGAAGTAACACGAATGATGAAGAGCCAGCAAAGTCTGAAGAAGGAAGAAAATATGATGATGCTGTGAAACTGGCAGAAAAATACTATTAAGCACATTGATATTGATAAGCAGTCATGTTCTTCCATGTCATATTAACAAGTGACTGTAACCTGCAATGCAAATACTGCTTTGGAGAGAGTCTTGATGATTTCGACGAAGACTTCGGTGACGACATTGAAGTTGACTACGATTTACCTCGTAAATTAAATTATGATTTGGATTTGCTCAAAGAGTTTTGCTGCAAAGACCCAGAATGCGTTTTAACCTTCTATGGCGGTGAACCCCTGCTTGGGATAGATACTCTTAGGCAAATCATGGATAAAGTAACGCCCAAACATTTGATGATTCAAACAAATGGTTTGCTCCTTGACAAGCTGGAGCCAAAATACGTCAACCGCTTCCACACAATCCTCGTTTCCATCGATGGACAAGAAGCCTTAACGGATAATTACCGCGGTAGAGGCACCTTCCGCAAAGTCGTCGACAACCTGAAACTAATCAAGAAGAACGGTTTTGAAGGCGAATTAATCGCCCGCATGACCATTATGGAACAAACCGACATCAACAAACAGGTCAGGTGGCTGTTGGACAACGATGAGTTTTCTTTTTCTTCGATTCATTGGCAGCTTAACGCGGGTTTCTGGGGAAACGATTACCAGCGCCGCAACTTTGAGGAATGGACCAAAAACAGTTACATTCCAGGTGTTAGGGCGCTTGCGCGGTTCTGGGTTGACCAGATGGAGCAGAAAGGTGTGGTCCTAAAACTTTATCCGCTGCTGGGTATCGCGGAGTCGCTTTTGCACGGTGAAAAGAACGTTTTTATGCGTTGCGGAGGAGGCTGGATAAACTATGCCATCCAAACCGACGGATACATAATTCCGTGCCCGACGATGTGGGGGATGAAAAAATATTACATGGGACACATAAGAGACGCTGACCCGCTCAAGTTACCCAGACTGTTTGTGGATGAGAAACCATGTGTGGACTGCTCTATTCTCGGGGTTTGCGGCGGCAGATGCTTGTACACTAATATAACTAAGCGGTGGACTGACGAAGCCTACAGCAAAGTCTGCCACACAGTTGAACAACTGATTAAATCTGTGCAGGATGAAATTCCCAGAATCCAGCGACTGATGCTAAACAAAAAAATAAAACTCGAAGATTTCGACTACCTCAAGTACAACGGTTGCGAAATTATACCTTAAAGCTTCTTGTACACGATGTCTTTTTCTCTTGCCAACTGCAAAAGTTTCAATCCCACGTTTTGTCCGCCTTCTGCCCTTTTGATTTCTGTTCGGTCAATCTGTATGGAGTCAACGATTTGGTCAAATTCAGTCAAGGGACCCTTTATGAGGATTTTGTCGCCAACTGAAAGAGGCAACGTTAATTGTACTACTACAACGTTGATTTTTGAGAAAAAATGCGTGATTTGCCCGATTTCAATTATGGCTTCTTCCAAGTTGCTGGTTCCCACCTGATATTGTATGTAACTCAATAAAAGATTTGCCTTTTCTACACTAAAAAACCCTTTTTTATGTTTTTTAAAGCATTTTATTGATTAATTAGTACTATATATATTGACTAAACAAAAAAGTAAAGCAGGGTTCCAAAAAAGCAGGTTTTTTACCAACCCGATGTTGCGTCATCGCCTGTTTGCTCTAAAGCTTTCTTGTCCTCATCTCCAACCTCGGGGGGAACTTCAACTTGGTTTTTGCCTTCCTGGATTATTTCGCGTTTCTTTTTCTTCTGTTGAATGGTAAATTCGCCTTTTTTGTTTTTTTCTGGAAAAATGTTCGCCTCCAAAAAATCAAGCCGTTTAGATGAGAATTCATGTTCTAATGAAATATCTGGAAATTTACCTATTAACATACGTGACTGTGCATTGGCAGCAACATGCAAATCACGGGTTATTTGAAGGGGTTGGGTTGTTTTTGAGTGACCTTCCCCCTCCTTAAAAGAAATCAAGTTTGACTCGGTTCAACGATTTGGCTAAAAAGGGTTTGGAAGCCTATTTTTTTATAAGCTCCATAAGTTTGGGCATGAGTTCGCATCCGCGTTCGATGGTGCCAAGGCTGCCTTTTGCGCATTCCCTCTCACAGAACTTAACCGCTTTGCCACTGCCCAAATGGTCACCTGAAATCAGCACTGGAACGGGTGTGTCACTGTGCACTTTTAGAGAGCAGGGTGTCGCGTGGTCGGTGGTTATGCAGATGAGGTTGTCTTTCAGGGAAATCTGCTTGAGTAGGGGCCCGAAGAAGTACTTGTCGATGGCTGAGATAATCTGGGTTTTGAGTGTGCAGTTGCCGTCGTGTCCTGGTTCGTCGGGTCCTTTGAGGTGGATGTAGAAGCAGTCGTGTTTTGGCAGGGCTTCAAGGAGCGCTTTCACTCTGACTTCGCAGTCCTTCTGGAGGTTTCCTGAAGGCGGCGGAAGCAAAGACGACTCCATGCCTGCAAGTTGGGCTATGCCGCGTTCCGCATGCATGTCCGCTAAACAGGCAAAGTTAACGTGGTAACGCTCGTTTATGTTGAAGAATTTTGGAAGCAGATGCCCTGCATCTCGGGTTAAAACCACGTTTGCTTTCAGTTTGCCTTCTTTGGCGCGCTTCACGTTTACGGGGTGGTTTTCCCAGAGCGCATGGGATTTTTCTATGAACTCGTTTACTAAAGCGGCGGAGACTTTGGCGGCTTCGGTTTTGTCTGTAGGTTCGCAGGTTTGCAGTACCATTTCAACTTCGGCTTTTGCCACGCCGAGTCCGTTGACGATTGTGTAGGCGGGGTCGCTGTTGGTTATGCTGCTTGAAAGAGGCTTAGCTTTGCTCTTAATGAGTAGAACCGCTCTGTGCCCGAGTGTGTTTTGGAACTCGAAAGTGGCAGGATAAGATTCTAGTTTAACTTGCTGGTTTACGGCTTTGCTCAGTATCGTGGCTTCTTTGGTGCTTAAGCTGCGTGCTACGCGGCGGTCAAGAATGTTTTTTCCCTCACCCAACGTGGCGAAGTTGCACCGCAACGCTAAATCGCCGTCTTTCATGTTCAAGCCAACGCCAGCAGCTTCAATGACGCCTCTGCCCGTACTGTACTTGAAGGGGTCATAGCCTAAAAGCGAAATAACCGCAACGTCACTTTCAGGCGCCACACCCTTCTTCACAGAGTACATTAAACCAGTTTTCCCCGTTTTTGCAAGTGCATCCATGTTTGGGGTTTCTGCTGCTTCAAGGGGTGTTTTGCCGCCTAAAGATTTAATGGGCAAATCGCCCATTCCGTCTATTGCAACGTAGATTAACTTCAAAGTGTATGCCTCGTAGATGTTAATTCTAACTTGGTTAACTTTAATGTTTTTTGCATTTTAAAAACCTATTTTGTTATTGAAAGTACGGTTCGTATTTCATCTTGGGTTTCATGGGGGGTTGCGGTTGTGTTCACGAGGTAAACGTCAGTTTGGTCGAAGAGGCTTCGGAAAAAGTTTGTTCTTACCGCCAGTTTTCTTTCGTCTTTCACGAGTAAGTGCGGATTGCAGAAGTTGTGCGTCAACATATACTGCACGGCATCAGTCGTTGTCAATTCGGTGACGATGTTCTTGTCGGCTGGATCGCGTTTTAACAGAATTATCTTTTGCAGCGTTGCCATCGGAATCACGCCGCCGTTACCCACAATCCAACGCACATTCACGATAGCTCTGCCGCGCTGGTCGAAGGTTGCTTTATCCACTAAACGCTCGTACTCATTCCATATTTTGCCTATGTCTGCTTGGATGTAAGTGTTCTTTTCGGAGCCAAACGCCAAGGGTTCACGGCTGCTGAGCCGCACAAAGTACCAGTCGTCGCTGATTAACCGCGCTGTTGGAATTCGAAGCAGTCCCCACGAATGGGTTGTTTTGCCTGTGCCCGATGGAGCGATAATCGAGACCCCCATGCAGTTGACGTCAATCATTGCGCCGTGTACCGAGTAAATCCTGTGTTCATCCTCCAAAACGTCTCCTGCGACAGCCAACGCTATGCTCTTCACCCAGCCGTAGTAATCCACATTAATCAAAAAAGCCGTTTTCGTGTAGGCATCGTACTTAACGCTGAAGGGTTCACCTGGCTCCGATAGAACGATGAGGCGCCCGTGAGAACGGTTGTTTTCGTTTGCAGTGAAAAAGTTGTCTTCCCACTTGTTCTTGGTTGCTTCAGAGTCGGTTAAAATTTTTATGCAACAACCGTAGATTTCGGCTTTGCTACTGTAAAGTAAACGCGACTCGTAGGCTTCGTATAACTTGTCTTTTTCTTCGGGTGTGATTAACTGCACTGAGTAACTCATAGGCGGCATCTCAAAAAAAATTGTTGTTAACTTAAAACTAAAAGAGGCGGATAAGGCTTTCGAAGCGTGCGAGCAGGTTTAGCTATTTAACGAAGCACCAAATCCCCTAAAAACATCTTTAATCGATTGGAGAAGCGGATGCTTAATCGAATTGGATTCAAGGTTCTCCAAACGGGCGACTCTAAAGTAAATCGGAGGATGCGAATCCAGCCCAATCCATTCTTGCAGTCGGAAACTCGGCGTGCGCTCGAATAGGAGTCTGTGGAACCCGATTTTCTCAAGTGACCTCGCCATTACTTTAGGTTGTCCCATCATTATGGCAGATGTTAAGTCTGCTCTTGCTTCAAAGAACTTGGCTATGAAGAATATGAGAGTCATGACTGCGAAGAAGTAGACAAAGAATAGTAGAGACGTGAATATGAGCGGGAACAATGCGAGCAGTACGTAGAACCTGAACAGGAATTCTGCACTCAGCAGTCCAAATAGGATGAGTGGGTCTCTGCCTTTGAGGTGCCCGAATTCGTGTCCCAAAACGCTTACTACTTCTGGCTCTTCGAGTTGAACTAGCAGCCCGGTTGTTATGAGAACGATGCCTCGGCTGGGGCTGGGACCGGATGCTGCAGCGTTTGGAATCATCGTGTTTGAAATAACGATTTTAGGAACCTTGTATCCGAAGCGGTCGGCAACTTTCTTTACCAGTTCGTAGACGTTGATTTTCTTGGTCGATAAGCTGCCGAGTTTGCAAGAGACGTTGTATTTGGCGAAGATTTTTTCTGCTTCTTGGCAGTCGATTGTGCCGTGTTTAGCTATTATTTCCTCGTAGACTTCTTTTTTTAGTGCTACCAACTGCTCGGGCGAAATCTGTTTGTAATCGTCAATTGTGCCCAACGAGCCTATGGGTGGCTGGTATTCTAAGAAGGTTATTGTGGGGTTGTCTTGGGTGATTGTCCAGTCGCCCGACCTGGCAATTATCTTGTTTGAATAGAAAACGAATACAAATTGTGAGGCTATCAGGATTATTGGGACAGTCCAGAAGTAAGTTGGGTAGAAAGTTAAAAAGACCACAAACAGTCCCAGCCCAAGCGCGATGAACACAAAGCTTAGCAGGACTTGGGTTTCCAAGAAGAGGCGAGTGAAACTTTTTTCGTGCAACTTAACTTTTTCAGGCACGATTTTTTCACCTTCTCTCCACGCAAAGTACCAGGTTACCTTGCGGGCTTTCTCCTGGAATAATTCCGTGGCGATTAAGACATCTTGTCTTGCCTCATTGACTGTTGCGTCTGGCACGTCACTTTCAATTGGCGATATGACGGCGTTTAAGGTGTCGATGCCTGTTACTTCAACCTTGATTATTTGTCTTCCCTGCCCATCGATGACGGTATAAGCGATTTTGTTGCTCGTAGGGGTTGTTTCTCTGGATAAGTTTGTAAACCGCTGTTTTTGCGGAATAAGGTACTGCGTGTAGATGAAGTCAAATAGCTTCTCAAAGTAGACTGATGGAATTTCAGTATCTATCGTGTACGAAAAGGGTGCAGAAACCATTGTCCTCAAAACCAAACCATTCTCTAAGTTTAAGTTGGTTTTTCTCAGTTATAACTTTATTGTCGACGATGCCCCGATGTGCGGTCAGGCAAACGGGATAGCGTTTATTAATCTCGAAATCATTGATAGAATTAGCCCAAAATCAAGGGTTAGAAATCTTTGTTTAAGCTAAACCAACCAGTTTGGCTTGGTTCAGGAAAAATTTAATGGCTTATAATAACCTCTGAAGGTTTAAAAAAGCCGTTAGTATGAATAAAAAAGGGAATGTTAGAAGTGGCAGAACACAAAAAAACAATACTCGTTGTAGATGACGATAAATCTATACTTCGAACGTTCACGCGTATCCTCCAAAAAAGCGGCTACGAAATAGAAACCGCCGAAACAGGCAAAGAAGCCATTGAAAAGACCGAAAACCGCCACTACGACCTCGCACTCGTAGACATTAGGCTTCCAGACATGGACGGTACAGACTTGCTTGCAAAACTCAAGAAACCTCTCCAGCACACCATAAAAATCATGATTACGGGGTTTCCATCACTGGAAACGGGAGTTAAAGCCCTCGATGAAGGCGCCGATGCCTACTTGGTTAAACCCGTGAAACCTCAGGAACTGCTGGTTTTGCTGGAAGAGAAACTTAAAAACCGCGAAGAATCCACAAAGTAAACTTAGCAGCCAAAATATTTTGTTCTAAATAATTTGCGTAGCGTATATGAGGCTTGGTTTTGCCCTGATGGATTGCAGTATGCCGTCCAAGCGTTAAACCTCGAGTTTCCATCGGCCTTCTTGTTAATGAAAAACGGTTTATCAACCCGCTTTAGCATGGGCAAATCGTTGGGGTCATCCCCCATACCGAAAGTCTGAATTTGACCGAACATTTGGCAGTAGAGATTTTTCAAAATGTTGGTGGCTTTTCCTTTATCCGTGTTGCCTGTGAGGTGAGGACGTTGCTTGTATTATCCAGGGTATCGTCGGTGAAGTGGATTGCCCCGCGGTTTGAAGGCAAATCAAGAAGCGTTTAGCTGAGGATGAAGACGATTTTGTTGCTCTATTGAAGGATGTTTGGGAAACCCGAAAAGCCGTCTAAGGATTAAAGTCATCCATTAAATCGTTTAGCTGAGTGAACAATTCTATGAACCGGTAGCCTTTCTCGGTGGTGTTGTACTTGTTCTGGGTCTTTGTAAGCATCCCCTGAGAATCAACGTGAGCATGTGGCTTTGTAGCTGGGAATAATTCAGGTTTGTGTTGTACATTATGCTGGTCTTGGTTTTTTGTTGATCGCAGAAGAGCAGAATTTCAGCTATGATGTCGAGTTTGCCCCTTCTTGAACTCTTCATGCCGCTCCATTCCCCCGTATTTCTCGAGAGAACACGGCTAAACTTTTGAGAATTAATTTTTGCAGTTCCACGTATACTACTAGTCGCATTACCCGTGCATTTTTTTTAATTGATAAGTCGTTTTCTTAACACTTAAACACATGTGACAGTACAACAGCAATAACAACCAAAACGGCGGTTGCATAATTTCTCTTTAGTAGCTGTAGAGGAATTGCCCTATTACACTTCAACTACCAGCGGGCTGGGTTACAAATTGTGTTTTGGGTTCAGGGTCGGTTTGGGCTCCGTTATGGTTGTGCAAGCAGCCACAAGCAGCTTTGAGAATGGCTCCTTTGCACTTGAGTTTAAATAATCAGTCACAGCTAAAATGGCTAGAAGTGAAAACCCATGAGCCAGCAGCGACTGATGATTTACTCAGACGGCGGAGCAAGAGGCAACCCTGGACCAGCAGCAGTAGCCTTCGTAGCGTTAAACGAGCAAGGCGAAACCGTCAAAACAAGCACCGTGTATATAGGGGTTCACACCAACAACCAAGCCGAATACGAAGCCCTACTTCTCGCTTTAAACTATGCAGTTGAAGCGGGCGCGGTTGAAGTGGCATGTTATCTAGACAGCGAACTGGTAACTAAACAACTCAACGGCGAATACGCTGTAAAAGATGATGTGCTCCACCAGTACTGGCGCAAAGTTCGAGAAATCAAAGGCTGTTTCAAAAAAATCGACTTCTACAACGTGCGTAGAAGCCACCCGCAAATCCAGCGGGCAGATGAATTGGTCAACGAAACACTCGATAAACAAGCCAGGCTAAAGAATAATAGTGCATCTGCGCCTGTTACAAAGTCACCAGAGGGCAAAACAATGTTTGTTCACACGAGCATTCGCACGAGCAACATGGATAGGGCAATTGATTTTTACTCCCGATTCTTCGGCATGAGGCTTCAGAGCCGCAGTGAAATCAAAAAGACTAACGCTGAAATCGTGTTCATGCAAGACCCGTCGGGCAACGGCTGCATACTCGAATTAACGCTCTACCGAAACCAAAAACGGTTTATCCAACCTGATTATGAAGAGCGATTGTTCGACCATCTTGGCTTTGAAGTAGCTGACATGGACAAAACCCTATTTGCCATGCGTAAAGAAAACGTAACCGTAACCGATGAACCCTTCAAGTTCAACGAAAAAACAACCATAGCCTTCATCGAGGACCCAGATGGAACCCAAATCGAGTTAATCGAGCGAAAATAAGTAGGCAAAAAAGCATTTCCACGTCGCAGCCGTTATCCTCAAGTTAGCCTTAATCGACCCGCCGATGCGGGGTTTGCTGCGTCTTGGCGGCGCTTCATACTTTACTTCGCCAATCCTGAAACCCTTCTTCTTTGCTGCGACGAGCAGTTCTCCGCCGAAAGTTTCGCCTCTTTTCAAATCGCTGGTAAACGTTTCTTTTTTGTAAGCTCTAAAATTCGAGTAGAAATCTGAAACGCCGCAGATTCTGCCCAAGGTTTTAGCCGCCCACCGCTCAGAAAACCTTGGAACAACATTCCGCGACGCCACCACCAAATCGTAAATATCCAGCTTCGCCGCGAGTGTGGGTATGAGTTCAGGTGGGTTTTCCAAATCTGAATCTACCGTTACTACGACTGGAAACTTTGCAAGTTTCGCACCATAAAGAAGCCCCTTAGTTTGTCCTTCCCGTTCTTTTCCAACCGCAACGTCGGCAAACCTTTCGGCGATTTGGAGGGTTCCATCTTGGGAGCTGTCGTCAACCACTATTATTTCATGCATAACACCTTTGAGGGTTTGGCGGATTCTGAGGATTAATTCTTCGATGTTTTCGGCTTCGTTCCACGTCGTCGTTACCACCGAAATTCCCTGAACTGTATCTGCGCTGTCGCACATGAGTAGCCATAGCATCTCTTGAATTATTAAGTTATTTTGCCAGCGAAATTAACTTTGAAATCGAATGAGCCCTTTACGTTTGGGTTTTTGAAGTTGCCTTAGCCATACTGCAGCAGAGACGGACATCATAAACTTTTAATAATCGGAGGACTGATGTGTTAACGAATTCACAAAATTAGGTAAGATTAATTGAGGAATGAAAATGAGCAAAAGCGATAAACCACACTTAAACATCATCATCATGGGTCACGTTGACAACGGAAAATCAACAACCACAGGACACTTGCTGTACTTGGCAGGCGTTATTGACCAACGCACAATCGACGCTTACAAAGCAGAAGCTGAAGCAATGGGTAAAGCGACATTCCACTTTGCCTGGGTTTTAGACAACTTGAAAGAGGAAAGAGAACGCGGTGTCACAATTGACCTTCGATTCCTGCAGTTCCCAACCAAGAAATACAACATGACAGTCATCGACGCCCCTGGCCACAGAGACTTCATCAAAAACATGATTACCGGCGCAAGCCAAGCCGACGCAGCAGTTCTCTTCAGCTCAGCTAAAAAAGGCGAGTTCGAAGCTGGAATTGGCGCAGGCGGTCAGACTCGTGAACACGCATTCTTAGCATTCACCTTGGGTATACGTCAACTAATCGTTGCCATTAACAAGATGGACGACGCCTCCGTTAACTGGAGTAAAGACAGATACGATGAAATGAAAAACGAAATCACAAGAATGATCAAGATGGTCGGCTACAAGGTTGAGAAAGTCAACTTCGTACCTGTTTCAGGCTGGACGGGCGACAACTTAATCAAGAAAAGCGACAAGATGCCATGGTACAATGGTCCAACTTTAATGGAAGCATTTGATCTTCTTGAGATTCCAGCAAAACCCACTAACAAACCACTACGTATTCCTATTCAAGATGTTTACAGCATTACAGGCATCGGAACAGTCCCAGTGGGCAGAGTCGAAACAGGTATTCTAAAACCAGGACAAACCCTAATCTTTATGCCGTCAAACAAGACTGCCGAAATTAAATCCATCGAAATGCACCACACACAAATTCCAATGGCTGAACCAGGCGACAACATCGGAATGAACGTTCGAGGTATCTCTAAGACTGATGTTCACCGCGGAGACGTAGCAGGTCCAGTTGACAACCCACCAACAGTTGCAAAAGAATTCATCGGACAAATCATCATCATCTACCACCCAACCGCAATCGCAGCAGGATACACCCCAGTACTCCACTTCCACACAGGACAAATCGCAGTTAAATTCATTGAACTCATAAAGAAAATCGACCCACGCACAGGACAAGTATCCGAAGAGCACCCAAGCTACCTCAAAACAGGCGATGCAGCATGGGTACGCATGGAACCACTTCACCCAATCGCAGTCGAAGCATTCGTTGACTTCCCAGAACTCGGCAGATTCGCAATACGAGACATGGGCACCACCGTCGCAGCAGGCGCAATTAAAGAAATCACCAAAAAGGGACCATAATCCCCTTCATTTTATTTTTTGTTTATTTTTAATTAAAAAATATTTTTGATAAGCAAGTTACCAAAAGATTCAGTGTAAACTGGATTGAAACAGAACAAAACGCGCCCTGACAAATAGGTTTCATGCATGTTTTTTTTGTTTGTTGTTGTGTGGCGTCAGTCACAAGGTCTTTTATCGAATGGACGCATGTCATAGCGTAGGTGTGAATGTATGGATTACCCGAATGACGCATCCTGCTTGCTGAAAAAGTGCTCCGCAAAAATTGAAGAAACACTGGTGCAGTTATCCCTCAAAGACGTGCCTCTGGAAGTCAGGCGCAAAGAAGCCAGAAAACCCCTTTTCCTGACAAGATACGAATAAACGATTCACCATCTTCTCGAGTGCATTTTTTTAATTCTTCTATTTTTGGTTCTGAATCCCATGTTTCAGCTCTCGCAGCGGAAGTAAAATAAGCCTCCAGTTCTGGATACGTATGCGGAGTTGACTCTATGTCTGGCACTGAAACGCTGGTTCCTTTCATCGGCGAAAAAAAGAAACCCGGCGACGAACCCACCATCATAGTGGATAGCCGCGAGGCTAGCAGCGCCGCAAAAATCGTTAAGGGCTTAGTTGAGAAGGGCGTTAACGTGAAGACCCAGATGCTTGAGAAAGGCGACTACATCCTTAGCGACCAGTGTGCGGTGGAACGAAAAACCGTCAACGACTTCGTCTACACTCTCACACGCCGCTACCTCTTCGAGCAGCTGTTTCGCTTAAAAGAAGTCTACCCAAAATCGCTAATCGTACTCGAAGGCTACATGCCAATAATCTACAAGTACAGCAGCATCTCGCCCGCGTCGGTATGGGGCGCCATGTTTAACCTTGCCAAAAACGGCATCGCCATAGTCAGCACAAGCTCGTATAAGGAAACCATCGATTTCCTCTACACCGCCGCCCGCCAAGAGCAAATCGTGGAGAAACGAAGCGCCGTCGTGCATGCGTTCAAGAAATGCGAAACCCTCTCCGACGCCCAAGTTTACTTCATCGCCAGCTTACCAAGCATCGGACGCGAAAAAGCCACCGCCATCCTCGAATCTTACCAGACCCCCATGAACGCACTCATCAACATTGACGACTGGGAAAAAGCCGTCCATGGCTTGGGACCAGTAATAACTAACCGCGTGAAAGACGTTTTGAGTACGCCGCATAAAGAGAAATGCGACGAAACCAAAGAGACTAAGCCTTAACTTTGCGCATTGGAAATGGAATTTAAGCCTAATTTTCGGCGCTTTCAACCTTATTTAGGCACTGCATTCCAACATATTATTGCACTGGTTTTTCGGCAATACCGACCTACCACCTTAGGGCATAGACCCCCTCTATCGTTTCTGCAATGATATGATATTAGGATCCAAATAGGTTCGTAAAACCGCATAGAAATACAGAAAGCCGCATCAGAAATAGACGCCATCCAATTCAAAACAAAACCTGACCGCTAAAGTTTAAAGCCTAAACCAGCATTAATCTATGAACCCGCCCGAAAAACAAGAAAGCAACATTGGAGAGGGGCCGTCGGCTAGCTTGGTCTAGGCTTGTAGCCTCGGGCGCTATAGACGAGGATTCAAATTCCTCCGGCCCCACCATCAAATTTTTGTTGTTTTGCAGAAATAGATTGGTTTCTTAAGAAAATCTTGTTTTTATATCTTAATTAAATTAGTCATTAGTCATGAAGCGTGTTTTGATTTCTGGTGCTGGCATAGCTGGGCTCACATTAGCTTGCTGCCTCGCGGACTTCGGTTGGCAAGTCGATGTTATCGAAAAAGCAGAGGGCGAACGCAAAAGCGGCTACATGATTACTTTTTTTGGAAATGGCTGGGGGGTCGCGAAAAAAATGAAAATTCTTGATCCAATCAAAGAAATCAGGTACCCTTTCCAAGAATTCCAGTATGTGGACAGCTTGGGAAAACCATACTTCAACGTCCGACTTGATCTTGTGAGGAAGGGGTTTGGACAAGAATACACTTATCTGAGAAGACCTGATTTTGAGCGTATTTTGCTTGAGCGCTCAAAGGAACTCTCAATCCATGTTAAGTACAAAACGCAGGTTGCTCAGGTGAACGAAGCCTCTGATTCTGTGAGTGTTTCATTTCAAAACGGCGACATCAACTCGTACGACCTTGTTGTCGGCGCAGACGGGATGCATTCCGGGGTCAGAAAAATGGTTTTTGGCGAAGAAAACCAGTTCAGCCGCTACTTAGGCTACGGCGTAGCAGCGTTCCAGACCAAGTACCGAGGGGAAATCGGTGGCAGCGTCAAAATCCATCAGGAAACCAACCGCTCAGCGATTTATTATCCAGTTTCCGAAAAAGCAATGGACTGCGTGTTCATGTTTCCATGGACAGCAGAAAGGGTTCCGAAGGAAAACTACAAAAGTGTTTTGCTGGAAACTTACGCTGGCTCAAAATGGATAAGCCAAGATGTAATAAAGAGAATGCCCGAGCAGGGAATTGAGTATTTTGATGTTTTAAAGCAAATTCAGATGCAAACATGGACCAAAAACCATGTGTGCCTTGTTGGCGATGCATGTGCATGTTTAAGTCCGCTTGCCGGGCAAGGGGCTTCAATGGCGATGCTGGAAGCTTTTGTTCTTGCAAACGAGCTTAAAAAAAGTGCCAGTGTCAAAGAGGGGCTTTTACGTTACGAATCCATCTTGAAATCCGACATTGAAAGCCGCCAAATCCAAGCTATACATCTAACACACAGGTTTGTATCAACCTCAACCCAAGAAACAGCCTGGAACAGGTTAGTCACCCGCTTGGAATTCAGTCCACTGCTTGTTGGCAGGACAGCGAAAGTGTTCAAGGGAAAAATTCATCAAATATAAAAGGCAGATTCACAGTCTGGCTAACAAGTCTATGTTGATAGCAGTTTTTTGCCGATAATTATAGCCCACACTGAAACTGCCAGCCCCGAAACTGCCTCTGGAACCGCTACGTTTGGAACGTAGTTTAGGGTGAACTCTAAAATCCAGGGCACCGCCGCCGCAACCCCAACCAAAACAGTGAAACCCGCCAATCTGCGGTTGCGGTTAAACCAGAACGCGAAGGTTAAGATGAAAAGCGCAATGGGCGCCAACACGAAAAACGCCACGGAAACAATGTAGTGGGTTGGCGAGAAATTCTCGTTGAAGACGCCGATGGCGATGAGCGCCAAAGACGCCGCGGCAAAAACTGCCGAGCCGATTCTGCCCGCCCAACGTTTCCCAAAGTAGGTGAATAAGCCGAATGCGGCGAAGTTGAAGGTTAAGAGTCCAGTGGCGAGGAGCCCGAAGTTGAACAGCGGACCCGTAATGCCTGAAACGACGCCTAAATCGCTGAGCGCATTGTCCGTCCAGCTGAACTGGGGATAAGATGCAATGGCTGCTAAGATGAAGGCAAAGCCCACTATGGGCGCAACGATTCCCGAGGCTTTACCCAACCTTTGGTAAACAACATTTCGCGGCTCAGACATACTTACTCACTGAACTATTGATTGTAATCTGGCTTAAGATTTTGCATCCAAATAACAAAAGTTTTGTGGTTTTCTTAGTTAAACAAACACTGGTTGGACTTAGGTAAGTTCTAAACCTTAACGGTTTTAACCTTTGAAAGTGGTCATCGTTAGTTTCAAGACACAGGTCGTGGGCTATTGCGGTTGCAGCGATTAGAAGGTCTGTATCAGGCAATACTGGGCCTTCTTGCTTGAGCTTGCGGTAGAGGTCACAATATGCCTCAATTATTTAATCATCCACGTCAATTATAGTGAAACTTTCCCCGAGCTTTTCTTTCATACGGGGTCTTTTTTCTTTTTCAAATCCCTTAGGATTTCAATAACAATAATTGGTGTAATAACTTTCGGTTTAAACTGCCGCCTCTTGAGCATTTCTAAAACTATGCCAGTGTCTAGTAGATTCATCTGAAATGGAAGTTCTCCCTGAATTCCTTGCCCTGTCCTATTTTGTCTGGGCAAAATAACGCCGCCAACTCCACAGCAAACCCACAACAACTGCGATTCGAACATAAATCGAGAGCGACATCATCCAAGAAAAACCCGTATAACTGCAAAACCCAAGTTTAAATCGAAAAGATAGGTATTGCTGGGAATAAACCAATGGGTATAGTAACTAGCCAAATCCGAGTATACACCAAAGATGTATCCGACGGGATAATAGAACAAGTCATTCATGAGAGACCCTATAAGACCCAGCGCCAAGGTAAGTCTGATATTTCTCCTAAAGTCAATACTGTTAAGGCGAAAAACGGAAAAAAATACATTGCCATCAACCACAAATGGTAGCCGTGGCCTGAATAGAATAAATCGATGTAATTTATGAAGAATAAACCGTAGATTACAGCAAGAACGATGTATATTTTGAATTTTTTGTTCACATGCTGAAGAAGCCTTCTTGTTTCAGCATGTGACGTTTCATCACAACTCTTCGTCAAAACTTTAACAATCCTAAAAGTGGTTCAAAAAGGCCTATAAGTCAGCCATTGATGCATATTAAATGTAGTCAACGGAGCGTATTAAAATTTTACACGAGAGAGCGCTGAGTTAAGCAAACTGGCGCTCTTTTAGACCCTGTTAAAAGTGGTTCCTAAGGTAGCTCAATTGTTCCTGCTACCCGTAGCTTTGCACCGTCAAGGTACATCAGTACGGCTTTGTCGCTTGGGCGGTGGACAAGGGGTTTATCGAGCGTGAGGGTTAGTGCTGGTTTTTTGGGGTCGCTTGTCTCTATTATTGTTTCCACCTTGGCGGTTATGAACTGCGTCCAGTGTCCAACATGCAGGACCATGCCTTCTTTGATGGGTGTCTGCCAGTACTTAACCAGCGAAGCCGATGTTTTTAGGGCGGTTGACGTTTTAATTGTAGGGTCGTTTGTCAAAACTGTTCCGCGGTCCAGGTTTTCCACTTCCACGTTCTTTAAAGCGAACCCTACGCGGTCGCCTTCCCATGCCACGTCGAATTCTTCGTCGTGTTTTTGGATTGAGCGGACCTGTGCGGTTTTGGATGCGGGCAATACGTTGAGTGTTGCATGTTTCTGGATGACGCCGTAGACCACGATGCCAAGAACCACGACGCCTACGCCTTTAACGTTGAAAGCATGGTCGACTGGCACTGTTCCGATTGACGGTTGACCTGCGGCGACTTCTACATGTTTTTGCTGGGAAGCTTCCAATAGCAGTTTTTCGCGTAGGGCGTTGGGGTCGTCTGGGATTATTTGGAATTTTTCAAGGCTTGTTCCTTTGATGAGAGCTTCTATTTTTTCTTTTGGAACATAGTTTCGCAGGATAAAGTAGCCGTTTTTGATGTCGCTGCACTGCAGCATTACGAGTTGTTCGCCAAAAGAAGCGTTTATCTCGTCCACGACAACTATGGCTTCTTTTGCGAGGGCACAGGCGTAGAACAGGGGTGCCAGGCGTTCGGGGTAACGTGTGGGTTCGATGAATGTGACGGTGTCTTCGCCTTTTTTAAGGTTGTAGAGAGTTATGTCTGTGGCGGTTCCTTTTTTGGCGAGGCTACTGCCGTATTCTAAAGCGCCAAGGATTGCAACTGTAATGTTCCCCATGTTCATGACCTGTTGTTATGCGCATTGTGGTTTGTTCCGAAAGATAAGTGTTTTTGGTGGCGACGCATTTTTCGATGAAACTGGAAAGAAAAACTGGATTGTAACTTGCAGTGGGTATGTACGAAAGGTTCTTAAGGTAAAGGGCAATCTTTTAAACGGCAAGAAAACGGCATAATCAATTGCCATTTCAGGTAACGGCCAAGCTTCCAGTTTTGGAGGATGGTTACACCAACCAAAAAGGTTAAAATACCCCGACGTAGAGGTTGGAAGAGGTGAAAAGGTATGGAAAATATTTACGCAGCAATGCTCCTTCACAAGGCAGGTAAAGAAATCAACGAAGCTTCAGTAACAAAAGTTCTCGAAGCAGCAGGCATCACAGTTGATGCAATACAAGTTAAAGCACTCGTAGCATCACTAAGTGAAGTTAACATCGATGAAGCAATCAAAGCAGCACCAGCCATGATGGCAGCCGCTCCAATAGCAGCTCCAGCAGAGACAAAGTCAGTAGCAGCACCAGAAGACAAGAAGAAGAAAGCTGAAGAAGAGAAAGCCAAGGAAGACGCAGCATTAGAAGGATTAGGCGCCCTATTCGGGTAAAATAAGCCTTAAATAAGCCTTATTTCTTATTTTTAACTATTTTTTCCCAAAATATTTTGTATTTATTCATCTGATTTGCTAAACTCAGTTTAGAACTTGCCTAAAACATCGACATCTTTGTCCTATTTTGAGCGCTAAAAAACTGGTTCTTGTGCAGAAAAAAACAGGCGATATGTGCTTTCACATGGACACTTTCGGGGTTTCTGCATGGAGTCATGTTGGGCATGTGTAGAAAATCGAATATCTCACATTGAAACAGGCGCAGAAAAACGTTGAAGCTGCTAAAAGCAATTGCGTTCTTTTGCGGTCTTGTGGATTCCTTAAAACGTTTTTGTCCACATAACGAGTAGAAATGGGGGGTCCCGTCTTTTTGTTGGGGACGGGATTTAATGAAGCAGTTGCTTATTCGAGTATTATGCGTGCGTCTACTGTTTTTGCGCCCTTCGGGTACGCCATCACGGGGTTTAGGTCGAGTTCTTTTATCTCAGGGTAATCCATGATGAGGCGCGAAACAGCGCAGAGTATGCTGGCGAGGGCGTCGATATCTGCGGGCGGCGTGTTGCGGTAGCCGTTTAGGAGCGGATAAGCCTTGAGCTGGGTTATCATTTCTTTGGCGTCCTGAGCTGTGATGGGGGCAACGCGAAAGCTCACGTCTTTGAGGAGTTCCACGAATATGCCGCCTAAACCAAACATCACGGTCTGCCCAAACTGCGGATCCTTAACGGCTCCAACGATCACTTCAGTCGACTGCTGCGCCATCTCCTGCACAAGCACACCCACGATTTTCGCGTCCGACTTGTATTTCTTGACATTTTCCAAAATCTTCCTGAAACCATCCTCGACTTCCGCCGGGGTTTTAACGTTAACCAGGACTCCGCCCGCATCAGATTTATGGATAATGTCGGGCGAAACAATCTTGAGCACCACTGGAAACCCGATTTGGCTGGCTTGAGCTGCAGCTTCCTGCCCATTTTCTGCAAGATTAAACTTAGTTACTGGAATGCCATATTCAGCGCAGATAGATTTAGCTTCAGTTTCAAGAAGCGCAAATCTGCCTTCTTTTTTAGCTTGATTAATTATTCTTGCGGTTTCATTCAAACATTATTCATCCGTTAATGTGTTGATGTATGTGATGTTTGGTGGTTTAAAAATAGTTTTGTTGCTCAACATTGTTTTTTCCCCTTATTTTGACTGTTTGTATTTGTGTAGCACACATTGACAGTAGGATGTAGTGAGACACAATATTTAATAGGATTGTTCTGCGGAAATAATACAGCGGACCAAAATGGGCATTCACTCTTTAAACAACCATTCAAAATCAATCACAAAAATTTCCCTTCAACAAGGTCAATCAAACAAACCGTTCAAAATTTAGGTGTAAATGTTTATGAATTTTAAAAAAAACCTGGCAGCAGTAACCATCGTTTTAGTCGTAATGTCAACTTTCATAATGTTCAACTTAACAACTTTTGCAGCAACAACAGAACCCAAACCCGTTGACTTAAAAATACTCGTCAGCCCAAGCAGCATACTGGCAGATAACAGTAGTTACAGATGTATTTTTGTTCAATTGGTGGATGCTAAAGGAAACCTTGCACGAGCAGTACAAGAAACAACCATAGACTTATCGTCCAGTGCCCCAGGCATAGGCATCGTAGACCAAACCACAACCATACCCAAGAACGTCACCTTCGCATCCGCCAACTTCACCTCAACCTATCTACCTGGAACAACAGCCATCACCGCCACAGCGCCAAACTACGCCACAGTATCGTCAACCCTAACAACAATCGGACCCTACCCCTACAAAACAACCGTCTACGGTTTTCCATCTGTTTTGCCCGCTGATGGGGGAATATACAGCGCAGTAATGGTTCAACTGCAAGACATCAGCGGTTCGCCCGCTAGGGCACCAAACAACGTTAACGTATCACTCTTCAGCTCAAACTCCAAAGTTGGATCGGTTAATTCTTCCATCACAATTCTTCAAGGTCAAACTTATGCAATCGCAAACTTCACTTCAACAACGGACTCGGGAACTACTGACATTACCGCATTAGGACATGGGTATGCTTCCACGCAGCAAACATTTGAAACAACGACCTTAACTAGCTCAACCGCATTGCAACTTAAAATTTTTGAAGGTCCCCCACAAGTTCTCGCCGACAACAATGTATACAGACAATTCGCAGTCGAATTGCAAAATTCTACAGGTTGCCCAACAACCCGAAGTTCAGACACAATAGTAACAATAGCATCAGCCGATAACACTATAGCTACAACAGACACCGAAATAACAATCCCAGCGGGTTCCACTTATGCTCTAGCCAACCTCTACACGACCTATAGAGCAGGCGCAGTAGCCATAACTGCAGCAACAAACGGCTTAAAAATAGACCAGCAGATTTTAACCACTGTTGGTTATACTCCCTCGAAATTAGCGGTTTTCTGCACCCCCTCAAACTTGCCTGCAGATAACCAAACGTACCCTGCAGTTCAGGTGCAGCTTCAAGACGACCAGGGAAGACCGGCAAGAAACCCAGATTCAGGTACGATTGTAAAGTTGTTCTCTTCAGATTTAGCGGTGGGAGACGTTCTCTCGCCGATTACGATTCCGCTGGGGCAAACACAGGCAACGGGCAACTTTACTTTAACCAACACTCCTGGCGCAACCGCGATCACCGCCATCGCATCAAACTACACAACAGGTCAAGATGACATAACTACATACTTTATCGATTACCGACCCATGCTGGCAACTTTAACAGTTAATCCCGAACACGTCAACGGGGCAAACGGCGTGCAAGTGTCTGCCTATATAACGGGAGATGGTGACCCAGTGATAGGCGCCCAAGTATCATTCGCCTCAGATATCAGCGGAGCCTTCTCAGCAATACAATCAGGAAACGGATTCTATAACTCCACTTTCACGACTCCAAATCTCTCACAAACAGCGATCTGTACCATTACGGTGAATGCAACAAAAACTCAATGGTTAGATTGCGCTGGAACCGCACAAATAACAGTTGCACCAGCAGTCACGCCGACATCTACGCCTACCGAAACCCCTGTCCCAACGGCAACTCCAACCTCAAGCCCCACTGCAACCTCTTCTCCTACACCTGCGCCGTCAGCTGGACCAAACTCAGCAGATACGACGACGCCCTTATCAACTTCCACTGCCAACGGGGTAGCACCCATACAGTTGTGCGTCAAAGACAGCAACGGCAATTCCCTAAGCGGCACAAGCGTCACATCAACAGCGCGGCCGGCTGGCGCACCAATATTATCCGCTTTTACAAATGAAACTGGATTCGTTGCCTTCCAGAACGTTACAGCTGGATCCTATACCTTCCAAATATTCAAAGACGGATACCAACTGGTCAGCCAGACAATCAACGCCACCCGCCAAGAATCAACCCTTACGATACTCTTGTCTAACGACAACTCCGCCAGGAACAACCAAAACACCACAACCTCACCATTTTTAATACCTGCTATAGTAGCAGTCATCATTATCGTTGCAATAGCAGCCAGCATACTTCTGGTGAGGCGACGTTGGAACATAAAGTTCTCCCCTTCCTCTTAGCCCGATATATCACTCAACAGCTTTGCAATTGGCTGCACTTGTATTGGTGACCTTGAGTTACCAAATCTACCCATAATGCCAGTTATCCACAAAAATGCTCACTGGAAGCTTTGCCAAAAATGTCCTTTCAACATCTCGTCTTTCTTATGTTAAACAATTGTGTGGGGCTGGTTTAGTGGCGATTTTTCGGTTTTGCTTAGTTTTGGGCTGTTTTTTGTTTTTGGTGGATTTGTATTTGTGTTGAACACATTTACAATAGTATTTAGTGAGACATAATACTTAATAATATAGTTCAGCGAAATGGATATGTCGACCTCAAAAATGCGAATCCCTCCCATCAAACAACCCCTAAAACAATCAATCCACAGAGTATCTGCCAAACTACAACAAACAAGCAGTAACCTCAAACAAAAACTTGTCAACACAAAACTGACCCTAAAAAAATCCAAAATAAAAATCAAAAACACAATCAAAATTAAATTACCAAAATTACCAAAACTTGTCGTTACCCCAAAAGAGAAAAAAACTTCCGACAAGGCATTTAAAAGCGTCTTCTTTTCGAAGCTTTTTTCAAAAAAGAAGAAATCCGAACCCGAAACAAAACTGCCCGCAAAAACCTTGCCAAAAGGAATAAAAATCATCGACAAATACCCCCTCTACGAGCCATTCGCGCAGGTCTTCATAGTTCAAGACCCCAAAACAGGCGAACACAAATACGTCCTTGACGAATTATCGCTTGACCCTATGGAACGCGGAATATACAACCGCATTCTGGAAATATTGCTTGCCGAAATCGAGTCACCGAAAGACGAAGTTGCTGACCCAAGAAAATTCTTCGCTGAAGCAGCCAAAAAAATCGTTGACAAATACCGAATCAGCCTCGGTTGGCTCCCAGATGTTTCGTGGTACAAAATTCTCTATCACGCAGAACGCGACTTGGTTGGGTTTGGCAAAATTGACCCGTTGATGCGGGACCCCAACATAGAAGACATTTCCTGCGACGGAGTCAACAGGCCTGTTTACATTTGGCACCGTAACTTCGAAAGCATAGAAACTAACCTTAAATTTGAAAACGACGAGGAACTAGACAACTTAGTCGTTAAACTTGTTCACATGGCTGGCAAACACGTTAGCAGTGCATTCCCAATCGTGGATGCTTCGCTTCCAGGTAAACACCGGCTCGCTGTAGCTTACAGACGGGAAATTACGCCGTTTGGCACTGCTTTTACAATTCGAAAGTTCCGCGACGACCCATACTCAATCATCGACCTAATCAACATCGGTACCTTCACCGAAGAAATGGCGGCTTACCTCTGGATTTGCCTCGAAAACCGAGCTTCAGTCATGGTTCTGGGAGGAACAGCCGCGGGCAAAACCACCGCGCTAAACGCTTTAGGCTGCCTCATTAAGCCCGGCAGCAAAATCATGACTATCGAAGAAACCGCCGAACTCAACTTGTCCCATGAAAACTGGGTTTCGCTAATCGCAAGGCAGAGTTATGGTTTAGGCGGCAGCACTGTTGGTGAAGTTGCGCTCTTCGATTTGGTTAAGACCTGTATGCGTCACCGCCCCGACTTGATGATTGTGGGCGAGGTTCGTGGTCAAGAAGCATATGTTCTGTTCCAAGCGCTCGCTACGGGTCACGGTGGCATGTGTACTATGCACGCTGAAAACGTCCAGTCAGCCGTCAGACGACTCACCCAGAAACCCATGGATATTTCGCCAGCATACATTCCGCTTATGAACATCGTCATGTCTGTTCAGCGTGTCCACCTGGTAAAGAACGGAGTAAAGAAAGCTTACCGCCGGGTTCTCTCAGTCAATGAAATTATCGATGCCGAAAAATTCGTGGAATCCTTCAAGTGGGACCCTATCAAAGACGAGCAAATCATCGATTTAGACCACAGTTTCTTGCTCACTAATTTTTCTGAGCGCCTGGGAATAACACGTGAACAACTCCTTGAAGAGATGAACCGGCGAACCCAAGTGCTGCGTTGGATGCGAAAGAGCAATATACGAAGCTACAAAGAAGTCGCCTTGATAATCGCAGAGTACTACGCCAGACCCAAAGAATTCTACCAAAAAATAGTCGACAGTGAAGAGGTAAAACCAGTTGCCGCTTCTAGATAAATTCGAAGCAATCTCGTTTCGCCTCTTTGGGCGATTCGCACCGTACTTCCTGAAGAACGGCTTCACATCAATCAAGACTTCCCTCGAAAAGGGACGCGTAAAAATCTATCCTGAAACCTACGTTTCACTGATGTTCTTCATAGCCTTACTGACTGTTCCAGTTTCGGTTATTGCGGGAATAATCGCTTTAATGTACAGTTTTCTACCTCTCTTAATCCTGGTTCCTCTTCCCCTTTTTGTAATCGCTGGTTTTTTAGTTGTGCCGATGAACAACGCCAGCGATAGATCTGCAAGTTTGGAACGTGAAATGCCCTTTGCAGCAGCATACATAAGCGTCATGTCTTCAGGCGGAATCGCGCCCTACACGAGCTTCAAACGTTTAACCCAAGTTGACCTTATGCCCGCTATGAGTAAAGAAGCCCGAGACATCATAAAAGACGTAGAAATCTTCGGCGTTGACCCGCTCTCAGCTCTTGAATTGGCGGCAAAGAAGACGCCGCTGGATTTATTCAAAGACTTCCTGGGAGGCTACGCCTCAACTGTCATCATAGGCGGCGACATCGGCCACTATCTTGAGCGTAAAGCGGAAGACATATTCAAATCCCGCGCTCTGCGCGTTAAAGCCGCCGCTGAACGGTTAGGTATGCTTCTTGAAACCTTCATAATTGTTATGGTTATGATGTCGCTTTGCTTCTATATCCTCTTCGCAGTGAACGGAATCCAGAATGGATCCAGCTCAACCGCAGACATCTCCCAGTTCTCAGGGATACTGATGTACACATACATCTTCACGCCCATGCTCTCTATAATGTTCGTCTACATGGCGCACAGTATGCAGCCCAAAACCCCGCTGACGGAGATGCGCCCATACAAAGTCTTCGCCCTCTCAAGCGTACTCGCTATATTCGTTTTCCTGCTACTCACCAACTTCATGGGTGCAACGCAACTTCCACTCTTCACTAACCTGCAGGCTTGGGGACTTGACTTACCCATAGCGCTCTCAATAGCATTGATTGTTTCCGCGGTACCAGCTGCCATAGTTCACATCCGATTAGCCAAAACAAGAGACAGCATGGAGCAAGGCGTCACAAACTTCCTACGCGACCTAACTGAAGTTCGAAAAACAGGGCTTTCACCAGAAAGATGTATCGAAGCCCTCTCAAAACGAGATTATGGCACATTCAGTCATCAACTTAGGAAAATCAGCTCCGAAATTTCCTGGGGTATCCCGATTAAAAAAGTCATGATGGATTTCCTCCATCGCACACGCAGCTGGATGGTGCAAATTGTCATGTTCCTACTTGTTGAAACCATTGATGTCGGCGGCGGAACGATTCCGATGATTGAGTCACTGGCGCGTTTCAACAATTTAACTCAGGAAGTTGAGAAAGAAAAGAAAATGTCAGTTCGACCCTACGTGATGATGCCCTATTTAGCTTCGATTCTGCTGGTGGCAACAACCATCATGATGATGGGCTTAACCACCGGAATCGCGGTGCCTGGAGCCACATCGGCGCCCCCTGATAACACCTTGATGAAAGTAGTGTTCATCTCCTCAGTCATCTTCAACAGTTACCTCATCGGCATCGTCGCGGGAAAAATAAGTGAAGAATCCGTTGGAGCAGGCTTCAAGCACGCAGCTATCCTCGTAGCAATCTCGATAGTAGCCGCCAAAGTGATTCCGCAATTCGTAAAACTTGGATAGGAGACATAACGTATGCGAAGGCAAAGTTTACGACAGAATGAGAGGGCAGCAAGCCCCGCTATCTCAACGGTCATACTGACAGCCGCAGGCATCGTTATGATTTTGGTAGCGATGAGCTACGCAAACAACATCTTGAACGTTAAGTTGGCGCAGAACGAGTTTAGCATGAGCAAGCAGTTTATGCAGACGACGGGGCAGCAGATTGACGACATCGCTTGGACGGTTGGGCGAACTCAGACAGTTACTTACTCGAGCAAGTTTGGAAACCTGAAATTCCAAGAAGTGGCGCTCAACTACACTTTCCGAGTGCATTCCAGCGCGGGATGGGAAAATCTGACTTTATCGGGGCAAACAGGGATAATTCTCTACAACATGCCCACAGGCTCGTACTCGATGAACAACAAATACTTTGAGCGTCTTCCCACAAACGCCAACAGCTCTTTTCTTCTATCCAGTTCTTCATCACCAATAAGCCAAGTGGTATGCGAACAAAAATTACCAATGAAAGACGGTAGTTACCTTCGAGCAGTTCTGGTTCCCACTATGAGAGTACTTACTTCCACAGTAACTTCGACTAGTTATTTCAAGTTCTATCTGCCCGACCTTGAAAACGGAACCAACCTCTACAGATCCCAATCCATTACGTTGACGGGAGATGGCATCTCAAAAGCTACCCGAAGCGGAGTTGATCAAGTAATCATCAGCGTTAGTTTTCCAAAGGCGGCATCCCTTGGATTCGACTCTTCGTTCTTCAATTTTAACAGCACAACCGTAACTCTCAACAATACTTCAACGCCAAGGTTGCCATCAAATTCGATTATTGAATTTTACGTTGGCAAAGTGATAGTTGCAATCGGACAAGTGTAAACTATGGAGGCTAAAAGTTGGCGCATATAACTATCGAATACATGATTATGATTCCTGTTCTGATTATGCAGATTTTCCTTTTTCCATTAACAGCCTCAGTTATCATGGGTACCTGGTCGAACTCCAGCGATACGCTTCAACTCCAGGAAACCGCGGGGCACATGGGCAGCTCCGTGCAGCAACTTTACTATACCATGAACCACGCATCGATTTCTAACGGCTCCATGAAAATCACCCTGGATGGTCCACAGTTAATAGACAACCGCGCTTACACGGCGACCCTGACGCATGTGACGCAGACCGATGCTTCCTACAAAATCATGAACATAACACTCAAACTCATTGGTACAAAAAGCGTGTCCTCAACCATTGTAACCCTGGGGCAAAACGTCGATTGGATGGATCATCTTTCATTCAACAGCACCGACCATAACCGCAGCTTTATCGCCGCTAAAACATCGGGTTCCATCATGATATCTTACGGTGGTAGTACATAGAATGGCAAGCGCTGCTTTGGATCACATGATTTCCCTGATAATCTTCATGGCAGCAATCATGATTTTTATCGGTCTCTTCAGCAATACAATGCAGACAGGACTTGCGTATGAACGCCATAATGCTTTGTCAACTAAAACAAGCGACCTATTAGACACAATACTGCTGAATCCAGGGTTACCTGACAATTGGGGGCAAAGCGACACTTCCGTAGTAGGTTTGGGATTGCAAGACCCAGATTTCAACCAGTACAAGTTGAGTTCTTCTGCTTGCATGAGGTTAGCTTCATCCACTCAAACGCCCATTTACTATCCAAGAACCGCATCCTACTACAGCAACGTTACAGGTGGGTTCGGAGGTTACATGCTCGCGTCGAACGCAAAGTGCCTTAACAGCTCAACTGCATCTAAACTGCTGGGCATAAACGGAACCTATGGATTCCAACTTACGCTTTCGCCCACGATAACAGTTTCAATCACAAAAATATCTAGTGGGCAACCGGCGCAATTTACTGTCAGCGCTGTAGGAACGGGTTATCCACTTGCAAACGCACCATTCAGTTATAGTCTTGTGCAGGTAAAGCAAGATGCAAACAGCATTCCTTCGTACACAGTGACTAATGGAGTCGGCGTCGTTGACTCGATAGGGTCCGCGCAGTTGAGTTTTCCAATTAACGGTGAAAATCAAGTTTACGCATTGATAGTTTACACTTACCTTGATGGGTTAAAGGGAATCGGCTACTACCTGCAGAATCCTCAATCCTCAACAAAAAACGTAGTTCCGCTAATAGACAGTTTTCAAAATAGAAACGTAACCCTCGTCCACAGCGACTCAGTCGGTCAGCCCTCAGCGTCGCCTTCGTATTCACTGTTAAGCTACAATGCGTCATTTGTCATCTTAACTGAAGAATACACTCTGCGCCAGGTTGCTCTGGATCAACCAAGTGCATTTGGAAGCGTCTATAATTCGGGTAGTGGACAAAACTTCTCTTCCATAACCCTTCCTGATAGCGACGGAATATTGATTGTCACCTGTAAGGGCACTGCGGGGCAGTATGGTCTTGTTCTGATGTCTTGGGGGCTGGGTTCTCTGGCTTTTCCCTTAACTTTCGGAGGCAACCCCGCGGGTCAAGAGTGGGTTACAACTGACCTTCGCCAAGTCACCATCGGCGGAATCGCTTACCAAGCTAAACTTGAACTGTGGAACCTTGCGTACACGGGGAGTGGCTAAATGATTCGTACAATCGAAGTCTTATTCGTTATAATAATCATCTCTGGCGCATTCATCGCCGTCTCGTTCTTCACTGTACTGCCGCCGCCAAGTCAAGTTTCACCCATAAACCTCAGACGCCTCTCATTCACAACCCTGCAAACGCTCGATTCCAGCTACGACTTAAGCAAAGCAGCCTTCACCGACGACGACCCAGTGCTTTGGGGTAATCTGCAGGTTGCTCTTTCAGCTTCCCTGCCGCCCAACGTAATATACAACCTCACAGTTTACGATGTGAACTCCGCAGATGGGCAAGTCTACAACTTTTCAAAATCAATGTCTAATGCCCAAAGCCTCGGAATAACAAACGATGCCTCAACATACGCTGTGGCTTCTTCAAATGTGTCATTTAACTTTACACCCGAAAAAATCGGTGCCCAAGGCAACGGTGGAACACTGTATATCCTCAACTGCAGTGACGCAAACGGCTGGTGGATTACTGGTTACACAGCACAAAGTTTAGCTCAAGACTTATACAATCAATTGTCGCCCTATTTTGTTAACACAGTAATGGTGCAGAATACCTCACAACTTGGGCAAATTCTGAACGGGACACCTTTGCAGGGAGAAAATGTTCAAAACGCAGTGGTTATCAATACTTACGGAGAAGCTGTGCCCATTCCGTCTGCTTATTGTAAAGCGCCTTATTCTACCGATTCATACGCCTGTTACAGCTACTACTTGGGGCAAAGAGTAAACTTGTATAATTGGACTTGGTCCAGCATCGTCGGGTACCCATTCTACTACGTGAGCAACACTGCCACTTTTTCTGGTGCACAGAACAGCTGGGGCATTTATGGGATGCAGATGACTGGTCAGGGAGGTTCAAGGGGTTTTCTTGAGGGTTTAAACAACCAAGCCTATGCTTCCAACACGAATGCAATCACTGACAGCGCAAGCAGGCAGGTCACGCTTACTCAGAATGTTGCTGGGCTTTGCAATTACTATGGAATTTACCCTTCAACTTACCAAACTGCAACCCGAGCCTTATCCAACTCAACCTTAGCGGGGTACAACCTCAAAGTCGGGCTTAACATATTCAACCCTTCAGGTGACTACTTGGCTGGAGCAATATACAACCACTATGCCGCTGGCTCAAGCAACATTTCGGGTTCGCTTTTAGCTTTAGGCTTAACCCGAACACCTGACGTTCGAGTTACTGGCCTGAGTCTTCTCTCATACTATCAGCCTAGGCTCTATGCTTCAGAATACACTGCAGAAGGAACTTCGCGAGTTGTAATTTTGCAGTTAGGCTTGTTAGGGAGTGGATGAAATTGAACAATAAAGGTCAATTTTCAATAATAGCCGCACTACTCGTCGCTGTAGTATTGATTGCTGCAGTAATGACAACCTATTCCGCAATACGTTACAGTCCAGTTCAAGCGCAACCCCAAATCCTAAGCGCGGTAGATGAAACCAATCAAGCAATTAAGCAGCTTTTAGGTTTCACAGTGGGTTACTACGGTTCAGTTTTAAGAGTTACGGGTAACGTGACTTATGCCCAGCAATTGGCTTCAAATTATCTTACCCATAGTTTGCCGAATGTGGGTTCAATTAAGCCCGATTGGGGGTTGTCGATGAATACTTCTGCTCCGGCACTTAAAGTCAACTGGTTTATGAATGACAGTTACAGCCAAGGCAACATGAGCGTCACCTACGACTTGAACGGCTTGGGCATTACGGGCATCAGCTACTCTGCGTCAAGCCGATTAGAAGTGCAAGTGACGAACGCTAGCTCACCAACACAAGCTCAATTTAAAGTGTTGACAGATAACGGTGAACCATTGATAAATCTGGGACCCGACAACATAAAGTTCTACAAGTATGCGTACGGGAATTTAACTTGGGATTTCTCGGTGCCGACCAACATAGTGTCTCATGGAGACGGAACCTACACGGTTGATCTTCCCCAAGGAGTATCGAACAACTCTTACGTGGTTCAGGTTGAGGATACCCGCGGTCTCTCAGTTTTAGCGTCGTCGTTTAGCCAGTTTACTTCGACGATTGCGTGGAACAGCAGCGCATTTCAAACTGGCTCAGATTACGTTGACACGGCTAACCTGAACGTTTTGGGAACCCACAGCAACTTTAACGCTCAGCAGCAAGGACCAGACAGCACATATGACACTTTAACAGAGCAGGCATATGGACTTGCCAGCATCAATTACTATCCGCTAATCTGTAACTTGGCTGGTTCAACAACGATTGCTCAAAGTTCAGGCAACATCACAGCCGACACATGTGCCAATGATTCCAGTTACCTGCAGCTTCACTCCTACCCATCTGCTTTTTCAGCCCAAACAGCCACTTTGGGCTATTCAACTAAAGGCACTCAAACTCAAACTATCGAAGGCAGAATTACAGGCGCCCTATATACGACAACCACAGGAGGGCAAATCCAATCCATATCAGCAGCTGTTTCCTCAAGTGCCAATAACCGCAACGTAAAAGTCGCAATTTACCTAGCTTCGGATAACAGTCTTGTTGCAAACTCTAATGCCCAGATAATCGGCAACGGGTTTAACGGATGGCTCACTTTCACGTTCACCGACCCTAAACCAGTTTTAAGCGCAAACACAAATTACATTTTAGTAGCTTGGGCTGACACTGGATCAGGCAACGTGTACCTGTTCTATGACGGAGGCAGCACAAACCAGGGTTATTCTGATTCACGAACATTCGGCAACTGGTCAAACCCAGACAACAACCTAAACCCAGACTCCAACAGAAAATACAGCGTTAACTGCACATACACGACAGCTACACAATATACCGTTCAAGCAGAATTTACAGGTTCATCTGACTTGATTAATTGGCAACAGTTAACCTGGGCAGTTGATAGCTCCGTAACTGCTGGAACATCAAGCTGCATTTTTCAACTGTACAATTACGGTGGCACTAATCGTTATCCAACAGTCGGTGAAGACGGTTACATTTCTACTTCTTTGGGCGCAAGTGACAATGGTCAAACCCAAACAATTACTCAAAACCCAACTAACTTCAGAAACAGCACAAACTATTGGAAACTAAAAGTAACGGTCTTCAACACTACAGCAGCCCAGTTTGATTTGAAACTGGATTTGGCACAGTTTACCTCGCAGTTTACAAATTATGCCCTTAACCTTCAGGAGCAATGTTTAAACGTTAACGCTTCAAATCTTCGACAGGATTTATGCATAAAAACTGGCAGTTTCAGCGGGGAACCATTAGTTGTGCAGGTGTATCATGGAGGTTCATGGCAGTATCTAACTACCCTTGCGCCAAACTACTTCAACAACGCTTCCCTCGCAGCATACATTGATTCACCGACACTTACAATACGCTTTGTTGGAAGCAACGACGCGACAGACCCAACGTCGGACAGCTGGAACATCGACTCAGTCTACCTGCAGGATGAACCCGACATAAGCTATCTGCTTAACCTGCAGCAATCCACATTCACCCTTGAGCTCCTGCAGAACGGCACCATGCGCTGGCTGGGACAAAACATCCAGACAACCACCCAAACTCTGCCCATCCCGCCTATCCCAGTCAAGGCAATCCACGTAAACGAAACCATAAACGGCATAAACCAGCAGGTTCCTTTCCAAATTGAAGATTGGGCATCCAACTACCAAATTCCGCTGGGCTTGACGAGTAACTCCACGGTTTTTGGCAACCGCCAGATGATTGTTTTCCTTTTGAACGGTAGAGTCACCGACTTTACGGTTTGGTGGGACGGCAGTGACGTAGCAACCCAGACGCCCATGGCATTTACCAACAGATACTTCGTTAACGATAATTCTAATGCCTCAACTCTTACCAACGGCAATGTTACTCTTCTTTTCGGAAACTTTAACGTTAAGGCTACCGTAACGGGATCGGGCAATTCTAGTACGGCCACTTTCATGCGCATTAACCAGCAGGCAAGCACTTACGGCGCTGGAGCCGCATACGTCATCCAGAATGGCATAGTCAGAGACATTGTGGAGCAGGAAGCAGAGTGGAACAACGGACCAACAGGTTCCCCTAACCTGTACGCAAACATAATCCTAACTTTACCCGCAAACGCAACATATTACACCTACCAGCTGAGAATAATGTTCATCAATTCAACCCAGACGCGTTCCATCACAGATCTATGTCCAATCCAACTTACAACCACTTTACCCTCGGTGCAAACACAAACTGAAAACGGCACTTTCGCTGGGTTCCCAACCCTTCAAAACGGCACCGCGGCATTCTTTAACTCTACAATCAGTGGTTGGACGCCGCATCATTTTAGCCAATTCATTTCAGGCAGTGGAAAGGGTGCTGGAATAATGTTTACTGATAACGATAACCAAAGGCTCTACGCGCTCGATTCAATTGCTGGGCAGCCCACAGGCTCCTTAAACGTGACTGCTAACAGCCCGCTCATCGAGTTGCTTCCTGTAGATTTGAGGCAGGTTCAATTCGCCTATGCCTACGACATTACTTGGCAGGGCGCCGTGGTAACGTTCGATGGCACAACGTCGCTGTGCAGTCTGTACGATGGAACCACGCCGATGGGTCTTTGGATATTGGCTGAGTACCCGCCTACGTTGACGGTAACTGCAAAAAGCTAAGCTCCCAAATATTCCCTTTTGGTTTGTGCAGTGCTGCAATTACCAACAAAATCTTATTAGCCTAAGTCTTCAACATGCTACTCAGCAACAGCTAAAGGTGCACCATCAATTCAAACACTCCAATCCATCCTGATAGGGGCAAGCATAGCGGTTTCGTTAATCGTCCTAGTCTACTCTTCATGGAGAGACTACAAAAGCCGCGAAGTCAGCAACCGCGTCTGGGTAGTCTACGCGCCAATAGCACTCGCCTTGACCTTGGCTGAACTGCTTTTGTTTGAACCTTCACAGCTACCCTTGTACGGCTTATGTTTTGGCGTAACCGCGGGGCTGGCGCTTCTGCTGTTCTACGCGGGTGGCTTCGGCGGCGCAGACTCCAAAGCCCTCATGTGCATCGCCCTCGCCATGCCATTTGCCCCCTTAGCATTGTTAAAGCCCATATTGGCAACCTCGCCGACTTCTCAAATCATATTTCCAATAACAATCTTCGGCAACGCTGTCCTGTTCGCGGCGGCAAGCGGCATCTACATGATTCTGCGCAACGTAGTCTGGCACCAAAAAACCAAAACCAAAATGTTTCAGGGAACACTCGCATCCGAATCAATTGGTAAAAAGTTTCTGGTTCTAATTACCGGCTACAAGATGACTGTGTCCTGCGTTAAAGCAAAATGGCATATTTTCCCGATGGAAGACATCGCTGACAATGACCAATTCATCAGTTTGAAGCGCAAACTAGTTGTTGTGCCTCGTGATGAGGGACGCGAAAAAATCGTTGAACGCTTATCTAAAGCGGCTGATGAAGGTAAAATCGACGGTTACGTTTGGGCAACGCCTGGCTTGCCGATGCTGATTTTCGTAACATTGGGTTTAATGGCGGCGTTATTGCTTGGCGATTTCGTGTGGTTGCTGGTTCGACTTGTTCTCGGCGCCTAAAGCGGTGTTAATACATGATATTCTTGTTTTTCTTCGAGTAAGAAATCGATGCTGTAACCATGGAGACTGAGCCGAAACCCACGAACGCCAATGCGATTCCCCGGTATGGATAAGCTAAACTTAGGGTTTTAGTTGCGCTTTCACCGATGTCGCTTTGGTACGAGTAGAAGAACATGGCTACCGCAAAAAGTGTAATTGCCAACAATAACAGGCTGACCTCTGTTTTGAACTGCAAATTTCCCTTCCACTCTTCAAGTATTATGAGTCCATACTCTAACAAAAGGTTATTTTAGCTTTTTGGAATTACACTCTTAAGGAGCCTCCCAATGTTGTTAGCAGAATACAAAACTGAACTGCAGAGTTTCCTACAGAAACCCTATCAAAAAGACTGCAAAGTGATTGTGTTGCCAGATTTTTTTCTCGATCGACTCATAAACCTCGATTGGGACACAGCTGAATTCTCAGCGTTTGTGGCGAATGTGGCTAAGCGAAAGGGTGGCAGCATCGACGGAATCCCCCAAACAGACCTGACGGGCGGAAACGCAGTCAACGTCGCATCAGCCTTAGTACGTTTAGGCGCCGAGGTTGCGCCTATTGTTTGCACGAGCGAGTTCGGATTGCAACAAATCAGATACCATTTCAAAAACACGCCAATCGATACATCCCACATAAAAACAAGTGGCAAAGCATCTATAACAACGGCTTTGGAATTCAAAAACGGAACCGGGAAAACCAACGTTATGCTGCGGGATTTAGGTGCGCTATCAGACTTTGGACCTGCGAACCTTGATGAAACCGACTATGCACTCATCGAAGACGCGGATTACGTTTGCCTGTTCAACTGGGCTGGCACCTTAAAATTCGGTACCGAACTTGCGAAAACCATTTTTGAGCGGGCAAAAATGAAGGGCAAAAGCAAAACTTACTTTGATACGGCAGACCCAACCCCGAATGCTGTGGGAATCGCTGGTTTGATGGATAAGATTCTGAAAACAGGTAAAGTCGATATTTTAAGCTTAAACGAGAACGAAGCCATCACATACGCAAGCTTGCTTGATGGAGGCTTGAAGGTGAAGCGGGCGAGTTTGGGTTTCGCTGAGTTGGCGATGGATGCAGCGCGAATTTTGGCTAAACGTTTGCCTTCACGAATCGATTTGCACACCACCGAGTTCTCCGCCACCTTAAAGGGCAAACATGAGGTTGTGGTTCCAGCGTTTAAGGTTAAAGTTTTGCGTGCCACTGGCGCTGGCGATGCTTGGTGCGCAGGCAACATTATGGGCGACCACAACGGGCTCTCTGATGAGTGCCGTTTGACGTTGGCTAACGCTGTTGCCGCATGCTACCTCTTAGACCCAGATGGGCTGCATCCGACCAAGGAAAAATTATCCGCTTTTCTTAGAAATTATGTTTAGCTGGATGCCAAATTATTTTAAGCAACAAACCCCTACCATGCAGGTAACCGTAACTTACAGGTGCGTATGGATGGGTAAACTGTTCGGCAGTTCAGGCGTTCGGGGTTTAGTAAACATCGATTTAACTCCAATTCTGGTTTGCAAGGTTGCTTTAGCAGTCGCGACTCACGCCAAAGCCAAAAAAGCCGTTGTTGCAAGAGACACAAGGGTTACAGGCAGCATGCTTGAGGCTGCATTGGTTTCAGGCTTACTCTCTACAGGCACCGATGTTCTGCTAGCGGGCATAGTGCCGACGCCTGTTCTGGCTTACGCGGCTAAAGCGTTGGGCGCTGACGTGGCGTTCATGCTTACTGCTTCTCATAATCCGCCACAGTACAACGGCATAAAAGTGTTCAACGGCGACAGCTTATCCTACACCGACCAAGACCAGGCTGCCGTGGAAAAAATCGTAGCTGACGGAAACTTTGTTTTGGCGGATTGGCGTAGCCTCGGCAAAACCACACTCATAGATGCAAGCCAATTCTACCTGACGATGGCGCAGAAAGCTGTGGTCCTGAAAAAACGGTGGAACGTCGTTGTTGACCCAGGATGCGGCGCTGCTTTCAGCGTTGCTCCAAGGTTGCTTAAAGCCTTAGGCTGCAAAGTAACCGCGCTAAACGCGCAGCCAGACGGGTTCTTTCCAGCCAGAAAATCTGAACCCACCGCCGAATCCCTGCAGGACTTGGCAAAAACAGTGAAAACGCTCCATGCAGACGTAGGTGTTGCCTTCGACGGCGACGCTGACCGAGTGGCGTTTGTCGATGAGAACGGTGTTTTTGTTAATTTTGACCGTTCCTTGGCGGCTTATGGTGCTTTCGCATTGAAGCGTAGCGGCGGCGGAATCGTAGTTACTAACGTTGAGGCTTCGATGTGTGTTGAAACCATGGCTGAAAAATTCGGCGGCAGGGTTGTTCGCACACGAGTTGGGGACATTTACGTTTCTGAAGCCATAAAACGCGACGGCGCCGTTTTCGGAGGCGAACCCTGCGGCGCTTGGGTGCATCCACAACAGCATCTATGCCCCGATGGACCACTTTCTGCTGCTTTATTCCTTGCGGCACTAGAAACGGAAGGCAAGAGCGTCTCCGAGTTCATCCGTGAAATGCCCGAATACATTACGATGCGGGAAAACATCGCCTGCAAAAACGAGCAAAAATACAAGTTAGTGGAAAAATTGGGCGGCGTTTTGAAAACAGAATTTCCAGCTTACACAGATTTCTCCACGGTCGACGGCGTACGCTTAGCCCTCAAGAACGGTTGGTTGCTGGTTCGGGCGTCGGGCACGGAGCCGCTTATCCGCTTAACCGTCGAAGGCGAATCCTCGCAGGCGGCAAAAGATATAACCCAAAAGGTAACAGCACTAATACACAAACAAATCGAGGCACAACAAAAATGAAAGCGGTTCTTTTAGCGGCTGGCGAAGGCGTCAGGCTATTGCCAATAACGGCGACGCGTCCCAAGCACCTCATTAAAGTCGGTGGAAAACCGATTCTGCAGTTCTGTCTAGAAGCAGTAAAGAGGGCGGGAATTGACGAGGCAATAATCGTTACACACTATATGGGCGAATCCATCCGCAGCTATTTTGGAGACGGCGAAAAACTCGGCTTACAGCTGAGTTATGTGGAGCAAAAAGCGATTTTGGGCACTGGCAACGCTGCCGAAGTCGCTGAGCCGTATGTGGATGGGGATTTCGTATTAATCTACGGGGATTTACTGTTCGGTCAAGACTCCGTGAAGCAAGTTTTAGACCAGTTTAAGAGGGGAAAAACAGCCGCGGTCATGGGCGTTGTCCCAGTGGATAAGCCTGAAAGCTACGGAATCATCGAACTGGATGCAGAAAAAAAAGTTAAACGCATAGTCGAGAAACCAGCCGCGGGAAAAGCTCCCTCGAACTTGGCTAACGCAGGAATCTATGCTTTCTCAAAAGAGGTCTTCGGCAAAATCAAAAAGACCAAAGCTTCAGTCCGCGGCGAATGGGAACTCACCGACGCCATAACCATGCTTGCAACTGAGGGCAAGACGGTTTTGGCAGCGCAACTCAGCAATGACGACTGGTTTGATGTGGGCAGGCCATGGGATTTGCTCGATGCCAACGTTTGGGCGCTAAAACGCATGGACCACAAAGTGTTGGGAACAGTCGAGCAGGGTGCACACCTGATTGGCCCCGTCACGGTGGCTGAGTCCGCGCGGGTTCGCTCGGGTGCATATATCGAAGGGCCCGTCTTCATAGACGAAGAAGCAGACGTCGGACCCAACTGCTACATTCGGGCAGGCACAAGCCTTGGCAAAAAAACACGGGTCGGCAACGGCTGTGAAATCAAGAATAGCATCCTCATGGACGGAACCCATGCGGGACACCTCTCGTATGTTGGCGACAGCATTCTTGGCGAAAAATGCAACTTGGGCGCAGGTACAATAATGGCGAACTACCGATTCGACGCAGGCTTAATCAAAATGATGGTTAAAGACCAAGTCGTAAACACTGGCAGACGAAAACTCGGAGCGGTGTTGGGCGACAACGTGAAGACCGGGATAAAGTCGCTGTTCATGCCAGGTGTGAAGGTGGGTGCGAATACGTGGGTTGGAGCCAACTTCATGGTGGAAAAAGACTTACCCGCAAACAGCATCGCGTTACTAAAACAGGACTGCAAAATAAAACAAAAAAAGTAGAGTATGGTTAAACCGCTCGTTGCGACGTGAAGCTTTGGATTTTATGCTATGTTTCTGTTCCGGCGCTGGTGCTTAGCATCTGCACGTCTGCCACTTGATTCGTGTCAGCGTAGATGCCCACTGTAACCTCGTTTATGCCCCCCACGTATATACTTCCAAGTTGCATTTCAACGTACCAGTAGGGAATCAGCGCTACTGAATTGCCGCGTGTATGGGGCACCATTTGGATGGATAGGGGCGGGTGTGCTACGGTGAAGTTGGATACTTGTTTGCCTTCGATGTTCCATGTTAAGGTTTTGACATAGTTTTCAGCGATAGTTACTGCCTGTTCCTGGGAAACATCCAATCTGGTGCTTCCCACCGTGAACAAGAAGTAGCCATCTGTCATGGAGGTTAACACATTGTTTTGGAAGGCCATCTGTAACCCTTTAGCTTGGTAATCTATGCCGTTTTCAGTGTACATCCAGAAGAAAACAGCGGTTCCTGATGAAACAGTAATCTG
>CAIUPH010000002.1 GCA_903901015.1 Candidatus Bathyarchaeota archaeon | reverse complement strand
TTCCAGAGTTATCTTGGTTGGTAATAATGCCGTTAATGATTTCCTTGTTTGCTGTTGCTGTAGCACTTAGGCATCGAAAAACCGCTAGCTTGAAGCAATAGACCTTTTTTCCACGTTAGAGTTACTCAGCCACGTAAGAATCCGGTAGAGCTCGAATTGACCCAAAAAATAGGGCTTAAGACTCTAAAGAGTCCTGCCGGTTACGCCGTCAATCTGCATGATTTTTGCGGTTTTGTTACGCTGGTCTTCCAATGTCACCCTGTAGTAGGGATTGAAGATCATTGCGAACTCGATGAACGAGAGCACTTCCCTGACGACTTGGCCGATTTCGTCGGGTGCTTGGCAAATGCGGAATTTGAAGACGTTCGTAGCCATAGCCAGCGCAGTTTCCTCGAGCCTCGTGAATGATGCAGGGTCGATTCTTGCGAGGGCAAGAGATGCTTTAGCGTTGGCGTCGAGTTCAGCTATCGGAAATTTTTCGATCGAAATCTCATCGGCTTCACTGTTGAAGGCAACGACAGGTCCGAAAAGAGGTTTCTTAGGGGAAATACCGAACAAGGTAAGTTTCGCTGCTTCCGCAGTTGCCCGGGCCGCATCCTCAGATACGACGGTTCTGTTAACGAATAGGACGGGTAGAGCGAGTTTGTGTAGGTTTTAAATATAGAATAACACCATAGCATACAAGCAGGTTGAGTGACTTGGGAAACACCATAAAAGTTGACATGGGAGATTTAGACACCGAGAAAGAGAACCTTGCGAATTTTCTGCATAGCCAATTCGCGTTGGAGTCAAAAGTAACTTCTGGAGGCTTAGCAGTGAAAATGGAAGATGCCCCAGCTTATACGTTGGCAAGGGAAGTAACCAAGTTTGTTTACCGCAAAAACCTTAACGGGTCCCACTGGGTTAAAGTAGAAAACAACGTGGTTAAAATCCACAGGTTCAAAAAGCTAAAAGCCGAAAAGAAAAACAAGCATCCGACTACCGCTTCAACAATAAAAACGGGTTGGTAACGAAAAAGTTCATTGAGCCCTTATCCAACCCCAAGTTTATGACAGCTGAGCGGTCAATCTGTCAACCTAAAAGCTTGCTTTATGCGTCAGGTATGTGCCAATTTTTAAATAGACCTTTTTTGTATGAGGCTGGGAAGACACAGTTTGTTCATTTACAGGTGACTTGTCACGAGCACAGATTTGGTAATTCAAACAATTGGGCTTCGCAAAACCTTCGTTTCTAAGGGACGAGGCGGAAAAAAAGAGGTAGAAGCCGTTAAAGGCATAGACCTCACAGTTAGAAAGGGAGAAATCTACGGTTTTCTAGGTCCAAACGGCGCGGGCAAATCCACCACTCAAAAAATGCTTTCAACCCTGCTATGCCCCACTGGCGGAGAAGCAAAAGTTCTGGGTTATGACTTAGCCAGACAGCAGGAACAGATCCGACAGAACGTTGGATGCGTGAGCCAAGCAGGAGGAGCAGACTTATCCTCCACCGGCGTTGAAAACTTGGTTCTTCAAGCTCAACTCTACGGTTTGGATACGTTGACCGCGAAGAAATACGCCGCTGAATTCGTCGAACGCTTCCAAATGGGCACATTCATAACAAGACCTGCACAAACCTATTCTGGCGGCCAAAAACGCCGCTTAGACATTGCGCTCGGCATGATCCACCACCCAAAACTGCTTCTTCTCGACGAACCCACCACCGGACTTGACCCGCAAAGCAGAGCGTATCTTTGGGGAGAAATAAAAAAACTCAAGGATGTGGGCGTCACCGTTTTCTTGACCACCCAGTACATGGATGAAGCCGACAAACTCTGCGACACAATTGCAATCATAGATAACGGAAAAATCATCGTAACTGGAACCCCCAGCGAACTAAAAAGCAGCGTAGGCGGCGACACCATAGTGTTTAGTTTCCAAACCGAGGAAACCGCCCGCAAAGCTGAAACATTGTTAACTGAGAAGGTTCCGAAAGGAAAAGTTCAGGCTAAAAACAGCTCAGTCCACTTAACCATTGAAGACGGTGAAACAATGATGCCGGATTTGCTGCGGTCGCTTGACGCAAAAAGCGTTGAGGCGCAAGGAGTAACATTGTCCAGGCCAAGTTTAGACGATGTTTTCCTAAAATATACTGGACGTTCACTACGGGAGGATCAAATAAAATGACTCTTCTACGCGACACCAAACTAATGTTTATTCGAAACATGCAGCATACAATTAGGACTCCGGTCTTTGTTTTCGTAAGCATGTTCCAGCCTCTCATGTACTTGCTCTTGTTCATGCCGCTTCTCAACGGATTACAAGGAGCACCAGGCATACCTGCGGGACAAGCCGTTCAAGTTTTCATTCCTGGACTATTGGTTTTGCAGGCGCTCTTCGGCACAGCATTCGTTGGGTTTTCGCTAATCGACGACATTCGCTCGGGCGTCATCGAGCGGTTCTTGGTGACTCCTGTTAAGCGCCCCGCGATTCTCCTTGGCAGGGTTCTAAGAGATGCCGTGGTTCTGCTTTTACAATGCATCCTAATCACATTAGTCGCCATTCCGTTTGGGTTAAGCGTAAACATCTACGGGTTCTTGCTCTCTCTACTACTCTACGCCCTAATCGGAATTACTATGGCTTCTATTTCTTACGGTTTCGCGCTCATATACAAAGTTGAAGACGCACTTGCACCAACCCTCAACACTATAACGCTACCGATTTCCCTACTGTCAGGCATCATCCTTCCGCTCGCTCTTGCACCCCTGTGGCTTCAAGATTTGTCAAAGGTTAACCCATTTTCATACGCAGTCGACGCTACCCGCTCACTGTTTGCAGGTAACTTCCAAAGCTTAGGCATTCTGGAAGGCTTCATCATCATCGGCGTTCTCGCTGCCCTCGTGTTCTTTTGGGGTGTCAGGTCACTAAAGAAAATGGCGTCCTAAACTGGTTGAAACACGCTAACCGACCCGACGGACAAATATCAAACCGTAAACTGCCTATTCAACGTGCACGTGCCACAGAACGGCGGCGGACAAATCTCAGGAACTATAGGGGCAACCGTTGACTGCCTTGTTGAGCAAAATGGAAACAACATAATTATAGCGGTAACAATTACTCCGACATCGGTACCTAACAACCTGAATCAAGTAATGGGAACTTCCCCAGTAACATTCAACTTTGCAGGCACTATTTCCGGTACACAAATTAACGCAAATGCAAATGGCAACGCAGGACCTAACGGCGGCCCAACATTTAATTTCAACCTCAGCGGCACCTTAACTTCCAACGCGTTCACTTTTACCATTAGTTCAGCTTCGGATTCGCAGCTTTCAGTTTCAACCCAACAACAGATAACTCTGCAAGCTACCCATTGATGGATTTAACCATCTTCATCTTCTTTTTATAAAAATAAAACGTAAATCGAAAGTTTGACCCTTTTAAATCCTGTGCAAATGTCCTCTGAATCATCATTAATTATCGCGTTCGTAAAAACTGTAATTTGTTTTTTAGACACTTCTAAGAGAGTTGCATAACTGTTATGAACAAATCTCAACCACCCTTTTATTGTCCACAATGGATAATGTGTTAAGAAAGCAGGTGTTAAAATTGGAGAGAAAACAAGAAAAAACCGAAAAAAGAGAGGAACTATTCTTCTTCGCCCACGTATAAGTAAAAGCATCGCCAAACCCTGATGAGATAGCTTTTTACATCAAAAAACACCTATAAAGCTTCTATGAAGTCGAGGAAAACGCATTCAGCAAAGAAACACTGGCAAAAACAGAAATGGATAGTTGCCGTTTCTATTCTGATCTTGACTGCCGTTCTTTTGATTGCTGCATTCACGTGGTTCCCCTCGAAGACGCCTGTGAACAACGCGCCCGACGTACCTGAAGGATTGAAGACGCTTGCAAACCACTACATGAATGTAATGCATAACCTCAATTCAACCCAGACAAAAACGTCGATGGCATCGCGGCTCAACCCCAGCTACAACCAAACTGACATCTTCAGCTGGGAACAAACCAAACTCACATTCGCCAATGACCCAAACGGCTTCTTTGAAGACCCAACACAAATCCTCGACAGCGGCAAAGGCATCTGCGTGCAATGGAGCGACGTCTACGTGTCAGCGTGTTTATCTCTTGGTTACCAGAGCAGGCTCGTTGCAGCCGTTGATACAACCACGTGGAATTACATCCATGTTTGGGCTGAAGACTACTACAACGGCACCTGGGTTCACGTGGACCCATCTGATAGAGTCTGGAACAACCCAACACGGTATCAGAGTTGGGATTGGGGCGGCGCAATCGGTTCAACAGTCAGAGTCTATTCGTTTGAAGATGGCGCATACCACGATGTAACGTCAAGCTACAGTACTCATTGAGGCGCGATTTCTTAAAAGCGATTTTTTGGGTTGGAAGAAGTCTGGAGGTCAAAAGGAGGTTAAGGAGAAGAGAAAAATGCAAACCTATTATTTCTGTCTCCAGACTTCCGCCCGCCCATTTTTTGAATAGATGGGAGTTAAGGTGTTTTTGCTGCTTGAGTTCCAATGTAGTGTCAGCTGGCGGTTTTGTCGATTACTGTTCTGGTGACTATGATTATCTGCGTGACTTTTGCGGTTGCAACGTCAACGTTAACAGTTGCGAAGCCTGAGGTTCCGTTCGTTAGGATTACGTTTGCAGTTGCTGCCTGAGTTGTGATTGTACCGTTACCTTCGATTACAGTCTTGACTGTGGGGTCGATTGATGTTACGTTGTAGCCTTGTGAGATGAGTGTTTTCATGACATCTGAGTCGTTGTTGAGTATTGAAATTACGTTTGCTGTGTAGTCTGAACTGACTTCGATGTTATTTCTGCCGAAGATGCCGTGACCTCCAAAGCACCCCAAGAAACCCGAGTTATCAGCGATTGCAGCGTTTGCCGTGTACTGGGAAGCGCTTGTGTATTGGGTTGCAGCTGAATTGACTACAGTTGTATTCGTTGGGCTAGATTCTTGTCCTATTGCAGTCATGGTTACTACGCCTAATACTGCTGCGAAAGCTGCCAGCAATACAAGTCCTACTGCGATGGTTTTTTTGCTCGTTTGTTACACCTCCTCATCAGACTTTACTTTGAGAAAACGGTTATTAAACAATTTTTCAAAATTCAACCCATAAAATGACAGATTTATACCCAAATTAACACAGAATTACACATTCGTCCAGTTGTCAGCTCAACGGGCGGAGCTAGAAGGTACTGGAAAAACGAATTATTCAGAGAGTTAATGTCTTAGGGTTGCAGGTTTACCTTGAATTGCACAGTTGAACTATAAGAGCCATAAACTGCGCACCCAGCGACTTCAATATAGTTCACTTCCGAAGGTTCAAGCGTGAACTTGCCGCTCAACAAAGCATCTCCCTTTGAGCTGTTAGTTAAGAAAACAGCACCCAAAGGCGTAGAGGCTGTTGGGTTGTCGGTTTGGTTTGTGAACAAAAACACAGTCAAGCATTTCAGGTTTGAAGCGTCTTTGAGGTCGGATACCGTGATGCTTTTTATCGTTCTATTCGCATTTTCAACGTTCTTTATCTGAAGAAGGTCAGTGTAGTAGGTTGAGGGCTGGGGGATGTTGTTTGCGGATGGGTAGGAGACTAGCCACCTCATTAGGCGACCAAATGGTCGTAATGGAGGTATGGACAGAAAATGGGAAAGAACTTACAAAGTTCATCGCCGAAAAGATACGTTCGATTGAAGGGTAACGCGAGTTTGCTCAGCAATCATCCAGAACACAGTCAAAGAATAGATTGCTCACACCCCAAAAAAATATTTTATTTTTAAAATTATTTTAGAAGCTTACGAAGTTGAAGCCGATAATCGAAACTACGCCCCACAAATTAACCAGAACGCTTAGAATTATAACGGCTTTTTCCTTCCAACTCAAGTTCTCACTCATTCCCTTAGCTGCGAGTAGCA
>CAIUPH010000001.1 GCA_903901015.1 Candidatus Bathyarchaeota archaeon | reverse complement strand
GCGGACCCAACTTTGTCTGCGAGATTTCGGGGGGCTTTAACTAATCCATGCAACGTTTGTGAAGTTCAGATTATTCAGGCTGATGACCCGTTTTGTTGGCAAAAAGAGTTTAAGCGCGCAAAATATCATATTGAATGAAAATGTAACATTTGGGGCAACCTCTGTTTTAACCTTAAATGCCATTGCCATGTTAACTGTGGTTGTTAATACATAGTCGCATCATTATTTATTTTGTAAACAACATACATAGCCATACTGCGGTAAGAAGCTCTAACCTGCATAATGAACAAGCATTCGACGGGAAAAGCTCGAAACTGCAGCGTGAAAACTACATTTGGAGAATGACAAATGAGAAAACTTTTCACTGTTTCAATAATAACCTTACTCGCCATAATTTCGGTTCCACTGGTACTTGGAGCCTTAAGTTTTCAAAGGGACATCTACACAAACGGCTCAACGGCAGCCTACAACTGGAACAACCACACCCTATCATTAACCGCGTTTGGAACACCACGAACAAACGTCCAGCTTTCCGTCACCGCCAATTCAACTCGAGAACTCACAGGCTTTAACTGGGAGACAAACGTACCCGTTATCAACATCAACTACAGCCGAGGCTACGTAGAAAGCACCCATGCACAAGTTACTTTAACGAACGTTGGAAACGTACCTGTTAATGTTAATTTAAACTTGGTCAGCTACTCAATAGCGATTCCACAAACCACCATCAGGGTCTTCTGGGGCATGCATGGAGACGCAGGTCCAGCAATCACATTGCAGCCAGGCCAAACAGTGCATCCAGCTTTAACTATAGCCATCGTTTCAAACACGCCAGTTCATGCTGCGACGCCCTTCAGCGTTCACGTAACAGTAACTGCAACTCAAGCATAACCAAAAGTTACCTCGATTTTTTTTCAAACCTTTTTTCTTATCTAAGTAATTATCAATCCTTTGCGTTGGCGATTCAGTTTAATAACTGTTCAGCAAGTTGATCTGTTCAACCAGATTTTTCGCGGCTTCTTCCTGACCCGGCGGAATGGGTACTCGGGTAGTGTACGTTGTTTGACCTGTTCTTCGGTTGGATGCTGTATAGTTGAATACTAGAAACGGTATGCCGCGGGTTTTTTGCTCGGAGACGCCGTCGAAGCTAGTGAATACGGCTCGCCAAGTGAAAAATTTGTTGTTCAGGTAGATGGCGTCTTTTGTTATGAATGCTTCCCTGACTCCGCCCACGTTTTGTCTGTGGTTTTGCCAGGCAGGAACCCGCCATGCTACCGCGCATAATCCAATCAAGAGCAGCATAACTATCAGAACAAAGAAGCCAGCTTCATTATCAATAACCCAAAAGATTATGCCTGTAACCAGAGCAATTACAGCTACAATGATGAAGAGCCCTTTTTTCTCGCTTATCTCTTCAGCGTACTCTTTCTCGGTGTATTTCGCCCAGAACTCAGGCGTGTAAGTCCAGTGAACAAGTATGCCTTCGCCCCGCAGAATCCTGTCGCACTTACCAGCCATCCCAAGATATACTGCGCCGAAGACAGCCGCGGTGACAGCGACGATTATGCTCACAAAAGATATGGCAAAGCCTCCGTCGAAACCGTCTATTCCAACGGCTTCAGGAACAAAAATCATAACCGCCGCAAACAACGCAACGGCAAACGAAGCCACAGCGGTTTTCATCGGCGGGTTAATGCTCAACTGGTTGTTCTCCTCGAACGTAATTCAGTACTTGTCATATTTATTTTAATCCATTCATCTTCGTTGAGTACCGCCAGAGTTCGCTACCGATTATTTCTTCGCATCTGGCAGAAAATCTATGATTAGGGAGGTGTTTTTCCGATTCTTCTAAAGAGCAAATTAGCAACCCCCGCCACAACCAAATCGCCCAAAAGCCACTCAAGAAACGTCATAACTTGTGCAATAGCTAAAACAGTGAACACCACCAAAAGAACTACTGCAACTATGCCGATTGATCTTTTTTTCTGGCGTATTTTATCGGGGTTGTAGACAGTTTTTGGAGGGGTTTTAGCGGGCATATGTGTGTCACTGGGAACCTCATTGTGAAAGGTGTTTAAAATATGTTTAAACAATCAGCCAACGCATGTCTTGCTGTCTATCTGTTCTACATATCTACAATACGGTTTAGTGCTTTATAACTTATAATAGACTTTCAAGGCAAACCAGCTAAAGACAAACATGCTGGACCTTAAGAACCGAAAAAAAATAGAAATTTACCTTAGCTTCCCATTAACGCAGCCGCAGCATCCATGGGACATGGTGGCTGAAAGAGCGAAGGCAAAGCAGCTTAAACAGCAGGCTGAATTGACGAAGCGATCGGTTAAAAAACAGGTTAATTCTGAAGAGGAACCATCCAGCCAACCAAACCAAATTTTCATCACTCACCAGTAGTTAGGTCCAGAACAAGAAAGGAAGGAAACCGAGCAGGATTTTAATGAACTCGAAGGTCCCGATGAAGGCATCTTTCTATGTCCAGAGTGCACCTGCTGGTTCACAAACAAAAAAGACTTAAATTTCCACAAAAGACACT